>CBINOO010000010.1:0-65588 GCA_966252305.1 uncultured Acidimicrobiia bacterium
GGCCGGGCCGAAACGCGATGGACGAGCGCATCCTGAACTTCGGTGAGGGCGGCGCCTCCATCATTGGCGTCGTACGCACGGCGAAGACGGTGAGCGTACGCGATGCCGACACGCCGGTCGTCTATGTTCTGTCGGACCCACGCTCACGTTCAGCGACAAACGTCGTGATTCGGGCGTCATCGAATCCTTCGGCGTTGATTCCGCTGCTGCGAAGCGCGGTGGTGGGCCTGGATCGATCCGTACCGGTGTTTCGTGTCCGCACACTGAGTGAGCAGGTCGAATTGGCCGTCGGGCAGGAGCGCATGGTGGCCGCGCTGTTGTCGACGACTGCCGCGCTGGCGCTTGTGCTGGCGGCCATGGGGCTGTACGGCCTGGTGTCCTTCACAACGCAGTCCCGGATGCGGGAATTCGGCATCCGGCTGGCCCTGGGCGCGAAGCCGGCAGACCTGTCCCGGCTTGCGCTTGGGGAAGGGGTGCGACTGGCTGCCGTGGGTCTGGTGGCAGGGCTTCTCGTCGCGGCGTTTTCGAGCCATCTCCTGTCGTCGATGTTGTTTGACGTCACCGCGACCGACGTTCGCACGTTCGTGGCAATTGCGGTGGTACTGATGGCGGTCTCGGTGTTGGCCAGCCTCGGGCCCGCCCGACGCGCATCCCGCGTCGATCCGGCGTCACCAATCCGGCTCGAGTAGGACCGCCGCCGGCCTCACTTGAGGCGATAGACGCGCCCGTGTCCGTCCTCGTGGACGAGCTGAAGGCGATCGGCGAACTCCGCCAGCCGCGCGACGTACGCCGGGCGAGCCTCGTCGGTGAAGAACTCGAGGTGGGCGACGACGTAGGTTACGCCTCTCGCCTTCAGGTGGTTGATGCTCTCGACAGAAGGGAACATGTTCAGGTCGTCATACACGCCCGGGTAGTCGTCCGGCTCGGCACCGCTGTACCCGAACACCGTTGGCTGGTGGTGCGCGAGCGAATGCCGCATGTACATGACGGCCACGTCCGCCCGGCGCGACGCGTCCCGTGACCCGGACACGGGGACTTCCGCCACCGCAAAGGGCTTCGGCTGCGTATCCAGCCAGCGGTCCACGGCGGTCACATCATCGGTGAATGGCCGCGCGTCGATGGGCATGGCAAATTCGGCCAGAAGCAACAATCCACCGGCAACAGCCGCGAGCTGACGACGCCGAGTCGGCCAGTTGCGCGTCAGCCGATCAAATCCCCAGCCTGCCAATACCGCCAGCGCCAGCACTCCGAGAATCGTGAACCGCGACGGGACGCGGATGAAGTTGAGCCCCGGCATCCAATAGACGAGGCCCCAGAGCGACCACGGTGGGCCAATCGTCATCCACCACGTCACAACCACCATCGTCAGCCACGGCCACCACTGCCGGCTGCGTCGCTCGATTGCGAGCGCCGCGAACACGAGTGTGAGGACTCCCGGGAAGAGGAAGGCGTCCGGCTCGAGACGTGTCCAGTCCCACTCGGGCAGCAGGCGGCGAAGCGCCTGATGCACCCAGCTCGGCGAGCTCAGGTACGAGATGGCCGTGACACCCACATCATCGTGTATCCGTTCCAGAGCGACGTCGCGTCGCGCAAGCCAGTACGGGATGAAACTCAGGACTGCCGGCAGCAGCGCGAGCGCGCCGCGGATGCCCCCGTCACGCAGCCAGGTCATCGGCGCAAACGGCCAGCCTTGTGCGAGTCGGAACGCCGTGAGGATGGCCAGGCCAAGCAGGAGGAGCGCGGCGCCGTGGCCACTCGACAGCGCCTGGAGCGAAAAACACACCAGCGCCCAGCGCAGGTCGCGCGCGCGTCCGTGCTCCTGGTACCGGAGCACGAACGCGAACGTGAAGGGCACCCACTGAACCGCCGTCAGGTGCAGTTGCGCCAGCCGCGCGAAGCGCGGCGGCGCAAATGCGAACACCACGCCGCAGACCAGGGCCGCGCCGTGGGAGAGTCCCACGGCGCGGCCGAGCCACCACCCGCCGACGCCGCACAACACCACCGTCAGCAGCGACACCAGGTTGGTCGCCGCCTGCGCGTCGGCGCCCAACCAGCTGATCGGCAGCGCGAGCAACGCGCTGCCGATCAGGTGCTCGGAGTACGCCAGCGTCAGAGGATGGGGAAAGAAGATGTTCGCGTCAAAGATCGCCCATGGGCGATGCGTGAGCGCCCAGGTGTCCCAGCCGATGGTCCAGACGTAGAGGCTGGGGTCGGCGCCACCGCCCATGCGCAGCCCGGACGGGTCTGCCCAGACCGGCCAGGTCATGGCCATCGTCAACGCCACGAACGTGGCGCTGACGATGGCGAGGCGGCGAATCACCGCTTGCGAAGAATGGGATACGTCGTGACGCCTTCCTTGCCCAGCACGTCGTCAAGGAAGTTCCAGTTCGTCACGCCGTCATCACTCGTCGGCTCGAGCAGATAAAACGCGAGCCGGCCCAGCGGCTGGGCGAGCGACACGCGGAAGGAGCCGGCCGGCGCCGTGCCGCCCGTGCCCCACGTGCCTGTGAGCGTCCGCAGCGCGTGACCGCCGAAGTCGATGGAGTTGGCGCGGATCGGCGCCGCGGTATTGGTGGCGATCGTGAACTGCTCCAGGCCCGTGACCGGCGCGTTGACCGCCGTCATCTGCACGCCGTGCAGGCGAAGCAGATCGAGCACCGTCTTGGCGGACGCCGGGATGTAGTACTCGGTTGGCGCCGTCTCGGTCGCGCTCGGCTCGAACCACATGCGGTCCACCATCTGCTCGCGCGTGATGACGTCCTTGCGGCGGTTCATGATGTTGCCGTCGATGGGGTTCTTTTCTTCCTCGACTTCACCCATCAGGATTTCGACCATGCCTCCGGTCGCCAGACGCGCGCGCGTCGCCATCGTCTTGCCGATGAGCGCTTCGCGATCGGCGGTTTCAACGGCCTGACGAATGCGCGTGGCGTTGCGATGCGCGAAGTTGAGCGCCTCTTCCATGAAGTAGTTGGTGGCCTTGATGCGGTCTTCGAACGTGGCGTACGCATACGCTTCACTCAGCAGGGCGAAGCGGTTGCGCATGCCGACGTAGTTGTTGTGGAAGCGGGGCACGTGCTCAAACGTTGCCCATGCGCGCTGGCCGGCCGGAGCGCCTTGCGGGGCTGCAAGCGGCGACGTTGGCTGCGGCGGCGGGGCCGTCTGCGCGGTCGCTGCACCGGCGCCACCTGCGCGCCCGGGAGCTCCCGGAGCGCCGCCGCCACGAGCGCCGCGGCCGCCGCCACGCGAGGGATCGCTCACGTTGCCGTAGTAGAACGTTTCCCACTTGTGCTTTGCCCGCACCTGCTCGGTGATGAAGGGGAACCACTCGTCCTTCATCATCGCCATGATGCCGGCGTTGGTGTTCGGGTTGAGCGGCGGCGAGTATGTCAGGTGATACGCGTGTGTGGAGCCGTCTGACGTGTGCAGGTCCATGCCCACGTGCGGGTTGTAGTCGTTCCACAACTTCACGAACGCCCGGCCTTCCGGCGACTCGAGTTTCATGAAGTCGCGGTTGATGTTGATGTTCTGCGCGTTGGCGCGGGTGCCCATGCCGTTGATCGGGCCGTTCTGACGGCCGCGATTGCGCAGACCGAAGCGTTCGTTGCCGTCGGCGTTGAAGATCGGGGTGATGAGCAGCACCATCGAATCGAGCCACTCCGCATGTTTGCCCTGCGCCAGCTCACGCAGCAGGACGAGTGTCGCTTCCTTGCCTTCGACTTCGCCCGCGTGGATGTTGCCCTGGATGTGGATGCGTGTCTTGCCCGACGCCAGCACGGAGGCCGGCGACGCATCCTTCAAGCCGGTGCCCACGACGGCCAGCGGCATCATGCGACCTTCATGGGTGGTGCCGTAACTCGTCATGTGGACGATCGGCGACGCCTGGTCGACGATCTGCATGAAGCCGAGCACCTCGGCATACGTCGAGGTCGAGCGGTAGTCCGATGATTCGGCCACCGTCTTGAGCGCCTCGAGGTTCGCCTGGTTCTGTTTGTCCTTGTCCGACGCACCGACCATGAGCGCCGGCGAGACGAGGCAGAGAAGAGCAGCGGTGAGCAGTCGTCGCATGGTGCCCGATTATAATCGCCTCACCATGCGTACGACCGTGGCGGCGATGGGTTTGTTGATGCTGGCGGCGTGCGGCGGCGCGTCCTCCTTGCCGCAGGCGCAGGCGCCATGGATACTCCTGGTCACCCTCGACACGACACGGGCTGACGTCATGACGCCTGACGTGGCTCCGGCCTTCACTCGACTGGCAGCGGAGGGACGACGGTTCAGCCGGGCGCAGGCGACCGTGCCCGAGACCTTGCCCTCCCACACGTCGATGATGACGGGGCTGTATCCCGCCGGTCACGGGATCCATGAAAACGGCCGCGCCGTGGGGGACACCGAGCCACTGCTGGCCTCCGAGCTCAAAGGCGCGGGATATCAGACGTCCGCCGTCGTGTCCTCCTATGTCCTGACCCGAAGGTACGGCCTGTCACGCGGATTCGACACCTACAACGATGCGCTGGGCGCCGGCGCGAACGAACAAGCCGCCGGCGAGACGAGCCGGAAGGCGCGCGAGGCCATCGGGGCCTTTGACGCCGCACGACCGGCGTTCCTGTGGGTGCACTTTTTCGACGCGCATGCGCCGTACGCGCCTCCCGAGCCGTATCGCAGCCGGTTCGCCAACCAGGCGTACCGAGGCGAGGTGGCGTACGCCGATGCCGAGTCGGGGGCGGTCATCGAGGCGTTTCGCGCGGCGGCCCGCGCAGCCGGTCGCGAGGCCGCCATCATCGTCGCCAGCGATCACGGTGAAGGACTCGGGGAACACGGAGAGGCCTTCCACGGCCATCTCGTCTATCAACCCACGATGCACGTGCCGCTGGTGGTGGTGGGCCCGGGGGTGACTGCGGGTGTGGAGGACACGCCGGTGAGCCTGCGGCGCGTCTATCACACGGTGCTGGACTGGGCCGGGAGGTCCTCGCCCGACAGCCTGCGCGCTCCAACCGTCTCTCGCGAGGTGGTGCTCGGCGAGGCCATGAAGCCGTATCTGCAGTACGGCTGGCAGCCGCAGATCATGGCGGTGGATGGCGCGTCAAAGGCGATCCTTGCCGGGCGCATCGAGGTGTTTGACCTCGCCGCCGATCCGCGCGAGTTGACGGACCTCAAGACCGCCGCCACGTTGCCTGCACCGATGCGGACGGCCCTGGATGACTATCCCGTGCCTCAGCTGGGCGGCCCGGCCACCACTTCGCCAGTGGATGCCGCCGCAAGAGAGAAACTCGCCAGTCTTGGATACGTCGCCGCATCGTCGACGCCGGTCGTGCGGCGTGATGCGCCACGGCCCGCTGACATGACGCGCCTGTTCCCGTTGCTCGATGAGGCGTCGAACCTTTTTGTGGCCGCCCGGTATCGCGAGGTGGTCCCGGTGCTGCAGCAGATTCTCGCGGCTGATCCCAATCACCTCGACGCAACGCTGCGGCTCGCGACGGCACAGTCACATCTGGGGAACGATCAGGCCGCGATGGCTGCGTTCCAGCGCGCCTCAACGCTGGCCCCGGATTCATGGGACGTGAAGCTGTATTTTGCGCTGCACCTGTCACGCACGCCGCGATGGAAGGAAGCGGTTCCGGCGTTGGAGGCGGTGCTGGCGCGGGAGCCGGATCGTGTTGCGGCGCTTGAGGGGCTGGCGTTGCTCCGGATGCAGTCGCAGGACACGCCGGGCGCGATCTCGTTGTTTGAACGCGCGCGGATGCTCCAGCCGGCTTCGTTCGCCTACCACCTCGAGTTGGGTGTGCTGTATCTCGCAGCCCGTCGCCTCGACGAAGCGCGGCGTTCGCTTGACCAGGTCGCAGCCGGATCGCCGGACTATCCGATGGCGCTCTTCAAGCGCGCGCAGGTCAGTGTGCTGCTGAAGGAACCCGACAGCGCGTCCCGAATCGCCGCCGCCCGACGGCATGCCAATGCTGTGACGCGGCCGCTGATCGAAAACGAGCGCCTCTTTCGGTGAAAAAGAAAAAGGCGCGAGGGCCGAAGCCCTCGCGCCTTCAGTAACACCGCTGTCTGTGTCTTAGAACGAGATGCGGCCCAGCAGCTGGACGCGTCGCGGTGTATAGAACGACCGCGACGAGCCGAACGACGAGGAATTCAAGCTTGGCTGCGGGTTGTAGCCCGTCTGCGTGTTCAGCACGTTGAACAGGTCGGCTTCGATTTCAAATGCCGTCCGGCCCTGCAGGCGGAAGCGCTGCGTGTATTTCACGTCCACCTGCGCGTGCGGGTTGGTGATCCGCGATCCGGCCGGTTCCGCGTAACGAATGGTGTCGCTGGTGCTCGTGCCGATGATCGCGGCGTAAGGAC
The DNA here is from genome assembly GCA_966252305.1 of uncultured Acidimicrobiia bacterium. Lineage (GTDB taxonomy): Bacteria > Acidobacteriota > Vicinamibacteria > Vicinamibacterales > SCN-69-37 > SYFT01. The sequence goes on from CBINOO010000010.1 coordinate 6,340, forward strand.
GGTAGTCCCACGCTTCCCACGGGTGGCCCGACTGCGCAATGAAGTAGGCGCCAAACGTGCCGTTCCATGGCAGGCGGTACGACCCGTAGACCTTCAGCATGTGGCGGCGGTCACCACGCAGGTCACCATCCTTGTTGTCCCACAGCTGACGGCCGCCGCTGTCGGCGACGTTTGACGAGCCGATGAAGATCGCCGCGTCGTTGCCCGACGTCGTGTTGTCCTGGTCCATGTTGCCGAAGTAGTGGCTCCACGTGTACGAACCACGCACCGAGACGTTGCCGCGGTTGTAGTCCGTCTCGAATGTGGCCTCGTAGTACTTGGTGTAGGACCCGTCGAGTTCCGCGATCACGTAGGACGAACCGCTGCCGATCTGCGCCAGCCGGGCCGACAGGTCCGGGATGTACAGTTCGCGCGGGATTCCCGCCGGCGGATTGAACGCGACACGCGCGTTGTTGTTGGTGTCTTCCCAGAAGTGGGTGCTGTGGCGGTAGCGGCCGTAGACGCGGCCCGACCAGCCCTGGCCAATCTGCATGCTCGCGCCGACCAGGTACTCGTCGGTGGTGCGCGGGGTCAGGTCGTCAACGAACAGCTTGCCCGAGGATGAGCCCACCGGCGTCGCCGCGAACAGGCGGCCGTTGGCGTCGAAGAACGCATCGATGAACTGGCCAACGAGGTTGCGATCCCACGACGCGGCGCGCGGCAGCGAATTGGCCGCCGGGTTGTAGCGGGCAAAGCTGGCGTAGACCGTGTCCGAGTTGTTGAAGCTGCGCACCACGCTCAGGCGCGGCTGGATCATCTTCTTGAAGGGGATCTCATACATCTTGTAGCGGTTGCCCGGCGCGGAGACGTAGCCCGACAGCGTCGAGCTGTCTTCACGCAGACCCTGACCGAACAACGAATCGTTGCTGGCGATCACGCCGACGTTGAACGTCCAGTTGTTCCACCGGATCATGTCGTTGAACTCGATGCTCTGCGACTCGTAGTCCGACACAATCGCCGGCAGGCCGGCGGTCTGCCGCTGGTAACGCGCCGTGAAGAAGATCGGCGTGCCGCCCGTCGACGTGCGTCCGCCCGTCAGGGTGATGTTGCCCCAGCCGTTCGAGTAGCGCAGGAGCTCTTCCGAGTCCTTGTACCACTGGTAGCCGACGTGGATTTCGTGAGACACCGTCGAGCCCAGCGTGATGTTGTAGCCGACCTGGATGTTGTCGCGGAAGAAGTCCTGATCGTTGAACTGGCTGGCGTAGCCGAACGACGTGCCGCCCGTGCGGACGCCGTTGGCGTTCACGTAGCCGTACTGGTTGATGTACGGCTGGAGGAACGCGTTGAACGACGCATTATTCGACAGCGGCGTCGGCAGCGCGACCAGGCCCATCGTGTCGAGCGCGGCCAGGTTCAGCGTGGCGCCGATCTGGTCGCTCGGCACCGCCGACGAGATGTTGTCAGGCCGACTGAGGTTTTCGCTCGCGTAGCGGGTGTACTTGAACGTCGCCAGGCCGCGTCCGCGGATCCACGAGCCGTCAGCCGTCGTGATGCGGTAATCAGCATCTTCACCGGTGCCGGTGGTCGACGTCGCGTTGGACGCAAACAGGTTGCTGGTGTCCTCGCGGCGTGAGTCGCGGTAGCTGACGTTGAGCAGCAGGTCGCGCACCGGCGTCAGTGTGACCTTGCCGAAGAACTCATTGCGCACGCGTTCGAACTTGGGCAGGTCGCCGTAGAGGTTCGCGCGGTTGTTGCGCGAGAACTCCGGGCGGTAATACGACCCGTAGAACGTCGCCTTGCCGGGCAGGAGCGGGCCGCTGATGTTGCCCGTCATCCAGGTCTGATCCTGTTCGTACTGGGAGAGCGAGCCACTGTTCAGGTCCGCCGCCATGCCCGTGGTCTGGAACTGGTAGCTGAGCATGCCCATGAACTGGTTCGTGCCCGAGCGGCTGACGCTGTCGACCGAGAAGCCGCCGGCACGATCGAAGTCGATGGCGCGCGCGCCACCCTTGACCACCGTGACCTGCGCGATGTCGTGCGCCGAGGGTTCCGCTGAGAGCGTGCCGAAGAGCGGCAGCGTCACGTTGACGCCATCGAACAAGTACACGTTGTCCTGACCGCTGCCGCCCGCGCTCGGGCCACGCACCTGGTCAGCCGTGAACTGGACGCCGGGCAGCAGGCGCAGGATGTCGCGGTATTCCTGCCCGACGGGCAGCGCCGAGATCTGTTCCTGCGAAATGCCGCTCTTGAGCGTCGCCGAGGTCGGGTCCACGTAGGTGGCCGTTGCGGTGACCGTCACGGTTTCCGTGACGCCCTGCACCGACATCGTGACGTTGACCGTGGTGTCCTGCGACAGCTGCACCTGCGCAGTGCGGGTCACGGTCTGCATGCCCGAGAGCGTGAACGACACGGTGTACGTGCCCGGCTGCAACGCGACCATCCGGTAGTCGCCGTTGGCGCCGGTCACCATCACGCGAGGCTGAGGCAGCGATGGCGAGGTGGCTTCGACGGTGACGCCCGGAAGGGCGCCGCCGCTGCTGTCGACCACTCGACCGGCGATGTTGCCGGTCTGCTGGGCCGCGGCAGTCATGGGCAGGCACAACGCCGCCACGACCGCCAGAATTACCAACTTAAGACGCATGGGTCCTCCATCCCTTAATTGGGAGTAAACAAGGTGCAAAGAATCTACCCGTTACCGGGGCTGTCCGGCAATGGGCGGAACTATTGACTGGCCCGGACCGCAGCCCCGAGAAGGCCTGCCGCCGGATTGAGGATGACCGACACCGGAATTGTCCGAAGCAGGTCAACCAGCGGGTCCTTGCCGCGGAATGCGTCCATGAACGGACCGTTCTTGAGTGCGGTCAGGATTTTTGGGGCAATGCCCCCGCCCACGTACACGCCCGCCGTCGCGACCGACCGAAGCGCCAGGTTCCCGGCTTCGGCGCCATACGCCTCGACAAACATCTCGAGCGCTTCGCTGCACTGTTCGCAGCGCCCCGCCATGGCCGAGGCCGAGACGGCCGCCGGCAGTTCGGTTGTGTCGACATCCGGCCCCAGGGCCGAGCACACACCCCGTCCATTGGCAAAGCCATGTGTGAATCTGAACAGGTGGGCCAGGCCGGGCCCCGAAATGACGCGGTCATTGTCGACGCGGCCGTACAGGGCAGACAGGTGCTCGAGCAGGGCGATTTCCCTGCGAGTGCGGGCCGAGAAGTCGGCGTGTCCGCCTTCGCTGGCCGACGGGATGAAACGCCCCTGGACGTTGTGAAGCAGCGCCTCACCGAGCCCTGTGCCCGCCGCAATCAGCGCCGCGTTGCCGCCCGGAATGGGCACCCCGGCCTGCAACACCGCCAGTTCCTCTGGTTCAAGCACCGGAACCGCATAGGCCATGGCCTCCAGATCATTCAGGAGCCGCACCGTGCACGCAGGCCACCGCTCCGCAAAAATCGAGACATCTGCCAGCCACGGCACGTTGGTGAGCCTGGCCACCAGGCCTGTCACGGGGCCGGCGACTCCAAGGCAGAACCCCCGCAGGTGTGGTTCGGCGCGGGTGTCGTCGAGAAAGACCTGAATCAGCTCCTCGAGCGTGTCGAAATCGAGTGTGGCGTACTCACGAACCACCAATGACCGCGGGCGGTCTCCCTGTGGCTCGAAGAGCCCAAGGAGCGTCTTTGTACCGCCAATATCGCCCGCCAGAAGCATCGGGAAATCATATATGCACCCGGACGCGGGATAATCGGACGAATGGCGTTGCCTCTGCCCCTGGACCGTTCGCTGGCTGGTCAGCACGTCGCGGTGGTCGGCCGCGGCGGCCTGCTGCCACGGCGCGAACTCCGTGCGCTCATCGAGCGGCTGGGCGCCTCATGCGCGTTCAGCGTCTCGGAGCACACCACGGTCGTCGTGCGCGTCGGCGACGCGCCGGCCGGCGGCTGGCCGTCGCATGTGCGAGACGTCTGGACCGAAGACGCCGTGTGTCGCGCGGCGGGTCTCCCGGATCTCGAGACGCTGCGCTCCCGGTACTACTCCGCGAAAGATCTCCAGGGCATGTACCCCGCGCTGCGAGAGGACCATCTTCGGTACCTGGCCAAGTGGGGACTCATCCGGCCGGTTGCCGGCCGTTATTCCTTCAACGACCTGCACGTCATCAAGGCCGCGGCGGGTGACCTTGAACGCGGGGTCGGCCTTAACGCGATCATGCGCAACCTGTCGGCCGAGCGCTCGGGCCAGTTGGCGCTCGACTTCCAGCCGTCACGTGGCGACACGCCGCGCGCCCGCGTCGTGTCATTGCCTGCCGCCAGGCGTGAGCTCCTTGGCGCCGAGGCAGGCTCCCGCCACGACGCCGATCGCGCCGCGCAGATTCGTTCGGCCAACTACGCACTCGCTGCGAAGTACTTCCTCGAAGGCGCGGAGCTGGACGATGGGGACGAGCGGAATCTGGATCAGGCCGCCGCGTCGTACCGGCGCGCGTTGTTGTTTGATCCGCAGCTCGTGCCCGCGCTGGTGAACCTGGCAAACATCCACTACGAACGTGACGAACTGGTCGAGGCGGACGCCATCTACGAAAAGGCGATCCGCATTGATGCCGAGTGTTTCGAGGCCTACTTCAACCTCGGCAACATTCATCACGACCTCGCGCGGTATCCCGAGGCCGTGCTGGCGTATCGCGAAGCGCTGGCCGTGAATCCTTCATATCCCGAGGCGCACTTCTATCTCGCGGTGACGCTGGAGAAACTTGGGCGCTCGGCCGAAGCCAAGCCGCACTGGCAACAGTACCGGGAGCTGGATCCCGACGGCGAGTTCACCGAACTCGCGCGGGAGTTTTCGGACTGACGAGGCTCAGCACGGGTGCATGCGGGGTCACGCGCCGACGGGCGCAATGACCTGAAGGTGCGACGCAGTCGCTCCCCGCACGGCCTTCATCGGGATGCTGCGATCAAATGTCAGCAAGGCCCCCTTCATGTGTACGGCCAATCCGAGCAAGTAAACGTCTGTGATGTGCCGATGGCTCCCGATGAATTCGGGGGAAAAGAGATCGGAGTCACACAATGACACGACGTCGTTCCATCGCTGATGGTGTGGACCGCTGCAGAATCGGGCCAGGTGATCGATTGCGTCCGTCGCGCGGATCAGCCCCGATGCGGTGGGCTGCTGGCTAGCGACTCGGACAAATCCGTTCTCCGTCACCGGGCACGTGGCCCACCCGTGATGGCTGTGTTCCGCAAACCAGTCGTGGGCGATGTCGTGATGCACATGCTCAGCGAAGAAAAGCGCGACCAGCACGTTGACATCGAGCAGCGCGACCGTGCCCACGATCGTTGCCGCCTACTCTTCGCGCTGTCGATTGACGATCGCCATGGTCAGGGGCGGTGCGCCAGGCTTCCGGCCAAGCAGCGGCACCCCGTTCCGCGTACCTGGTGATTGTGCGGGTGCCAGTGCTTTCCGCAGGAGTTCAGAGACCACCTGGCCGGCCGAGACTCCCCGCGAGGCGGCAATCTCTTTCGCGGCCTGCAGGACCTCCACGTCCAAGTCCAAGGTGGTTCGCATGATGTTTGAGCATCACGCATCGCGCATCAGATGTCAACGCGCCCCGGCTCAGGCGCCTAGTCGCGCGCCATTCGCGGCTTCACACCCTTCGAACCCGCGCGCATGTACTGTGACGGCCAGGTGATGTCCTGGTCCAGCTCACGCGCGGCTCGAAGTGGGAAGTACGGGTCGCGGAGGAACTCGCGAGCCACGAACACGGCGTCGGCTTGCCCGCTGCACACGATGTGGTCGGCCTGGGTCGCCTCGGTAATCAACCCGACGGCGCCGGTAAGGATGTCGGCTTCCCGCCGAATGCGTTCCGCAAACATCGTCTGATACCCGGGACCCAGCGGGATCGACGCGCCGGGTACGTTGCCGCCCGACGAACAGTCGATCAGGTCGACACCCAGGGGTTTCACGCGTCGCGCAAGTTCGACGGACTGCTCAATGTCCCACCCTCCGTCGGTCCAGTCGGTGGCCGAGATGCGCAGGAACAGGGGCAGATGATCGGGCCACACCGTTCGGATGGCCCGCACGGTGTCGAGCGTGAGGCGAACGCGATTGTCGAATGACCCGCCGTACTGGTCGGTCCGCGGGTTGCTCAGCGGCGAGAGAAACTCGTGGAGCAGGTAGCCGTGCGCCGCGTGCAGTTCAATCACCTCAAAGCCGGCCGCAAGGGTTCGTCGTGCCGCCGCGACGAACGCATCGATCGTGTGTTCGATGTCGGCCTGCGTCATCGCGTGCGGCACGGGATAGCCGGTCGCGAACGGCGCGTCGCCAGGGCCAACAGGCTCCCATCCGCCGTCCTCTACCGGCACGGCACCCGCGCCGCCCCACGGCTTGTGCGTACTTGCCTTGCGGCCGGCATGCGCCAACTGCACGCCCCCGATCCCCCCATGCGCCTTGATGAAGGCCACGATGCGAGCCAGTGGTTCGACGTGGTCGTCCTTCCAGATGCCGAGATCGTCGGGGCTGATGCGTCCTTCCGGCGTGACCGCCGTCGCCTCGGTCATCACCAGACCGGCCCCACCCACGGCCCGCGAACCGAGGTGCACCAGGTGCCAGTCGTTGGCGAAGCCGTCCCGGCTGGAGTACTGGCACATCGGCGACACGAACAGCCGGTTGGGAAACGTCAGGCCACGGACCGATAGCGGCTCAAAGAGACGCGGCATCGCTGCTACCGTTGAATCCTGATGGCGGGAATCTTCCCATTCATCATCTTGTTGAACGCCGGCACATCGACGGTGATGTGCCGCTCGAAGTCGCGCTGTGCTGACGACAGCTGCTGCAGCTGATCCGCCAGGATGTCGTAGGCCACGTCCCGCGGCCGGTAGTCAGCACCGCCCGCCTCGTCACCCGCGCCCAGACCCACCGCGCCTCCCAGCCACAGCAGGTTCATGTACACCTTGTACGCGTCGGCGAAATATTTGTCGTCACTGCGCAAATCCTGACGTGTGACGAGCTTGAGCTCGGTGCCGAAGAGGGTGGCGTCGAGATCCATCAGCGGCTTTTCGATGTCGTCCTTGCCCACGTTCTGCTTGAGCAGGTCCTCAATCTGTTTGCGCGTGATCTCCAGCTGATTGACCACCGACGACGTCTCGGTGATGGCGTCGCGAATGCGGATCTGCATCTTCGTCGACTCCACCAGGTCGGCCACGGAGGCCTTGATGGCCGGATCCTTCACGACTTCAAACGGCTCCGTGAACACCTGTCCATCGATCGTCAGCCGCACCGCATACATCCCCGGCGCGCCGATGGGTGTGCCCGTGGTGGCGCTGATGCCCCAGTGGGTTACCATGCGGACTTCACTGCCCGAGAAATCGGGCTCCTGCCAGATGTACTGGTTCTCTTTTGGCGTCGTGCGAATCTCCACCATCTTCGCGGGCTCGTACTGCAGATTCCACGTGACCTTGTTGAGACCTGCGCGAACACCCGGAAAACTCTGCGTGCGGATCACGTCGCCGACACTGTTCAGGATCTCCATCTTGACCGGGGCGCCGGGTGCGGCCGCCGCGTTGAACATGAAGTCGGCGGAGCCACTTCGAGCGAGACGGAATCCGTTCCGCGGCGTGAACAGGCGCGTCCCGGCCGCGGGTGCCGCGGGCTGGCCGGTCTGTTCCAGCACCGTGATGTCCGGCAGGATGAACAGTCCCCGTCCGTACGTCGACACGACGACGTCGTGGTACCGCGGTTCATACACCACCCACGTCACCGGCGCCGCCGGCAGGCCTTCCTTGAACCGCGTCCACGTCTTGCCGTCGTCCATCGAGTAATAAAACGCGCGGCCGGTGCCGGCAAACAGCATGCCCTTGCGGTTGGAGTTCTCAATCGTCGTCTGGACGTAGTCGAGCGCATGGCCCGTCGGCAGGTTGCCGACGACCGACGTCCACGTCTTGCCGTAGTCGGTGGTCTTGAAGATGAAGGGCTTGCGGTTGTCGTTGACGTGTCCGTCGATCGTGACGTACGCGGTCGCCGCGTCGAAGGTTGACGGCCAGATCTGGGTCACGGTGCCCAACTCGGGTGTGCCCTTCAGGTTGGCCGTGACGTCGACCCAGTTGCCGCCGCCGTTGCGGGTGTACCAGACCTTGCCGTCGTTGGTGCCGGCCCACAGAAGCCCACGCTCTTTGGGCGAGGACGCGATCGCGTACACGGTGGCGCCGGCAAACTGCCCGAGGTTGTCCTGCACGACGCCGCCGGAGGCGACGATCAAGCGCGGATCCTGTGTCGACAAGTCCGGACTGATCTGCACCCAGCTCTGGCCTTCGTTCGATGTCTTCCAGATGATTTCGCAGCCGTAGTACACCGTCGTGGGATCAAACGCGTCAAAGGCGACCGGCGCCGTCCAGTGGCAGCGATGTTTGGCCAGGTCGGTCGCCGAGTCGAACGTAATCATGTCGGGCGACACCGAGCGCGCCGTGCCCTGGCGCGCATCGAACCGCGTGAGCTTGTTGCCGTAACACGATCCCCACACGATGTCGGCGTTGTCGGGCTGAGGCACCGTGAAGCCGGACTCACAGCCGCCAAGGAATGTGTCCCATGGCGGGCCTCCCGCGCGGCCGCCGCGGCCACCGCCACCCGCACCGCGACCGGGTGCTGCCGCCGGAGCCGGCTCCGGTCCTCCCAGCCGGCCGTTACCTGTCTGCTCGGGGCTGTTGCTTGGTCCCCGCATCGTGCCATCGTCCTGACGATTGCTGTAGATCCAGTAGGGCACGCGATTGTCGACGGCGACGTGGTACATCTGGCCATTGGGCAGTCGCACGCTGCGCGACCCGTCCTTGGTCACGATGCTGGCGCCACCATCGTCGGTGAGCACGTAGCGCGAGCCATCGGTGGGATCGAACCAGACGTCGTGGCAGTCACCACACCCGCCGCCGATCGGGAACAACAGTCCGCCGTCCTTCGACCGATGGAAGCCGCTGTTCATCACGATGACGTCGTCTTTGTCCTGGGGATTGACGCCCAGTCGCACGTAATACCCGGCGCGGCCGATGAGGGAGCGATCCCAGCTGACGACCTTGAAAGATTCACCGCCATTGTCGGAACGCCAGAGCGAACCCTGGTCTGCCGTCTGGATGAGCGCGTAGATACGCGACGAGTCGGAGGGCGCAATGGCCACGTCGATCTTGCCGACGGGCGAGCGCGGCATCCCGTTCTCCACCTTCTTCCACGTGGCGCCCGCGTCCTTCGTCATGTAGACCGCGCTGCCCGGGCCGCCGCTGTACTGCTGCCACGTGCGCTGCACGAGCTGCCAGGCGCCGGCGATCAGGATGTTCGGGTTCTTCATGTCCATCGACAGACCCGAGCAACCGGTGTCCTGGTTGACGAACAGTGAATGGGTCCACGTTTTGCCGCCGTCGGTCGTCTTGAAGACGCCGCGTTCCTGCTGTGGTCCGTTCGCGCGGCCCACGGCGCAGACGTAGACGATGTTCGGATCGGTGGGGTGGACGATGATGCGGCCGATGCGACCGGTCTCGTCGAGCCCCATGTGCGTCCACGTCTTGCCTGCGTCCACCGACTTGTAGACGCCGTCGCCCATCACGTCACTCGGACGGATCACCCAGCCTTCGCCCGTGCCCGCCCACACCTGATTGGGGTCCGACGCGGCAAGCGCGAGCGCGCCGATGGCCTGCACCGGCATGTCGTCAAAAACGGGAACGAAGGTCGCGCCACTGTCGGTGGATTTCCACACGCCGCCCGAGGCGTTGCCCAGGTAATACGTTGTCGGATCGCCAGGGACCCCGACGACTGACGCGATTCGGCCGGCGGGCGCGGGGCCCATGTAGCGGAATCGCAGGGGCTCGACGGCCTGCGCCTGCGGGCCGCCACCAGCGCGGCCTCGGCCTTGATACGCGGGTGCGTCCGACGCGCGGAGGCTCAACGGACCTGGAGCGTCCGCGGGGAGAGCCGGGAACGCAAAAACGGCAACGGTGACGGTCGCAAGAATGAACGTGGAAATGAACAGGCGACTGAGGCGGGAAGACATGACGGCGAACCCTCCGGGCGACAGTCTAGCCCCGATTGCCCTGCCTGGAGTGATGCATCAGCCTCCATCTCCACACCCTGCGGTGGCCACTCGCATCGTCGCATGGACCATCCGTCACCCTCCGCCACGCACCTTCCGGCCGGGCGCCTATGATTGCGGCGGACGGAAAGGGCGGGTAAACGCTGTGATCACGCGACGAGAGTTCGTGCAATTGGCGGCGGCGATTGGGGCGTCCGTGGCGTGGGGAGGACGCGCCCGGGCCTCAACGGTCGCCTGGCAGGAACGACGCGACCTGTTCCCGGAGGGCGTGGCGTCGGGCGATCCGGATCCCAGCAGCGTCATTCTGTGGACGCGTCGGCCGTTTCCATCCGGTGGCCCGCGCACGTTGACGGTCGAAGTGGCCGAAGATGACGGCTTCCAGCGCGTGGTCGCAACGGCGTCCGCGCGGGTGTCGTCCGACTCGGATTGGACGACACGCGTGCTGGTGGGAGGCCTGAAACCGGCGCGAGTGTATTGGTATCGCTTCACCGATGCCGACGGGCACGGCAGCCGGGTCGGCAGAACGATCACGGCCCCGCTGGCTGACGACCCGCGGCCGGTGCGTTTCGCCTTCGTGAGTTGCCAGAGCCTGAATGAAGGCAAGCTCAACGGCTATCGGCGAATGATCTTCGAGGACGAGCGGGCGGCTCCCGCCGAGCAGCTCGGGTTCGTGCTGCATCTGGGCGACTTCATCTATGAAGTGGTGGAATACCCTGACGAGGTCGCGAAGCGGTATGACCGGACGATCTATGACGTCGGCCGGCTTCCCGACGCCGCCTCGGTCAGCAACTTCCACTACCCGCTGACGCTTGAAGGTTATCGCGTGGTCTACAAGGGCTACCTTGCCGATCCTGATCTGCAGGACGCGCGCGCGCGGTGGCCGTTTGTTGCCATCTGGGACAATCACGAATTCTCCTGGCAGGGCAGACAGAGCATTGTTCAGGCGGGTGGCCCGCCCAGGCCGGGCCAGACCGTGAAGGTGGCGGCCAATCAGGCGTGGTTCGAATACATCCCCGCCCGTGTGAAGGCGCCCAGTGGCGCGCTCGAGACCTTTGGATCGGTCGAGGTCAGGAACGTGCCGATCGAGCAGTGGGATGACCATGGCCTCGGGCTCGAACCGAACAATCTCGCGGCCATCAACAGCCTGATTGCGTATCGCTCACTGCGGTATGGCCGGCACCTGGATTTGATCCTGACGGACCAGCACAGCTTTCGCAGTGACGATCCGACCGACGCGCCGGGGGTCGAGAAGATCTACGACCCTGCGTTCAACGGCATGTTCTCCGAGCCGGCGATGCGCGCACTCGACGCCGGACGAGCCTTCAATGACGGCAAGCCTCCAGGCGAACTGCGTTTCCGCGACGTCACCATTCCCAACCCGAGAAAGGGCGCAGCGCCGCGCACGCTGCTTGGGACCCGTCAGAAGACGTGGTTCCTGGATACGCTGCGCCGGTCGACCGCGACGTGGAAGGTCTGGGGCAATTCGCTCGGCGCGCTGGATCTGCGGGCCGATCCCGAGCACCTTCCAGAGGGCATGGTCAGGCGGCCGTGGCCCGCCGACACCATGGCGCAGATTGGCAGTGGCGACTACGGCAGTGCGTACCACGAGCGTGGAGAAATCTACGACCTCGTGCGTGATGCCGGGATCTCCGGGTTTGCGATCGTGTCCGGCGACCGGCACAGCTTCTGGGCCGGGTACGCCGCCGCGCTGCTGCCTCCGGCGAAGTTCGAACCCATGGGGGTCAGTTTTGTCTGCGGCTCACTCATCAGTCCGGGTGCGATGGAGGCCCTTGAACACAACCTCCGCACAGACCATCCCCTGCGAGCGTTGTATCTGGCCGATCGCCCCGGCGAGCCGCCGGCCTGGACGTACAACATGCTGCTCAAACACGGCGTCCGCTCGTGTCTGGAATACGCGCGGAGTTTCGACCTGGCACGCGCCCGAGCCGCGTCGAATCCGGACGTGGCTCCGCACGTCGCGTTTGTTGACATGGGCGGGCATGGTTACGCCACCGTGCGGGTGACCGGCGAGGAGATGCGCACAGAGTTCGTCTGTATTCCTCGCCCGATCACACGCAGCGATCGGCCCGATGGCGGTCCGCTGCGGTATCGCGTCGCACACACCGCGTCCCTGTGGAAGCCGGGTGAGCGACCAGTGCTCCGTCAGCAGGTGATTGAAGGCGACGTCGGATTGTCGATCTGAGCGTCAGGCGCGAACTCTCGCGCGCGCCCAGCTCAGCGCAGTCGGTACCCGATCATCACGGAGATGGTGCGATTGGTGAATTCGTCAAACGCGCTCGAGTCGTCGACGTTGGTGAGCCCCAAGGTGTAGCGCGCGTCAAGTGTCACGCCGCGCACTTCGACGCCGGCGCCGGCCGTCCACGCCAGCTCGAAGGGGTGGATTTCGTTCTTCAGGTCACGCGCCGTCGGACCACCCTCGAGGCGAGCGCGAAGGCGCAGGCCGGCCTGTGGTCCGGTAAACACGTGGAAACGCGTGCCGTTCCCGCTGGAGCTGCCCACACGCACAAGCACCGGCACGTCCAGGTAGTCGAGCTCCATCGTGACGCCGGTGCCGACCTCCCGGGTGCCGCGCTGAGTCCACAACACCTCGGCCCCGAGGCCAACCGAGGACGACAGGTCCTTCATGAGGGAAAGTCCGGCGGTGATGCCACGACGATGCTCGAGATTGAGTTCGTCGTCAGTCTCGATGGTGCCAAGGGCAAGTCCACCCTTGACGCCGATGCTCAGCGACGAGCCAGGCGTGGAGGTCGATTGGGCCGCGGCGAGTGACGGCAGGAACGCGGACAGGAGGAGGAACGCGAGTGGACGAAGGAGGGTACGCATGATGATTCGATGATGCGCACCAATGCGACAGGTTCGCAATCCCGCTCGCCCCAGGAATGCAGGTACTTGTCACATTCGATGGCTGGCCGACGGCGGCGCATTTCGGAGCTGACATATCGTCAGGGAATGGCAATCGTGGCCTGGCTGTGCGCATCAATCCTGATGCTGCCCGTTTCCGCGCAGCAGTCGTGGGGCGGGTTCGATCCGCTGACGGCAGACCTGGCGCCGCAACAGCTCGATCCCGCACTGTTTGCGTACGACCCGGCGGTACCGCTTGACGTGGTCGTCACCGAGGTTGTCCAGCTCGGAGACGTTCAGGTCGACGACCTCAGCTACAAGAGCGCGGGAACCGGCAGAGTGCCGGCGTACCTGTACCGTCCAGTCCGGCTCAGCGATCGCCCCGCGCCTGCGCTGGTTCTCATGCACGGGCTTCCGGGATCACGCGGCCAGCTCGGTCGACTGGCGCGGGCCTACGCTCAGGCGGGAGTCTGGGTTCTCACCATCTCCGCGCCCTACGCGCGCGTGGACCTTCCGTATCGGGAATCAGTCGCGCTGCTCATGGGGGCCCCGCTGTTTAACGACTACGACCGGACGGAGACGGTCCAGGTGATCGCCGACCTTCGGCGTGCGGTTGATCTGATTGCCGCTACTCCCGGCGTCGATCCGGCGCGCATTGGCTACGTGGGATTCAGCATGGGCGGAGGCTTTGGCGCCATCATGGCGGCGGTCGAGCCGCGCCTGAAGGCCGTCGCCCTCATGGCGCCCACGTCCGGCCTGGTGACGTGGGTGCACACACGCGCGCGCAGCCACGAGATTGCGCAGAAGCTTGCGGACCTCACCGCGGAGGCGCGCGAACGCTGGACCCGTCAGATGTGGGAGGTCGAACCGGCACGATGGTTGGCCCGCGCTCCATCCATCCCGCTCCTGATTCAGGCCGGTGCGCAGGACAGCGCCGTCACCCGCAGCGATACCGAACGCCTCGCATCGGCGGCGCCGCAATCGGCCCGGCTCCAGTGGTACGACACCGGCCATAATCTCGACGCTCGCGCGTACGCCGATCAGGCCGCCTTTCTGGCCGGCCACCTGGGCTTCGATCATCGTCGCTTCGTGCCGCCGGATCGTCTCTTCGGACGCTGACCATGAAAGTCGAGGGTGGTATCCTGCAGGAGGATGCGCGCCCTCGTCCTTCTACTCGCGATGACTGTCAGCCCGATCGGGGCGGTCGTGTGCGAGTGGGCCTGCGCTCCGGTCGCCGAGTCCGAGAGCGAGTCGTCACACGCGCATCATCACGGTGCACCTGAGCCGATGGTCCAGCAGGCTGCTGCGCCTGGCACACCCGCGTTGTCGGCCCCGTTCGCGCAATGTGACCCGGTCACGCCGACCCTCGTGTCGGGCCGCATGAACGTGAAAGAACGCCATCTGCTGGGGCTGTTCGCGGGGCATCCTGCCGCGTCGCAGTCCGCGATTGTGCGCCCGCCCGCAGGGCCCACCGCGGATCCACCGGGCCTGTCTCCGCCGCGTCCTGCTCAATCGATACTTCCGCTTCGCATCTGATTCCATTCCGCGCGCGATAACTCGTGCCGGTCGACGTGTGTACGTCGCCGGACAGCCGTGTGATGTGGAGTCGGAAGAAATGCAGAGCAGTCGACGAACGTTTGTCAAAGGATTGGCCGCCGGTGGTGCGCTCACCGGCCTGGGATTGTGGCGCGAGCCGCTGTGGGCGCAGTCGTCGTCGCGACAGCCAACGAAGGAACTGTCGGGCACAGCGTTTGACCTGCGGATTGGCGAGACCCCGGTGAACTTCACGGGCAGCAGTCGCTCCGCGATTACAGTCAACCACTCGCTGCCCGCGCCGACGTTGCGCTGGCGTCAGGGCGATCGCGTCACATTGCGTGTGACCAACGACCTCGTTGAGGACGACACATCCATCCACTGGCACGGCATGATTCTGCCCGCCAACATGGACGGTGTTCCCGGTCTGAGCTTTCATGGCATTCACCCGGGCCAGACCTTCCGCTACGAATTTGATGTGAAACAGGCGGGCACCTACTGGTATCACAGCCACTCCGGCTTCCAGGAGCAGGAGGGGTTGTATGGCGCCATCATCATCGAGCCGCGTGAGCCCGCTCCGTTTCAGTACGACCGCGAGCACGTCGTGTTGCTTTCCGACTGGACGGACGAGAACCCGTCACGCGTGTTCGCCAAGCTCAAGAAGCAGGCCGACTACTACAACCGGAACAAGCGTACCGTCGGCGATCTGATGGCTGATATCCGGAAGAATGGCCTGGGCGCCACGCTGGATGACCGTTGGATGTGGGGCAACATGCGCATGGCTGCCACTGATCTGGCGGACGTGACCGGGGCCACCTACACCTATCTGATGAACGGCACGGCGCCGGCCGGCAACTGGACCGGCGTGTTCCGGCCAGGCGAAAAAGTGCTGCTGCGGTTCATCAACGGTTCCGCGATGTCGTACTTCGACGTGCGCATCCCCGGGTTGAAGATGACCGTGGTTGCCGCCGACGGCCAGTACGTCCATCCGGTCAGCGTGGATGAGTTCCGTATCGCTGTCGCAGAAACGTTCGACGTCCTCGTGGAACCGTCGGGCCAGGACGCGTACACGATCTTTGCGCAGTCGATCGACCGGTCGGGGTACGCGGCCGGCACGCTGGCAGTACGTGACGGGCTTGGTGCCCCCGTGCCCGAGCTGGATCGTCGCCAGCTGCTCACGCATGCCGACATGGGCATGGCACACGACGACCCGCACGCAGGCCATGTGATGCCGCCGGCCGATGACCCGCACGCGGGTCACGTGATGCCCGCCATGCCGGCACCGGCCACTCCAGCCAGGCCTCAGACACACCCCAGCTCCGAAAAAGGGAATCCCCTCGTAGATGGCCAGGCAGAGCAGCCGGCGGCAAGGCTCGATGACCCCGGCGTCGGCCTGCGTGACAACGGCCGTCGCGTACTGACGTACGCCGACCTGCGCAGCTTGTTCGAGGACCCGGATGGCCGCGACCCCTCACGCACCGTCGAACTGCATCTGACCGGCCACATGGAAAAGTTCGCGTGGTCATTTAACGGCCTGAAGTTCGCTGATGCAGAACCGCTCGAACTGACGTACGGCGAACGCATGCGTATCGTGCTCGTCAACGACACGATGATGTCGCATCCGATTCATCTGCACGGCATGTGGAGCGACGTCGAAGACGAGTCCGGCGCGTTCAAAGTCCGCAAGCACACGGTCGACATGCCGCCGGGCACGAGACGGTCGTACCGTGTTCGGGCGGATGCATTGGGACGATGGGCGTTTCATTGTCATTTGTTGATGCACATGGAAGCCGGCATGTTCCGTGAAGTGAAGGTGGTGGAGTAATGGGCGCGTCACGCGTGTTGGTCGTGATGCTGACGATGTTGTGGGCAGGTGTCGCGCCGGCGCTCGGGCAGCAGGCGCCGCCTCCGACAGCAAAGCCGGAGCAGCAGCCGAAGGAACCGATTCCGCCGATTACCGAGGCTGATCGCCAGGCGGCATTCCCGACCGGTCTGGACGGTCATGAGATGGGCGGCGGCATCAACTTCATGGTGTTGTTTGATCAGCTCGAATGGCGCGGGCGCTCGAATGGCGGCGTGTCGTGGGAAAACACCACTTGGGTCGGCGGCGACATCAACCGGCTCTGGATACGCGTCGAAGGCGAAACCGAGCCCACCCGTGTCGAACATCTGTCGGCGGAAGCGCTCTGGGGCCACAGTGTGTCGCGTTGGTGGGATGTGGTCGTCGGCGTCGCACATGACCGGCCCGGACCCAACGCACGGACATGGGCGGCCGTAGGTCTCCAAGGCCTCGCGCCGCAGTGGTTCGAGGTGGAACTGACCGGCTACGTCGGCGAGGGTGGACGCACACGGCTGCGTGGGGAAGTCGAGTACGAGGTGTTACTCACCAACCGGTGGATCCTGCAGCCGCTGCTCGAGGTCGAGGCACATGGCAAGGCAGACCGGGCGCGTCACATTGCCGCCGGCCTTTCGTCACTCGGCCTCGGCGCGCGACTGCGCTACGTGATCTCGCCGGAGTTTGCACCGTATGTCGGCGTGACATGGGAGCGATCGTTGTTCGGGACTGCGGACCTCGCCAGGGCACATGGTGACCCGGTTGGCCGTACGCGGCTCGCGTTGGGAGTGCGCGCGTGGTTCTGAGGCAGCTTCGTCAACGAATGGCACCGCCACCTTCGCCCGGCCGCCGCGCTCGGCGCCGCTGGCGTGTGGCGCTGCCGCTTCTCGCTGCCGCAGGTTTGATTCTCGCCCTCTGGACGCGAGGCATGGGCCTCACCACACGCATGACCCCGTCTGCCGTCGAGACACGGCTAGCGTATGCCGCGCGGCACTGGGTGACGCCGGCGAACGTTCGCGACATGCCCAATCCTGTGGCGCGGACACCCGAGGTCATCGAAGCCGGCATGGCGCACTGGGCCGACCACTGCGCGTCATGCCACAGCAACGACGGCAGCGGCGAGACCTCGCTGGGCCGAAGCTTCTATCCGCCCGCACCCGACATGCGACGCGGCAACAGCCAAGCCCTCAGCGACGGCTCGCTGTTCTACGCCATCGAGCATGGCATCCCATTCACTGGGATGCCGGCCTGGGGCAACGGCACCGAGGAGGGCGAACGGTCCTCCTGGGAACTGGTGTGGTTCATCCGGCATCTCCCGGCACTGACGCCGGAGGACATCACGAGGATGGAAGCGCTCAACCCGAAGACGGCGGCACAACTGGAAACGGAACAACTGATGCGGGACTTTCTGAAAGGGGGAGGGTAGACCAATGCGACAGCACTCACGATACGCCGCAATGGCGACGATGGTGGCCCTGGCCGTCGTCGCGGGCACCAGCGCGGTGCGCGGCGCGGGCGACGCCCAGGACCAGGTGTTCGTCGAGTTCTTCAAGAAATACGACCAGGCCTTCATGGCGAAGAACCTCGACCAGTTGGCGGCCCTCTATCACCCGGATGTCACGGTGTACGAGGGCGGCGGCATCAACCCGGGTTGGGCGGACTATCGGGATCGGCATCTGGGCCCTGAGCTTAAGATGTTTGCGAACCTGAAGTTCGAACACATCAACATCGTCGGCCGACTGATCGGGCCGGACGCGGCGTATGTCACCGGCGAATACCTGCTCGACGCCACCAACGATGGCAAGGAGATTCGTTCGGGAGGGTTGGCGACCTACGTGCTCATCCGCGAGTCGGGCGCCTGGAAGATCCGCCACAGCCACACCTCATCGAAGCGGCGGGCAGCCACGGGATTCTAAACGCGAACACATCACTCAAGGAGCAAAATCATGCGTACAGGCACAGTACTCATCGGCACACTGGCGGCCGTCATCGTGACACTGTTGGCGACCACCACGCTGCTGGCCCACGACCAGCTGTTTCCCGGGACGGTGATGACCGTCGAGGCCGCGAAGATCCAGGTCAACACCATCGACGCAAAGACGAAGAAAGAGACGCCGATGTGGTTCGAGATCGCCGACGACACGAAGGTCAAGCGCGGCGACACCGTGGTGACCTACACCGCGGCGAAGATCACCAAAGGAGAGCGGATCGTGGTGGTCGTCAATCACGACGACGGCCGGACGGCCGCACAAGAGCTGCGGTTGGCTGCAGCCAAAGAGGAGGCACGATGACGTCCAGACAGATGAGGGTCGCCGCGATCGCGGCGCTGGTGATGGTCGCGGGGCTGAGGGCGCAGGACAGGCCGGTGGACAAGGCCTTCGCGCAGTACGACCGCATTGCGCAGGCGCTGGTGAAGGATTCGACCGACGGCATCCCGGAGGCGGCGGCCGCGCTGCAACCGCTGGCCGTTGACCTCGCCGGTGACGCGGCGACGGCGCCGGCGGCCCGGCTGGTGGCCGCCCGGACGATCGAAGACATCCGGACCGCGTTTGCGGCCGTCTCCGAAGTCCTGGTGCCGACGTTCCTGGATGCCGAATTGCCCGGCGTATCGGGATTCGTGTGCACGATGAAGAAAGCCGAGTGGGTGCAGAAGGGGACGACTGTCGCCAACCCGTACTACGGAAAGGCGATGCCGACCTGCGGGGTTCCGATCAAGCGCTAGTGGCTGCGGTGCCGGGCCGGCTCATCGCACCACAACGATCGTCCCCTTCAGCATCCCCATTCCGCAGGTGAACGCCAGTTCGCCAGGTTCGTGCGCCGGGAGGCGAATCGTGACGGGCGTATCGAGGGGCAAGTCCCGGGTGATACCGAGTTCGGGGACGACAACGTCGGTGCCGCAGGTTTCTTCAACCCGGCGAATGAAGACCAAGTCGATGGGTTGACCGGCCGGCACCGTGACACGCGCGGGCACGAGGCCGGCCGCGGTGATTTCAATGCGGCGGGTCAGCACGCCCGGCGCCGCCGCGGATGACGCCGGTACCGTCGCCGGCGGTGGGGCGGCGGATACCGGCAGCGGCGCCGGCGGCGCCCACCCGAGCCGCTCGCGTTCGGATCGCAGCGCAAAACTGCCCGCCACGACGACGGGTTCGCCGGCGATCAGTCCGGCCTGCACCTGGACGCGCCCACTCGTCTCGGCACCGACCGCCACCACCCGCTCGACGAACTCGCCCGTGCCGGCTTCGACATAGACGACCGAGGCGCTCCCCAGCATCTGCACCGCCCCGAGCGGCACCGTCACGATCGACGTCGCCTGAGCTTCGACCTCGATGCCGGCAAGCATCCCGAGCCGGAGCGCGCGATCGGCATTCGGTACCTCGACCCGCACCTTCACGGTTCTGGTCTCGCGCGCGACCTCCGGCTCGATGTACGTCAGACGCCCCGTCCAGGATCGACCCGGAAACGCGCCGGTCGTCACGCGAACCTGGCGGCCCGTCGCCATCGCTCCCAGATCGGCTTCGAAGACATCACCCATCACCCAGACCGTCGACAGGTCCGACAGCGTCAGCAGCGTGCGTCCGGCCTCGACGTGCTGCCCGGGATTGACCGGCCGCGCGATGACCTGACCTCCGGCCTCGGCTACGACGGCAAACGTGTCGGGCAGCGGCGCGCCAGGCGACAACGCGACGATGCGATCCTCCGGCAGCCCGAGCCGAATGAGGCGCGCGTGGAGGGTGGCCAACTCCGTCGCCAGCCGCACGTCTGCCGCCTGAGCCGCGTCCAGATCATCGCGGCTGGCCGCGCCGATCTCGGCGAGCCGCCTCGCGCGCGAGAGCCGATTGACCACCACCGCTCGTTCAGCGCGCACGCTCAGCCACTGGCGCACCTCGTCGGTCAGCGCCGGACTGCGCAGCCGTCCGACCACCATCCCAGCCCGAACACTGTCTCCGAGCGACACCGGTACGGCCAGCACGGTACCGGGCAGCAACGTCGTGACGCCGACGGTCCGGTATCCGTCCGGCTCCACAACTGCTGGTACTCGGACGACTCCTGCCTGGGTCGTGTGCGTGGCCTGTTCGATGCGGATGCCCGCGCGCGCGACCGCCTCCGGCGACAAACGCAGGATCCCGTCTGTCGACATTGGCGCGGTAACCGGCGTCAGCGCATGGACCTGGCGTGTCGTGTCATCGACACCCGGCGACTGCGGCCACATCCTCTGAACCGCGGCAAATCCGGCGGCGCCCAGCGCCACCAGTCCCAGCGCGGCACACATGCGTCGTGTCATCATCGGCCTCCTGTCACGCGCCGGAGTTCGGCGCGAGCGTCAATCAGGTCCCGCATCGCCGTCGTGTACTCGGTCTGCAGCGAGAGAAACCTGCGCTCTTCGTCAATCACGTCGAACAAAGTGGCATCGCCGAGCGACCAGGTCTCGCGCATTACATCGAGGTTGCGCCGGGCCAGTGCGATCCAGCCGCCCTGATATCGCGCAACGGTCTCGGCGGCCGCGCGCTCGCGCGCCACGGCTGCGTCGACTTCAGCTCCGGCCTCGATCCGTCGCTGTGTCAGTACCGCGGTCGCCGCCCGGCGAGATGCCTCAGCCGCTGCGATGTCTCCCTGCCGCCGATTGCGCCACGGCAGATCGACCATCACGCCTACCATCCCCTCGTGCATGCCTTCACGACCGGAGTCGATCGCCACAGTGCGTCGCATGTAGGCGGCGCTGACGGACAGGTTCCAGCGTCCTTCGCTCACGGCCACCGCTCGCGCCGCATCGGCGATCGCCCGGTCTGCGGCCAGGGCGCGCAGGTCTGGACGGGCATCGAGACCGTCGCCAATTGCCGGCAGAGGAAGAGCCACCAGCAGCGCGACCTCGGCCTCCAGCGACAGCGACAGCGTGCGATCGACATCGATGGTCTCTCCGACGGCCGCACGAAGACCCGCCGTCGCCACCTCGACGGCGGCAGCCCACTGGAGCCGCTCCGCATCGGCGCGACGCCACTCGACATCGGCCAGGTCGCGATCGAGCGGACGCCCGGCGCCCGACTCCGCGCGGGCAGCCAGTAGCTCAAAACGCGACCGTGCCGCCTGGGCGATCTGTGTGACCACATCAAGTTGTCGTCTGGTCGCGAGCACACCGGCCGCCCTCGCTCGAACCAGCCGCGCGCGCTCGAGCTCCGCATCCTCGACGAGCCGTCGGGATCGCTCCACGACCTCGTCGGCCAGCGCCACGCGCGCGGCCTTCCTGAACAAGTCCAGCGGCAGCGTGACCCCGACGATGGTCTGATTGTCCAGTCCGCCGAACCGTTCCCGTCGATCAAGCGAGGCTAACGGATTCGGTCGGAGAGCCGCCTGCGCACGCTCACCCTCCGCCGCACGCACCTCTGCGCGCACCGCCTCCAGCCCGGGCGCCGTCGCCAATGCGCGCTGGACCAGGGATTCGATCGCGGAGCCCGTCGGCTGTGCCGCAGCAATGCGCGGCATCAGGCTGATGAACATCAGCCCCGCCACCGCGGCCGCCACCCGTCGTCCTGCAGGATTGTTCATCGCACCTCTCCATCAAATGCCGTGGTGGCCGGGCCGTCCGGACCGACCCAGTCGACGGCAAAACGCCACGCACCGGCCATTGAGAACTCGCTGGCCGCAGACCAGACACTTCCGCGGCCGTCGATTGCGACCGGCGCGGTCATCACCATGCCGGGCATCGCCATCGACACCGACACCCGCACATCGCGCACCGCGACGGGTTCGCCGCCAGAGCCGACGAACTCCAGCGTGAACCGATTGCGACCGACGTGGAGTCCGTCGCTGTCGTCGGGCATCCGGAGACGAACTGTCACTGAGCCGACCACCGCCTGCTGCACGATCGACCCGGTTGGCACCGAGACCGGTGTGACCGGCCAGAGCCACCACGCCAGGCCGACGACCACCGGTAGACCGGCGACCACGGCGAGACGAAGGGCGCTCCGTCTGGGGTGTCGACCATCGGAAACGCGTTCCTCGGGCAGGGCGCGGGTGCGGATCCAGTAGAAGATCACCGGCGTCACTATCAGCACGTGCAGCAGCGACGACACCATGCCGCCGAGCACGGGCGCTGCGAGGGGCTGCATGACCTCCGCGCCTGCACGCGTGCTCCACATGATCGGCATCAGGCCGGCGACGACGGTCGATACCGTCATCAGTTTTGGGCGCAGCCGCAGGAGGGCGCCCTCCATGACGGCCTGTCGCAGGTGGTGGCGTGACCAGGCGTCGCCGGCTGCGGCCCGGCCGCGTTCGACGGCATCTTCGAGGTAGATCACCATCACCATTCCGGTTTGCACGGCCGTGCCGAACAACGCGATGAACCCGACCCAGACGGCCACCGAGAAGTTGAAGTCCAGAGCCCAGACGAGGAACACCCCACCCGACAGGGCGAAGGGCACGGCCAGCAGCACATGCGCAGCCTCGATCGCCGAGTGATACGTGAAGTACAGCAGCACGAAGATGATCAGCAGCACCAGGGGCAGCACGATGAGCAATCGCTCGCGCGCACGTTGCTGATTTTCGTAGCGGCCGCTCCAGCCCAGGAAGTAGCCGGTCGGCATCGTCACGCGTTCCCCCACCACGCGTCTCGCCTCGTCCACGAAGCCCACAACATCCCGGCCCTGGACGTTGAGCAGCACCGTCGCCAGCACCAGGCCGTTCTCGGCGGCGATCATGGAGGGTCCGCGCTCCGGCTCGATGGCCGCCACCTGATTAAGAGGAATCTGCTGTCCCGTGGCCGTCACAATCGGTGTGCGTCCGATCGCCGCCGCACCCGATCGGAACCGTTCGTCGAGCCGCACTCGAATCGGATATCGCTCGCGCCCTTCAATCGTTCGCCCGACGGGCGTCTCGCCGATCGCGTACTCGACCGTCGTCTCCACGTCCGCCACGCTCAGGCCGTAGCGCGCCGCCGCCTCGCGGTCGACACGAATGTTGAGGTACTGCCCGCTCGATACCGGTTCCGGGTACACGTTGACCGCCCCTGGCACTGTCCGCAGCGCGTCTGCCACCTCTCGGGCGAGGCGCTCCAGCACCGCAAGATCCGCGCCGAACACCTTGACGCCAATCTCGGACCGGATGCCGGTCGACAGCATGTCGATGCGGTTGATGATCGGCATGGTCCAGATGTTGGTCACGCCCGGACGCTGTACCGCTCGCCCCATCTCGGCGCGGAGGCTCTCGATGGTCACGCCGGGCCGCCACTCCTGCCGGGGCCTCAGCGACACGATGGTCTCGGTCATGTTCACCGGGGACGGGTCGGTCGACGTCTCGGCCCGGCCGACCTTGGCCACGACCCCGCGCACCTCCGGAAACGTGGCAATGGCGGCGTTCTGCGCGGCGGCCTGTCGCACGGCTTCGTCGAGCGACACACTGGGATCGGCGATCGGCATGAACATCAGGTCGCCTTCATCGAGCCCGGGCATGAACTCGCTGCCGATCCGCGTTGACAACGCCACGGCGCTCGCAAACACCACGCCCGCGATCGCCAGCGTCGTGCCGCCGTGCCGCAGTGCCGTGCGCAGCAGCGGCTCGTACAGCGCGCGCATCGTGCGCATCACCGGGTTGTCTTCCTCATCATGCATCCGGCCGCCCAGCAGCAACGTGCACAGGACCGGCACCAGCGTCACGGCCATGACGGTCGCCGCAACCATCGCGAACGTCTTGGTGAATGCCAGCGGGTGGAACAGCTTGCCCTCTTGACCGGTCAGCGCGAAGACGGGGACGAACGCCAGGACGATGATCGTCATCGAGAAGAACACCGGCCGGCCGACCAGGCGGGTCGCGTCCCGCACAGCCGCCCACACGGCCGACCGATCGCGCGTCGAGATTCCGCGTTGCTCGATGGTCCGGAACGCGTTCTCCGTCACCACGATTCCCGCATCGACCAGCACACCAATGGCGATGGCGATGCCGGCCAGACTCATGAGGTTGGACGACATCCCCAGGAATCTCATGGCCAGAAACGACAGCAGCACCGCCAGTGGCAGTGGGATGGTCACGATCAGGATCGATCGCACGTGCATCAGGAAGATCACATGTGCCAGCGTCACCAGCAGCATCTCTTCGATCAGCGCGACCCGCAGCGTGTCGATCGCTCGGCCGATAAGGCTCGATCGGTCATAGAACGGCTCGATGGTCACCCCCTCAGGCAGGCCTGTCTCGATCTGTGCGATCCGCGCTTTCACGCCGTCGATCACGTCCTGCGCATTCGCGCCGGCGCGCGCGACAATCACGCCACCCACCGCCTCACGGCTGCCCTTGACCAGCGCTCCGGTTCTGAACGCCGAGCCCACTTCTACCGTCGCCACATCGCGCACGTACACCGGCACTCCGCCGGACGCCCTGATGACGATCGCGTTCACGTCCTCGATCGACTCGATCAGACCGACCCCACGTACGATCGCCCAGGCCCCGCTGGCCTCAAGTACATTGCCGCCCACGTTCGCGTTCCCAGCCTGGACGGCCCGAACGACGTCGCTGATCGAGAGGCCATAACCACGCAGTCGATTGGGATCAATGTTCACCTGGTACTGACGAACGTGACCCCCGACCGACGCCACTTCGGCCACGCCCGGCACCGAATTGAGTTGGTAGCGCACGAACCAGTCCTGCAGACTCCGCAATTCCTCAAGCGTGTGAGAATCGCTGTCAAGCGTGTACCAGAAGACGTGTCCCACACCGGTCGCGTCCGGGCCGAGCACCGGCACGACGCCCTGCGGCAACTGCGTCGCGACCAGGCTCAGGCGTTCAAGGACCCGCGTGCGTGCGAAGTAGAGATCCACGTTGTCGTCGAAAATCGCGTAGACCATCGAGAAGCCGAACGCCGACTGCGACCGGACCACCCGCACGCCGGGCAGCCCCTGAAGGTTGGTGACCACGGGGTAGGTGACCTGGTCTTCCACCTCCTGCGCGCTGTGGCCCATCCAGTCCGTAAACACGATCACCTGGTGATCCGACAGGTCGGGAATGGCATCAATCGTTCCCGTGCGCATGGCCCAGTAGCCCCACGCGCCGAGACAGAGGAATATTCCGAGAACGATGCCTCGGTTCTTGAGTGAACGATCCAGAATCCAGTTGATCATCGACATGCCTCATCAACGCGCAGCACCACTGCGCGCCAGTCAGACCGGCGACAGCCGTCGCCGGAACCGTGGGGAGCGCGCGTGCGCTCCCGAGGAGGCACGGTCAGATCAGGAGGACGGAAATACGCAGAAGGAGCGGGATCTGGACCGGAGGCGGTTGTCTGTCGGGTCGTTCCTTCGGAGGGCGACTGGTGATCACGCCGGCCTGCCAACCGGCGGTTTGGGGATACGCAAGCTCGAGGCGAACACTCGTCGCGGGGGGGGCGACTGCCGGAGATGCAGGAACGGGCGTGGTGCCCAGGGCGCAACACTCTGGTGCGCTCGCGGGGCCACGTGTGACCGGAGCACCCACGCGCGTCTCACAACACTGATGACAGTCCGCCGACACGAGAGCATTGGCAACCGCCGGAGCCATCGATGTCAGGGCGGTCAGGACGATCCACCCCCCTGCCGCGAGTCGGCCCAACCAGCCACGCGCCGTCCGGCGGCCTGTCGTTCTCATGCTCTCGGTCACGTTACCACGTGACTGCAAGCCTCGCGCCACCAGTCGTCCTTGACTATGAATGGGCTCCTGGGCCTGATTTCTCCTGGCATTTCTTCGCGGAACGGCGTTTTTCCTCAGCCAGACGCGCGGGTGGGGAGGAACCAGCGACGCCGCCATCGTGGCCGCAGCACGTTTCGCGTTTGGGCGTGCGCGCGTGGTTCTGACAGCACGCCTGATAGGCTCACCTGGTGCATCTCCCCCCGCCCGTCCTCGTTCATGACGCCGAGTCGTTGTCCCGGTTGTGCGCCGACCTTGACGCCAGCCCGACCGTGGCCGTCGATACCGAATCAAACAGTCTTCACGCCTACCGGGAACAGGTGTGCCTGATTCAGTTCACGACCCCCACGGCCGACTACGTCGTCGATCCGCTTGCGCTGCCGGACGTGCGCGCGCTGGGTCCGTTTTTCGCGAGTCCCGCGCACGAGAAAATCTTCCACGCTGCTGAGGGAGATCTCATCGGCCTCAATCGCGATTTCCAGTTCACCTTCGCGAACATCTTCGACACGATGTCGGCTGCCCGCACACTCGGGTGGACGCAGGTTGGACTGGCGGCTGTCCTCAAGGCGGAATTTGACGTCACCTTGAGCAAGGCCCACCAGCGCGCCGATTGGGGCCGCCGCCCGCTCCGGTCGGACATGCTCGACTACGCCAGACTCGACACGCACTTCCTGCCGGCGCTGCGGGATCGGCTGCACGCTGCGCTCACCGAGAAAGATCGACTGGCTGAGGCCCTCGAAGACTTCGAGCGGATTGCCCGAACGCAGGCGCCCCCAACTCGTCAGCAGCCGGACCCTGACGCCTTCTGGCGTGTCAAAGGCTCACGCGAACTGGCGCCGCGGCAGGCGGCGGTGCTGCGGGAAGTCTTCACCTATCGAGACGCTGAGTCCTCGCGCACGAATCAGCCGCCCTTCAAGGTGATTGGTGAACCGATTCTGCTCGACATCGCCCGGAAGCTGCCTCAGACACTCGACGACCTCGGCGCAGTCCCGGGCATGACGCCGGGCCAGGTCCATCGGCACGGTCGCGCGTTGTTGAAGGCGGTCGACAATGGTCTGAGCGCGACGCCGCCGTCGCCACCCGTCTTCGAGCAGGTGCCTGACGAAGTGCAGGCGCGGTATGACCGGCTGCAAGGCTGGCGGAAGAAGCGCGCGCAGGCGCGCGGCGTCGAATCTGACGTCATCGTGCCGCGCACGACCTTGTGGGATCTGGCGCGTCGACACCCCCGCACGGTGGCTGAGCTCGTGGATATCGCCGACTTCGGGCCGGTCCGACGCGAGATGTACGGCGCGGAAATTCTTGCGATACTGCAGGCGTCATGAAAAACCCGCTGACCCCCGGCAAGTCCACCCCGGTCAAGTCGTGGACCGACTTCGCCTCACTCGCGCGTGATGCGCGGAACTTCGACACCAAGGCAATGGAAGTGGTGTCGTCGGCTGATCACGCAGCGCTTCTGAAGTTGCTGAATGATTCGACGCGGCCGTACGCGGTCTGCATCCTCAAGCCGAAGTAAACGGTGACTACCGCTGGCGAACGAGGTCCTCGAACGCGGGGACCAGATCGCTCACGCCGAGAGCGTCTTCCAGCATGGACAGTGTCGTCCGGACGGCATCGACATCCAGTGAGTGTGCTTGTGCCGCCAGTATGCCGCGGATGTCGTCCAGATCTTTTGGACGACCGGCAAGGACCTTGGTGACCACGAGGTCCTCGGCCGAGATCATTGGCACCGACAGTCCGGGCGCAACCTCAACTGGAACAGCGCGACTCGCGAAGGCGTCTTCCAGGCCCGGTCCGCCAAGTACGAGGTCGAGCGGCCATCCAGGGTCGCCGAACGCCAGCGGAATGACTCTGGTCTGTGCAATGAAGGTCGGCGTGCCTTCCACGCGGAGGGTGAATCCAGCCTCCAGCAGTCGATCAACCAGGTGGGACGTGGCCGAAGAGCCGAGCTGCACCGTGACATCGATGTCCTCAGTGAAACGAGGACGGCCCCAATAGATCACCGCCTGAGCTCCGAAGACATACCAGCGCACGTCAAGCGCCGCCAGCGCGCCGGTCAGCGCCTTTAACAACTCAGCGGGGGGCGTCAGCGATGGCACGGAGAGCGTTTCCGACACGCCGATGAACGTCGGCATCCTCACGTCGCTCGGCGCACGACGGGCCGCCAGGAGCGATGTAGCGAGCGTGACCTCGAAGCTCATCGACTCGTCGCAGCAAGTCCGCGAAGCTCACGTCCCGCCGTCGACGCAACCAGTCGCGTTCTTTCGCCTCAGCGATTGCCGACCAGTCCCGCTGAGCGAACCGCCGCAGGTCCTCTCGATTCACCCCACCAGTCTACAGGTTCGGTGCGCTCGTCAACGATCCGGCGCCAGGCCCTACCTGGCGCGCTCCCGCCCCTTCGCCACAAACGCCGCCATTGTCGCGTGCAGCTGCTCGCGGGGTGGCGACCAGCAGTGCGGCGCGCGGCGCTGGAACACGATCTCGCCGGTGAAGGGCGGGTCCTGCGCCTTCTGCAGGAAGTCGTTCATCATCTCGAGCGCGTTGTTGAGGTAGTACGAGTCCATGTCGCCCATGTAGACGTGGAGCTTGTGCCCCATCTTCGGTCCCAGCGTCGTCCACTGCGTTTCAAGGATGTGGCGCAGGTCGTACTTCTTCCATGACTCGGCGACGGCTTTGTTGATGACGCCGGTGCGTTTGTCCCAGATGCGTTGCGGATAGCCGTCAGGGCCCACGGGACTATAAGTGGCTTCCCAGATGTCCCACTGGCCGCCGGATCGTGACTTGTCGCCGACGACGAGTTCGTACCAGTTTTCGTCTTTCATCATCGACTGGATGGAGCCGTCGGGCCGGCGTTGATTTGGTCGCGCAATCTGCATCCAGTTGCGCTCGAGGAAATAGGCGTTCGTGTCTTCGTACACGTTCACGATCTGGTAGCCGCGGAAGTCCACACCATCCGGACACGAGGCAAACGTGCCGCCGTAAAAGTCCGGATAGAAGATCTGGTGCGCCACGGCAATCCATCCACCCGTCGAGCCGCCGCTGAGCAGGCGTCCCCACGGTTCGGTGACCACGCGATACCGCTTCTCGATTTCAGGGATGAGTTCCTGGATGATCGCATCGCCGAACGGACCGTTGTTCTCGGAGTTCACGGCGTACGAGTCGTCGTAATACGGCGACGGGTGCTGGAGCGTCACGTAGACCATCGGCGGCGTGCCGTCCGCGAGCCAGTACTTGTCGAACGCGCCGCCACGGCCGAAGCCATTGGGCGCGCCAGTCGAGAAATGGCCGTGCTGATACACGACCGGATACCGACGTTGCGGCTCTTTGTCGTAATCGCGCGGCAGCAGGGCAGTGGCGCCGATGTAGATCGGATGGCCCCACCACTCGGAGAGAATCCGGCTCTGGATGCGGAACCGCTTCACCAGCGGTTCATCGGCCGGCATCTCGATCGGTGGGATCACTTTGTCGGCCACGAGGCGAATCGGCGTCGTCGACGCCGGATCAAACTGGATCTTGACCGGATCTCCGTAGATGTTGCCGGGAGAACGCTTCCAGTCCTGGCCCTCCCACTGGTCCATGTGCAGCCACACGGTGTGGCCATCCTTGCGTGGGAATCGCGTGTACACGTTCACAAACGGCTGCACCCAGTACTCGCCCGCGGGAATGTCGCGCAGGCCCTGCACGGGATGTCCGAAGTTGCTGCCGTCAATCGTGGCCGTTGCACCAGGCGTCAACTGATCCACCGCCACCGAAAACAGCGGCGATCCCGTCGGGCCGGTGAGGTCAATCGGTGTACGAGCCGCCGCGCCGCCTCGTCCCGGTGTCCGCTCGGCGTCACGCGCGAACGCGACATACACGCGGCCGGTGACCGCGTCGGCCCGCGCGCCTGATGCAAACGAGATCTCGAACCGCGGACCTGCCGACGGCGCCTGCGCAGACAGGCCCGCGGCCAGGAGCGTGGCGACGAGCGCATGGGTGAACAGCGAACGGCGATGAGACATGGGAACCTCTACAACTTGAGAACGCGCTCCCCGAAGGATACGCGATTGGATGCGTGACGCCCGCGGTTTCAGGAACGCGCGGAACACCAAGAGCAATACACTGTCGTTGGCATCATTGAGCCCACTGGAGTACCTTTCATGCGCATTCGAAACACACTCGCCACTACCTGTGCCGCAGCTCTGATCGTCGGGGCGTGTGGGGGATCCTCAGAGCCTCCAGCCCCTGCCCCAGCCCCAGCCCCTGCACCTGCACCTGCGGCCGCACCGCCCACAGCGACGCCCGAAGAGGGCGGCTATCATCACACCGCGCCACATGGCGGGGCGCTGTTCGAGTTGGGCGACCACTTCGGCTTCCTTGAACTGCTCGTCGACGAAGCCACGGGCCGCGTGACCTTGTACGTGCTCGATGGCGAGGCGGAGAAGGCTGTACGCCTGACACACCCGACCTTGACGATGACGATCACCCAGCCGTCCGGCGTGGCCGCCCCCGTGACGCTGAGCGCGCGGGCGAGCACGCTGACCGGCGAGACGGTCGGCGATTCCTCGGAATTTGTGGCGACCGTGGATGCGCTCAAGGGCGCGAAGGCCATCAAGGCTCGGCTGGCGACGATCTCGGTGAAGGGCACGACCTTCGAGAATCTGGCGCTTGAGTGGCCGGACGACCACGAAAACTGAGCGCGTGAGCGACGGTCCTGGCTAACGGGCTCGTCGCGCTCGTCCCGCCATTGGCCGTCTGGCGCCACTGGTACAAAAGGCGCCCGGGCCGACCCCTGGGGAGGCAAGATGTAGATATGACTCGCATTGGCAGGATCCGGGCCTGGCTCGGTGTTGCTGTGTTCGCCGTGGCGCTGCTGGTTGTCGTTGACGCACAGGAGCGCGCGGCACAGGCTCCACCGCCACAGGTCTCCGAGACACGGATTCCGATCGATCCCCGCATCACGGTGCGGACGCTGCCCAACGGGCTGCGCACCTACGTCCGGGCAAATCGCCTGCCGGCAGGACGCGCCGAACTCCGGCTGGTCGTCAATGCCGGGTCGGTGCTTGAAGACGACGACCAGCGTGGGTTGGCCCACTTCGTCGAACACATGGCCTTCAACGGCACACGCCGGTTCCCGCGGCAGGAGATGGCCGGCTTCCTGCAGTCGATCGGCATGCGTTTCGGTTCACACGTCAACGCGTATACAGGTTTCGACGAAACCGTCTACCAGCTGCATGTGCCCACCGCCGACCCGCGCACCTTCACCCGCGCACTCGACATGATCGAAGACTGGGCGCTGGGGGTGACGTTTGATCCGGTCGAAGTGGAGCGCGAGCGCGGCGTCATCCTCGAAGAGTGGCGGTTGGGCCTGGGGCCGGACGCCCGGATACGCGACGCGCAGTGGCCCGTCCTGTTCCAGGGGTCTCCATACGCCGAGCGCCTGCCGATTGGCGTGCCCGAGGTGATTCAAGGGGTCACACGCGACCGGATCCGCCAGTTCTATCGCGACTGGTACCGCCCGGAACTGATGGGCGTGGTGGCCGTGGGTGACTTTGATGCCGCCGCTGTTGATCTTGCGTTGAGCGCGCGGTTCAGCGCGTGGCCCACGAGCCTGCCGCAACGCACCCGACCACCCGTGGATGTGCCGGCACAACGCGACGTGCGATTTGCCATCGCCACGGACCCCGAAGCCGGCGCCACCACGCTCGGCGTGCTGCGCATGACACCGGCGCGAGAGCAGGGCACCACCACCTACTACCGGCAGATGACGATCGACCGGCTGGTCGCGGCGATGTTCTCGGAGCGTCTGGCCGACATCAGCCAGCGTCCCGACGCCCCTTTCCTGGCGGCGCAGGCGAGCAAGAGCCTCTTCGTCCGGCCTGTCGAGATGACGGCGATCCAGGCGGTGGTGACCGGGCCCTCCGCGGTCACCGGTGGCATTCGCGCGTTGCTGAGTGAATGGCAGCGTGTGGCCGCAAGCGGATTTACCGAGGCGGAACTTGACCGACAGAAACGATCGCTCGCTCGCGCCCTCGCCCAGGCGCTGGTGGAAAAAGACACCAGTGACTCTGTGGAACTGGCCGATGAATTCGTGCGCAACTTCCTGACCGGCGAGTCCCTGCCGGGCATCGTGCGTGAAGAAGCGATGGCTCGACAGATTCTCGACACACTGACGCTCGAGGAGGTCAATCGTGTCGCGGCATCGTGGCTGCCCGAGGACAACCGTGTCGTGATGGTGGGAGCGCCGGCCCGGGCCGATGCTCCGGTGCCCGATTCGGCAGCGTTGTCGGCGGCGATCAGTGAGGCGTCGGCTGTGCCGGGCGCTCGGCCCGTCGAGGATGTGGACAACTCGCCGTTGGTGGCACCGCTGCCCAAGCCTGGTTCGGTCGTTGATGCGCGTGAACCCGTCCCGGGCGTCTTTGAGTGGCGACTCTCCAACGGTGCGCGCGTCGTCGTGTATCCGACGACCAATCGCACGGATGAGGTGTTGATGCGCGCCTTCAGTCCTGGAGGATGGTCGCTGGCGCCGGCCGCACAACACGTGGCGGCTGTCACCGCGGCAGACGTGATCGGCGACGGCGGTCTGGCCCGCTGGTCACGTCCAGCCTTGACCAAACGTCTCGCCGGCAATACCGCCGGCCTGCGTGTGGATATCGAAGACGACCACGAAGGCCTGCGTGGCGGCTCCAGTGCCGGAGACCTGGAGACCTTGCTGCAGCTGGTGTACCTGTCGTTCACGGCGCCACGCGCCGACGAGTCGGCGTTTGCGGTGTATCGCGAACAGGTGCGCCGTGTGCTTGAGGCGGACGCCGCCAGGCCCGAGGTGCGGTTTGCCCGTGCCGTGCGAGAAGCCCTGACCAACAGCCATCCGCGGGCGGTGCCACTGACTCCGGCGAACGTCGCGCAAATGAGCCTGACGGAATCGATGGCGGTGTACCGCGACCGGTTCAGCGATGCCGGAGACTTCACGTTCGTCTTCGTCGGCAACGTCACGCCCGATCGGTTGCGACCGCTGGTCGAGCGGTACGTCGCGTCGTTGCCGGGCGGCCGCCGCGTGGAAACGGCGCGTGACCTGGGGATTCGTTCTCCCGACACCATCGTGCGCAGGGACCTGACCGCTGGCTCCGAGCCGCGCAGCCAGGTCAGCCTCTCGTTCACCGGCACGTTCGCGAACACGCCCGACGCGCGACTGCGGATTGCGACGATGGCGCAAATGCTCGGGGGCAGCCTGACGCGCACGCTGCGCGAGGAAATGGGCGGCACCTACGGTGTCAGCGTCAATCCCCAGTTCTTCTGGTATCCGCGCGCCGAATACAGACTCACGATCGAGTTTGCCTGTGACCCCGACCGGCTCGACGCGTTGCTGGCGGCGACCTGGCGGACGATCGAACAGTTCCGCGTCGCCGGCCCCTCCGCGAATCAGATCGCCGACGCGCTCGTCACACGACGACGGGACCGCGAGGTCTGGCAGCGGGACAATGCCGAACTGCTCGGGCGGTTGTGGACGTCGTACGCGCGGGGCGAAGCGCCGGCCCTCGCGCTCGACGACAGCGCACTCGACGCGTCAATCACACTGGAGGCGTTGCGCGAGGCGGCGCGTCAGGTGCTGACCACTGATCGCCACGTCCTTGTCACGTTGTCCCCGGAGCGATGACACGCGGGTGGCTGGCGCTCGTGGCCGTGCGCCCCACGCGCTGACCCAGTCCCGCGACCGCAACTCGAAGCCGGCATCCCTGGCCGGGTTGTGTCTGCCGGCACTGCTGGGGGGGCGTTGGCTCGCTCGCGATACCGACGGTCGGCGCTGTGACTTACGCGGTAGAATCCGTCCGCACCCCTCCCGGAGAGACCCATGAAGAGACTGCTGATTCCGGCACTAGTTGCCTTCACGGCCGTTACTGCCACCGCGCAATCCCAATCGCCCACCGGTTACCTGACACCTCCAAAGGTCATCATGGACATCATGGATGCCGAGCCGCTGCCCGGTGTCCTGCTCTCACCAGACCGCAAGACGATGCTGCTGACCCATCGGCGGAGCATGCCGACATTGGCCGAGGTGGCGTCGCCGATGTTGCGACTGGCCGGGTCGCGCATCAGTCCACTGACCAACGGTCCTCACGTGCTGAACGGCACCATCGGACTGACACTCAAGGACGTGGCGACGGGCGCCGAACGACGGCTGACGCTGCCGGCGGAAGGGTCGTTCTCTCCCAGCTTCTCGCCTGACGGCACGAAGATCGCGATCACGCACACGGCCGCCAACACGATTCGCCTGCTGGTGGCAGACGTCGCCTCTGGCCGCGTGACGCCGGTGATCGAACGAGGCATCAACGGGCTGGGAGGCGGCTGCTCGTGGCTCGACGACTCCACGGGCTTCATGTGCGCGCTGGTTCCGGCCTCGCGTGGCGCGGCACCGATCGCGCCGGCCGTGCCCTCCACACCCAACATTCAGGAGAACCTCGGCAAGGTCGCCGCCGGACGCACCTACCAGGACCTGCTCAGCAGCGCGCACGACGAGACACTCTACGACTACTACTTCACCGCTCAGCCGGCGTGGGTCGGGCTTGACGGCACCGTGACGACGTTCGGGCGGCCGGGCATTTATCAGGGCCTGCAGGTCTCGACCAACAAGCAGTATGTGATTGCCACCCGCATCAAGCGCCCCTACTCCTACCTCCTGCCATCGTCGAGCTTTCCCCGAGACGTGGAGGTGTGGGACCGCCGCGGTACCGTGGTGCGCACGGTGGCGGACGTGCCAATGGGTGATGTGGTGCCCGTCAACGGCGTGCAGCAGGGCGCGCGCAGCGCGCAGTGGCATCCCCTTGAGCCGGCGACGCTGCTCTGGGTGGAGGCGCTGGACAAAGGCGACATCCGCAATCAGGTACCGCACCGCGACCGGCTGATGTCGCTGGCCGCGCCGTTCACGGGCACGCCTGCGGAACTGGTCAAGACACAGTGGCGATACGGCGGCGTGTCGTTCACCGAGCGTGGCGTTGCCATCGTGGCTGAGTCGGATCGTGCCTCACGCGTCACGCGCAGCTGGGTGTTCGACAAGGGCTGGTCGTCCACGCCGCGCAAGATCTGGGAGCGCGGGCAGGAAGATCGGTATGGTGATCCCGGATCGCCGCTGCGGCGCCCCTCCTCCAGTCTCATTCTTCAAGTCGGCGACAGCATCTATCTGACGGGCGCAGGCGCTTCGCCCAAGGGCGATCTGCCGTTTCTCGATCGCTTCAGCCTGACCACGTTGACGAGTGAGCGGCTGTGGCGGTCTGACGACAACGCCTACGAATCCATCGTCGGGCTGGTGGACGACAACGGGAACCGCGTGATCACGCGGCGGGAAACGTCGCAGATGCCGCCCAATTACGTCATGCGCGATCGGGCCGCCGGCACGATGGCGGCGATCACGGCGTTCAAGGATCCGCATCCGCAGTTGTCCGACGTCCAGAAGCGGTTCGTCACGTATACCCGCAAGGACGGCGTGCAGTTGTCGGGCACGATCTACCTGCCGCCCAGCTACAAGCCGGGGGAGCGCCTGCCGATGTTCGTGTGGGCGTATCCGCAGGAATTCACCAACGCGGATGCGGCCAGCCAGGTGGTGGGATCACCCAACCGGTTCACCATCG
This sequence comes from uncultured Acidimicrobiia bacterium, assembly GCA_966252305.1. Lineage (GTDB taxonomy): Bacteria > Acidobacteriota > Vicinamibacteria > Vicinamibacterales > SCN-69-37 > SYFT01. Next base: position 41,834 of record CBINOO010000010.1, read on the forward strand.
TGGGCGGCGCGTCGCACCTGCTGCTGCTCACGCAGGGGTATGCGATTTTCGACGGCGCCACGATGCCCATCATTGGCGCGGGTGAAACCGCGAACGACACCTACGTCGAGCAGCTGGTCGCGAGCGCGCAGGCGGCGGTGGATTTCGCGGTCGAGCAGGGGATTGCGGATCGGAGTCGCATCGGTGTCGGCGGCCACAGTTACGGCGCGTTCATGACGGCGAACCTGCTGGCGCATTCCGACATCTTTGCGGCGGGCGTGGCGCGCAGCGGCGCATACAACCGCACGTTGACACCGTTTGGCTTCCAGAACGAGACCCGCACCTTCTGGGAAGCGCCGGACGTCTACGCGAAGATGTCGCCGTTCTGGCACGCGCACAAGCTCAAGGAGCCGTTGCTGCTCATTCACGGTGAACTCGACAACAACTCGGGGACGTTCCCGATTCAGTCCGAGCGGATGTACATGGCGCTCAAGGGCCACGGCGGCACCGCGCGATACGTCACGTTGCCGTATGAGTCACACGGCTACTCGGCGCGCGAGTCAAACATGCACGTGGTGGCCGAGACGCTGAACTGGCTGAACAAGTACGTGAAGCGGACGCCGAACTAGCAGATGGACCGTCCGGAGGCGCCACTCGGTGTGGCGCCTCCGGGTCGCGAGGTTGGTGGTGCGGGACTAACCGACCTTGAACGGAACCGTCGCGCTGGTCGGCCCCCATTCGATGCGCAGGGTCGCGCCGGCAGCGGTGTCATCAATCGAGATCGTGAGCTGTTCCACCGGCGCCTTGGTGGTTCCACCCGTCATCGGCGCGCGGCCGATTTCCAGCGGCGCCTGGTAGGGAATGCCCCACTGGCCGGGTTTGCCGAGTTTGCCGAAGATGATCTGCCACTCGGCGCCTGGTTGCGTGTTGATCGTGTAAGTGCCCGGTTCGAGCTTTACCTGGCCAAACGTCAGCACCTTGTCGGTCGTGATGATCGTGGCTTCGTCCGCGCCCGTTCTCCAAGGCTTTCCAGGCGGCATCAGCACATCGGCCGCGCGGCCTTTCATCGACGGACGGCCGTATTCAATGGCAATCGTCGCGCCGTCAATCATCCACGTGGTGCGCACGTGTGGGCTTCCCCCCTTGCCGGGGTGGATTTCCTTGGTCTGCTGCGCAGCGGCCGGGGCCGCGAGCAGCGCGAGTGCGCACACAGCGATAGCGGTCAGGGTCGTACGTGTCGGTCGCATCATGTTCTGGGTCTCCCGAACTGGATCATACCCTTGTTCGTGTTCGCCTCTGCCGCGCGCCGGGCGTGCTCGAGATAGTCGGCGACCGCCTGACGACCGTTGCGTTTGGCTGACGAGCGGGCCATCGCGCCCCGCAGCCCTGCCAACCCCGGTGTCCACGAACGCGTCAGGTGATACACAAACGCCGCCTGCGGATCTTCCTGGTCGCGCACAACGATGTGCCACTCGAGTGAGGAGGAGAAGTAGTGTGTAGCGAGGATCTGCAGCGTCGCGATGACGCCGCTGACGTGGCCTGTCGGATCGGCGACCGCTGAGGCCTCCGCCACGACCCGGTGAAACACCCGCAGCGTCGGCTTCATCCCGAAATCCTGGACCGACCAGAAGAAGTCATCAGCGACGTCGGCCTGCGTCCCGTGAGGGTACTGATCGAGGTAGGACCGTACCGTAGTCAATGGCAGCGGCAGGTACTCATGCGAGGCCAGCAGCCGCTCGTATTCGGCCGATGCCGACGTTGACGGGTTGCGATCCGCGTACGGCTGCAGTGAGCGATGCCCGGCGTGCTGGTAGGCAGTGACGATGTCATGCACGACCTGTCGGGCCGCAGCGTTGGTCGCCGCCCCGCGCAGTTGCTCGATCGCTGGTACCGGCAACTGGACGGAGCAGTGCCCCGGCCTGCAGTGGTTGAGGTTCGAGAGGGCAGCCGGCGCAAGCGTCAGTGTCGACCAGTCGCTGGGGAGCGCCGGTTCGTTGAGTGGGACAAGGCGGTCCTTGATGCCCAGCGGAGATACGGCAAGGGACCTGAGTGAGCGCAAGACCTCATCTGCGGTCCGCCGGATCCTCACGACGCCGAAGGTCACCACCTCCTGCCCGGCGCGCCCGGAGAGCGTCGTGGTGAGCGCCGTGCCGGATTCAATCTGCCGAATCTGTGAATCTGAAAGGCCAATGATGTCCGCGAGGTAGGCTCGGTCGAGTGACGTGTCGACCGGCACGGCCCCCAATCCGGCGACGGCCAGCAGGGAAATCGCTGTGACGGGGGCGACCAGCCGTGCGGTCATGCATCCCCCAGATGCACAGACCGTGCCGAGCGGCGTGCCTCAGCGCCCCGACAATTGGATCCGGGGACCTTCGCCGGATGCCAGGACAATCCGCTCCGAGCGCTGCGCCCACCGCGCAAGAGCACGCGGCAACCATTCCATGTCGCCGGACCGCACCACCACCGCGTGGTATTCGCCTGGCGGGATGTCGCCGAATTCGAATCGGAAGCGCGCATCAACCGGCGCGAACAACACACGCGAGGGCGTGCGATACAACTGTGGCCACAGTGATTCGTCAGCGGGGAACAACGCGACGCGCACACCTTCAGGCGATTCAAACGGATGCAACTCCACGCGTCCGCTCAGGGTCGCCGGCTCACGCTCGCCCATGGTGAGCACGAGCGTCTGTGACGCTGAGTCAGACAAGGTGACGATCGGCTCAGTCGAGCTGCCCGACGTGGATCCCAACGCATCGAGCTTGCGCCACGGCGAGGGAAAGCCGTTTGTGGTCACCACGTATTGCCCCGCGGGGACACCCGTGATCGTGAACGTGCCATCGGCGCCCACCAGGCCGTGATAGGCCGCCACCCCGGAGATGCCCGCCATCAGCAGCGCCGGGCCATCAAGTGTGACGGGCGCGAGCGAGACCTGGGGTTGCGCGCCTTCAGGTAATTCCACCGGAGCACCACCTGCATAAGCGATGCGGCCCTGGACCACCGCGCCGCTGCGCAGCGGGAGCTGCACCCCGGTGGTGTCCGTTCCGCCGACGCGCACGTCTATCGACGCAAACACCGCCACATCGTCTTCCATCGAGATCGCGGTGAGGGTGTAGTCGCCTTCAGGTACGGACGGGAACACGAAGGCGCCTTCGTCGCTGATCGATTCCGGTTCAATTGCCGTGACGGCCACCGCACCGGGATCGCCGCCGCTGGCCATCAGCCGGAGCGTCGTACGCGCGAGGATGCGCTGGTCCGGCGCGGTGAGGCGCCCTTCCACGCGGCGAGCCGGCACGAGGCCCGAGTTGATGTCCACGCCCTGTTGGGCCTCGCCCGCATTGAGTGCGACCGGGCGTGCGGTCGACGTGGTGCCGCGCCCCGGAGCAAACGTCGCGGGCACCACCGGCAGCGCGCCAACCGCGGCCGTCGTCTGCTCGGGCGTCGCCTTGTTGCCGGATACCTGTGCGATGAAGCCTGGTTCCGCCAGCGGGAAGTGCGGACCGCAGGCGCAGACAAGGTAGTCACCTTCCGGCAGCCCACCAAGCGAGTACTGACCGCGATCATCGGTGACTGCGGTCGCGGCCGGCGCCAGCAGCGTGCGCAGGCCGACGTCGGTCTGCCGGAATGCCGTGACTGCGGCGCCGACAAACGGATCACCGGCATTGTCGGTGACCGTGCCTGACAACACGCCCAGCTTCTCGGCGCGGAGCGGGATGTCCACGATGGGTTCGGTCGACGGTGCGATGCGCGCGCTTCCGATGCCGCGATGCGCAGGATCATCAACCCGCAGCGAATAGGTTGCGACCGGCACGTTCGTGAACCGGAACGCGCCCAGGGCATCAGTGGTGACGCGGTGGGTGGACGGACCCGTCAACAGGACGCCAACATTGGGCAGGGGCTCGCCCGAGTCGCGGTCGAGCAACTCGCCGCTCAGCGAGGCCTGGCCGGCTGCCGGTGTACCCGTGGACGGATCCGGCGCCAACTGAAGCGCGAGGCCCTGCTGTTCATCGCCGGTGCCGAGCGTCACCGTCGCGGGTTGCACCGCGCGGTCGGAGGTGACCGTGTAGCTGCCGGCCGCGAGACCGTAGAGGCGGAACTGCCCACGGCTGTCCGTCGTGCCGCTCGCCCCCAGACCGTCGCCACCACGCGCCACAACCGAGATCCCCGCCGCAGGAGCGCCATTGGCGTCGGTGACCGTGCCGCCGACCGCCGATCCACGCGTCAGTCGCAGCGTCGTGTCGCTGCCGCTCTCGGCGTCGGCGAATGCCGCGAGGTGAGGCCGCTTGGTCGCGCCAACCCGATAGCTGTCGTCAGGAAGGCCCGGAAAGGCGAACTGCCCGTTGGCATCGGTCACGGCCATCCGGAGCGTTCCCGTGCGTGCCCCCCAGATCGCGACCAGGGCTTGGCGCACGGGCGCCTCGGCGTCGGCGGTCAGGACGCGGCCACGCACGTCCACGCGAGCGACGGCGCTCAGCGCGGCGTGAGAAAGACCGAGACAGAGGAACAGGAGGACAGCGAGGGAGCGAAGGCGCATCCCCGCCAGTGTGCCACAACAGGCAACGCCGGCGGCCTCAGCGTCCAACGACACACCAGGCCGACACGTGTGGGCCCGTTGTGCACGGCTGCCGTTCAAGTTCTACGGTGTGCGGGTCCGCGTCCGCGGCAGCGCGATAGGCGGCAATCCTCAGCTTGCCGGTCGACGCGACGATGGCCTGTTCGCGCGCGAGGAAAGTGATGACATACGCGTCCCAATACTGGGCGCGGGCGTGCGTAATCCCGGAGCGCACGAGGAAATCGGCCATCTCACGATGAGGGCTTGCTGGCGGCGTGGTCCTGTACTCGTGAATCACACGGCCGGCGTCGACCGCGGTGAGGATCGCCCAGGCGGCCACCAGGGCGCTGACGCCGCGCACGACCAGCGGGTGCCGTTCCCGCTGGAAAAACGCGAGCAGGATCCCAATGGGCAGGTACAACACAAACAGCGCGTAACGCACCACCGGCATGGCCTCGAGGTCAATGCCGCCGTTCAGGCCGTAGCCGCAAAGCGCGCATGCTCCAATGGCAGCGAGGTACACGGCGAGGCCGTCACCTCCGGCTGAAGGACGTCGCCAGTGCGGGAGCAGTCGAATGGTTGCGAGCAACAGCGCCGCCCCAAGCGCCAGGCCCGCCCAGGCCGAGCCGACCGACAGCGCGCTGAAGAGCCCGTGGTAGTCGGCGAGCCGGTACGATCGCGCACCAAACATGTCAGGCACACCACGTGTGGCGAGGTCAACCACTCGCGAGCCCCACGCATCCAGCGACAACCACTGCGCGATTTGCTGGGGCTGCAGCAGCAGAGACTCGGCAACGAAGTCGCCGCCCGCAGGGCCGTACACGTTGATCTGGCGTTTCAACAGATCGATGGCGACCCACACGACGACCGCACCCGCGAGCGCGCGCGCGGCGTCCCGGGCCGTCCACCATCGATGGCTCCACCACTGCGCGAGGCCCAGGGCGGGAAGCGCGTAGATCACGAACTCACGATGGAGGGTGCCCACGACGAGCACCATGCCCCACCAGACGGGCCTGGCGCGCAGCGCCCACAGCAGCGCGACCCACGCGAACGGTTCGATCGCTGCGCCCAGAGGACGGAGCAAGGCGTCAGACATCACGGGAGTGGTGATCGCGAGCGGCAGGACGACGATGAAGGCCTGCATGGGGCGCAGGCCATATCGGACGAAGGTCGCGAGCAGCGCGACGACCAGGCCCGCGTTGATGAGGAGCAGCGGCAGTCGCAACATGATCGCCGTGGGCCCGCCCAGCCAGAAAAACGGCGCAGCGATCCAGGCCTGCACGCCGAGCATGTAGTGCTGCCCGTAGAAGAAGAGGGGGAACGCGCGGCCTTCGCTCAGGTGCTTGGCCATCAGGCCGACGACCGCCTGATCGGAATCGAGTGACCGTTCCAGCACGAGTGGCACGGCCGATCGCAGCAGCACCAGCGCGACCGCGCCCAGCGCGTACGGCAGGACAGGGTGACGCAGACGCGTCCGGACCATCCGTGTTACTCGAAGAGCTTCAGGCCGAAGGCGCGGTCAATCGAATCCAGGTAGGACCGCTCGTGATCGTCGGCCAGCGTGAGCGCATGGCCGCTCATGTCGTTGCGGCCGGTGCGGCCCACACGATGCACGTACGTGTCGAGTGACCGCGGCACTTCGTAGTTGACCACCAGCGCGACATCATCGATGTCGAGGCCGCGCGCCGCCACATCGGTGGCGACCAGGACCTTCACGCGGCCGGCGCGAAAGGCCTCGATGGTCTGCGTGCGTTCCTTCTGCGGACGGTCCGCATGCACTGCTGCGGCGCGCAGACCCGACCGCTGCAGCGTGCGGGAGAGGCGGTCGCAGCCAATCTTGGTGTTCACGAACACAATGGCGGTGCCAGGCTCGCTGCGCAGTTCCTTCGCGAGCACTTCCGCCTTGTCGCGCGCATGCACGAGGCGCGCTTCATGAGTGATCGTCTGCGCCGGTCCCCGGCGCGACCCCACCTGGATGAACACCGCGTTGGGCGCGAGTTCGTCCGCAAACCGCATGACCTCTTCGGGCATCGTGGCGGAGAACAGCATGGTCTGCCGGGTCGTGCTCGACGGCATCATCTCGGCGATGCGGCGCACGTCCGGCCAGAAGCCCATGTCCATCATCCGGTCGGCCTCGTCGAGCACGAAGACTTCCAGTTTCGAGAAATCGCCCACGCGGCTGCGCATGTGATCGAGCAGGCGACCGGGGGTGGCCACGACGATGTCGACGTTGGCCTTGAGCGCGCGTTCCTGCGGTTCCATCGGGACGCCGCCATACACGGCAACGCTGGCGACGGGCGCGTGGTACGCAAAGCCCTGAATCTCGTCGTCGATCTGTGTCGCCAGTTCGCGCGTGGGCGCCAGGATGAGCGCCCGGGTGTGCGTGTGGGAGTCGGCATGCCCGGCGGCCATCAGCTTGGACAGGATGGGCAGCAGATACGCCGCTGTCTTGCCGGTGCCGGTCTCGGCGCACCCAATCAGGTCGTGGCCCTTGAGCGCGTAGGGCAACACGGCGCTCTGAATCGGGGTGGTCTGGGTAAAGCCGCGCTGCGCCAGCGCGTCGAGCATCGCAGGTTGGGTGATCAGGGACGCAAACGGTTGAGGAGCGGGATCGAAAGGCGCCGATTCGCGGGTTGTCGCGGCAGCCTGGGGTGTCGCTGAGGGACCGGGTGCGGGTGACGGGCCCCGCCCACCGCCCCCGCGGCGTCGACGTCGTGGCCGGGGTGTGTCGGTTGGAGTGCTCACCAGGTCGTGCCTACCGCGCGCGGAACGTGATGATGCCCCGGACCGGATCGTAGGGCGAGACGCCCACGGTCACCCGATCACCCGGCACCACCTTGATGCGAAAGCGCCGCATGCGGCCGCTCAACTGCGCCAGAACCTCGTGGCCCGAGTCTACCTGCACGCGATACAACCCGCCGCTGTGGACGGCGACTACAGTGCCCTGAACGTCAATCAGGTCGTCCTTACTCAAATGCGATGTCCTTTCACAACCCACCAAGTATAGCGGACCCGCCCGAAACCCGGGGGATGGGTCACTTGAGGGTGGCGCCCACCGACAGGACCACGACCCGCTGGGCCCCACGGCCGGCCGAGATGGTGCCCCGTTCGGCGGCCTTGGACATGTAGAACCGAAGGTCCACGTTCAGACCCAGGTGCGGCCACTTGAACCACCGGGCACCGCCGCCGACGTTGAGCGTGGTCGTTGAGGGCGCGTCTCCCGGCCCGGCGCCGACATACGAATCCAGCGTGAATTGTCCCGATCCCGCGGTCAGGTAACTCCAGCCGCGACCCCGCCCGAAGTTCATCGAGACCTGCCACGACAACGCCTCAAGGGTGCGGACGACTTCGTCCCCGACCGGTTCCCCTGAGGTGTTCTTCGGCTGATAACTGCCTCGCCCACGCAGGAACTCGGCGCCAACGCCCAACTTCAGGAAACCCCGGCGAAGGGGATAGATGTGCACACCGCCAATGCCGGTGAGCGCCCGGCCGGGCAGATTCTGCGTCGAGACGCCCAGGTTGGCCAGCGTGATTTCGTCCGCGCCAAGCGCAGGCCACGCCGCACGCACGTCAACGACGACCCAGGGCAGCGGGGCGGTCGAGAGCGGTTCGGCGGCGCCCTGCGCCGCAGCCGCGGCAGGCATCGCGAGAAGCAGCAGCACCAGGCATGTGCGACAGGCGGACATTGCGAATCAGGGTACCACCACCGCCGCGCCCTGCCGTCCGTCTCACTGGCAGTCACCTGCGTATGCAGCGCCGGGAAACCCTGAAGCGCCACGGGCGATTTCGTGAGTGATTCCCGTGCGAGACAGGCGGCATGAGTCTCGCAAGGTGGAACGGCATGTCCGTCATCCACGAACTGCGACGTTGCGGTCGTCTGTTTGCGCACAGTCCGCTGGTCTTTGCCGGCGTCCTGCTCGCGGGTGTGCTCGGGATCGGTGCCGCGACTGTGGTGTTCGGCCTGCTGGACCAGCTGGCGGGCGGGGCGGATGTGGCCGCCGTCGGCGCCGACGTGGACACGCGTCTGCGAGCGGTGTTGTGGATGGTCCGGCTCAACGGCATCGCGGTTTTTGTGTGCGCGGCGGTGACGGTGGTCACCTTGCTGGCGTCGCAGTCCGATGCGCGCAGGCGGGACCTCGCCATCAGGGTCTCGCTTGGCGCGTCAGGCTGGGCGCTCACGCGGCCGGTGTTGGTGGAAGGACTCCTGCTGTCGCTCCTGGCGTGTGCGGGAGGTGTGTTGGCAGCGTTCTGGACGGTGGAAGCGCTGCCGTCGCTGTTTTACGACGGTGATGTCGCCACCTTGCCCATCACCGTGTCTGCAGCCTCAGTGCTCGGCGCGGCAGCCGCCGGGAGCCTCCTGATTCTGGGAGCCACGCTGCTGCCTCGCCTGGGGGCGGCACGCAGCAGGTCGTCAGGCATTCGACGAGGTGCCGTGACCCCAGGGGCGCGGCGCGCCACTCGCCTGATGCTGGCCGTGCAGGTAAGCATCAGCGGTGTCGTGCTGCTGTCGATGCCGACGACGCAACTGCGTCTGGAAGCGGCGCTGCGTACGGCGACGGCGCACCGGCTCGGCGACGTGACGGTGTGGCAGGTGGAACCCGAAACGCGCGCCGCCAATCCCGCGGCCATGCGACGGGTGGCGCACGCGCTGCAGGCGCGACTTGACGATGGCCTGCTGGGACTGGCGCAGACACAACCGGGGGCCTCGCGACCGAAAGTGCGATACATCGTTGATGCGCCCGACGCGCTGGTGACCGAGGCGCTGCGCACGGTGCAACACGATCCACTCGCGCAGCGGCGCCGGTCCTGGACCGTGGTCGACGGGCGGTCCTTCTCCGGTGGAGACCAGGAGGGCACGTGCGCAGTGGCTGCTGTCTCCACGTCGGTGGCTGAGCGCCTGTTTGCCGACGATGCGCTCGGGCGTGTGCTGGTGCCTGTCAGCGGCCGACCGGTGGTGGTGACGGGTGTGTTCCGGTCGACGGAGCCCGGGGACATCTTCTTCTCATCAGCGCAGCAGTTGCGCGCGAGCGGCTACGACGAGGACGAGACGTGGCGCGTGCCGCGCTCATCGGACCTGCGCGAGACCATCGACCTGACGATGACCACACAGACGTTGTCGTCGTTTGCCGATCTGGGCGGCGCCTTGGTGTCCGGCCGTTTGCCGGAGGCCGCCGGAGAACTCGTGCGTTGCCCTGAGGTGGTGATCAACGAAGCGGCCGCAACGTTGCTGGGTGGCGCGTCTGCGCTCGGCAAGGCGGTGATCTCACCGCGCGGGCAACGCTTCGATATCGTGGGCATCGTGCGCGAAGCACCGCTGCGTACGCTCATGCCACCCAGTCCGCCCACCGTTTTCCACTCGATCACGCGTGACGTGCCGTTCAGCTACTTCGCCTTCGTGCGCCCGCAGGTGGACGATGCCCTGGTGGCCGCCGTGATAGGCGGCGTGCGCGGCGCACGCGCGAATCGGCTGGGTTCACTGCAACAACAGCTGGCGTTGCGCGCCCCTGCGGCGGATCGCGTGATGACGACACTGGTGACGGTGTTCACACTGCTGGCCGCCGTGCTCGCGCTGATCGGCGTCATCGCCACGGCCGCGGAATCGGCGGCCCGGCGGCGCGCGGAGTTTGCGTTGCGGCTCGCCCTTGGCGGGCAGCCGCATCAGGTGATCCGGCCGGTCGTGCTCGAGTGTCTGGGCGTCGTCGCGTTGGGCGCCGCCGTTGCCGCGTCAGTGGTGAGCATCGTTGCCCTGCTGACCGAGCCGACGCCGGGGATTCCGAGCACTGCAGGGCCGGCGGGATGGGCCGGCGCTGCGCTGCTGCTGCTTGGCATCGGCCTGGGTGGCAGCATTGCGCCGGCCCGACGGGCCTGTCGCGTGAATCCCGCCGTGTTGTTGCGCGACTGACGACGGCCGTCAGTCCTCCAGCGCGCGAAGGTCCTGCGCCGCCTGGATGCGCGCATTGGTGGCCTCCTGCAACTCGCGACTGCGGGTGCGAGCGAGTTCACTCGCGTCGGCCCGTTGTTTTTCGAGGAACACAAGCCGATCGCGCACGCGTTCCAGCTCCCGTTCCGCGGAGGCGACTGCTGCCTTCGCTTCCTTGAGGGACTGTTCCGCCGCTGCTTCTGCCGACTCGGCCTTTTTGAGGAGCTTCTCAGCGGCCTTCCTGGCTTCCCGCGCTTTCGCGCGCGCAGCGGGACTCGGGGACGGCGCGGCCGGGGGCGCCTTCGGCGTGGCCGGAGTCGCCCGGGATGTCGACGTGACGGGGATTCCCATCGCCATCAACGCGCCAAAGCCGAGCGGCTTGAGTGGGCGCGTCAGTCGGCCCGGCGTGTCGGTGGAGGGAAGTGCCTGCAGGGTTTCCTGGATGGCGTCCACTGTCGCGCCGGTCAGCTTTTCGCCGGCCGCTTCCACCAGGCGGTGGGCCGCCGCCGCGGCCGCACGCAGCGCCTGCTGGTGGTGCGATTCCGCCGCAGCGACGTCTGCGGGACGACCGGAGATCACCTGCACGTGCGCGTGGCGCACCGCCATGGCGGCGTCCACCAGCGCGTCCCACTGGGGGCGGGCGCGCCAGTACAACTGGTTCACGGCCCAGGCGGGTAACGTCGGCTTCTCCAGCTGCTTGATGGAGGCGCCGTCGGCGCCGCGTGCCTTTGCCAGCGCATTGCGCGCCGGTGTGAAGTCACTGAGCGGGACCTGATACAGGCTGTTGATGTCGGTATCGTGCATGCGGGTTCACGCCGGTTCGGTCCTATGATGGCACCATGTCCACGCGAATCCTCGTCCGTCGTCAATTGCTGCGCGAACTCGATGCATTCATCCGTGAGGTCGAGGCGTGCCCCGACGACGAGATGTTGTGGAAGGTGGCGCCCGGCGTGACCAATTCCGTGGGCAATCTCGCGCTGCACGTGGCCGGGAACCTGCAGCACTTCGTGGGCCACCTGATCGGCGGATCAGGCTACGTTCGAGACCGTGCGCGCGAGTTCAGTCAACGGAGTGGATCGCGCGCGGAGGTCTGTGACGCGCTGCGAGCCGCGCGCGACGTTGTTGACGCCACACTGGCCCAGCTTCCCGAAGAGCGGTTGAGTGGACACCTCACCGGTGTGTTGCCCGATCTGGCGCTGCCGATCGATGCGTTCCTCGTGCATCTGGGGGCCCATCTCGCTTTTCATCTGGGACAGGCGGGTTACCTGCGGCGCATGCTCTCGGGAGACAACACGAGCGTGGCGCCCCTGCCGATCATCGCGATGCTGGAGGGATAACCGGGCGCCGGCGCGCGGACGGCGCCAGCCACGCCGCCGCAGCGAAACTGACGCCGGCCATCACGAGCATCGCCACGCCGTAGCTGTGCCACGTGGTCAGTTGGCCCGCGGCCCAGGCAGACCACGACTCGCACGCGTTGGTCGCAGCCATGAACGTGGTGAATTGTGTGGCGCCAAGGCGAGGATCGGTCAGGTCCATGAACCAGGCGTAGCTGGTGACGGTGAACAAGCCGACGGACAGATACATCGCAACCAGCGCGACGATGAGTGTCGTGGCGCCGGCATGTGCGACGAGGTCGAGCAGGCCGACCGCCGCCACCGTTCCGCCGACTGCGGCAAGGCACCAGAGCAGGATCCGCGTGCGCGACGACCGGTCGGACAACCATCCACCCAGCAGCCCTCCCGCAAGCGTGGCGCCGACAACATACACGCCGAAGAACACGCCGATGGTGTCGTTGTCCACGCCGCGGTCGACGAGGAACGGACCCGCGAGTTGTCCCGCCGCCTCGAAGCCTGCTGCGCCGGTCAGCGCGAATCCCAGGCCGAGCCAGGTGGTCTTGATGCGCAGCGCGTCCCGTAATCCGCTGCGCATCGGCGTTGCGGGCGCTGCGAGCGAATGGGGCTCGGCGTGTCTGTGTGCAGGGTCGTTGAGCCGCGGCACCAACATCAGCGGGATGGCAATCCACGCGATCAATGCGCCGATGACGCCACTGAGGCCCCACGTGGCGCCGACCAGCAGGACGCCTCCACCAAACGCGCTGCGGCCCAGCAGCATGCCTGCCTGCATGGCGCCGTTGAGGCGTCCACGTTCATGTGGAGGGACCGAGCCGATGACCAGCGCATCGATGGCGATGTCCTGCGTGGCTGCCGCGATGGCGTGCGCCAGCAGCAGAACACGCCAGGTGCCGAAGTCGGCGACGGGCTCGAGCCACAGCAGCGGCACCAGCGTGGCAGCCATCGTCAGTTGAGCGCTGATGATCCAGGCTCGATAGCCCCAGCGGGGGCCGCGCAGCGCGTCAACGAGCGGCGCCCAGGTGAACTTGAAGACCCAGGGGAGGACGAGCAGGGCTGTCAGTGAGGTGATGTCGGCGACCGAGACATCGGCGCTGCGCAGCAGGGTCGGCAGGGCCCACCAGATGAATCCGATCGGCGCGCCTTCGCTCGCATACAGGAGCGTGAAGATGAGCGTGCGTCCCTTGGCCACCCGGCAGCCTACCCCAAAAAAGACGTCGGGTGGCTTTTTCAGGGCACAAACCGCGACTTTGCGCCCAAATTCGCGATTTAGGTGTCGAAAAAGCCACCCGACGTCTTTTTCTTGAGGGCGGTGAGGGCGTCGGCGCGGGAGGTGATGGCGCCGTCCAGCTGCTGTTCGTACAGCGCGGCGAGAATGCGGCCGACCTCGGGTCCGGGCGCCACGCCGAGCGCGAGCACATCGCGACCGCGCAGGAACGGCGCCGGCGGCTGGTGCTCCACCCCGAGCTGGCGCGCGCGGTCGAGGAACCAGTCCATCGCCGAACAGTCGAACACGCCCGTCCGGCCGTGGCAGTCCGCCTTGCCGAACCGCGCCAGCAACTCAAGGTCAGCCTTCAGCGCGAGCCGCCGAAATGCGCCGTCACCCACCGGCGTCGGCGCCTTGTGGAACATCGACGGCTTGAGATGGTGGGCGACGATGCCGAGGACGGCGCTGCGGACATCGTATCCACCCATCGAGTGCACGTTGAGACGATCGAGGAACGCCGTTGCCGGCGCCACACCCGCCTCTTCGTGCCCCTTCGACCGGATGCGTCCGTCCTCGAACTTCGTCGTCGCCGGTTTGCCCATGTCGTGACACAGCGCGCTCAGCATCATGACGACGGCACGCGGATGATCGAGATCGTCGATACGCGCGCGTGCCTGGTCAGCCACCATCAGCGTGTGCACCCAGACATCGCCTTCGGGATGCCACTCCGGCTCCTGCGGGCAGCCGACCAGAGCTTTGAGTTCAGGCCAGAGCTGATCGACCACGCCCAGTTCCAGCGCCAGGGCGAGGCCGATGGAGGGGCGCCGCGCGCGGAGCAGCAGCTTCTCGACTTCGCCCCACACGCGCTCTGCCGGCAGGTCGTCGAGCGGCAACGTCCGGCACAACTCCCGCGTCGTCACGTCGAGTGTCAGTTCGAACCGCGCGGCGAACTGCAGTGCGCGCAACACGCGCAGGCTGTCGTCGGCAAACGTTGTCGGGTCCACGACACGCAACACTCGCGCGCGCAGGTCGTCCATGCCGCGGAACGGATCGATCGTCTCGTCGGTCAGGGGGTCCCACGACATCGCGTCGATCGTGAAGTCACGGCGACGGGCCGCATCCTCGAACGAGAGGAACGGATCCCCCTCCACCGTGAATCCCTTGTGCCCGCGACCAGTCTTTGATTCGCGGCGCGGGAGTGAGACGTCCAGTCCGTCAACCTTGTACACGGTGAAGGCTTCACCCACGGCATCGACCCGTCCAATTCCCTCGAGCAGGGTTCGCAGCCGGCCAGGCTGGACGCCGAAGACCTCGATGTCCAGATCCTTGGGATCAAGGCCAAGCGCGCGGTCGCGCACCCAGCCGCCCACGATGACCGCGCGTCCACCGGCCGCACGCACATGGGTCGCAATGGCCAGTGCCGTCGGCGACAGGCTCATGGGCGTTCTCCGCCAGGCAGGCGTTTACGCGAGAACTTCTGCACGAGGCGATCGGCCGCGCTCGGCCACAGGATGTTGAGGATCGACAGCAGGCGCGCGCGTCGGTAGGGATAGACCTCCGGGCGTGGACGCTCAATGGCATCCGCAATGGCCACCGCAACCGACGCCGCAGACTGTCGCGGCCCCAGTCCTTTCACCTCGTAGCCGAAGTCGCGACGGATCGTCTCGTGAAAATCCGTGGCGGTTGAGATCGGATACACCGCGGTGGCACGCAACGCTGTTCCCGCCCACTCGGCGCGCAGCGATTCGATGAGGCCGGCCTGCGCCGCCTTGGTGGCCGAATACACGGTCGACCCCGCAATGCCGCGCCTCCCCACAATCGACGACACCGCAATGAGGTGTCCGCTGCCTCGAGCCAGAAAGTGCGGCGTCGCCGCGCGCGCAGCCCACAGTGTGCCCATCACGTTCACGTCCATCAGGCGGCGCATCACATCGACGGGGGTGCGTTCAAACGTGTCGTGGTAACCGATACCCGCATTCGCCACGAGCACATCAAGGTGTCCGAAGGTCTCGACCGTTTCCCGGACCAGCCGGACCATGTCGTCGGGAACGGTGACGTCGGCCACGACGGCCAGCGCCCGGCCGCCTTCGGCACGAATGCGCTCGGTCGCCTCGTGGATCAGCGCGCCCCGCCGCGCGCACAACACCACCGCGTGTCCCCGCCGCGCGCATTCCTGCGCCACGGCGAGTCCGATTCCGGCAGACGCGCCGGTCACCGCCACCACCTTCATTGCCACGTAGACTAGTCAATCATGGACGTCGTCGCGCTGCTGTCCGATCTGGTTGCCGCCAATTCCGTCAACCCCTCCCTTGTCCCAGGTGCTGCCGGTGAAGCCGCTGCGGCTGACGTGGCGGCTTCGGCCCTGCGCCGTGGTGGCCTCGATGTGCACGTGCAGCATGTCGCAGACGGCCGGCCCAACGTCATCGGCGTGCTCGAAGGGCGGAACCCCGGGCCGACGCTGATGTTCTGCGGGCACCTGGATACGGTTGGGGTGGCCGGCATGACCAATCCATTCCTGCCGGTGGTGCGCAACGGTCGCCTCTACGGGCGCGGCGCACAGGACATGAAAGGCGGCGTGGCCGCCATGATCGCTGCGGCGGCGGACCTCGCACCGAGCTGGACACACGGGCGCCTCCTGGTGGCCTGCGTCGTTGACGAGGAATACGAGAGCCTCGGCGCGGATGCCCTGGTGAAGGAATGGACGGCCGACGCAGCCATCGTGACCGAACCAACGGACCTTCGGATGGCCGTGGGTCACAAGGGATTTGCGTGGATGGAGATCATCACGCACGGACGCGCCGCGCACGGAAGCCGGCCCGCGGAAGGCCGCGATGCCATCCTGCGGATGGGACGGGTGCTGCAACAGCTTGAAGTCCTCGACCGGACGTTACAGGCGCGCACGCCGACACCGATTCAAGGGGTGGCGTCGCTGCATGCCTCGCTGATCAGCGGCGGCAGGGAACTGAGCAGTTACCCGGATCGCTGTGATCTGCAGATGGAGCGCCGCACGGTCGACGGGGAGGACGATGGAATCGTCCTTGGCGAGGTGCAGGCGATCCTGCAACGGCTTCGAGAGGAAGATCCCGAGTTCGATGCCTCGGCCCGTCTGGTCACCTCGCGGCCCTCGTACCTGTTACCCGCGTCGGCTCCGGTGGCGCAGGCCACGGCGGCGGCGTTGTCCTCACGAGATCTTGACGCGACGCCCACCGGCATGACGTTCTGGACCGATGCCGCGATTCTTGGCGCGGCAGGGATTTCCTCGCTGGTGTTTGGGCCGGGCGGCGCGGGCCTGCACAGCGTCGAGGAGTACGTGATCCTCGACGAGGTTGAAGCCTGCCGGCGAGTACTCGGGGACGTTGCGAAGACGCTCAGCGCTCGCTGAGAATCCCGCGCAGCACGAATCCGACGTTGGCCGGGCGTTCGCCGAGCCGTCGCATGAAGTACGGGAACCACTCGGTGCCGAAGGGCACGTACACGCGGAACGGATGGCCCGCGGCCGAAAGTGAGGCCTGCAGGTCGCGCCGGATGCCGTAGAGCATCTGGAACTCGTAGCGATCTTTCGCAATACCCTTCGCCGCGGCAAACGCCTGGGTCGCCGTGATCATCGCCGGATCGTGTGTCGCAATCGCGGGGTACGTACCGTGTTCGAGCAGGATCTGCATCTGGTCGACGAAGGCCTTGTCGACGTCCGACTTCTGCTGGTACGCCACGGTTGCCGGCTCGCGGTACGCGCCCTTCACGAGGCGCACGCGCGCCCCCAGCGCGTTCACCCGCTCGATGTCGGCGGTGGAACGCTTCAGGTACGACTGAATCACGACGCCGACGTTGTGGTAGCCGATGTTCCACAACGTTTCGAACGTATCAAGAGTCCGGTCGGTGTACGGCGAATTCTCCATGTCGATGCGCACGAAGAAGTCGCCCGCCTTGGCCACATCCAGCACCCGACGCAGGTTGTCGATGCAGGTGGCCTGATCGATGTCCAACCCGAGCTGGGTGAGCTTCAGCGAGATGTTGCGGCCGACGCCCTGCTGCTCAATCGCTTCCATCATGGCGATGTAGCCACGCGTGGCCGCCAGCGCCTCGTCTGACGAGCTGACACTTTCGCCGAGGAGGTCGAGCGTGACCATCAGCCCCTGCTTCTCGACCTCACGCGCGGCCTCGATGGCTTCGTGAACGGTCTCGCCCGCGATGAACCGGCGGGCAAAACTCGAGGACGACTTCATGCCGTACTTCGACGCCAGCGACTTGAGCGTGCGGCTGCCCGCGAGAACGGCAAACGTGGTCTTTGACAGGGAGGCAAACATCAGCGAGAGGGTCTCCGTTCCGACAGCAGGTGCTGAATGGTTCTGGCGTAGTACCTCAACGAAATACGGTCGCGTACCCGGATCTGTTGACCCGCCATCGTGAGGATGTTGCGTTTGAGGAGCAGGTCAAGCCCCTCGTCGACCGCCTGCATGCCCGAGGTCACCGCCAGATTCGCCTTTCGTTCTCTGAGTTCGGCGATCCGGTCGTCGATGCGGGCTGCCAGTTCCCTCCGCGTCAGGGCGCCCCGCATCACCGACGCAATGAGCGCGGTCGGCAGGACCTTGTGCAGCAGGCCGATCTCGTTCTGGATGCGATACGCGAGGTCCACGAGCGCGCGACGGGAGGAGGGGTCGTACTCCGACAGCGGAATCGGAGGGCCGAATGTCACGAACACGCGACTGTCGTACCCGACGCCGTGCCGGATCATCTCGGCAATTTCATTGGCGAACGGGCGCTTCTTCTGGCGCACCGCATCGCGGGTGATGATCTTCTCTTCAAGCACGAGGTCGTAGGCGATCGCCATCGGCTGGATGTGCAGGCGCGAACGGTCCGCCTGCAGGGCCGCATGGAGCAGTCCGGTCTTGGGGGCTTTCAATTCGCCGGTGTAGCTGCGTCCGCCCTCCGCGTAATACAGCAGGTCGCGCCGCTTCAGCACCTCCGACACATAGGCCTTCAGCGTCGCGAGATACACCGGGTCCTTGCTGCCGCGACGGATGGGGATTGATCCCACGATGTGCCGGTGGAGGAGCCCGAGGGGCCCGCCGAACAGGTTGATGCCTGCCGCGATGAGCGGCGGCCGAATGCCGCTCCGTTCAATCACCAGCAGCTCGATCAGGTAGTCGAGGTGGCTCTTGTGATTCGAGACGTAGACCAGGTGGCCCTGCGCGGCCGCCTGACGCGGATACTCCGGGTGCTCGATGATATGCGGCACCTTCTTGTAGATCGCGTAGAGCGGGTGCTGCAGGGCGCGGTAGAGCTGGTACCGCTGGGTCGTCCGCAGTTCCGCCAGGTACTTGTCGAGACGCGCGCGCGCGTCGGGTTCACCGGCGTACCGGGCGACGTCTTCGTGCGCGAGGACCGCCTCGGTGAGATCGTCCACCTGGGCCGACGTGGGCATCGATGTTCAGGCCAGCGCCTGACAGAGCGCGGTCGTGAACTCCGTCGTCGAGGCCGAGCCCCCGAGATCGCGCGTGCGCACGGCGCCGGCGGAGAGGACGCCGTCCAGCGCGGCCTTGACCCGCGTGGCCGCGTCCAGCTCGCCGATGTGGCGCAGCATCATGATGGCCGACAGCAGCAGGGCCGTCGGGTTGGCGAGATTCTGATCCGCGATGTCAGGCGCGCTGCCATGGACCGCTTCGAAGACCGCGCAGTCAGCGCCCAGGTTGGCGCCCGGTACCACGCCCAGGCCCCCCACGAGCCCGGCGCACAGGTCGGAGACGATGTCGCCGTACAGGTTGGGCAGCACCAGCACGTCGTACTGCTCGGGACGCATCACCAGGTGCATACAGGCGGCATCGACGATCTTCTCGTCGTATTCCACCTGCGAATACTTCCGGGCCACGTTGCGCACCGACTCCAGAAAGAGTCCGTCGCTCAGCTTCATGATGTTGGCCTTGTGGATGGCCGTGACCTTGCGGCGGCCTTCCCGGATCGCATGCTGGAATGCGAACTCGGCGATCCGCGTGGACGCCGTGGCGGTGATGATCTTCAGGCTTTCGACGACGCCGGGCACGATCAGGTGTTCCAGGCCCGCGTACAGGTCCTCGGTGTTCTCACGAACGATGACCAGGTCGACATTGGCGAACCGGCTCTGCACGCCGGGCAGGTTGCTCACCGGGCGCAGGTTCGCGAACAGATCCAGCGCCTTGCGCAACCCGACGTTCACGCTGGTGAAGCCTTCACCAATCGGCGTCGTGCAGGGGCCCTTGAGCGCCACCTTGTTGCGCTTGATCGAGTCGAGCAGTTCGGCCGGCAGCGTCTGGCCGGACTTCTTGAACGCGATGACGCCGGCGTCCTGGCGGTCCCAGTCGATCTTCACGCCCGCGGCGTCGAGCACCCGCACGACCGCGGTCGTGACCTCCGGGCCGATGCCGTCCCCTGGAATCAAAGTTAGCGCGTGCGCCATCCGACACATCATAATGCGGGAATGGCTACCGTTCCGCTTCAGATCAAGTTTCTGCATATGCGACGGATGGCGTCGATCGAGCGCGAGATCGCGCAGCGTGTCGACGAACTCCAGACCCTGCACGGACGCATCATCGGTTGTCACGTCTTCGTCGAGGTGCCGCACCATTCGCACCAGACCGGCAACACCCTCGAAGTGCGCATCTCGCTGGCGTTGCCGGGGGAACTCGTCGTGACCCGCAAGACGTCGTCGGCCTCACAGCCGTCGGTCGCGGTGCATCAGGCCTTCGAGGCGCTGAAGCGCCAGCTCAAGAAGATGAGCGAAAAGCGCGTCACGAAGCGGACGCGCGGCTAGCGCAGGCGCGCCCTGACGGGCGTGCCGGCCTGGGCCATCGTCGGGTCATTCCCGGGTTTCGATCCAGAACAGGGACAGGCCGGCGATGAGCGTGAGCGCCATCAGGCCGTTGGACAGGCCGTGCAGGCGTCCAAACTCCACGCGGCGGGCGTCGTCGTCAGGAAGCGACGCCATCGTGACAGGAGTGGTGTCGCGCAGGTGGTCAATTCGCGGACCGATGATCAGGCCCGTGTACGCGGATGCCGCCAGCATCGCCATGACCAGCCACAACTGGATGGCGAGGCGGCGCGGCCGTGGGCCCAATGCTGTGCGCAGGCCCAGCAGCGCCAGCAGGCCGCCACCCAGGCCCCACGCCAGATGCTGAAAACGCTCGAAGATCGTGCCGAACAGCAGGCCGGCCAGGGTGCGGCCCGCCACCGGGTCATGTGTTTCGAGGACGTCGAAGACCACGGGCGCCGCGATGATGCCAAGAACCGCGAGGCCCCCGATCCAGATCGCGACGAGAGCCAGGGAGATCACGCGAAGTGCCGGCATTCGTACTGCGATTATGGCACGCGTACAGTAGACTGGCGTGCGCAACGCGCATGACACCCCCATCCAACACCGTTCTCCACAACATCGCGACTCAACTCCGCATCGACTCGGTGCGCTCAACCACGCAGGCGGGGTCCGGTCATCCGACCACCTGCCTCTCGGCCGCCGACATGCTGGCGGTGCTGTTCTTCGACGAACTGCGATTTGATCCGCAGGATCCACAACACCCCGAGGCCGATCGCTTCGTGTTGTCGAAGGGACATGCGGCGCCGATTCTGTATTCGGCCTGGGCTGCGGCCGGTGCGTTTTCACGTGAGTCGGTCATCGCCGAACTCCGGACGATCGGGTCAGACCTTGAGGGGCACCCCACGCCGCGGCTGCCGTTTGTGGACGTCGCAACGGGATCGCTCGGACAGGGACTCGCAGCCGCCGTCGGCATCGCGCTCAACGCGCGCCGCATCGGCTCCGATTACCGCACGTACGTGATGCTCGGCGATGGTGAAACGGCCGAAGGGTCGGTGTGGGAAGCGGCGCAGGTGGCGGCCAACTATCAGCTCGACAACCTCTGCGCCATCACGGACGTCAACGCGTTCGGCCAGAGCCGTGCCACGCAGTTCGGCCACGACGCGGACGCGTTTGCCGTGCGGTATCGCGCGTTCGGCTGGCACACGATCGTGATTGATGGCCACGACATCCCGGCCATTCGCGCCGCTCTCGCCGAGGCGCGCGGCATGAGCGGCCGCCCGACGATGATCGTGGCGAAGACCCTGAAGGGTAAAGGCTGCTCGATCTTCGAGAACAAGGACAACTGGCACGGCAAGCCGCTCAAGAAGGGCGCCGAGGCCGACGCCGCCGTGGCCGAACTGGAAGCGCAGATGATCGAGACACTCGATCCGGCTCCGGTCATCCGCAAGCCCGCAAGCCGCCGCAGCGAAGGGCCGTTGCCCGACTTTGTCGCCGCGATGCCCGCGCCCGCCTACAAGGCCGGTGACCTCGTCGCGACACGAGAGGCATACGGCACGGCGCTGGCCGCGCTGGGCGGCGTCGACCCCCGCGTCGTGGCGTTGGATGCCGACGTCAAGAACTCCACGTTCAGCGAACGTTTCGAGAAGTTGTACCCCGAGCGGTTTTATCAGGCGTACATCGCCGAGCAGGCGATGATTGGCGCGGCAATGGGCCTGGCCAGCCGCGGCGCGATCGCCTTCCCGTCGAGTTTTGCGTGTTTCCTCGAGCGAGGCGCGGACTTCATCCGCATGGCCGGCATCTCGATGCTCAACATCAAGCTGTGCGGGTCACACGCGGGCATTTCGATCGGTGAGGACGGTCCCTCGCAGATGGCGCTTGAAGATCTCGCGATGGCGCGCGCGGTGCCCAACTGCACGGTGCTGTATCCGTGTGACGCCGTCTCGGCTGAACGCCTCGTCGCAGCCGCCGCGGCCACGCCCGGGCCGGTGTACATCCGCAGCTCACGGCCCAAGACGCCGGTGACGTATTCGGTCGCCGATACCTTCCCGATTGGCGGGTCGAAAGTGCTCCGCCAGAGCGACAACGACATCGTCACGATCGTGGCCGCAGGTGTGACCGTGTTCGAAGCGCTCAAGGCGCACGAGATCCTCGCGAAGGACGGCATTCACGTGCGCGTGATTGATGCGTACTCGGTGCAGCCGATCGACCGGGCCGGTCTGGTGGCCGCCGGCAAGGCCACCGGCGGCCGCATGATCACGGTTGAGGACCACTACGCACAGGGCGGCCTTGGTGACGCGGTGTCGGAAGCCGTCTGGGATCAGGGCTTCACCGTGCAGCGCCTCGCCGTGCGCGAGATCCCACGGTCAGGTGGACCCGAAGAACTGCTCGACCGCTACGGGATCTCGGCCGCAGCGATTGTGAAGGCCGTGCGCGGGTAGCGGTACGATTGAGGTCAGTGAACCTGACGGATGGGACGGCGTGGGCGCGCTGGTGCGTGGACTCATCGCCCTTGGACTGCTGGTCTGGTTTGCGTGGTGGGTCGCGCGGGAATGGCCCGACGCGCCCGATCGGTTTACCGCAGCAGTCCTGACGTTGCTGTACCTCGGCATCGCGTATTTGCTCCGAGTACAGCCTGACTTCCGCAACGTCGGCCTCTGGGGCACCCCCATCAATCATCCATTCAGGTTTACCGACGACGTCAATCGGATGCTCTGGTTGTTCCAGATGCTCCTGTGGCCTGGCCGCTTCATTGCCGCGGGACTCGCAGACCTCGTGTGGGTGATGCGCAGGTAACGGCAAGCACCTCGGCACTCCGGCACCTCGGCACCTCGGCACTCCGGCACTCCGGCACTCCGGCACTCCGCTACAATCCCCGGATGCGTCCAACTGCTGTTCTGGTGCGTGCGGGGCTGGCCGTCGCCGCAGTCTTTGCCCTTCTGTTGACGACCTACGCCGCGCAGGCGCCGGCTCCGCTGAGCGGAATGCGCGACCCGGCCGTGGCGCCCGACGGCAAGCGCCTTGCCGTGTCCTGGCTCGAGCAACTCTGGACGCTTGGCACCGACGGTCGCGACCCGAAGAAGGTGGTCAGCGGTTCGTCGAGGTGGCTCAGCGAACGCGATCCAGCCTGGTCACCCGACGGCAAACAACTGGCGTTTGCGGCTGATACCAACGGCGCGTTCGACGTGTACGTGGTGGCTGCCGGCGGCGGCACACCTCGGAAGATCACAACGCTTGACGGCGATGAACGGTGGCCCTCGTGGACGAAGGATGGCCGCCTCGTGTTTTCGCACCGCGCGCCTCGAGGCCGGTGGTCACTTCACACGGTGCCGGCCGAGGGAGCCGGCACGCCGACTCCACTGACGACAGGTGATGCGGCCGAGTGGAGTGCGCGCGTGTCTCCTGACGGGGCCCGCATCGTGTATTTGTCCGATGCCGATGCCGAGCCGGGTGACGGCGTCGACGTCTTCGTCCGCGCGCTTGAGGGCTCTGCCGGCACACCGTTGCGGCTGACGCGGGGCGGCGGTCCGGAACGATGGCCCGCCTGGGCGCCCGACAGCGCGCGCGTCTCGTTTGCCGCAGCACGGGGCCCGCAGGGTACAGGCGTGTGGGTCGTTGAGGCGCCCGACGGCGCGTCCGCACCGCAGGGTGGCCGCGGCGGGCGCGGGGGCGGCGGCGTGCCGGCAACGCCGCTGACGATTCTGGCATCTCGTGATGCGGGACAATCGGCCTGGACTCCCGACGGCGACGTGATGTTCATCGGCATCGAGCCGGCGCCGTCCACCACGTACAACGGCAATCCGCAGCGCAATGACGATGACGCGCCCGCGGCGTTCGTGAACCCGGACGAGCTGCAGCTGGTGATCCCGGCGGACCACCCGCTGAAGGACTTCAAGAAGGTCTCGCTGGCCCAGGCGGCGGAACTGCCGATGCTGCTGCTCGGCGAAGAATTCCGCGCCCGGCAGATCTG
>CBINOO010000011.1:0-61381 GCA_966252305.1 uncultured Acidimicrobiia bacterium
GGGCTGGCGCCCGCCGTTGCATTGGGGACTGGCCGCGATCACCTTCGCCGTGATGGCGCTTGGACCGTTCGTGCACATTGCCGGGATCAACACGTACGTGCCCACACCGTGGACACTGCTGCGGTACGTGCCGCTGATCGGTGAAGCGCGCATGCCGTCACGCTTTGCGGTGCTCGCCACGCTCGCCGGATGTGTGCTGTTGGCGAGTGCCTTGAACGCGTTGACGAGGCACTGGCCGCATCACCGGCGCGCGATTCTCGGCGGCACGGTCGTCATGTTTGCGTTGGCCCTGTGGCCATGGCCGTCCGTGCTGCACCCTGCCAACATCCCCGTTGTCTACAGGACAGTGCAGGCCGATCCACGCGACGTGTCCGTGCTCGTCCTGCCGACCGGTGTGCGTGACGGTCTGTCATCGCTGGGAGATTTCAGCGCGCTCGCGCAGTATCACCAGACCTCGCACGGCAAACCCCTGATCGGCGGTTACCTCTCCAGGACGTCGCCGCGACGACAACAGGCGCACCGGGATCACCCCGTGCTCGGCGCGTTGATTGCCGCCGGCGGAGGCGCCATTCCCGACATGACCCGCTGGACCGCCGCGCGTAATGCTGCCGGCGCGTTCATCGCCTCCACGCGTCTGGGATACGTCGTCATTGACCAGCAACGGAGTTCACCCGAACTCACCCGCGCCGCGATCGACATCCTGCGGCTTGAGCTCGTGGAATCTGCCGAAGGGTATTCCCTGTACGTGCCCACCCTCAGATAGCGTGCAACGGCGGGCCTGAAGGCCCGCCCCACGCTCGCACCTCGCCATCTCGCCATCTCGCCACCTCGCCACCTCGCCATCTCGCCACCTCGCCATCTCGCCATCTCGCCATCTCGCCATCCGATGGGGTACGTTGAAGAGTCGTGCCTGTCCTTCTCGCCGAACACCTGTGCCACGCCTTCGGGCATGTCCCGCTGCTTGACGATGCGTCGCTCCAGATCGACGCGGGCGAACGTATCGCCGTCGTAGGCCGCAATGGCACCGGAAAGTCGACGCTGCTGAAGATTCTCGGGCGCGACATCGCACCCGATCAGGGCACGGTGTGGCACGGTCCCGGCGTCAAGGTCGCGCGCCTGTCACAAGACGTCGTTGATGCGGGAGAAACGGCGACCACCGTACGGGACGTCGTCGCGGACGGGCTGCGAGCGCTTGCTGACGCTCATCACCTGGAGCTGTGGGAACAGGAAATCCAGGTTGACCAGATTCTGAAACGCCTGTCGCTCAAGCCTGAGACGCGGGTCGACACGTTGTCGGGCGGCTGGCGACGACGCGTGACGTTGGCGCGGGCCCTCGTCGTGCAGCCGGATGTGCTGCTGCTCGATGAGCCAACCAACCACCTCGACATCGCGACCATCACGTGGCTTGAGTCGTTGTTGACCGCCATGAGCGGCGCCGTGGTGTTTGTCACCCACGACCGCGCGTTTCTGCAGCGGGTGGCCACACGTCTGGTTGAACTCGATCGCGGACAGCTGACCTCGTACGCGGCGTCCCCGCCGCAGAAGGGCGCGCCTCCGCTGCCGCTCTACGAAGACTACCTGCGCCGCAAGGAGGAAGCCCTGGCCGTCGCTGCAGTCGCGCACGAGAAGTTCGACAAGAAACTCGCGCAGGAGGAAGCCTGGCTTCGACGTGGCATCAAGGCGCGACGGACGCGCGACGAGGGCCGTGTGCAGGCCCTCATGGACATGCGCCGCGAACGCGCGGCTCGGCGTGACGTCATGGGCCAGGTCTCGCTCGACATCGCCTCGGCCGGCCGTACGGGCCAGGTCGTCTTCGAGCTGAAGGGCGTGTCGAAGTCCTACGGAGGCACAACGATCGTCTCCGACTTCTCCGCGCGCGTGATGCGCAGGGACCGCATCGGCCTGCTTGGGCCGAACGGCGCCGGCAAGACCACGCTGCTCAAGATGGTGCTGGGCGAACTCGTGCCGGACACCGGCGAAGTGACCCGCGGCAGCAACGTGCAGGTTGCCTACTATGACCAGCAGCGAGAGCAACTCGACCCGGACCGCACGGTCATCGATACCGTTGGTGACGGAAACGACTGGGTCACCATCGGCGACCAGAAGCGCCATGTCCTTGGCTACCTGGAGGACTTCCTCTTCGCGCCGGAGCGAGCGCGATCGCCCGTGCGCGCGCTGTCCGGCGGTGAACGGAACCGTCTGTTGCTGGCTCGCCTGTTCACGCAACCCGCCAACGTGCTGGTGCTGGACGAGCCGACCAACGACCTTGATCTTGAAACGCTGGAGTTGCTCGAAGCACAGCTCACCGACTTCCCCGGCACCATCCTGCTGGTGAGCCACGACCGCGAGTTCATCAACCGCGTGGTCACCAGCACGTGGGCGTTTGAAGGCGACGGTATCGTGCGCGAATACGTGGGCGGATACGAGGATTGGTTGAGACAGCGGGTCGCGACGGCCACGGATGGCGGGCCTGACCAGCCTTCGCCAAGGCTACGGCGGTCCGCCGAAGCTTCAGCGAAGGCGGAAGGCCCCGCCCCACGACCGTCTCCTGCCCGCAATCTCGCCACCTCGTCATCCGCGGACCTCGCCACCTCAGGTCCGTCAGGTCCGTCGGGTCCGAAGCGGTTGTCGTACATGGAGAAGCGGGAGTTGGAGGCGCTGCCGGGCAGGATCGAAGCAGCCGAACAGAAGCAGCAGGCGCTGCAAGCCGAGATTGCGGCGCCGGAGTTCTATCTCAAGGGCGCACAGGCCATTGCCGAGACGATGGCAGAGTTGGAACGCGTCAAGGTCGAGGTCGACGCGCTGGTGCATCGCTGGGCGGAGTTGGAAGAACGCGCCTGATGGGTCGACCTCTCCGGCGGACTGAGCTGAAAGCAGAACATCAGCCCCGGCGGCAGTCGGAGATCGTCTACGCCGTCTGGGCCGATCACGCCGAGGGCGGTGGCCCATCCATCGGCGAGCATGGCATCCCGCGCGCGCACGTGCACGGTGTGATGGTGGGTCAACGCCATCCCGGTGCGTGGATCCACCACGTGTGAGTACCGCACGCCGTCCACCTCGACAAACTGCGCAGACGCCCCGGACGTGGACACGGCCTCATTGGCAACCGCCACCACCCGCTCCTCCGCTCCACATCGCATCTGCACTCGCCACCCGGGCGTCCCTGGTGGCGGATCTGCGGCGACGATGTCGCCTCCGGCTTCGATCATCAGACGCGTAACACCGTGGCGGCGGGCAGCGGCGATGGCGCGTTCAAGAATGAAGCCCTTTGCGATGCCTCCGACATCCAGATGCATGCCGGCGGTCTCGAGACGCACCAGCGAGGCGTCGCGATCGATCTGCAGCCGGCGCCAGTTCACCAGTTGCCTGGCGACGGCAAGGCGCTCGGCATCCGGCAGATGTCCTGACGCACGCGCCTCGCGCCACAGGGCCACAACGGGCGCCACGGTGGGATCAAACGCGCCGCCCGTGTCACCTGCCAGCTGGCGGGCCGCGGCAAGCACCGTGAGCACGTCACCGCTGACCTCCACCGGGTCAGGCGCCGCGCGGCCGATGCGTCGCACGACACTGTCTGGCCGGTAGTCACTCAACAGGCCATCCAGGCGCGCAATCTCCGCGAAGGCTGCGGTCGCCGCCGCTCGCGCGAGTACCTCGGACGAGGCGTACAGGACAACGCGCACCTCCATCCCCATGTGGATTTCACGAAAGACGTAGGATGATGTCCGCGATGCCAGAGACACACACGACGCGGCCGCGCCCAGGCACACGCACAGCCATGTGGTCAGCAGCAGTGACTGTGCTCGTGTCGGCCTGCGTGCTCGCAGCGGGTGCACAACCCACAACCTATCGCGAAACGATCGCGGGCACGCTCGTCGGCTTTGACATGGTGCTCGTACCTGGAGCTGACAACGTCCCTCCACTGTATTGGGGAAAGACGGAAGTCACGTGGGACATGTACGACGTGTTTGCGCTGGGCCTGGACGCCGACGCGCCACGCCCAGAGGGCATTGACGCCATCGGCAAGCCGTCCAACCCGTACGGCGCTCCGGATTACGGCTGGGGCCATGCGGGTTTCCCGGCCATCTCTGTCACCCGTCAGGCCGCCGAGGCCTTTACGAAATGGCTTTCCCTCAAGACCGGACGCGAGTATCGTCTCCCCACGGAACGCGAATGGAACCATGCGGCCGCCCTCGCGTGGCGCGACAGGTCGGCGGACGACGTGGCGTGGCACGCGGGCAACGCGGGCATGGTCACACACGCGGTGGCCGGCAAGGCTCCTGACGCGCTCGGGCTGTTCGACCTGTTTGGCAACGCGGGTGAATGGGTCGCGGCCGCCAATGACGCGCTGGTCCTGCGGGGCGGCACGTATCGCACGGCCGGTGATCAGATTGGCCCGGCTGCCCGTGCGGTGCAGGACGAGACGTGGAACGAACGGGATCCCCAGCTGCCCAAGAGCCGCTGGTGGCTCTCGGATGGGCCCTTCGCGGGCATGCGGGTCGTGGCGCCTTTGAAATGAGGAAATGGGGAAATGAGGAAATGGGGAAATGGGGAAATGGGGGAAGGCGAAATGACTGAGACACATGTGAACCGGCGCACCTTCATTCAGACCACAGCCGCAGCGGCGGCGGCGATGGCCTTTCCCGGCAGCGTGCCCTTGATGGCCCTCAGGCAAGGCTCCGACACGATTCGGGTTGGCGTCATCGGATGCGGCGGGCGCGGCACAGGCGCTGCGGTGGACTGCATGCGCGGAGCCGACGGCATCGAGATTGTGGCGATGGGCGATCTCGCCCCGGATCGTCTCGAAGGCAGTCGCGCGGCGTTGGCGAAGGAGGTCGCGTCAAATCCGGCGCTTGCCGCGAAGTACAAGGTCACGCCCGAGCGCTGCTTCACCGGCTTTGACGCCTACAAGAAGGTGCTCGCGTCGGACGTGCACCTGGTCATCCTGGCCACGCCGCCCCACTACCGCCCCACCCACCTGCGCGCGGCGGTCGAAGCCGGTAAACACATCTTCTCTGAGAAGCCGGTTGCCGTTGATCCCGCAGGCGTACGGTCGGTGCTCCAGACCTACGAGATGGCCAACGCCAAACGCCTGGCCATCGGCGTCGGCACGCAGCGTCGCCACCAGGCGGATTACCAGACGACAATCGCGCGGTTGCAGGATGGCGCCATTGGCACCATCCTCTCCGGCCAGGTGTTCTGGAACCAGGGCAGCCTCTGGGACAAGCCGAGGCAGTCGTCCTGGACCGACGCCGAGTGGCAAATCCGCAACTGGCTGTACTTCACCTGGCTCTCAGGCGATCACATCGTCGAGCAACACGTGCACAACATTGACGTCGCGAACTGGGTCCTTGGCGCCACGCCGATCAAGGCCATCGGCGTGGGGGGCCGCCAGTTCCGGACAGACCCCAAGTACGGGCATATCTTCGACCACTTCGCCGTGGACTTCGAATATCCCAACGGCGTGCGCGTGATGAGCATGTGCCGTCAGATCCCGGGATCCGCCAACCGCGTGGGCGAACACTTCATCGGCACCAAAGGGACGTCGGACGCGCAGCAACGCATCCTCGGCGCCAACGCCTGGACGTTCACGCAGCCCGACGGCGCGCCGCGCCCCAATGGCTATCGACAGGAACACACGGACCTGATTGCCAGCATTCGCGCCGGCAAGCCGTACAACGAACTCAAAGGCATCGCTGAGAGCACACTCTCCGCCATCATGGGACGCGAGGCGGCCTACACCGGCAAGGAACTCACGTGGGAACAGACACTCAACGCGAAGCAGGACCTGACGCCGCCGGTTGGCCACGACAGCTACGGCACCATGCCGGTGCCACCGGTGCCGATGCCGGGGCGGACGGAGTTGGACCGGAGCTTCGCCGACTAGGCAAGGGGCGGCCACGGATGGCGAGATGGCGAGATGGCGAGATGGCGAGATGGCGAGATGGCGAGATGAATAGACGCGGATTCCTGACGACGACCGCGTTGGCCGCGGCAGGGCTGGCGCTCGCGCCCGAGTCGGTGCTGGCGTGGCGCGCGCAGTCAGCGCGGCGATTCAAACTCGCGTATGCGCCGCACTTCGGGATGTTCCGTGAGCACAGCGGGCCGGATCTGGTGGCGCAGCTGGAGTTCTTCGCCGCGGAAGGTTTCACCGCCATCGAAGACAACGGGATGCGCGGCCGGTCGGTTGAAGACCAGGAGCGTATTGGCGAGACGTTGCGGCGCCTGAACATGCGGATGGGTGTCTTTGTCGCCCACACGATCAACTGGACCGAGCCGACGCTGACCAGCATGAGCGACGGTCCGCGTGACGCCTTCCTCAAGGAAATACAGGAGTCCGTCGAGATCGCCAAACGTGTGGGCGCGAGGTGGATGACCGTGGTGCCGGGTCATGTCGACCGGCGCCCCCATCTCGACTTCCAGACCGCGCGCGTCGTCGATACCCTCAAACGGGCCGCGGCCATCCTCGAGCCCCACGGTCTGGTGATGGTGCTCGAGCCCCTGAACACGCTGCGCAACCATCCGGGCATGTTCCTGACGTCCACGCCGCAGGCCTACCTGGTCTGCAAGGCGGTGGCGAGCCCGTCCTGCAAAATCCTGTACGACATCTACCACCAGCAGATCACCGAGGGGAATCTCCTTCCCAATATCGATACAGCCTGGGACGAAATCGCCTATTTCCAGGCCGGTGACAACCCGGGCCGCAATGAGCCCGGCACCGGGGAAATCAACTACCGCAACGTCTTTCGGCACATCCACCGGAAGGGCTTCACCGGCATCGTGGGGATGGAACACGGCAACGCCGCCAGAGGCCGGGAGGGGGAGCGGGCGGTCATCAACGCCTACATCGCCGCCGACGATTTTCCGGTGGGTTGAAGCCCCTATCACACGCATTTGTCTTCCCCTTGACAGGGGCGGAGCTTAGGCATCTACTCTTTGGCGTCGGACTTTATTAATCGAGTGAAGGAAGTCTGACCTCAGCAGGAGGAAGAGTGATGCAATTGCGGCGTCTCTGCGCGCTGGCGCTGGTCGCGGTCTGTGCCCTCACGGGGCAGGCATTCGCGCAGTCTCAGGCCATTAATGGCACTATCGAAGGCACGGTCAAAGATGCGTCCGGAGCAGTGCTTCCGGGCGTGACCGTGACGGTCACCAACACGGATACGGGCACACAGCGTGTGGTCGTCACCAACGAAGCGGGCCTGTTCCGCGCTCCGCTGCTTCAGCTGGGCCGGTTCACGGTTTCGGCGGAGTTGTCGGGCTTCTCGAAGTACGAGCAGACCGGCATCAGTCTCGCGGCCGGTCAAACGGTCGTACTCAACATCGGCCTCAAGGTCGGCGGCCTCACCGAATCGGTGACGGTGACGTCCGACGCGCCGGTCGTCGATCTGGGCAAGACGGACGTGGGACGTAACATCACGTCGCGCGAAATCGAGAACCTGCCCAACCCCTCGCGCAACCCCTACAACTTCGCGCTGCTCCAGCCGGGCGTGACCGGCACGGAAAACAGCGAATTCGGCGTGCCGCGTTTCAGCGTCAACGGCCAGGCCCTGCGCGTCAACTATCAGGTGGACGGCAACACGAACACCCAGCAGGACCGCGCCGGTCTGCGCATGATGCCGATGTCGGAAGTCATGATTCGTGAAGTGCAGGTCGTGACGTCGGGCTTCGCGCCGGAGTTCGGCAACTCGACGGGCCTCGTGTTCAACGCCGTCACGCCGTCGGGCACGAACACCTTCCGCGGCGATGCGGGCTACCGCTTCCGCCAGAAGTCGTGGTCAGCGTTCCCGTTCTTCTTCGAGGGCGAACGCACGGACGCCAACCGGCCGGACAACTCGCTCGACATTCTCACGGGCACCCTCGGCGGTCCCATCGTCAAGAACTCGCTCCACTTCTACACCGGCTACGAGCGCACGTACCGCGAGATGCCGCGCCTGATCAACATCGACCCGAGCATCGCCGCTCAGGTGGGCGTGGCGGCGCAGCCGTCGGCGGTGGACGCCTATCAGGAAGTGCAGTTCTTCATCGGCAAAGTCGACTGGCAGGCCACGCCAAGCCAGCGTCTCACGGCGCGGACCAACCTGTTCAAGAACAGCAACCCGCTCAACCAGGGTGGCGGCGGCAACACGGCAATCGAGCGCTCGGTCGACTTCGAGGACGCGATGTATTCGCACGCCATTCAGCTGGTGTCGACGCTGGGCGCGTCGAGCCTGAACGAACTGCGTCTGCAGGTCGCGCAGCGGCATCAGCGGCGGTTCGCGTCCGCAGGCGCGCCGACGGGTGTGGCCATCAACATCAACGGCGGCACCGTCAACGGCATCAACAACAACATCCAGTTCGGCAGCCCGACCGGTGACGGTGAAGACTTCACCCAGCGCATCTATCAGGTGGTCAACAACTTCACCCTGCTGCGAGGCAACCACAGCTTCAAGACCGGCATCGACTACCGCTTCATCGACGACCATCGGTCAGTGCCGCTGCCGGCGACCTACACCTTCCCGACTGTCGCCGCCTATCTCGCGGCGAAGAGCGGGGCGAATCCGAAGGGCTACACCACGTTTGCCCAGACCGTTGGTCTCGAGCCGGAATTCGACATGACCAACGCCGGCTTCTCCGCGTTCGTCCAGGACGACTGGAAGGTCACGCCGAACTTCAAGTTCCTCTACGGCGTGCGGTACGACCTGAACCTCTACAACAAGGGCATCGCGGGCTCGGCGTACTCCGAGACGTTCAACCGCGACGCGAACAACTTCGCGCCACGCGCGGGCTTTGCCTGGACGCTCGACGATCAGGGCAAGTCGGTGCTGCGCGGCAGCTCGGTCGTGCTCTACGACCAGATGCTGCTGGCGATCATCGAACAGTCGTATGCCAACAGCGGCAACCCGCAGCGCATCTCGGTATCGCTGGCGCCGACGGCCGCCAACGCGCCGAGCTTCCCGAACGTCCTGCAGACGGCCAGCGGCACGCAGAGCACGATCTTTGCGATGGCTCCGGACTTCGTCTCGGGCCGCACGTGGCAGACCAACCTCACGTACGAGCGCGCGCTCGGCAACAACTACTCGTTCTCGATCGGCGGCATCTACGCGCGCGGCTACGACATGCCGGTCATCAACGAGTTCAACCACATCAACCCGATCCGCACGCTGGCTGACGGCCGCGGCGTCTACAGCACGTCGGTGAACGCGAACACGCGTCGCGACCCGCGCTTCAACCGCATCCGCATGGTCGAGTCGGTCGGTGAGTCGTGGTACCGCGCGATGACGCTCCAGCTCGGCAAGCGCTGGGCGGGTGGCCTGCAGTTCGACATCAACTACACGCTCGCCAAGGGCGAAGACACCGCGCCGCTGGGTGGCGCGGTGCTGTCGGTGCAGGGCGACGCCGTGCGCTCGGATCCTGCCGACCTGCAGCGTGACAAGGGCCCGAACTCGCTCGACGTCCGTCACACGCTCAACGGCAGCATCATCGGGCTGACGAATTTCAACATCGCCAACCGCGCGCTGCACCACATCATCAACAACAACCAGGTGGCGTTGTTCGTGCAGTTCAACAGCGGCCTGCCGGTGCAGATCGCCGGCAACCGTGACCTGAACGCCGACGGCAACAATGGTGACCGTCCGTTGAACATCACGCGTAACGGCCTCTACCGCCCATCCCGCTACAACGTGGACATGCGCTACTCGCGGTTCTTCAACCTCTACCGCCATTACCGGCTCGAGGTGCAGGCCGAATTCAAGAACGTCTTCAACATCGAGCAGGTCTCCGGTGTGCAGACGACGTATGAAGTGGATGCGACGACGGGCGCACCGCTCACGACCCTGCCGGCCAGCGGTAACGCGCTGATCCCGACCAGCGGCTACGAGCAGCGCAAGTTCCAGCTCGGCTTCAAGTTGTTCTTCTAACCCGAACGGGGGACTCCGTGCCGGTCGCATACTCGCGACCGGCGCGGGGTTCCCCGTTGTTTCCCGGCTCCGCACTGTGTCCCCCGCCTTCCGCCTCCCCCTCATCGTCCTCTTCGCTCTGCTGGTGACCGGCCCGCAGACACCCGCGCAGTCGCCGTCGGCCTCCGGCACGGTGCCTCTGACAGTTGAACGACACCAGCCAGGCGCGCCAATCACGTTGGGCGTGCCGTTCCCGAAGGGTGTCCTCCAGTCCCCCGACTACGTCCGTGTCGTCGACGCTTCCGGCGCCGAAGTGCCCGCGCAGGTCACCGAAGTGACCACGTGGGAGCCGGCCGACCCGAGCGTGAAATGGGTCTGGGTCTTCTTTTTTGCGGGAGATGGCCCGCGTTATCAGCTTGAGTACGGTCCAGCCGTGAGGCGCACCCGCCCGGCCCAGCCACTCGAGTCCATCAACAACCCCCGCGCGGCCGGTCTCGCCGAGTTGACCACAGGCCCGATGCGCGTCGTCGTGCGTCAGGGCGATACAGGGTTTCTCACGTCGGTCCAGTTGGATCTGGACGGTGACGGATTCACCGACGCGGACGAGATTGCCGCCGGCCCGGCTGCCCGCGGATCGTTTGCGGATGTGCTCGACGACCGCGGCCTCGATCCCTCAAAGGCCACGATCCTGCGCACGACGCTCGAGCGTGGCACCGGCCCCCTCCATGCGGTGCTGCGGGTCGACGGCGAATACCGGTACGGGCGCGACGATAACGAGACGTCGCCGTTTGTCACCCGCATCCACACCTACGCGGGCCGCACGTACATCCGGGTCCTGCACACCTGGGTCTACACCGGCACGCCGGATCACCACCGGCCACAGGAGGGCGACTACCCGCACGTCGCCACTCAAGGCGAACGGCTGATTCAAACGGATCCGACTGACACCGGGTGGACGCAGCCTGACGACCAGTTGCAGGCGCTGGGCCTGGCGGTCACGTTGCGCCTCGGCGAGCGCCGCAGCGCGTCGGCAGGCCGCGCCCAGCTGGACGCCACACCTGGAGGCCCGGGATGGCTGCACGTGACCGATGGCCGCCGCGGTGTTGCCGTGGGCCTCAAACACTTCGTCGAGGAGTACCCGAAAGAGCTGGAGTGGGACTCCACCACACAGACACTCTCCGCATTCTTCTGGTCGCCCAAAGCTGGAGCGGCGAGTTTTGCGCGCTCGTCGAACGCTCCGGCCAACGAAGGCGCCGTCGAGAACTGGGCGACGGGCCTGGCCAAGACCAGTGAGGCCATCTGGTTCTTCCATGGCGCGAACACGTCGACCGACGAAGTGCGCCGCACGATGGATCTGGTGCTGCGGCCGCCGGTCGCGCACGTCGAACCGGCCTGGTACGGGCGGACGGGTGTCTACGGCAACTTTGCCCCGCGCACCGAGGCGCACCCGGACCTGCAGCGCGCCCTGGACTACAAGTTCGCGTGGATGCGGTTCAATCAGCAGCGAGAGCCGTGGTTCGGCATGTTCAACTTCGGCGACATGATGAACACGTTCAACGGCACCACGTGGAGCGTGTATGGGCACGGCGAGCCGGCCCAGGATTTCATGTGGTGGCTGCAGTTCATGCGCACCGGCGACGCGGATGTCTACGACACGGCGCAGGCGTTCAGCCGCCACCTGATGGACGTCGACAACACGCACTGGCCCGCCGGTCCGCAGTTCCTCGGTGACACCAACTATCCGATGGACTGGTGGAACACCCTGAAGGCGCGTCCGGCGACGAAGTACCTCGGTGTGGGCCGACGGCACGCCGAGCAGCACTGGATGCACATCCTCAGCGCACACGTCTGGGTGCAGGGGTGGATGGCGTCGTATTACCTCGACGCCGACAATCGCGCGCTCGACGTGGCGAAGCTCACCGCCGACATGCACCTGCGCCGGCTCTGGGGTGAACACGAGCTGACCGGTCGGCGACTGTACCTGTCGATCTGGAATCTCGCGGAGGTGTGGGACGCCACCAAGGACATCCGCTACGAAAAGGAGCTCGAGTTCCGTGTGGCGAAGATGCTGCAGCTGCAGCGAGAACAGGCCGATCAGCTGGCGCTGGAGCGCTACGGCTACGCCAACGTGTACGCCACTCATGGGCTCTGGAAGTACTACACGATGACCGAGCGTGCCGATGTCCGGGCCGCGCTGGTCCGTAACGCCCGCGCGGTCCGTGACATCCCACCGTTGAACCACATGATGGAGTCGTACCTCGCGACCATCCACGGACTCACGCTGGGTTACCAACTCACCGGAGAGACCTCGTTCCGCGACGAACTGCTCCGACGCCTTGAGCCGCTGCGAACCGATGCGCTGCCGCGCCCGATTGGTGACGGGTGGACCAAAACCGAGCTGTTTGCGGCCATGGAAAAGGCCAGCCGTCTGCCCGCCGATCCGAATCGGATTCGCCCAGCGGCCAACAACGAATACATGGCGGCGCCTCCGTCCCGCCGTGCCATCTGGTCGTTCACCAACGGCTTGCGTGTCTTTGGCTGGACGACAGCCTTCGGCGTGCCGTGGGCGATGCGGGTGATCGAGGTGCCGGAGTCCCGGGGTTCCGAGGTGCCGGAGTCCCGAAGTTCCGAGGTGCCGAAGTTCCGAAGTCCCGAAGTGCCGAAGTAAGTGCAAGGAGCGTGTATGAAGCGAAAACTGGTGCATTCATTTCTCACCGCGGTCGCGATGGCGACCGTGCTGCTGGCTTCGACCTCCCCGGTCCGAACCCAGGTCACTCCCCTGTCGCACGACACGGGCCCCACGGGGCTGGGCCTGGCGCTGCGCCAGCTGCCCAACGATGGTCTTGTGCTCTACGTCACGGCCCATCCTGACGATGAGAACAACGGCGTGCTGGTGGCGCTCAATCGCGGGCGCGGCCTGAAGACGGCGTTGTTGACCGTCACGCGCGGCGACGGCGGCCAGAACGAAATCGGCCCTGAACTGTTCCAGGCGATCGGCATTCTGCGGTCGGAGGAGCTGGCGGCGGTCCATCGCTACGATGGCGCCGACCAGTACTTCACGCGCGCGTACGAATTCGGGTACTCCTTCAGCGTCGAAGAGACGTTCGAGAAGTGGGGCAAGGAAGAGATCCTGCGCGACGTCGTCAAGGTCATCCGGATGACGCGTCCGGACGTGATCCTGACGATGAACCGTGACGGCCAGGCGGGCGGTCAGCACCACATGGGATCCGCACGGCTGGCGCACGAAGCATTCCGCGTTGCGGCCGATCCTGCTCGATTCCCGGAACAGATCCAGGCCGGCCTGCGCCCCTGGCAGCCGCGCAAGGTGTATCAGGCCGGTGCCGGCAACCCCGGCGGTGGTCCTGCCCAGTCCTCCGCGGGAGGCGCGGCGCCGCCGACGCAGCCGGTGCGTGTACCGACCGGCGACTTCGATCCGCTGCTGGGAATGTCGTGGGCGCAGTTCGGCCAGCGCGCGCGCGCCAACCACCTGTGCCAGGGCATGGGGCAGATGGAAACGCGCCCGGGCGACACGGGAGGGACGTATTCCCTCTACGACGCCGAGCCCGCGGTCACCGAGGCGGAGGGTGACATCCTCGATGGCATCGACACCACCGTTCGCCGCCTGAGCCGGTTCGCGGCGGGCCAGGAATCACGTGTGCCGACGCTGGCCCGGGATCTCGAAGCCATTTACGGTGCGGCCCGAGACGCGCAGGACGCATTCGACATGCGCGCGCCACACAAGACGCTGCCGGCGCTCACGCGCGGCCTCGGCCTCGTGCGCGCGCTGCGCGCGACGATTGAAGGCAGCACGCTGACACCCGACGCACGCGAAGAGCTGCGGTGGCGCCTTGATCGGAAAGAACAGGACTTCATGAAGGCGCTCCAGCTGGCGCAGGGCGTGGTCGTGCACGTGAACGCTCCCGACGGCAACGTCACGCGCAGCCAGACGTTTGAGGTCACGGCTCAGGTGTTCAACACCGGTCCGGAACCGATGAGGGTCGACGCGGTGGCACTCAACGTGCCGCAGGGCTGGACGGCCACGCTCAAGCAGGGACAACCAGGCCCGCTGGCGTACAACGAAGCCGCCACCCTCATCTACGCGGTCACCGTCGGACCCAACGCGCGGTACTCGCAGCCCTATTGGAAGCGCGGCACCGCGACCGGTCCCGGCTCCGATCGCTACGAGATCGAAATCCCCGAGCATCACCTGCTGCCATGGAGCCCGCCCGACGTGACGGCCACGGTGAACTACACGGCCGCCGGTGCCGCGGCCACCCTGCAGACACCGGCCTACTACCGGTACGACGGTCCCTGGGTCGGCGGCGAAAAGCAGAAGGTCATCAACGTCGTCCCGAAGGTGTCGGTGAAGTTGTCGCCCTCGATCGCGGTCGTCCCGCTCGCGGCGGGAGGACAGAAGAAGGAGTTCCGCGTCTCGGTGCTCAACAATGTCGGCGAAGCCTCCAAGGTCACCGTGGCGCTGCAGACACCGGCCGGCTGGACGGTCGAGCCCGCGTCCACCACGCTGTCGTTCTCAGTCGAAGAAGAAGAGATGTCCGCGCAGTTCTTCGTGACGCCGCCCGCGCGTGTGACGCCAGGCGAAGTGCAGATCACCGCGTCGGCCGAACGCAACGGGGAAACCTTCCGCGAGGGATACCAGGTCATCGCGTACAACCACATCCAGACGCGCCACCTGTTCCATCCGGCCGTCTCGAAGGTCAAGGTGATTGACGTCACGCTGCCGGCAGGACGCCGCCTCGGCTACGTCATGGGTTCGGGCGACGAAGTGCCCGAGGCCATTCGTCAGCTGGGCGCGGAGGTCACGATGCTGAGTGCCGACGAGATCGCATTCGGCGATCTGTCGAAGTACACGACGATCGTGCTCGGCATCCGCGCGTATGAAAAGCGGCCGGACCTGCGCGGCTACAACCAGCGCCTGTTCGACTACGCGCGCGCGGGCGGCCACCTCGTCGTGCAGTACAACAAGACCGCGATGAACCAGCTGGGCGGCGGCCAGGCGGGCCCGCCACCGGGACAGTTCACCGGCAACATCGGCGGCGGTCGTGGCGGACGCGGTGGTGGCCGCGGGGCGGAACCGCCCAGCAGCCCGTACGTCCCGTATCCCGGCGGAATCACGAGCAACCGTGTGACGGTTGAGCAGGCCCCGGTTCGCGTGCTCGAAGACGGCACGATGCAGATGACCTCCCCCAACCGCATTACCGCGGCTGATTTCGAGGGCTGGGTGCAGGAGCGTGGGCTCTACTTCTTCGGCGCCAACGATCCCCGCTACACCGACATCCTGGCAGCCACAGACCCATGGGCATTCAACCCAGGGGAAAAGAAGGGCATGTTGACCGTGGCGCAACTGGGCAAGGGCACGTGGACGTATGTCGGCCTCGGTCTCTGGCGTCAGCTGCCGGCCGGCACACCCGGGGCCTATCGCATCCTGGCGAATCTCATCAAGTAACGGCCCTCACACTGGCGCTGCGGCGCGGAGCACAGGCCGCTGTGCTCCGCGCCGCAGGACGACGTAAGCTAGTCGGTGGTGTCTGTTTCGCACGACGCGCACCAGCGCGCGTATCGCTGGATCCTCCTGATTGTGTTCCTGGATGCGATGGGGCTGATGCTCCTGTCGCCCGTCATTCCGCTCATCGTTCAGGATTTTCGAACCGACGCGCGCACCATCGCCGCCCTGGCCGTCGCCTACTCGGCCGCACAGTTCCTCGCCACCCCGCTGCTTGGCGCGCTGTCTGACCGTTACGGTCGTCGCCCCGTCCTGATCCTCAGCTTCCTTGGTTCCACCGTCACGTACCTGGCATTCGGCTGGGCGCCTGCGCTGTGGGTGTTGTTCGCGGGCCGGCTGATTGACGGCCTGACCGGCGCCAACATCGGGACGTCACAGGCCTACCTCGCCGACATCACGCGACCGGAACACCGGTCCCGCGCCATGGCGATGGCCGGCACGGCACTGGGCCTCGGTTTCATGGCCGGTCCGTTGTTCGGGCTCCTGTTCTCCCGGGCGGGCATGCCGCCACACTGGCAGGCCATGGCCGCCGCCGTTCTGGCGATTGCCAGCACACTCGTGACGTGGTGGCTGCTGCCGACACCCGTGCTTCAGGGGCCGGTCATTCACGCACCCAGGGGGCTCAACCCGTTCCGGCCACTGCTGGAGGCATTCGGACGTTCCTCGATCCAGCCGCTCCTCATCGCGAGCTTTCTCGCGAACTTCGCGCTCGCGGCCTTGCGGTCGGTCTTTGCGTTGTTCACGCTCGTGCAGCTGGAGTTTGTCCAGGCCGACGTCAACCGTGTGATGGGTTTCCTCGGCTTGATGATGGTCATCGCGCAGGGCGGGATGGTGCGCCCGGCGGTCGCCCGCCTGGGCGATCGCGGCACGCTGCTCTGGGGACTGGGGATTTCAGCCGTCGGCTTCTACCTCGTGGGTCAGGCGGACGCGACCTGGCAGTTGTATGCGGCCGTGGCCGTCACCGCCATTGGCGTCGGCCTCAGCCTGCCGACAACGGCGTCCCTGATCTCGCGCGCCTCCTCGGCGGACGAACAGGGCGTGATGCTGGGCGCGGCGCAGGCCGCGGCGGCGTTGGGACATGTCGTTGGTCCGGTCTGGGCCGGTGAGGCCTTCGACCTGATTGGTCCCGGAGCGCCGTTCACCAGCGGCGCGCTCCTGGTCGCGGCAGCCCTGCTGGTCGTAGCGCGA
Source organism: uncultured Acidimicrobiia bacterium (assembly GCA_966252305.1). Classification (GTDB taxonomy): domain Bacteria; phylum Acidobacteriota; class Vicinamibacteria; order Vicinamibacterales; family SCN-69-37; genus SYFT01. Next base: position 16,582 of record CBINOO010000011.1, read on the forward strand.
AGGCGCTATGCTGATTCGCGGTGACGAGCCCCCTCTGGCCGGTCTCACTTGACGTCATCCTGCTCGGGTTGACGGCGGTGTTCTGCGCCTGGCTGGCGCTGGTCGGCACACGTCGACGCCGTGTCTCCGGTGCCGGCACGTTTGCGCTGATGATGATCGCGCTGACGATCTGGACAGGCCTGTCCGCCGTGCATCGCCTGCCGCTGTCGCTGGACGCCCGCGTGCTGATCGCGCAGTTTCAGGTCGTGGGCATCGTGGCCGTCGCCCCCCTGTGGTTCCTGTTCGGGTCGATACAGGCGCAACGCCCGATGCGGCTGCCGGTACGTGCGCTGCTGCTGTGGATCGTGCCGCTGCTGGTCGTCGCCGACACCAGCGTGCACGGCGCGCACGGCTGGTACTGGACCGACGTCGTCCAGCTGACCGACTCGCCGGCCGACGGGGTGGAGTACTTCTACGGTCCGCTCTTCTGGACATCCGTGGCGTATTTCTACGCGCTCGTCGTGGCCGGCACGGGCATGGTGCTGCGTTCGGTGCGCGAGAGTCCGCCGCACTATCGCCGCCACATGCTGGCCCTGGCTGCCGCATCGTTGATTCCGCTCGCGGCCAACGCGCTGTATCTCGCGCGAATTACGCCCGACTTCACCCCGATGGCGTTTGCCGTCTCAGGCGGTGTCTTCGGCTGGAGTCTGTTCCATCGGTACCTGCTCAACGTGCGCCCGGTCGCGCGTGCGCTGCTGTTTGAGCGATTCGTGGACGCCGTATTCGTGCTTGATACGCAGTACTGCGTGCTCGACTTCAACGCGGCGGCCGAACGCCTGACCGGTCCCCCTCGGCCGGGGCAATCGATTCGGGAACTGCTGCCGTGGTGGGACCGGCTCGTGAGCGGGGACACGCGCCATGTGGATGGGCCGTCGGTGATCCGGCACGAACACCGCGCGCTGGACGCCGCCGTGACGCCGATTTCGTCGCGGGAGGGGCAACTGGCGGGCTGGCTGGTGGTCGTCCGAGACGTCACCGATCGCCTCCGCGCCGAAGAGGAGCGCGCGAGCCTCGATCGGCGGCTGCAGGAGCAACAACACGTCGAGAGCCTCACGGTGCTGGCCGGAGGGCTGGCCCATGACTTCAACAACCTGCTGGCCGGTATCATGGGGAACGCGGACATGCTTGCCATGAAATTACCGGCCGAGGCGCGGGAGTTGCGCGACATGGCCCATGCGATCACGCTCGGCGCCGAACGCGCGGCGGACCTCGTGGCCAAGATGCTGGCGTATGCCGGTGAAGGAGCGGGCCCCTCGGAACCCGTCGACCTCGACGCCCTCGCGCGTGACATGGTCGACCTGTTGCGCGCGTCAGTCGCGCGCCGCACGCAGTTGGCCTTTGCCGCAGCCGGCCCGGTCTCTCCGGTATTGGCCGACGCCACCCAGATTCGCCAGGTGCTTCTCAACCTGATCGTCAACGCCGCTGAAGCGATCGAGCAGGGCGACCACGCGGGACGTGTGACGCTGACAACCGGCGAGGAGGTGCTGCCGCAGCCGCATGGCAGCAGTCCGATACCGGCAACGCCGCTGCCGCCGGGCCGGTACGCCTATCTGGAAGTCAGCGACACCGGCGCCGGCATGTCGCCCGAAACGGTTGCGCGCATGTTCGATCCGTTCTTCACGACCAAGTCCACCGGGCGCGGTTTGGGACTGGCGTCGGTCCAGGGCATCGTGCGTCAGCATCGCGGTGCGCTTGGGGTCCGCAGCACCCAGGGCCACGGCACCACGATCCGCGTGTGGTTCCCGGTCACACCATGACGCGCGCAGGCACGGCCAGGCGCCTGCGCGGACTGGCCGACCAGGCCTTCAACCGCACCGCCGGGGCTCCCCTCATCGCAGGCAACGCCGTTCGTGTCCTGCGTGATGCGGCCGAAAACTACCCGGCCTGGGAAGAGGCCATCCGGCAGGCGCGTCACACGATCCACGTCGAGATGTACATCATCCACGCCGATCGCACCGGACGCCGGTTTCTCGATCTGCTCACAGCCAAGGCGCGCAGCGGCGTGCAGGTGCGACTGCTGTACGACTGGTTCGGCTGCGGCTGGTCGCGTGTGCGTGGGCTGTTCCGCCCCCTCGTGCTGGCCGGCGGCGACGTGCGCGTCTTCAACCCTCCCACGCTGGGCGCGTTCATGGGCTGGGTGCGACGCAACCATCGCAAGCTGCTCACGATTGACGGCGAGGTCGCCTACATTGGCGGACTCTGCATCGGCGAGGCCTGGGCAGGAGTGCCGTCGCGTGGGCAGCAGCCCTGGCGCGATACCGCCGTCGAGATTCGCGGCCCGGCAGTCGCCCACGCGGATGCGGCGTTTGCGGAGAGCTGGTCGCTGGCTGATGGCCCGCCCTTCGAGGCATTGCCGGTCGCCGACGCGTGCGGCGACACCGCGTTGCGCGTGGTGCCGACCGAGCCGTTCACCGCCAACCTGTTCCGCATCGACCTGCTCGTGGCCGCGTTGGCTCGCGAACGCCTCTGGATCACCGACGCGTATTTCATGGGACATGGCCCCTTCGCCGAGGCGTTGATGCACGCCGCGCGGGACGGCGTCGACGTCCGCCTGCTGCTGCCGCACGGCTCCGACGTCGGCTGGACCGTACCGGTCTCGCGCACGCTGTATCGCACGCTGCTCGAAGCCGGGGTCCGGGTCTATGAATGGACCGGCACGATGATCCACGCCAAGACGGCCGTGGCCGACTCACGCTGGGCGCGCGTCGGCTCGACGAACCTCAACATCAACAGCTGGCTCGGCAACTGGGAACTGGACGTCACCATCGAAGATGCCACTGTGGCCAGGACGATGGAGGCGCACTTTCTTGAGGACCTCCAGCGCAGCGCCGAGATCACGCTCGATGCGCGTGGCCGACTGATGCAGACCCGGGTCCGTCCCCCGCGCGGGCGTGCACGACAGTCCGCGCGACGCGTCGTGCGCGAAGTGACGGGTGCGGCGCGGTCGTTGAGCGCGGCGGTCACGGGCAGCCGCCCACTCGAACCGTATGAGGTGGGCCCTCTGCTGGCCCTGACCCTGCTGCTGGCCGCACTCGCGGCCGTGGGCTTCATATGGCCGGAGCTGCTGGCCTGGCCGGTCGCCGCGCTGGCCGCGTGGCTCGGCCTGACATTGCTCGTGGATGCATGGCGGGCCGTCATGCGATGGAAACGGCAATGACGCAGCCGGTGGTGGTCCACGCGTTGACCCGGTTTCGGACCGACGATCAGGCGCGACGCGCCGACCAGGATCTGCTGGCCGTCGAAGCGCCCCTCACGGTCATTGTCCGCTCACCGACGGAGACGCGCACGCTCGGTGTGCTGATGCGCACCCCCGGACATGACGTCGATCTCGCCGTTGGCGCACTCATCGCAGAGGGTCTCATCCGCGATCACGCGGACGTCCTGGGCACCGAGGTCACTGACGAGTCCGTCACGGTCCAGGTCTCCTCGACGGCTGACATGACGGCTCTTGCCGAGCGCGGTGCATCGGCGACATCAGCCTGTGGACTCTGTGGTCGCCTCGAGTTGCTGGCCGTTGACGCCGCCTCAGGGATGCCCCCGACGGATCGCCCGATGCTCACGACCGACATCGTGGCGGGCCTGCCAGGACGACTGCGATCCGCCCAGCCCGCATTCTCGGCGACGGGCGGTCTCCACGCGGCAGCGTTGTGCCGAACCGACGGCGCCATCATGGTGCTGCGCGAGGACGTTGGACGCCACAACGCCGTCGACAAGGCCATAGGAGCCTGGTGGCGCGAACCCGACCCGCGACCGGCTCCACCCGTCCTGCTGGTGAGCGGTCGTGTGGCCTACGAAATCGTGCAGAAAGCCTCGCGCGTTGGAATACCGGTCATCGTCGCCATCGGCGCCCCGACGTCACTGGCGGTTGAGGCCGCCCGGTCGGCCGGCATCACGTTGATTGGTTTTGCCAGAGCCGACCGGTTCAATGTGTACACGTTCCCCGAACGGGTCAGCTGACACTGGGGAATTCCCCCCAGCGCGCCGGGTTTCTTCCCGGCGGGAGTCCCATTCCCTGCCCGGGCTTCAAACAAAGTCCCTGCCTGGTCACGGCAAGGATCGTGCAGAGCCCATCGGTGCGACCGGACCATGACGATACGCGTGCTGTTTTCCGCCGTGCTGCTGATGTGGGGCATCACAATCGGGTTGACCTCGGCTCCTGCCCCGTTGTCGCCCTTGCCGGCTGCAGGTTCCCTCCTCCCTGAACCAGCGGCCCCCGCTTCGGTGTCACAACAGGGCAATGATGATTGCCTCGCCTGCCACGATGATCCGGAGGCGAAAGCGGAGGACGGGCGTGCCGTCGTCGTGGTCGGGTCGCGATATGCGGAATCGGTGCACGGGGGGCTGGAGATGGACTGCACCGCGTGCCACACCGACCTGGACGGCGTGGAACTGCCGCACGAACCGAAGCTGAAGAAGGTCGACTGTTCGACGTGCCACGAGGAGGCGGTTGCCGCCTACGACAGCAGCATCCATGCGGCCGCGCGCCGGAAGGACACCGGCAGCGTGGCGGCGACGTGTGTGGACTGCCATACCGCGCACTACACGCGAGCCTCCACAGACCCGGAGTCCACGACCTATCCGCTGAATCTGCCCAACACCTGCAGCAAGTGCCACGGCAACGCCGACATCATCTCGCAGGGCCACATCGCCGCAGGCAACGTGTCGGCGCAGTTCAACGACAGCATCCATGGACGTGCGATCACGCGCAGCGGGCTGCTCGTGGCCGCCAACTGCACCTCGTGCCACGGCGCACACGACGTTCGGAAGAAGGATGACCCGCAGAGCCGCGTGTTCCGCGGCAACGTGCCCCAGACGTGCGCGACGTGCCACGAGGGCATCCACACCCAGTTCATGCGTGGTTCCCATGGCCAGGCCCTGGCGGCGGGGAACGACAAGGGGCCCGTCTGCACCGACTGCCACTCGGCGCACCAGATTCAGCGCGCCGACGCAGCCTCGTGGCGGCTCGACACCATCACCGAGTGCGGCACGTGCCATGCGGACAAGATCAGGACCTATCGCGACACGTTCCACGGGCAGGTGACGGCGCTCGGCTTCGTGCGCACGGCCAAGTGCGCCGACTGCCACGGGGCACATGAAGTTCATCCGAAGTCGGATGCGCGCTCCATGGTGTCCCCCGACCGAGTCCTGCAGACGTGCCAGACGTGTCATCCGGACGCCACCGCGTCATTTGCGCAGTACGATCCGCATGCGGATCGCAACGACAAGGATCGCAACCCGGAGCTGCACTTCGCCGCGCGCGCCATGCACGGGCTGCTCTTCGGGGTGTTCGGCTTCTTCGGGATTCATGCCCTCCTGTGGCTGCCCCGCAGCATGGCCGAGCGGCGTCGCCGGAATCGAGAGCCACACGCATGAGCACGCAGCGTTACATCCGCCGCTTCGAAGCCGCTGACCGCATCCTGCACGGGCTGCTGATGATCAGCTTCCTCGGACTGGCCGCCACCGGCCTGCCGCTGGTTTTCAGCGACGAAACATGGGCCCGCCGCCTGGTCGCGTTGATGGGTTCGTTTGAAGTGGCGGGCTGGCTGCACCGCGTGTGCGCGTCGCTCCTGATCGGCGTGTTCATCTACCATCTGGGCCGCCTGACTCGTCGCCTCGTGCGCCAACGCGACTGGGGCCTGTTCTGGGGGCCATCGTCGATGGTCCCGCAGCCGAAAGACCTGCGCGACATGATCGGCCACGTGAAGTGGTTCGTCGGCAGGGGTCCCAGGCCGGAGTTTGACCGGTACACCTACTGGGAGAAGTTTGACTACTGGGCTGTGTTCTGGGGCATGGGCATCATCGGCGCCTCTGGGCTGCTGCTGTGGTTCCCCGTGTTTTTTTCGGAGTTCGTGCCCGGCTGGGTCTTCAACATCGCTCTGTTGATTCACGGAGAAGAGGCCTTGCTTGCCGTCGGATTCATCTTTACGATGCACTTCTTCAACGGTCACCTGCGACCGGAGAAGTTCCCGATGGACCGGGTGATCTTCACCGGACAGGTATCGGAAGCCGAGCTGCGGGAAGAACGCCCGGCTGAATATGCCCGGCTGGTGGCGGAAGGCACACTCGACACGTTGCGTGTGGAGAAAGCCGATCCCGGCCTTGAACGGTTTGGCACGGTGGTCGGCACGGTCGCCGTGACCATCGGGCTGAGCCTGGTAGCCCTGATTGTGTACGCGGTATTGACCTGATGACCCGACTCCCTTTCCTCCGCCATCCCATTTCGTTCGTCGGCGCCCTGGTCACGACCTTCAGCGCCGCGCTGTTCCTGATCTTCTTCGTCGCCGACTCGATGGGGATGCACACCAACCCCTATATGGGGATGGTGTTCTTCATCGTGCTGCCCATCTGCTTCCTGGTCGGTCTGGCGATGATCCCGTTTGGCGTGTGGCGCCAGCGTCGTCGCGTGGCTGCAGGCAAAGCCGAGGCGATGTGGCCAACGCTGAACCTCAATTCGCCGCGTCATCGAAAGGTGACGGCGGTGGTGCTGGTGCTCACGTTCGTCAACGTCATCATCGTGTCACTGGCGGCATTCTCGGGACTCCACTACATGGACTCCACCGAGTTCTGCGGCACGGTCTGCCACGAGGTGATGGAGCCGCAACACACGGCGTTCCAGGCCAGCGCCCACGCGCGTGTCGGGTGTGTCCAGTGTCACATCGGGCCCGGGGCGTCCTGGTTCGTCCAGTCAAAACTCTCCGGCACCCGGCAGGTCTTTGCGGTCACGCTGAACACGTTCTCCCGACCGATTCCGTCGCCCGTGCACAACCTCCGTCCGGCGCGTGAGACCTGTGAGCAGTGCCACTGGCCCGAGAAGTTCCACGGCGACAAGGTCATCACCCGGACCGAATACGGTGACGATGAAGCGAACACGCCGGCCGAGACCGTGCTCCAGCTGCACGTGGGCGGCGGCAGCGACCAGCTGCGCAAGGCATCAGGCATCCACTGGCACACCAGCGCGTCCAGCGTGATCGAATACGTCGCCACCGACGCCAAGCGCGAGCAGATTCCGTACGTGAAGGTCACCGACCGAGACGGCACCGTGCGCGAGTACTTCGCCGAGGGCATCAGTTCCGAAGAGATCGCCAAAGGTGAACAACGCCGGATGGACTGCGTGGACTGCCACAACCGGACGGGGCATCCGTTTGCGACCTCGCCGCACAAGGCGGTTGACACGGCGCTCTCCGCCGGTGAAATGCCCAGTGACATCCCGTTTGCGCGCCGCGAAAGTGTGGCCGCGCTGAGCGAAACCTACGATTCGAAGGCGGCGGCACTCGACGCGATTGCGGCCAGGCTTCGGGGGTTCTACCGCGATCAACAGAACGGCGTGTACATGACGCGTCGACAGGACGTCGAACGGGTCGTCGCCGCCACGCAGGCGATTTATCGCCGCAATGTCTTTCCCTCAATGCAGGTCGGCTTCGGCACCTACTCGAACAACCTTGGACACATGGACTTCCCTGGGTGTTTCCGCTGCCACGACGACAGCCACTCGACCAGGGATGGACGCGTGATCAGCCAGTCGTGCGACCTGTGTCACGAAATCAAGTGAGGCCGCCGGCGAACTGGCTCTGGTAGAGCGCCGCATAGGGACCACCCGCTGCCAGCAATTCGGCGTGGGTGCCCGATTCAACGATGCGGCCGTGCTCCATCATCAGGATCACGTCCGCCCGTGACACGGTCGAGAGACGATGGGCGATCACGAACGTCGTGCGTCCACGCATGAGCCCTGCCATCGCCTGCTGAATCAGCATTTCGGTACGTGTGTCCACGCTGCTCGTGGCTTCATCGAGGATCAGAATCGCCGGGTCGGCCAGAAACGCCCGGGCAATGGTCAGCAGCTGCCGTTGACCATGTGACAGATTCGAGGCTTCCTCGTGAACCACCGTGTCGTAGTTGTCCGGCAGCGTGCGAATGAAATGATCGGCCTGGGCCGCCGTCGCCGCGGCCACGATCTCCTCATTGGACGCATCCAGGCGGCCGTAGGCAATGTTTTCCCGGATGGTGCCGGAGAACAGCCACGTATCCTGCAGCACCATGCCAAAGCGGCGTCTGAGCACGCCACGAGGCACCTGCGTCACGGGGTCGCCGCCAACGATGATCCGGCCGTCCTGGATGTCGTAGAACCGCATCAACAGATTGACCAGCGTCGTCTTGCCGGCCCCGGTCGGCCCCACGATCGCAATCGTCTGGCCGCTGTGCACGTGCATGTTCAGGTCCTCGATGAGCGGCTCGTCCGGGTTGTAGCGGAACGAGACGTGATCGAACACCACGTCTGCCCTGGCGGGTCTGTCTGTGCCACCTGCCGGCAGGGCCACGTCAGCGGGCTCTTCTGGCTCGTCGAGCAGCTCGAAGACGCGTTCCGCGGAGGCGACGGTGAGCTGAATGGCGTTGGCCATCGTGCTCAGTTGCGTGATCGGCATTGAAAACTGGCGGCTGTATTGAATGAACGCCTGCACGTCGCCAATCGCGAGCCCCCTGACCGTCACCAGGTACCCGCCAATCACGGCCACCGCGACGTAGCTGAGATTGGAGACGAACATCATGACGGGATACATGAGGCCCGTGGCGAACTGCGCGCGCCAGGCTCCCTGGTAGTAGGCCGCGTTGAGTTCGGTGAATCGCGCGATCGCCCTGTCCTCGTGGCCGAACGCCGTCACGACCGTATGACCGGCGTACATCTCGGCCACGTGTCCATTCAGCTCGCCCAATGCCTGCTGCTGCCGCACAAAGTAGCCCTGTGACCGCTTGGCGATCCGGGTCACCAGCACCACGCTCAGCGGCAACGTCCCGAGCACGACCAGCGTCATGATCCAGCTGATCGTGAGCATCATGACGATGATGCCAATCACCGACAGGGAGGCCGTGATCAGCTGCGTCACGTTCTGCTGGAGTGTGCTGCTGATGTTGTCGAGGTCGTTCACCACCCTCGACAGCAGCTCGCCGTGCGTGCGCGCGTCAAAGAACCGGAGCGGCAGCCGGCCGAACTTCTCGTCGACGTCCTTGCGCAGCGCATACACCGTGCGTTGCGCGACGGCCGAGACCAGATACTGCTGCAGGTACAGGAACAACGCGCTCACGACGTAGAACCCGACCAGCATCGACAGCATCCGCCCGACGTAGCCAAAGTCCACGCCCGGTCCTCGTCGTCACCATCCCGAGCAGCTTCGGACTGATCACGCTCAGGACAGTCGAGACAATGGCCGCCAGGATGACGACGAGCAGGACTGTGCTGTGCGGCCGAAGGTAACCGGCGAGGCGGCGTGTCGTGCCGCGAAAATCCCGCGCGCGCTGGGTGGGAATGCCGACACCGCCGAACGGTCCGCGCCCGAACATGCCGGACTGGGGCGCCGAGTGTTTCAGTGCCGACCGCGCCTCGCTCATGCGGCCCCCTCGGCAGTCAGCTGCGACTCGACGATTTCGCGGTAGACCCGGCAGGTCGTGAGCAGGTCGTCATGGCGCCCGCATCCCACCATCCGGCCGTCGTCAAGCACGACGATTTGATCGGCATGCCGCACGGTGCCAATGCGCTGGGAAATGATGATGACGGTCGCGTCCCGCAGCTCTTCACGCAGAGCAGCGCGCAGGCGCGCGTCAGTCGCGAAGTCGAGGGCCGAGAAGCTGTCGTCGAAGATGTAGATCTGTGCCCGGCGAACGAGCGCTCTGGCGATGGACAGGCGTTGGCGCTGGCCGCCGGAGAGGTTCGTGCCTCCCTGCGCCACGCGTGAGGCGTACCCCTCAGGGAGCCGGTCGATGAACTCCGCGGCCTGCGCGATTGACGCGGCGTCGCGCACCTGCGTGTCGGCGGCGTCCGTCACGCCGAACACCAGGTTGCTGCGAATCGTGCCCGAGAAGAGCACGGCCTTCTGCGGCAGGTAGGCAATGCCCTCGCGCAGGGCCGCGAGCGATTGCGATCGGACGTCGAGACCGTTGACCAGCACCTGGCCGTCGTTGGCGTCATAAAACCGCGGAATGAGACCACCCAGCGTGGACTTGCCTGAGCCGGTGCCCCCGATCACTGCGGTGACCTCGCCGGCCTCCTCAACTCACGACGAGCAACGGGTGGCGCGCCAGCCTGGTGCGCGTCTCCCGCATGTCGTCACCGCGTAACTCGCGCAACGCGGAGGTCACCAGGGACCGCACGACCTTCTTGCGCCAGACCAGCTCGAAGTCCGTGTTGTCCATGGGCTTGGCGAGCGGATACGCCTGATCGGCCACCGCGGCGATCACCTCGTCGGTCAACGTCGATCCCGCCATCGTCGCGGCGGCCGAGGCGACTTCGAGTGGGCGGGACGCCAGCGCGCCAAGAACGACACGCGCGTCGATCACCCGGTCACCATCAAACTTCGCGGCGGCGGCAACCGCAGCGACCGGGAAGTCGAACGCCCCACGACGCCGGAGTTTCCAGTAGGTCGAGCGCCAGCCCCGGGATGCGGGCAGATGGACGGCGGTAAGAATCTCGTCCTTGCGACGGGTGAGGTAGTGCATACCGTCATTGTTGTAGAGGTCGGTCATCGCGACCCGACGCGTGCCGCTGGCTGATGCAAGCTCCACCTCGGCGCCAAGCGCGATCAGGGCCGGCGCGGTATCGGTCGATGACACCGCGAGACAGCGATCACTCGACGTCGCCACCCAGCACGTGTCGCCGTCCTTCTTCATGCAGAAGTTGATGGCCTTGCGCCACTCCAGCGTCTGGTCGTAGTAGGTGCACCGGGTGTCGAGGCAGATGTTTCCACCGATGGTGCCCATGTTGCGAAGATGCGGCGTGGCGACCTGCGCGGCGGCCTGCCAGAGGCCCGCGTATCGCGCGTGCAGAGCAGCATCGTGCACTAGCGACGTGAGCGTCGCGCCGGAGCCGATGTGCAATCCGTCGCCGTGGTCGATGGTCCGCAGCCGGTCGATACCCCGCAGCCCGATGACCGTCGACGGCGTCTGCTGCCGGCGTTTCATGTTCGGAATCAGATCCGTGCCGCCGGCCAGCATCATCGTGTTGACCGGATCTTCGGCCAGCCAGGCCACCGCATCCTCAACGGTACGCGGCGCGCGGTAGGTGTAGGCAGGTAGACGCATCATGACGTGGACTTCTCCCAGGCCGCCTTGGCGGCTCTCGCTTCGACACCGGCATCCACGCGCGCATTTTTCGGGCGATCGGGATCGTTGCTGGCGCGCCCATCGCCCCCGGCCCAGGGCGGCGTGACCTTGAGCACTTCGGGCCACGGCACATCCGGAAACGACGATGGGCCGGAGCGGGCGGGTTTACCCGCAGCTTTGGCCTCAAGTGCGCGGAGGATCTTCTCCGGCGACACGGGTATCGAGTCGACGCGTACGCCCACGGCGTCGTACACGGCATTGGCCACGGCCGGCATCATCGGGAGCAGCGGCCCCTGACCGACTTCCTTCGCGCCAAACGGACCCGCGGGATCGGGATGTTCGATCAGTTCAGTGAAGACCTCGGGCATGTCGAGGCTCGTGAGGCTCTTGTATTCCAGGATGGACGGGAATTTGTGCACGACGGCGTTGGAGAGTTTCGGCGGCAGCCGACGGAAGGCCTGCTCCTCCATGAGTGCCTCCCCCAGCCCCATGTAGACACTGCCTTCCACCTGTCCACGCACGAGTGTCGGGTTCAACGCGCGCCCGATGTCGTGCGCGATCCAGACGCGCGGGACGGTCACCCAGCCGGTGTCGGGATCCACCTCGACCTCCACGACTGCGGCGGTATACGAGTACGTGGGTGACGGACCGACGCCGCCGCCCTTGAATCGCGCGGGCGAGCGGGGTGGCGTGTACGACCCGGTGGTGCCCAGGGTGCCGAACTTCGCTTCGGCCATGCACACGGCTTCCTGGAACGAACAGCCCTTCTCGGGATTCTCGGCATCAAACACACGCCGATCCGCAAACACCAGGCGTGATGTGGGAATCTCGAGCTTCGCGCTGACGCCATCGGCGATCAATTCGCGGGCGCGCTCGGCTGCCTGGATGGCGGCGTTCCCCATCATCAGCGTGACGCGACTCGAATAGGAGCCGAGGTCGACCGGTGTCAGGTCGGTGTCACCGGTGACGGCGCGGATGTCGAAGGGATCGATGCCCAGCACCTCGGCCACGATGCCGACCAGCACGTCATCGGACCCCTGTCCGATTTCCGTCGCACCGCAAAACACCGTGACGCCACCGGAGCGATCGAGTTTGATCTGCACCCCGGAGTGCGGCAGGTCGTTCCAGTTGATCGGCAGCCCCGCGCCGGAGAGATACGAGGAACAGGCCAGCCCGACGCCACGGCCATGCGGAAGTTTGCCGTGTTTGTCGCGCCACCCGGACTTGTCGACAACCGAACGAATGCAGTCGGCAAGACCGATGGTCCGGACTCGGAGGAAATTGGCGGTCAGGCTGTCGGGTGGCTGCACGATTTGCAGACGCAGGTCCGCGGGGTCAATCGCAAGACGTTCGGCGATCTTGTCGAGCTGCACTTCCTGGCCGAAACGGGACTGTGGCGTGCCGTGGCCGCGTTTGGGGCCACACGGCGGCTTGTTCGTGAACACGCGACAGCCTCGGAATCGGTACGCCGGAATGTCATACGTGACCGTCTGCAACGCGCCCGTGTAGAACGTGCTTGCGACACCGTACGAGCCGTACGCGCCACCGTCGAGCAACGTCTGCAGGTCGAGGCCGGTGATGCGGCCGTCCCTGGTGACCCCGGTGCGGAACCGCATCAGCACGGGGTGTCGTCCGCGATGGCAATAAAAGACCTCTTCGCGATTGAGCGCAATCTTGACGGGCCGGTCGAGGCGCATGGCGGCGTACGCAACGACCACCTCGTGATTGAAGGGATCGCTCTTGCCGCCGAAGCCGCCGCCGTTGGGCGTGGCCACGACCCGGATATGGGCCGCCGACATCTGCAGCGCTTTCGCCAGTGCGCGATGCAGATAGTGCGGGGTCTGCGTGCTCGAATAGACGACCAGCTTGCCATCGGGGTCCTTGATGGCGACGGTGGCGTGCTGCTCGAGCGGCAGATGGGTGTTGCCTTCAAAGAAGAACAGATCGTCGAAGACGTGGTCGGCCGCGTCGATCGCGGCATCGACGTCGCCAAATTCAAGCGCCACGGCCTTGTGCACGTTGCCAAAATCGCCGTAGTCGTGAATGCGCGGCTCTGAATGCGCGAGGCTGTCAGCCGGCGATGCAATCGTGCGGAGCGGTTCGTACTCGACATCGATCAACTGGACCGCCGCATCAGCCGTCGCTTCATCAATCGCCACCACTGCCGCCACCGGATCTCCGACAAATCGGACGACGTCCGGACAGAGAGCGTGTTCATCGTGACTGACCGGCAGGATGCCATAGGCGATCGGAAACTGCTCACCGGTCAGCACGAGGTGCACGCCGGGGACGGCCTTGGCCTTTGAGGTGTCGATCTTCACAATCCTGCCGTGAGGAATCGTGGACCGGAGCAACCGGCAATGCAGCATGCGTGGAAACGACAGGTCGTCAGCAAACTTCGTCTGCCCCGTCACCTTGGCGCGGCCGTCAACTCTGCGGCGCGCTCGACCGATCTGGCGCAGCGTCATCGCGCCACCCCTTGCCGCTCCGTGCTGCCAGTGGCCGCGTCTTGCCGCCCCGTGCCGCTCCGTGCCGCCTCTTGCACGGCTTCGATAATCTGTTGATACCCCGTGCAACGGCACAAGTTGCCCGACAAGGCTTCCTTGATCAGTTCGGCAGAGGGATGTGGTTCGCGGTCCAGGAGTGCCTTGGCCGTGATCAGAATGCCCGGTGTGCAATAACCGCACTGAGAGCCGCCGAGATCGGCAAAACACTCCTGCAGGGGATGCAGACGCCCGTCGTCGACGAGGCCTTCAACCGTCACCACCTCGCGGCCTTCACACTCGTGGGCGACCAGCAGGCACGACAGTACAGGTTGACCATCGACCAGCACCGCACACGCGCCACACTCACCGAGTTCGCAGCCATGTTTCGTGCCTGTCAGCCGAAGGTCTTCGCGCAACACTTCAAGCAGCGTTTTGGCTGGATCGACCAACACGTCCGCCCGCTCACCATTCACGGTCATCACCAGGGGGAGTTTTCTCATCGCGTCATCTCGCCATCTCGCCATCTCGCCATCTCACCATCTCGCCATCTCACCATCTCACCATCTCTAGGCGAGCCCCCGGACCAGGTACTTCGCCAACGCGGCGCCAACCTCGCTCGCCGAGTGTCCGCCGTCGGGCCTGAACCACAACACCGTCATGTTCAGCGCGCCGAGCATCGCCCGCGTGACCAGCGCCGGTGACGCGGTTGAGAATTCACGTGATCGCACGCCGGCTGCCACCAGGGCCCGCACGGCGCGCTCATACCGATCCCGCTTCGCGACGATCCTGACTCGCAGCGGCGGAGGCAGCGCATCCACCAGAAGGTGCGCCGACGCACCGTCCACCTCACCGAGCAACGTCAGCACATGTGTACGCAGCACATGTTCAAGGCGCACCCCGATCGGGCCCTTGCCTCGACGCGCGCTGCCCGCCGCCGCGAGCATCGACTCCAACGCGCGGTCCTGGCAATAAAACAGGATTTCGTCTTTGCCCTTGAAGTAGTAGTAGAGGTTCGCGGGCGACAGGTCCGCTTCGGCCGCGATCTCGCGCATGCCGGTGTCAGCCACGCCACGATCGCGAAACAGCCTCCCGGCCGCGCGGAGAATCGCGTCGCGCTGGGCATCCCGCTTCCGTTTCGAACGCTCGTTCGAACTTCGAACCACGGTTCCATTGTAAATGGGGGAATGAGGGAATGGGGAAATGGGGGCTAGGAACGCCGTCTGTTGGGGGTTTTCGGAGCCAAGCGCGCGTTGTTCATTACCGAGCGACGTGAGCCGTTCGGTCGCCCGCCGGGACGCTGGGGCAATGACGCTCCGCGGTTTGCTGGCGGGTCGAACTTGTGAGTGATGAGAAAGAAGGCTGAGATGAAGAGCGTACTTGTAACACTGGCGGCGGGACTGATCCTCTCGTTGGGGACGTCGGCGGCGGCACAGCCGCCCACGTGCGGCACAGCCGTACTACAGAACGTTGAAGTGGTGACCGGCCGCGTGCCCCAGGCCTCGATCACGTCGGTCCGTGGTCAGAACGACAAACCGAGCGACCGGAACGTGAACGCCATGACCACACCCTCGGAGCGGCAGACCAAGTCGTACCTCGTCACGGTGCGTCTGAACGATGTGGTCTACACCGGCCAGTCTTCAGCCAACTGGTTCTGGAATTACGCCCCCACGAGACTGGTCATCAACGACCCCGTGGAGATCTGCGTCGCCAAGAACACCCTGCGCCTGCGCCGGCCGGACGGCAAGGACTACAAGACGAAGATCGTTCGAGTGGTTCGCGACGTGGCGCGCTGATGGAGTGGCCCACCTACTCTGGTTCCGGAGCGACCTCGGCATTGACGCTGAGGTCGCGCCGGAGCCAGGCGCGCGAGTGCGTCCACTTGGCTTCGACCGTACTGACCGACACGCCCAGATGTTCGGCGACTTCGGGGACGGTGAGGCCCGAAAAGAACCGCAGCGTCACGATTTCGGCGCCGCGAGGATCGACGGCTTCGAGCCGTGCGAGAGCGCCCTCCAAGGTCAACAGATCCTCCAGTGGGACCGGGGCCGTGGAGGCGGCGTGCAGCAGATCGTCGAGTTCGAGGTGTGCGAGGCGCCCGCCTCGCTTCTGGCTCTTCTGGTGTCGCCCGTGATCGAGCAACACCCGCCGCATGGCCTGCGCCGCGAGCGCCAGGCCTTGGGTCCGGCCTGGCAATTGAGCAGCGCGATCGTTGCGCAAACGCAACCAGGCTTCGTTCACCAGGGCCGTAGGCTGTAAGGTGTGGTTGACGCGCTCGCGGCCGATGTAGCGCGCCGCGACGCGGCGCAACTCGTCGTACATGAGGGGGAACAGCTCTTGAATCGGTTGTTTGGTCGATGACATGGGTTTTACCGCGGTAACCGGCTGAGCTCTTGCCGGGCTTGCGTGAGATGGACCAGCTCCTGATCGGCGTCCTTCCAGAAGTCCAGGAACCGCGCGTACGCCTCCCGAGCGCCAGCAGTGTCGCCGCCGTTGGCCAGTGCGCGCGCCAGGCCGAGCTGCGCGAGCGGAAACAATGGCGCGTCGGCCCCCTCTCCTCGCCGGGCGAGAATGCTGCGGAAGTCGTCGGCCGCTTCGACCTGCTGACCGAGGTGGCGGTGCGCCTCGCCACGCAGATACGCCGGCCAGAATTCGGCGACCGGCGCGTGTTCGAAGGGTCTGACGCCCTCGAGCAGTTCGAGAGCACGCGCGAACTGCCTCTGTCTGACGGCCGTAGCGGCCGCCATCAGCGGAATCATCAGGCGAGTGGTGATGACCGCGTCGGGGAACCGCCGCGTCAGTTCCGCGGACAACGTCGCGGCACCAGCCGCATCTCGACACCAGGCGAGCGCCAGCCCAGCAGACTCCAGCGTGAGGGTGTCGCGACTCGACTGCACCGCCTCGGTCGCCTCCTGACGCGCGTCGGCGCAATGGTCTGCGACCGCAAACGCCAGTGCAGCCTGCGCCGCGAATTGCCCAGACAGTCCCGCCCGCCCAGCCTGTTTGGCGGTCGCAACAGCGCGGCGAAACTGTGAGTGTGCGTCTCGCAGGCGGCCCTCAAACGCCGCTACACGCGGCTGCCAGTTCGAGGCCCACGCAGCTTCCGGCTTCGCCAGGGCCACGTCGAGCTCGTGCGCCATGGCCGCTCGGTCGCCCGCGATCAACGCCAGCAAAAACGCCTCTCGCCGCAAGGCAATGTGATCGATCCCGGCGGCGTGGGCGCGCGCGATCACCGCCGTCGCATCGTCGAACTGATTGATCGCCGTGAACGTGGCCGCGAGGTTGGAGAAGGGCGGCACAAACTCTGGATCGAGTCGCATCGACTCCTGAAAGGCCGTGGCAGCCTGCCGATGTTGGCCGAGTGCGCGTGCGGCAAAACCGACGCTGTTGACCGCAAACGCATCTCTCGGATACGCGGTGCTCCAGGCGCGGGCAAGCTCCAGAGCCTGATCCATCGCCAGCGTCGAGTCGCGATAGTACCGCCACGAAATAAAGAACCGCTCGCGCTCACTGACTCGGTCACGACGTTCGAACGCCTTGTGTGACCACTCGGGGGCAAGTTCAGGCTGTCCCGTGTTGACATACATCCCCGACAGCTGGGCCTGCGCGAGGGCAAAGTTCGGATCCAGCTCGATCGCCCTCTTCAAATGCGGAATCGTCTCCAGTCGCGGGTTCACGCGGCCCTGATCGAGCGCCAGCGCGTACGCGCGCAGCGCCTCCAGCGATGGCGTCGTCGCCCGCGGCAGCGGCACGTCATACCGCTCGATTGACGCGATAGACTCACCCAGCTTCCGGCGGAGGGTCGAGACGGCGTCACCAAGCGCGGACAAGACGCCTTCCTTGCTCGATACTTCGACCTGCTGCCGCGCCATCACGTCGCCGCTCTCGGCCTCGATCGCCTCCAGACTCACCACATAGTTGCGGCCAAGCAATGCGATCGATGGTGCGATGAGCGCCTTGAGCTGCTCACGCTGCGCGATCTCACGGGCCGTGTCGCGAGTGATGCCCTCCTCGGGGGGGCGCTGCATGAGTCGAAGGTCTTCGCGGGCCCGCTCATCGGGAAACACCTTCAAGAAGGGCGACTGTTCCAGGGCCACCGCCAACGCAACCTTCAGCGTCCTGTCGAACACGGGGTCGCCGGTCGTGTTCAGGAAGTCGGCCACGATGATCGTGTCGGTGGCGGTCAAGACCGCGCCGGGCCAAAAGCCCCAAACCAAAGCCGCAGCGACAGCCGTCACGCTAACAACCAGTGCTTTCAGCGCGGACCGATGCTTGCGGGCCCTGGCCGGCGCACCCTCCGTCAGCGCGGCCGCCATCACAAGGGCGCTCGACGGGCGGACGGCGGGATCGCTCGCAATCGCCTGCACAATGGCGTGCGCCAAGGGCGGGTGAATGTCTGGCGCCAGGCGCGACAGCGCCGCGGGACCGTCCTCCGTAGCTGACCGACGATAGGCACGCCCAGTCACGAGTTCAAACAGCACAACGCCAAGGGCGTACAGGTCCGTCCGTTCGGTCAGCGTGGAGCCCGGTTCGAGCTGCTCGGGCGCCATGTATCCCAGCGTTCCCACTGGCGCATGCTGCCCACCATCGTCACGGGTAACGGCGATCCCAAAGTCCGTAATCTGCACGTGCCCGTCCTGCCCGATCAGGATGTTTGCCGGCTTGAGGTCTCGGTGCAGCACGCCCTGCGCGTGCGCGGCCGCGAGCCCCGCGCAGAGCTGGTGGGCGATCTCGAGAACGCGATCAGAGGCCAGCCGGCCACTTCGCTTGAGCAGCGCCGCCAGGTCCTCACCGGCGACGAACTCCATTGAATAAAAAATGGCCCCGTCGGCCTCGCCGACGTCGAAGACCCGGCATACGGCGGGGTGCGTGATCTGTCTGGCCAGGCGCACCTCCTGAAGGATGCGCGCCCGTGTCGTTGGGTCGGCCGACCAGATCAGCTTGATCGCCACGGGCGTCTCGAGCACAAGGTCGTCAGCGCGCCACACGTCGCCCATGCCGCCTCGCCCGATGCGCGCAATCATCCGGAACCGACCGGCGAACACCTCGCCTGCCGAAAACTCTGACGGCTCGGTCCGTGCGGAAGCCCCAGAGGGCTGTTCGTCTTCGTGGAACAAGAGGAGCGAAGCCACCTCCCTCAGGAGGGCCTCGTCGCCGGCACACGCCGTGACCAGGAAGGCGTCGCGTTCGGCCTCGGGGCGCGCCAACGCTGCGACGAGCACTTCTCCGGCGCGCTCATGCAGTGACGGCCCGGTCATGGGGTGGGGACGAGTCTACGACCTTTCCAAGGGGTTTTCACACGCTTTCCGCGTTACTCCCCAGTAACGGCTATCGGCCACTTCTTCTCGAGGACCTGACGATGACTCGCACCGCCCTGGTAACCGCCTTCCTGTTGTTCGCTCTGACGCAGCCTGCTCCCGTACTCGCCCAAACAAGCCAGTCTGGCGAGCCCCTTCGCATCTCCCGACTCACGGGGCCCGTCAAGATTGACGGCCACCTGACCGACGACGGCTGGCAACGAATCGCTCCGATCCCCCGGTGGTACGAGGTCAACCCTGGCGATAACACCCCGCCAGCGGTTCGCAACGTCGGCCGGATCGCCTACGACGACCGCTTCCTGTACGCCGCATTCGAGTTCGAAGACCCGAATCCGGCAGCCATCCGAGCCCCCTACTCCGACCGGGACGACACCGGGTTCTACGACTTCGGGGGCATCTTTCTCGACGCCGGCGCCAGCGGCCGGACCGCCAACCTCTTTGTCGTCACGCCGCGCAACATCCAGGCTGATTCGATCATTGACGACGCGTCGGGAGAAGACACCGCGCCAGACTTCTTCTGGGAATCTGCCACCCGAATCACCGAACACGGCTGGACGCTGGAAATGCGGATCCCGTTTACGGCACTTCGGTACAAGACCGGGGATCCCCAGACGTGGGCAATCATGCTGTACCGCAACTACCCGCGCGACCGGCAATATCAGTTCCTCTCCACGCGGATGCCGCGCGGCTTCAACTGCTTCGTCTGCCATGCCAACGTGCTCGAGGGCCTGGAGCGGCTGCCCACCAGCAACCACCTCGTTGTCGCTCCCTACAGCAGCCTGAGTGCCGTTGCGCAGCCGGAAGCCGAACTCGGGTCACCGCTCAACACCGAGCCGCTGCGACGCCGTGCGGGCGTTGATATCAAGTACTCGCCCAACCCGGCCACCACCGTGGACCTGACCGTCAAGCCGGACTTCTCTCAGGTGGAATCCGACGTCGCGCAGATCTCCGCCAACGCCAGATTCGCGCTGTTCGTGCCAGAGAAACGCACGTTCTTCCTTGAAGGTGTCGACCTGTTTCAGACACCGATTCAAGCGGTCTACACCCGCACGGTGACGTCGCCTGATTGGGGCGGTCGCATCACGGGCAAAGCGGCCGGCATCCGTTACACGGCGCTCGTGGCCAAAGACGACGGTGGCGGCAGCGTGGTGTTGCCGAGCGCCGAGGGGTCGTCGTTCGCACCGCAGGACTTCGCATCGACCGTGTTCGTAGCCCGCGCCAAGCGCGACATCGGACGGTCGTTTGTGGGTCTGCTGGTCACGGCACGCGAAGGTCAGGACTCGACCGCGTTCAACCGGGTCATCGGACCGGACTTCCAGTGGCGACCCACCGCCACCGAGACCATCTCGGGCCAGCTGCTTGTCAGCGACACCCGCACGCCCAATCGTCCAGATCTGGCGGTGGAGTGGACCGGCCAGTCGATGACCTCACACGCAGCCCATCTGCAGTGGAATCACCAGACGACGCGGTTTGACGCCACGGCGTCGTTCAAGGATGTCGGCGAGGGCTTTCGCGCGGAAACGGGATTTGTGCCACAGGTCGGATACCGGACCACATCAGGCAACGCCGGCTGGACGATCAGGCCGACGGGTTTTGTCTCGAAGCTGCGAACGTTTGTGAACGTCGACCGTCAGGTCAACCGGGATGGCGCGGTGATTGCGCGTGACGTCCAGGTAGGTGTCGCCATGTCCACCGGCCGCAACGGCTTCATGCAGTTCCGCTACATCGATGATGAAATCCGGAGCGGGCAGCGACTGATCGGACGACGCCAGTTCGGGTTCACCACGCAGTTCAGCCCGTCGCGGGTGCTCTCGACCATTACCGTGAACGGCACTACGGGCCAGGAGATTGACTTCGCGAACGCGCGCCCTGGCACAGGCACGACGCTGAACCTCAGCGCCATGCTCAATCCCACCAATCATCTCAACCTGCAAGTCAACCAGGACCAGAGCTGGGTGAATGTCGACGATGCGGTCGGTGCCCGTCGCCAGTTGTTCATGGCGCGTGTCTCTCGTGTGCGAGCGACCTACACGTTTACGTCGCGCTTGTTCGTGCGTGGCACCGGACAGTACGTCTCGACCAAGCGCGATGCGGGCCTCTACGGCTTCCCGGTCCCGCGCAAGTCGGGCACGCTCAGCGGTCAGGTCCTGCTGGCCTACAAGTTGAACTGGCAGTCGGTCGTGTTCATTGGTTATGGCGATGACCGCATGTTGTCGACGCAGGATCGGTTCGAAAAGGTTGACCGCCAGTTCTTCGTCAAGTTCTCGTACGCCTTCCAGCGGTAAGGGCGGCCATGGGGACCTCTCGAATTGGACGCATCGTGACAACCGCCGTGGTGATCGGACATGTCGGCGCCCTGGTGGTCGTGCTTGGGCCGCTGGCTGGTTCCAGTGACTCGGTGACGACGGGTACCGCGTTGCTGGCGTGTGCGGCAGGGTGGGGCGCGCTGCTCGCCCACCCAACACTGCGGATGGCACAGCCCCAGCGCTGGGCCGCCCTCCCTGCGGGGTTCATGGCGGTCGCGGGAACCGGCGTGCTGGTGTTCGCGCCCGCCGACTCGACCATGAGTGCGTTGGGCTGGGTGTGGCCGCCGCTGTGGATAGCGGTGGCTCTGCGCTCTGCCGTGCTGGCACAGCGGACGCTCCGTGGTCGATCCCGGTGGCTCGTTCAGGCCGTGCTGACCGTGTATACGCTCGCAGGCATCGGCGCCGGATACCAGACGATCGGCGATGCGCGCGATCTGCGCACGACGACACCGGCGGGCCGGCTGATCGACATAGGCGGACATCGGCTGCACTTGCACTGCGCGGGCGCGGGATCACCGGCGGTCATTCTTGAAGCGGGTCTCGGCGAAACGGGTGCCACGTGGTCCCTGGTGTCGGACGCCATGGCGGGCGACACCACCGTTTGCGCATACGACCGCGCGGGCCGCGGCTGGAGTGACGCGGCGCCGGGGCCACAAGACGGTGCAGCCGTCGCGGCAGACCTTCACCGATTGCTTGGGCTCGGGCACGTCGCAGGACCGTATGTCCTCGTGGGCCACTCGACTGGCGCGCAGTACGTGCGGACCTTCGCCGGTCGCTACCCGGAGCAGGTGGCCGGGATGGTGCTGCTCGACGGCCAACCGGCTGAAGCGTTTGAGGCGCTACCAGACTACCCGACGTTTTACGCCCGCCTGCGTCGCGTCTCCAGCGTGCTTCCCTTGTTGGCCCGCCTGGGGCTGGCCCGACTCGTGGTTGGCGTGCCGGCTCGCGAGGCGGCCAGCCTGCGGGATGAAATTGGCTCCCTGCCCACGTCGTTGCACCAGGCCCGCACGTTTCAGAACCTCGGCGACCGTCCACTGGTTGTTGTCGCCGCGGCTGAAGGGGCGCTCCGGGGGTGGCTGCCGCTGCAAGCCGAGATGGCGACGCTGTCGAGAAACAGCAGCCACCGTGTGGTGCCGTTCACCCACGCCGCCCTCATCACGGATCCGGTGGCCGTGCGCGCGTCGGTTCAAGCCATTCATGACGTTGTCGAAGCGGTGCGACTGCACGCACCACTGAGGTAGCCATGCCCTACGTCATTGGATTCATGCTCGCGCTGTCAGTTGCGCTCTTCGGAAGGCGGTCGGGATTCGACCGTGACCGGGCCTTCTATTCCACCATCACCATCGTCGTCGCCGCCCTTTACGTGTTGTTTGCCACGATGACCGGATCGGTCGGGATCGTTCTGAAAGAGGTTGTCCTGATGAGCGCGTTCGTGTCGGCGGCCATCGTCGGGTTCCGGTCGAACCTGTGGATCGTGGCGGCCGCGCTGACCGGTCACGGACTACTGGACATGGTGCACGGACTCGTGCTCGACAACCCTGGTGTTCCCGTCTGGTGGCCGGCCTTCTGTGCGACCTACGACGTCGTCGCCGGAGCGCTCATGGCCTGGATGTTGAAGAACGGCAGTCTTTCAGCTGCCCCGAAGGAGAACGCTGATGCGACCCGTTGATCAGATGCACGCGATCGTCCGCCGAACGTACGGCACGCCAGACGTACTCACCTACGCGCAGATTCCAACACCGGTACCTGGAGACATGGACGTGCTGGTGCGGGTGCATGCGGCGATCGCCAGTATTGGCGACCACCACAACGTCACAGGCAAGCCGTACCTGATTCGACTGACGCCATTCGGCGGCGTGCCGCGCCCGCGCCACCGCGTGCCTGGTGCCTGCCTGGCCGGCACGGTGGTGGCGGTTGGCGCACAGGTGACGACCTTCCGGGTGGGCGACGAAGTGTTTGGGCAGGCGATGGCCGGTGCCTTTGCCGAGTATGTGACCGTGCCGGCAACGCGGCTCGCGCCCAAACCGACGACCCTTTCATTCGAAGAAGCGTCGGCCGTGCCGTGGGCGGTGGCGCCGCTGCAGGCCTTGCGGGACCTCGGCCGAGTGACTGGCGGCACGAGGCTGCTCATCAACGGTGCGTCGGGCGGCGTCGGCAGCTGGGCCGTTCAGATTGCCAAGGCGCTGGGCGCGCACGTGACCGCCGTCTGCAGCACGCGGAACATGGCGATGGTGCGCACGCTCGGCGCAGACGAGGTCATCGACTACACGACGACCGATTTTGTCGACGGCGGCGCGCACTTCGACGTGGTCTTTGACACGGTCGGCAACCGGTCGCTGGCCGACTACCGGCACGTGCTTGTACCTGACGGGACCTTTGTCTCATGTTCCGGCGGCAACAACGGTTTCGTCTGGATGTGGCGACTCGGCGTGATGCAGCTGTTGTCACGCCTGACACGCCAGACATTCAAGGGATTGTTCACGAAGCCCAACGCGGCTGACCTGTTGTGTCTGAAGGATCTCGTTGAAGCCCGCTCCCTCAGGCCCGCGATCGATCGGTGCTTCCCACTGCGGGATACAGCCGAAGCGCTCCGGCATGTCGGCTACGGGCATTCGCAGGGGCAAACCGTCATTCGGGTCCATCCTCGTCACGCCCCAGGCAATCGCCCCGGAGCGCTATGACCTCCCTGGCCCCGGAATGATCGGGCGGTCATGATCGTGCTGAGGCGAACGAAATCCGCAGGATATCGCTCCCTCAGACTTCAGGCGCTGCAGTACCGCTGATGCGTGTCGTGGCAGGACTCCGTGATCGAAGCAGAGCCGTAGGACATCGCGCTCAGACCTTGCTTGGCCACTTCGAAGGACCTCCTCGAGCGCATTCTCGAACACCTCGATCTTCCGAATGGGAAGCAAGGACAGGAGTGACCCAACGTTCTCGCGATCAATATCAAAGTTGGCCTCGCCCTGATCGCTGTCCTCGGCCCAGGCGACCTCGAGGAACTTCTTCATCCCGAGCGGGTGACCTGAGCCGAAGATCAGGCCGTAGATGTTCCCCGTCTCCTTTCTCAATGAGAAGCGACCAAGGTAGTAGGTGGATCTGGAAGGCAGCCGACTCTTGTAGTAATCCGTCACAGCAACATGAACGTGATGCGAGTCATTCGGCTTGACGATTTTCTGCTGGATCGACGGATGGTCTCGAAATCGATAAAGCGTCTGCGATGAAATGAAAAAGAGGAAGTCACACTTGGGGGCGGCCACAAGCCGGCCGAACACGGCATCGGTGACAGCACTTACGCCGAACTGGTCAATCAGCACGAGTTTGGCCGCACGCGGGTCTTCCAGCACGTCCGTCGATTCATCGAAGGCCGCTGTGAATTCCTTGACGTCGGTGTGCACTGTGATCCCGTCCGCGTCCTCGTCGACCAAGGCGCGGTTCAGATGCTGAATGTTCCTCCGACTCCTGTCAAACAAATGCAAATGAACGGCGACCTTTGCCCAGCCTGGCTTGGCGCGGTAATTCCGGAGTTGCGCCAGCAGGCGCAACGGGGTGCCCGCGCCTCCGGCCGCATCTGTCCCTGGACCGGCCATGAAATCATAAATGTGGAGCGATGAGACCGTTGGCTGGGGATTCGCTACGAAGACCGGAATCCACGACTGGGCGTACAACTCGAAAATCCGAAGCTTCGCAAGCGTCGACTCTTCAAATGGCTGGTCGTGAAAGCCCGACGACACGATTACTAAGCTCCGACCGTGGCCATCAGGCGAGACCGGCGTTCGCCCGCAGCAGGTGCCTGAGCGACTGAATACTTGGGGAAACTGGAGTGTAGGCGTCCGTCTAAAGTGCGGCCTGTTTCCGCCTTGTGAACCCCGCCCCACTGTTTGAAGAAGAACGGGACCCGCTCCCGTCGGCATTCGTCGCGGAGCGATCGCACCCAGGCCGAATCCATGGGGCGAGCCCTTGGCCCGCTCTCGCCGCCAACGATCACCCAGGACATTCCGCTGAGGTTCACCTTGCCGAGGTCCTCGAGCAGGGGCTCGATTGACAGGAACCGAACGGCCGCCGCCGAACGGCGGAGGCGATCAATCCGTGGCAATCCGTGCTTCCGGTTCTCCACGCTGACCCCCCACCAGATGTGCGAGTGGCTGGCCGCTTCCTTCAACCTGCCTCCCAACAGCTCTACCATCCGATCGGCGCGCTTGGTCAGGACCTGGTAGATGTGCCAATCGGCCGCCATCATGACGTTGGCCACTCTTTCGATGTAGGAGTCTGGTACCGCCTCGTGAAATAGGTCCGACATCGAATTTACGAAGATCATGCGGCTCGTGGTCCAGCGGAAGGGTTCCTCGAGCTTCTCTGGTATCAGCCGCAGGTCAAAGCCCTGCTCAAATGGATGCCCAGGTACTCCACGGAAGCGTTCGGCGAGCGTCTCCGCGTAACAGTGTTTGCACCCGGCGCTGACCTTGGTACAACCACGGACGGGATTCCAGGTCGCGTCCGTCCACTCAATCTTCGAGTTGTCGCTCATGTGTTCCCCAATCCTACCGTCGTCGTCCCAAGACCGTCACTCAGTTCCTTCCCCGAGGCGGCACGCCAGTGGACCGCTGCTCCTCCAGTGCGGCACGTGCGCACTCATCAGCGCCTTGAAGACACGCCCGTGATTGCGGACCTTCAGGTGCAGCAGCTCGTGCACGATGACGACATCCTGGACTGAGGCGGGCTGTCTGGCCAGATCAGCAGACAGTGTCACGACGCGTTTCGCTGAACACGACCCCCACTTGTTTGTCATCGGCTGGATTCGAACAACCTTCGGCGTCGCCTGGAGACGTTCAATCCAGTGCCGGGTCCGCGCGCGGAGGGCGGCCTTACTCACGGAAACAGAGTCTCCATGACCCCGTCAACGATCTTGGTCCGCTCGTCGTTCGGAAGTTTCAGCAACGGAACGTACAACCCGGCCCGCAACCGGCGTCGTTCATCGTCATTCTGTGAAGCGGTCGGGAAGCGCTCCAGCAGTGACTGCGCCTCTCGCGCGAGGTCCTCCGGATTGATCCCGGCGTCCTTCAGGGCTGCGTTGTTCCGGAGCATCCACGCCACGGCGAACGCACGCTTGGACAGGCCGCTCTGTTCGGCAGACTTCATGGTAGCATCCTTCTCCGCAGCCAGCGCCGCCAGCAGATCCATGGCGACCAAGCCTGAGGTGGTGCGGTCTTCCAGATCCTTGAGGATCCGTTCGGCTCGTTCCTTCAGTGGAAGCAGGATTGGTGCCACGTCCGGGTCGTCATCGATCGTCTTGTTCAGTCCACGTACCAAATTGAAGATCTTCCCCTCGTCCGGCCCCTGTTCACCGCGAAGGGCCTCAAGGGTCTTCGCGTCAAAGGTGACCGCGCGCGTGAGCCGGCCCAAGCCCTCCTGCTGTGCAGTTCCTTCAATCAGGCGCCGTGTCTTGTACGCAAGATCTGCAATGAAGCCCACCTTCTCCGCATACGTCTGTCGCACGGCGGCATAGAGCATCGTCAGGCGCTGGTACGCATCGATGTAGTCGCGCAACTCAGGCGACGGCGAGAGGATTTCCCAGAGCACCTCTAGTTGCTTGAATGCCTCATAGAAGGCCTTCCGGGCGTCGCGGTCGAGGAATCGGCCGACAGCCTCTTCGAGTTTCTCGTCCGCACCACTGGTGGCGTTCACGGTGAGGTATTCCTGGGTCGCCACCGCCATGCGCTGCAGGAAGTCCTTCAGCAGCACGTCCAGGTCTTCGATGACGCCGCTGACGTCCTGCGAATCGAACTTGAGGGCCTTCTTCAGTTCGCGCAGCACGCCCACGAAGTCCACGATGAGGCCCACCGGCTTCTGAATGCCTTCCGCGTCCACATAGGGCCGGTTCACACGCGCAATGGCCTGCAGCAGCACGTGGTCGCGCATGGGTTTGTCGAGGTACATGCAATACAGACACGGCGCGTCGTAGCCGGTCAGGAGCTTGTCGGTGACAATCAGAATTTTCGGATCCATCGCCGGCTTCTTGAAGTCGTCGCGGGCCGCCTTCTCCTGCTCCTCGGAGAGCTGGAGCTCGGCCACGAGCGGCCGGTCGACGACGTCCGCGGCACTCTCGGAGTAGACCGCTGCGGTCCACTCAGGCGGGAGGTGTTTGTCGAGCGCGACCTTGTATTTGGCGCACGTCTCGCGGTTCACTGCCACCACAAACGCCTTGTAGCCCAGTGGAAGGACGTTCTCCTTGAAGTGAGCGGCGACAAACGCGGCCACGTTCTCGATGCGGTCATCGGCGGCCAGAAATGTTCGCAGGCCAACGGCCCGGTCGAGCGCGCGATTGAGTTCTTCGATGTCGGAGATGTCTTCGGCGTCCGCCAGCGAGAAGAACTCAGCATCGAGTTGCTCGGTCGGCACCGTCATTTCGCTGGGAGCCAGCTGATGTTTGATCGGCAGCGTCGTCTCATCGTCGACCGATTCGGCAATCGAGTACTTGTCGAGGTATCCCCGTTCGTCCTCCGCGCCGAAGATCTTGAAGGTACCGGCGCCCTGCGACGTGCGGGCAATCGGTGTGCCGGTGAAGCCGATGATCGTGGCCTTCGGCATCGCCGCCATCATGTAAGTGCCCAAGTCTCTGGCGACGGACCGGTGTGCCTCGTCGATAAACACGAACACGTTTTCGCGCGTGACGCTGTCTTTCCGAATTTCGTCGAATTTGTGGATCATCGACACGACGAGGCCCCGGAAGTCGGCATCGAGCAGCGTCTGGAGTTCGGCCTTCGTGTTGGCGCGGGCGGAGACGATGTCGTGGTCCTGCATCTCGCCCAGCAGGCGGTCGACCCACCCGCGCAGTTGCCCTTCGATCTCAGAGCGATCGACGACCAGCACAACCGTGGCGTGAGCGAAGCGTTCCTTGTTTTCGAGAATCAGCCGGGCTGCCGTGAGCAGTGTGAACGTCTTGCCGGAACCCTGCGTGTGCCACACCAGGCCACGGGTCTTCGACGGGTCGGCGCAACGGGTAATGACGGCATCGATGGCGCGCTGCTGGTGTTGGCGCAGCACGGACTTGCGCAGCTCGTTGTCCTGGACATAGAACAGAATCCAGTCGCCAAGGGTGCGCAGAAAGTCCGTGCGCTCGAAGAATGCCTGTACGGCGAATCGGTATGTCTCTTCCGGCGTCTGTTTCCAGCGGGCCATGTCGCGCCGGGTGGCGTTCCACGTGACGCCGTACCAATAGTCAACCAGGTGTGTGACGTTGAACAGCTGCGGTGCGCCGACGAGCTCCGGCGTTTCGAGTTCGTACCGGCGCAGTTGTTTCACCGCGCGCTCGATGGCGTCGCCATCTTTCGGGTTCTTGTGTTCAACGATGCAGACGGGGATGCCATTGACGATGAACATCACGTCGGCGCGGTTGCCCTTGCGGGCGGGCGGCTTCAGCGTCCATTCCCAGGTCACGTGGAAGCTGTTGGCGTTGGTGTTGGCGAAGTCGATCAGCGTGACCCGGCGGTGGCGCTTTTCGTTCACGTCGTGCCATTGCCGGTCGCCGCGCATCCACGCCAGCAATTCCCGGTTGCCTTCCATCGTCGCCGGGATGGCATCGATCGTTTCGACGATCGAGCGGATTGCGTCCGGCGTCAGCCAGCGGTTGAAGGCGGCCAGCTTCGCCGACAGTTCGTCGCGGAACAGCATGCCCGCGTCGCCGCCGCGCATCTGGCGGGCGGCGTCAGGCGTCAGCGACGTCCAGCCAATCTCCACGGCATGTTTCACCATGGGGAACTGGACGCTGCCCGCTTCGCTGATCGAGAGGGAGGTGGTTGTCATCGGCCCCGCCCGCCGCTACACTTGACGCGTCGGGTGCTCCTGGTGAGCTCGATATGGTCCGCCCAGCCTGACATCACTTCGCATCCCCCTCCAGCGCCGACAGATCCAGATCCGACACCCGGATCTCGCCGGTCATCAGCTTGTGCAGCAGCGCCTTGAACAGTTCCTCGAGCACTGATTTCTTGCGTTTGTGCAGGTCGATCTTCTGGTCGATGGCGTCGAGAATCTCGACGATCTCGTGTTGCTCGTGGTGATTTTCCGGGTAGGCAAGAGGCAGTGCGCGAACGATATCCATGTTCAGGTTCTGCTGCTGTCCGCCGTGAGCGAGATTACGGATTGCCTCGTATCGAAACGTGAGGAAGTGATACAGGAAGCGTGGATCGACTTTGCCGTCCTTCGGCAAAAGGCCAGCACAGGCCTGATTGCAGGCCGACTCGATCCCAAGGACGCCGACTCTTGCGCGGGTTACTCCTTGCCCGTACATCGCCATTAGCACGGTGCCCGGTGGAAGCAGCCTCGCGGCCGAATTGGCGAGACCTTCAGGCGTGATGCGTTCCTGAGTCTCGAAAATGGTCGCGTAGTTGATTTCGGTCGTCTTGACCCACGGGATTGTTCCGCCGGCCCAGTAGGCCGCATTGCCACGGGCCGGAGTGCCGCCGGACACAACGGTGAACCGCTCTCCGAGTTCCTCGGTTGTCCAGGAGCTGGGAGTTCGTCCGATGTCGGTTTCCCTCTGCACCTCTCCCCGCAAGCCGCGCGTGAACAGCTCGCGCATGGCGGCACGCTTGAGCGCTTCGGCAATCGCTTGAGCACGGCCCTGAGACTGAATACCGGCCCTGACCAGGTCGAGCACCCGGACGATGCCGCCGTGCTCACTACGCTCTGGAGATGGCACCTCCAACGCTGCGAGGCGATTGCGCGAAAGGTTCGGGATAGTCGTCCTGTTCCCGGCTCCCTCGAAAAGGCCCAACTGAGTGAACGCACTCTGCAGGAAATAGGCGTAAAACTCCGGAACCACTTCGGCGGTGCGGGCGCGCAGTCGATGAAGGTGGTTCTGGAAGGAAACGGTTTCGACCTGTCCCTGCCACACGGCTGCCCTGCCGATATCTCCGCCTTCGCAGACCAGGAGATCGCCCGGACGCAGAGACTTGGCCTCCAGTTCCTCGGCTGAAATGCTCATCTGGTCGACGTGGGACAAATCGAACTCATTCCATAAGACGTTCGAGGTCCGCAGAAACGGTCGTTGTTGTGCGCCCGACCGAGCCGCCGCGGACATCGTCTTGCCGGCGCCAATGTCGAAGAGATCGCCGATGGGCGTCAGCGTCCAAGCTGCGTTCCTCACAACTTCACCATCAGTCTTGCAAGGGTCGCGTCAATCGTTGCTGAGTTCCGATCAACAGTCTGTAACTCGTCGAGAATCTCTCGGATGGATCGATGAGCAGCTTCCGACGACTGCCCCACCCACCTGCTCGGACTCAGATTGAAGTCCGCCTCGGCGAGCTGTTCTTTGCCCACGACCGCCACTTCGCCCTCAACCGGCGCCCCCTTGAGAAACAACGCCGCAATTTCGCGAATCTGTGGCTCCGGAATGAAGTTCTTCGGCCGGCCCTTTTCCACGCGCCGGCTGGCGTTGACCAGCACCGCCTTGCCCTTGCGCGCGGCGCTCTTGCGTTTGCTGAGGACGACGATGACCCCGGCGGCGGAGGTGTTGTAGAAGAGATTCTCGGGCAGCAGGATGACGCCGTCGATGAGGTCGCGCTCCACGAACCACCGGCGGATGTTGCGTTCCTTGTCCTCGTTCTTCGACCCCGACCCGCGCGTCACCGCGCCCGTGTCGAGCACCACCGCCGCGCGGCCGCGCTCGTTCATACACGCCAGCGTGTGCTGCAGCCACGCCCAATCCCCCTTGCCCGTCGTCATGCCCCCGGCCGTCGAGAAACGCTCGAAATTGTCGCGCTCGAACACGTCCGGGTCGAACGGCTGATTCCACATGGGATTGGCCACGACGATGTCGGCCGTGCGAAGGCGCCCCTCCGGCGTGCGGAACTTGGGGTTGATCATCGTGTCGCCGCGCGCGATGTCGAGCGCCATGTCGTGGATGATGCCGTTCATCTTCGCCACGGCGTAACTCTCGGCCTGGAGTTCCTGCCCGGTCAGACGCAACGGCACCTTGCTGGTGGGATCAAGCTCGCGCGCCACGAGCTGCAGCTTTACGAGCAGACCGGCCGATCCACACGCATAGTCGTGACACTCCTCACCCGGCCGCGGCTTCATGATGTGCGCCATGAGGAATCCGACCTCGGTCGGCGTGAAGAACTCGCCGGCGCTCTGCCCCGACCCTTCCGCGAACTTCCGCAACAGGTACTCGTAGGCACGTCCGAGGAAGTCGGGCTGCACGTCAGCCAGGCCGAGCCGATAGCGCGGATCGGAAAACGTCTCGACCACCGCGCGTAGCTTGGCCGGATTGATGTCACGCTCGCCGTTGCGCTCGGCTGCAAAGTCCACCACGTCGATCACGCCCGACAGCTGCGGGTTGTGCTTGACGACGGCTCGGACAGCGCGGGTCAAGTGGTCACCGATATCCTTGGGCTGTTCCCCTTTGGGCCAGTCGTGCGCGACCCGCCCGCTGATGACGCCCCACCGCGCTTCGGCCGGCAAGTAGAACCGAAGGAGCGAATGATCACCCTCGGCGATCTCGAGCGCGGTTTCGCGGTTGCCGTAATCCTCCGCCAGCCGCTCCACCTCATCGTCGAACACATCCGAGAGGCGCTTGAGGAACAGCAGCGGCAGCAGGTAGTCCTTGAACTTGGCGGCGTCCTTTTCACCGCGAATCGAACACGCGGCATCCCACAGCATCTGCTCCATGGGTTTGGTTGTTGGTGTGCCCCGAGACTTCGCAGTCCGGCGCCCTCGGGACGGGCGCACAGACTCGACGATGTGATCACCAGGGTCGTCGCCAATGCCGGCCTCTTCAGCCAAGCGACGGATTTTTGCCAGCGCCGCCTTCTGAGGTGCGTTGGCGCCACCCTCCCATCGGTTGACGGTGGCGAACGACACGCCGAGACGCTCCGCCAGCTGCTCCTGCGTCAGATCAAGCTTGGCCCGGATCGACATTAGCAGATCAGCTGTACCTGCATTTTTTGTCATATTTGTCATGTTTGTTATACGCGCACATAACAATAGACGTCAACTGGACATCATTAAGAAAGAAAAGTGGCACTTTCTTTATTAACGAACTACGCTAGGAAAGGAGATTTCCTAGCGATGCAGGTTCCCCATCGAGCGGGACGATTCGTGACCCAGTTGGCCGGGCAGGCCAGGTATCGGGCGTTTGTACCTGCCGACCTGCCGCCGCAACCGGCGGTCGCCTGGAGCCACGCGTTGCAGGACCTGCTGGAGATTGCCAATCGCGGCATTGGACGCCTGGATGGCGCCTCCCTGGTCCTGCCGAACCGGGCGCTGTTTCTCTACAGCCACATCCGCAAGGAGGCGGTGCTGTCGAGTCAGATTGAGGGCACGCAGTCATCGCTGTCCGACCTCCTGCTCTTCGAGGACGCCGATGCGCCGGGCCTGCCGGTGGATGACGTGCGAGAGGTCTCCAACTACGTGGCGGCGATGGAGCACGGCCTGGAGCGGTTGAGGGAGGGGTTTCCCTTGAACCTGCGGTTGATTCGAGAAATTCATCGCGTGCTCATCGCCCGATCGCGTGGCGCCGACAAGACGCCCGGTGAGTTTCGGCGCAGTCAGAACTGGGTGGGGGGCACGCGCCCAGGCGATGCCGCGTTCGTGCCGCCAAACGTCCCCGACCTGATGCCGGCGCTCGACAACCTCGAGAAGTTCCTGCACGACCACACGTCCCGGACGCCGGTGCTCGTCAAGGCCGCACTTGCGCACGCGCAGTTCGAAACCATCCATCCGTTTCTTGACGGGAACGGGCGGGTGGGACGTCTGCTCATCACGTTCCTGCTGTGCGCG
Organism: uncultured Acidimicrobiia bacterium; assembly: GCA_966252305.1. Lineage (GTDB taxonomy): Bacteria > Acidobacteriota > Vicinamibacteria > Vicinamibacterales > SCN-69-37 > SYFT01. The sequence continues at coordinate 49,591 of CBINOO010000011.1, forward strand.
GAGGGCGCGCTCCGAGAGCCCCTCCTTTACTTGAGCCTGTACCTGAAACAGAACCGTGCCGCCTACTACGAGTCGCTCCAACGGGTTCGGACGGACGGCGACTGGGAGCAGTGGCTCGAGTTCTTCCTGAAGGGCGTGGCGTCGGTCTCTGAGTCCGGCGTCAAGACCATGCAACGCCTGCTGGTGCTGGTGGAAGACGACCGACGCCGCATCACGGCGGCGCTGGGTGCGCGGAAGGCCCTGTCGGTGCTGCGTCTGCACGAGGTCTTCACGCACCGTGTCGCCGCGTCGATTCCAGTCGCCGCGAAGGCCACTGGCCTGACGCCCCCGACGGTCGCGTCAGCGATGGACGCCCTGCAAACACTGGGCATCGTCCGCGAGGTCACCGCGCGTCAGCGGAATCGCCAGTTTCTGTACTCGGCCTACCTCACGACGCTTGAGGAAGGGACCATACCGTAAGGACTCGCAGAACCGCCGCCGCTGCGGTGAGGACGGTAATGCCCACGCCGATGGTGAAGACATCCGGCGCGAACAGTGCAATCGTCGCCATCGGCGTGCTGACCCAGATCGGCACCAGCACCCAGATGATCGCGACGACCGCAACGTCCACCACGAGCGGCAGGTAGAGACGCCAGAACTGGCTGAAGCCCCGCGGCGGGGTGCGGTTGCCGCGCCATCGCCTCCAAGAGCGATACGAGAGACCAGCCCAGAGCATCGCGATGATCAGCGGAACGAGGGGCAACAGTCGTGACGCGGATCCCGACAGCGACTCGACAGGTTCGTCCGGCGTGCGCCCACGCACGATCTCGGTAACGCCGTTGACAAGCCGGTGGATGGCCATCTCGTTCCCGGCGGCGCCGACGTTCATTAGGATCACGATCCCCAAGCTTTCATCTGGGAGCAACCGAAGGTGTGAGTGAAAGTTGGGCTCATCCCCATCGTGCCAGATCGTCGTCGCCCCCGGCTCTGTTCGGACCGCCCATCCCATGCCGTACGACACCCCGGGCGCAATTTCGGCGCCCGGTGCGTGCAGTGCGGCGATGCCTTGAGCAGACAACACTTCCCCGTCGCCATACGTGCCGCCGCTCAGATGTGCGATCAGATATCGGGTCATGTCTTCCGCCGACGAGCTCAAGAGGCCAGCCGGTGTCGCGCGCCTCGGGAACGGCGCCTCGAACGCAATGGGCCAACCCAGCCATGACCGGTAACCAGTCGACAAGCCGATCGCGGCGGTGTCTGACAACGCCGCCGCACTGTGGCGCATCTGCAACGGCTGGAAGATGCGGGTCCGGACGTAGTCCTCGTACGACATCCCAGCCACGGCCTGGACGATGAGGCCGAGGGCGTTGTAGTTCACGTTGGAGTACTCAAATTTCTGACCGGGCGGCTGGCTGAGTGCCGCTCGTCGGATCTCGCGCACCCCCTTCTCCAACGCATCGGGGCCCTGGTCGTTATCGGCGAGACCCGCGCGACCGTCATAGGTGCCCAGCCCGCTTGTCTGATACAGCAGGTGCCGCACCGTGATCTTCGCTGATGCGTCCGGATCGGCCGTACGGAACCACGGCAGGTACGTGGTGACGGGCGCATCCAGCGCGAGTGCGCCAGCTTCGACAAGCTGCATGACCGCCAGCGCCGTGAATGACTTCGAGGTGGATCCAAGGATGAGGGGAGTCTGGGCCGTCATCGGGCGACCATCCGGCCCAGCCACTCCGTATCCCTGTAGGTACGCCACCTCGCCGCCGCGCACCACACCAAGCGCCAGCCCTGGAATCCGGGCTGCCTGCAGACTGCCATCAACGAAGCGATCGAGTGTGGCGATCGGGAGTGGCTCCTGTCCGGCCAGCGGAACGGCGGTCAGGAGCAGGGTGATGGCGACAGCGAGACGGGCGAGATGCGGCGATTGAGCGTTGGCCATGCTGGTCGTAAACGCGGAAAGCACGAGCAAAGCCCTTGACCGCCACCAACGAAGGCGCACGTCAGCGGCAGCAGTCCGCGAGATCACGTAGACTCTCGATCACCATGACCAAGTCAGTTACCGTTCGTCTTGGCGTCAGCTCCCTGATTCTGGCCGCGTTGGTGTGGCCACTGGCGTTGTCGCCACGCGCGCAGCAGGCGCCGGCGGCGCCCTCGGCGGCGTCACAGGTGCCGAAAGACCTGCGCCCGTTGCTGCTACCCCGCCAGAGCGAGATGCGGATTCCGATGCAGTGGTACTCCGCCGATCGGCAGACGCTCTCGCAGAACTACATGCCGGCGGCGGCCGGCGGTGGTCGCGGTGGTGGTCGTGGCGGCCGAGGCGGCGCCCAGGCGCAGGAGGCGCCGGCGGCCCCGGCCATCACGGCGCCCTCCGTGAGCCGGAACCGTATCGCACGGCTCAAACGCCTCGACATGGATTGGCAGCTTGCGCTGACGCGGCTTGACGCCACCTCGTTGTCGGCGGCGGCACAGACCGACCTCGCGGAACTCAAAAAGACCATTGCTGCGAACCTGGCTGAACTCGACGATGACGCACGGCGTCTCGCGGCACTCACGCCGCTGCTCCCGTTTGCCGCGGACCTGGTGGAACTGTACGAAGCGCGTGTGCGTGTTGAGCCCATGGACGCACAGGATGCCGCCGGTCGCGTGACCGCCGCACACAAATCAATCGCGGCTGTCCGCGCCAGGCTGGACGCGGGCACCGTGCGGATCGCACCAGCGCTCGCCGGCGAAGCTGCCGCCGCGCTTGATGCGATCCGCTTCGCAATGAACGACTGGTACACGTTTTACAACGGCTACGACCCCCTGTTCACGTGGTGGATGAACCTGCCGTATGAGCATCTGACCACGGAACTCAACGCGTACACGACGCAGCTGCGCACGACGGTCATCCCCGCGAACCAGACCAACGCGGGTCACACGTCGGCCGACGCCACCGTGGCTCCGGTGCCGCCGCCTCGCCGCCCTTCGGTGCCCGACCTTCAGTACCTGATGGCTCTGCCGCAGGACGAGACAATTCAGATCGTCAACACATTCAGAGGTGTCGGTGGCGCCGGTGGAGCGGGTGGACGACGAGGGGGCGGGCAGCCGCCGGCTCGCGACGTCGCGTTCCACGAGGCCTGGCTGGCCGCGCTCAGGACTCTGGACTTCGATCGTCTCTCGCGTAATGCACAGGTGAACTACCTCGCCATCAAGCGGATCTGTGAACAACAGATCGCACGCGCCAACTTCGTGCCGCCGGCCAACATCCCCAGAAAGACCGATGACAGCGGTATTGAAGGTCCGGCGCGTGGACGCGACGGCCTCATTCTCGACCTGGCTGACGAGATGATCCCCTACTCGCCCGAAGAACTGATTGAACTGGGCAACAGGGAGTTTGCGTGGACGGTCGCCGAAATGGAGAAGGCATCCATCGAGCTGGGCTTCGGCACGAACTGGATGCAGGCGCTCGAACACACCAAGAACACGGCGGTTCCGCCCGGTGGACAACCGCAGATGATTCAGGGCCTCGTACACGATGCGGCGGATTTCCTGATTTACAACGACCTGATCACTGTGACGCCGGTCAATCGTGAAGCGCTGCGCATGGGCATGATGTCGCCCGAACGCCAGCTGGTGAACCCCTTCTTCACCGGCGGCGCAATCATCAGCGTGTCGTACCCGACCGACACGATGGAATACGACCAGCGCATCCAGAGCATGCGCGGCAACAACCCCGGCTTCTCCAATGCCACGGCCGGCCACGAAATGATCCCCGGCCACAACTACACGGCGTACATGGGTCAACGACTCAACGGTCACCGCGCCAACCTCGGCATTTCAACGCCGTTTTATGGCGAGGGGTGGGCGCTGTATTGGGAAACGATGTTCTGGGACCTCGGCTTCCACGACACGCCGCACAAGAAGATTGGCGCACTGTTCTGGCGCATGCACCGCGCCGCGCGTATCGTCTTCTCGCTGAAGTTCCACATGGGTCAGTGGTCGCCACAGGAGTGTGTTGATTTCCTCGTCAACGAAGTCGGCCACGAACGGGAGAACGCCATCGCCGAGGTGCGCCGCTCGTTCCAGGGCAACTACGGACCGCTCTATCAGGCGGCCTATCTGCTCGGCGGCCTCCAGCTTCGCGGGCTCAAGAAGGAACTCGTCGACTCAGGCCAGATGACCCTCAAACAGTTCCACGATGCCGTCGTCCTGCAGGGTTCCATGCCGTTCCCGCTGACACGCATGGCGATCTCGAACGTGCGGCTCACTCCCGACACGCAGCTCGACTGGAAGTTCTACGGAGACATACAGGTGGGGCGATGAGGAGATGGGGAGATGACGAGATGACGAGATGACGAGATGACGAGCCATCTCGCCATCCTCAACTGTTGCCTTCCTTGATGACCCACGTCCCGACCGCCTTGTCGTGCCAGCCTTGACGCTCCGGATCGCGCAGGATCCACAAGACGCCGATCCCGAGCGCGGCGAATGAGAGGATGCCGGTCAGACCGCGCACGATCGCATCCGCCGCCTCAAAGGGCCGACCGTTGGTCTTGACGACCTTCAAACGCATGATCGTCCCGCCAATCGTCGTGCCCTTCCACGTCCAGAAGGCGATGAAGTAGATCAACAGCAAGGGCAGGTACGACTCGCCGTACCGTGGCAAGATCCAGCCTTCCAGCCCCTCGTGCAACACCCCCACCATCAGCGCATCCAACCCAAACGCCGCCGCGCGCTCAAGGAAGGACGCGAAGGCAGCTGAGGTAGGTAGCGGCGGTGTGGGTGGCGTAGGTGGGGTCGGGGGCGCAGGTGGCGCGGGGTCTGTGGCCGGCGCCGGAGCGTCCACGTACGCGTCGTACGGCATGGCCGTCGCAACGGCAGGGGCCACACCACCTGCCTTTTTGGGCGATTCCTTTCGCCACGCGGACAGGAACGCCATCACTGCAGCGCCGAGGCCGAAAACCCCTACGAGACCCCAGGTCACAAGCCCCAGCAGCGGCACCATATAGACGAGCGTGATGAGCGCGAACCCGATGGCAAACGATCGCAACGCCTGTGGGCGCGACTCGCTATCGTCAGGCGCAATGACGCTGTTGCCAATCCATCGGAACACACCGACACGCCCGACCACCGCGGCCACCACCAGCGCGCAGAGGAAAAACGGAATGACGATGATGCCGATGATCGAGACGCCGAGCAGACCGGCAATCGGCGCCCATAGCAGCATCGTCAGGAGGCCAACGAGGAATGCGCTGAATGGACGACGATTCAGAACGTCGGCCGTGACCCGGACGGGTTCATGCAGGAGCAGGTTGACGAGGAGGTAGGCAAACAGGAAGAACCCGACCGTCAACCAGACCCAGCTCACCGATGGCACGATCGGCCGTCCCCACAGCAGTCCTGTGGTGACCCATGGCACGAACCGCTGCATCGACACACCCAGCCAGGGGGTGCCAATCACCACGTGCTCTCCTCCAAACACAAAGCCGGTTGGGAGATTCACGTTCGTCCCCACGAGCACAACGTCCGATCGGACCAGCGCGCCCGGGGCAACCGATGCACGCCCACCGACCAGGATGAGCGACCCATCAATCACGGCTGTCGAATCGAGTTGGGTCTCCCCCAACACGACGACAAGGTCGCCGTCGATGCGCCCGGCAATTCGCGCCGTGCCGAACACGACGGCAACGTCACGCGCGGAGTCCGTGAGCCGCAACTGGAAGTCCTGTCCGAGCCGGAACACGTTGCGCCGGTATCGCCAGGGCTGCATGGGGCCGAACTCCCGCTCCCACGCATCGCGATCCTGTGTCGCTGTCGTCGGTGAAGTGGGATCGGTCACGGGCGGCTGTTCAGCGGTTGCACCACGAGCACCGCCCTGCGCTTGAATGACCACCGCCGGAACCGCCGACGCGCCGGCCGTCAGTCCACAGACACACAACGCCAGCCAGAGCAATCGTCGAGTCATCGCACCATCTCCGTCATATCTTCCGAGCCAAACACCACACGATTGAGCAGCGCGGCGCACGTGCCGGCCAGCAACATGAGCCCTGTCACCGCCAGCAGGAACATCGTCATCATCGGTTGCAAGACGCTGCGGCCGACGGCGAACAGGGCGCGCAGCAGCGATGCATCTGTCTCGAGCGCAGCGGGTGTCGATATCGCGGACCAGGCGGCAGCGCCACCGGCGAACAACACGACGAGGCCAATCGCCGAGGCAATCTGCGCCCACACCGGCCACTCGAACCACGTGTAGTCGTGGCGTTTGAGCCTCGCGGCCACGGCAGCCATCACTCGAGGAGCCAGCGTTTTTGGCGCAGGCGACAGGGGCAACGCGCGAAGGGCCTGTCCCAACGCGTCGTCTCTCATGACGCGCTCGTCTTCATGCATCGACATGTGTGCCCCTCCCGTGTCCCGCCTGCTCGAGTGCCTCACGCAAAGCCTGCCGGCCTCGATGAATGTCACTCTTGACCTTGCTCAGCGACACCGACAACCGGTCGGCGATCTGCTGGTAACTCAATTCGTCGAAGTAGAACAGCACAATGGGGACGCGCTGATGGGCGGGGAGCTTTCTGAGCGCCACCTCCAACACCTCGACGTCCTCCGCCGGACCCGCCGGACCCGATGGACCTGATGGACCGGATGGACCCGATTCCATCTCGCTGAACAGACGCCAGCGATTGCGGTACCGGTTGATGTGGTTGAGGCACTGGTTGGTCGTCACCGTCTTGAGCCAGCCGGGCGCAGACGGGTTCCCCACCACGTCGTCGAATCGTTCAAACGCCTTCATGAATACCGTCTGTGCCACGTCTTCCGCCTCCGCCGGGTTCGACAACAGCCGCATGGCCGTGCCGTAGACCAGGTCCTGGAACTCCAGGACGAACGCCTCGAACGCCGCGGCGTCGCTCACGAGCGCCTCATTACTGGACAAACCCGGCTGGCGAAAGAAAGTTGCATCGGTGGTCGTATTTTGGGGGAAACAGGAGAATGGTCGAATGACGATGAAGTTCTGGCGACAGGTGTGGGTGGGCGTCCTGCTGACGGGCACGGCGGTAACGACGGTGTCGGCTGTGCCGGGCGACTGGTTCCAGGGGTCAGCACAACAGGCCCCGGCCGAGGACGTCCCGACCGACCTTCGCCCACTGCTCGCCCCTGAGCAGAGTGAGATGCGCCTGGTGGTGCAGCGGTACACGATGGACCGCAACACGCTCAACGGCAACTACCTGCCGGGTGCCGGCCGCCAGGGGGGCGGTGGCCGCGGCGGGCGCGGTGGTCGCGGCGGTGACGCTGGAGCCGCACAACCCGCTGCCGCACCCGGATTCACCGTGTCCGTGTCTCCCAATCGCATCGCCCGGCTCAAGCGATTTGATCTGGACTGGAAGGCGGCGCTGGCCGGCCTGGATGGGACAACGATGAGTCCGGCAGCCAGAACGGACCTGGCCACCCTCAAGACCACGATTGACACCAATCTCAAACAGCTCGACGTGGACGCGGCGGCGATTCACGACATCGCGCCCCTGATTCCGTTTTCCGCAGACGTCATCACCGTCGTCGAACACCGGATGCGGATGGGTGACATGGACGCGCAGGCCTCCGCCGGCCTGATCGATCGCATTACCAAGACGGTGCGTGCCGCGCGGGCCGGCCTTGAAGCCGGCGTGGCCGGCGGCACCGCTGCCACGGCGCTCCGCGCGTCCGCCACCCAGGCGCGGGATGCGGCGGACGCCACTGATGCGATGCGCGCGGCGCTCACCGAGTGGTTCAATCACTACAACACGTTCGACCCGCTGTTCACCTGGTGGGTGCCGATGCCGTGGGAACACCTTGACAAGGCACTGACCGAGTATTCGGCGTACCTGCGCGGGCCGGTGGCGGCAGCGAACCTGACGGCTCCTGCACGTCCAGCGGCGGCCGTGATTGAACCGGCGACCGCGCCCGCCATGTCAAGCGTGCCTGATCTCAAGGAGATCATCGCGTTGCCCGCGGACGAGATGTTGCCGGTCGTGCAGCGTTTCCTGGGAAGCGGCGGCCGCGGGCGTGGCGCTGGTGTGCAGCGGTCGCCTGAGTACTACAAACGCTGGCTGACGGCGCTCCAGTCGCTGGACTTCGACCGGCTGAGCCGCAACGCCCAGGTCGACTACCTGTTCATCAAGAAGCAGTCCGAACTCGAAATTGCGCGGGCGGCGTTCCGTCCCGATCCGAATCCGCCGCGCAAGCAGGATGACAGCGGCATTCCCGGCGCCGCGCGCGGCCGCGATGGTCTCATCTTCGATCTCGCAAACGAGATGATTCCGTACACGCCCGAAGAACTCATCCGCCTGGGCGAGCGCGAGTTCGCATGGACCGTGCGTGAGATGGAGAAGGCCGCGCAGCAGATGGGGCTCGGCAACGACTGGAACGCCGCGGTCGAGCGCGTCAAGAACATGTACGTCGCGCCTGGGCGCCAACCCGAATATGTGCGCGATCTGCTGTTTGAAGCTGTGACGTACCTGCGCACCAACGATCTGATCACCGTGCCGGCCGTGGCGAGCGAGTCGTTCCGCATGGTGATGCTCTCACCCGAGCGCCAGCTCACGGCGCCATTTTTCCTGGGCGGAGCCCAGATCCTCGTCGCCTTCCCGACCAACACGCAGGAGTACGACACGCGCATGCAGGTGCTGCGCGGCAACAACAAGTACTTCTCAAACGCGGTGGCGCACCACGAGATGATTCCGGGCCACAACCTGGTCGGCTTCATGGGTCAGCGGTTCAACGGCTATCGCGCGAGCCTGGGAGGCACACCGTTCCTTGGTGAAGGCTGGCCGCTCTACTGGGAGACGATCCTGTACGACAAGGGCTTCCATGACTCACCCGAGAAGAAGGTGGGCGCGCTGTTCTGGCGCATGCACCGCGCGGCGCGCATCGTGTTCTCCCTCAAGTTCCACATGGGCCAGTGGTCGCCGCAGGAATGCATCGAGTTCCTCGTCAACGAGGTCGGCCATGAACGAGACAATGCCACGGCGGAAGTCCGGCGGTCATTCGGCGGACAGTATGGCCCGCTGTATCAGATGGCGTATCTGGTCGGCGGCCTCCAGATTCGCGGCATGAAGCGAGAGGTGGTCGACTCCGGCATGCGCACGGAGAAGGAGTTCCACGACGAAATCATGCGCCAGGGTTCGATGCCGGTGGCGTTCCTGCGGCTGGCTGTTTCGAAGATGCCGCTGACGCGTGACATGAATGTCGACTGGAAGTTTTATGGTGACCTCAGTTCGCAATAAAGCGCGTTCGTGTCGGTCATAATGCGCTCGTGGCCGTCCGGGATCGATTCTCGTAAGTACTTCATTGACAATGACTTAGCTCGTCAATAGAGTACGCGTCAGATCACGGACGGCCGCGTGGCCGTCCCCAACGCAAGGAGCGTTCTCGTGTCGACTCGCACTCGTCGTCGTCTCATCTTCTGCGTCGTGGTGGCCGCGCTCACCCTTCCGGCTGATTTCATCCTGCTCAGGGCCATGACCACTGACGAGGTGCAGTCAGCCTCGAAGTGGGTGCAGGCGCTCAGTGACCGCCAGGTCGAATCGGCGGCACGCCAGATCCAGGACTACCCGTTCGCGTACCGCAAGGAGATCCTGCGACGGCTCCCGTCCAACGAGGCCCGGGCGCAGGTCTGGATCGATCACATCGCGTCGTATCGCGACTCACGCCCCGAACTGTCATCGGAACAGGTGGACGCGCTCAACGCGGCCATCGAGGTCACACGCGCGACGTTTGCCTCCATGGAAGGCGGCGGTCGTGAAGAGGCGCGCGCGGCGACCCGCATCGTCGCCGAACGTGTAACGGAGTTGTTTGGCCCCGATGTCGCGGACTACCTCATGCACCGGCTCGGCAACCGCCAGACGCTGATGCTGGTGAATGCGGCGCCGCTGCACCTGCGCCTCACCGATTGGGTGCGGGCCAAGTTCGTGGTGCAGGCCGCGTCATCAGGCGACTGCTGGTGCAGCCTCGACTGGGGTTGTGACGTGTTGTCGATGACGTGGTGCGACGGCTCCGGCAGCTGCACCGTCGACAACGACTGGCCGGCGTGCGGTTGGTTGCTCAACGACGCCTGCGACGGCGTCTGCAAGGTCGGCGCGGCGCAGACGTAACACGCCGTGACTTCCGCGTCCGATGCGGTCACCGGCCGCATCATCACCGCAGTCATCGTTGTGTGCCTGGCAGGGCTGGCGGCCGCCGTCGCCCTGTCAGTCAGCCCCTCACTGCGGCAACGGATGGGCCTGACCCCCGCGCCTCCTCCCCCGGCCTACGTGGTCGGCGAACGCATCGACGTCGATCCGCAACTCTACGCGAACACTCCGCACACCCTGTTGGTCTTCGCTCGCAGCACGTGTCCGGCGTGCCAGAAGAGCCAGGCTGCGTATGCCGAATTCGTTCGCCTCGCCGCGCTGGCGCGCATACCCGCCAAACTGGTGACCACGGAACTCACACGAGATCCAGAAGTGGCGTTTGCCTCAACGATGGGCATCCCGGAAGAGGGCGTCGTGCAGACCCCGCCCAAGACACTCCGCGTGACGCGCGTCCCCTTGTTGATCCTGATAGACTCCACCGGCGTGATTCAGCACCTGTGGCCTTCGATCCCCGACGAGTCGCAGAAGGCCGACATTCTGGAGACCCTGCGCGGGCTGGCGCAGGTGAACGAGTAGGCGCTCATGGTCTGGCTGATCAGCCTGGCCGGCAGCCTCGCGATTCTCCTGACCGTCTGGGGTGCCCTCGTAGGCGCGTGGAAACATCGAGACGCGCGCCGGCTCGACATCTTGCTCGCAGTAGGCGGGTTGTTCTTCGTGTCTCCCGTGGCCAGTGGGGCGTGGCGCGGTGAAGTCTCCGTGGTGCCGCTCGCCGTCGGTGCCCTGCTTCCCTACTTCCTGCTGCGCCTGATCCAGCACTTCCGGGAAATCCCTCGATTGCTGACGGTGTCGGCCGTCATCACTCCGATTGCACTGGTCGCGATGGCTCGGTTGGCCCCGCTTCCGCTGCCGGCGTGGCTGTCCTATCTCGTGTCGGCCTATTCATTGATTGGCCTCTTCCTCGTCGCGCTGACGTTTTCTTACGAGTCCCGACGGTCTGGTGGCGTGACCGCGCGTCGGCTCGTCCTGGCTGCGGTTGGTACTTGGGGACTCATGGGCGTTCACCTCGTCGTTGGTGGTGCCCTCGTCCTCAACGTGGCATCGGAGCTGGCAGCCCTCCTCAATCGCACGCTATCGAGCTTCGCTCTCATCGCCTTCTACCTGGCGTTCGCGACACCTCGCTGGCTGCGCAAGAGATGGCAACGCGACGAGCTTGGGCGTTATCTCGTGGACACTGCCGACCGCGAAGCGGAAGATCGCGGACGGCACGCGGCCGCTGATCTGCTGCGTGCCGCGCAACGAGGCGCCGCGGGTTCGGCCGTCTTCGTGGCCATCCGCGACTCGGTCACCAGTGAAGACGTGACCGTGCGCGCCTCCACGAGTGCATCCCTCCAAGGTGTCGTGCTCGACGCCGAAGCCGGCCCGGCCGATATCGCGTTCCGCGCGGCTGAATCGTCCATCGTGCCGTTGCCGGCACTCGACGGCCGCCTGCGCGATGGCCTGAAGCGCACGGGCACCGCCGTGCTGCTGGCACCCATTTCCTCGTCGGTCCGGCGGTGGGGTGTCGTGGGCGTCGTGCAGCGACACGGCTCGCTGTTCCCCAACGACGACCTCCGCCTGCTCGAACAACTCGGGCTGTATGCCGGCGGCATCCTCGATCACGGTCAACTCGTCATCGAAGCACGGGAGCGCGAGCGTCGGGCCGCGGACCGGCGCCTGCGGGAAGTCGAGCAACGCAT
>CBINOO010000012.1:0-60971 GCA_966252305.1 uncultured Acidimicrobiia bacterium
GCTGGTCGGTCCGGCGGTGACGCCTGCCCGACGTGGGCGGCGAGTGCGGCACGAAGCGGACCGTCGGGAATGGCCGACGGTCGGCTTCGTGCCGGGCGAGCCAGTGCACGAGCACCGGCAACGCGACGGCCGACAGGCCCAGCAGCGCCCACGGCGCCAGCCACGTCATCGCGGCTGCCCTCGGCGAATCAGATACGCCCGCAAGGCATCAGCCGGCGCCTCATCCGTCGTCATCAACGCGTAGTCGTGGCCGTCGCGTCGCGAGCCGGTGCGCCAGCCTTCGAGAAACGCCGCGACTCGCTCCCGGTACTCCGCGCGCGCCCCTCGCGCGTCCACGACGACGCGATCGCCGGTTTCCAGATCCTCGAACTCGACATCGCGGCCAAACGGCAGGTCGACTTCATCGCGGCTGATCACCTGGAGCACGGCCACGTCATGGCCGCGCCGCGCCACGCGGCGCAGTTCGACGCGCGTGGCCTCTTCCTGATCGTAGAAGTCAGACAAGGCCACGATGACGCCACGTCGGCGCAGCAGATCTGCCGCACGTGTCAGCACGCGGGGCGGATCCCACCGCGCATCGGGCGTCAGCGCGTCGAGTTGTGCGAGCAGCAGTCGCAGGTGCGCCTTCCCGCCACGCGCAGGGATGTAGACCAGCTTGTCCTGCTGCATCGACATCAGCCCGACGGCATCGCCCTGGCCGACGATCAGGTGTGCGAGCGCCGCGGCCATGATCACGGCGTAGCGGAACTTGTCCGGCGCCGCCTGCCCTGAGCGAGCGGACGCAGCCGAGGGGTACGCCATCGACGCGCTCGTATCGACGACAAGAATGACGCCCATGTTGGTCGTCTCACGAAACTGGCGAGTGTACAGGCGGTCGGTGCGCGCGAGGACTTTCCAGTCGAGGTATTTCAGGTCATCGCCGGGGCGATACGCGCGGTACTGGCTGAACTCGTTGCTGAAGCCATGGAACGGGCTTCGGTGCGCGCCGCTGCGGGCGCCTTCCACCACCAGGCGCGCGGCCAGTTCGAGGTTGTCGATCGCGGCCACGACCCGCGCATCAAGCACGGCGCCGGGCCGGCCGGACGCGCGCGGCGTGGTCACGGCGTCACCACATCCAGCATGCGTGAAATGACCTGATCGGGATCAACCCCGTCAGCCTCGGCCTGGAAGTTGAGGAGCAGGCGATGACGGAGCACCGGCGCTGCCACGGCCCGGATGTCCTCCGGGGCCGGCACGCTGCGGCCGTCCATCAGCGCGCGCGCCTTGGCGCCGAGCAGCAGCGCCTGCCCCGCTCGAGGGCCGGCGCCCCACTTCACCCACTCGCGCACGACGGGTGGCGCAGACTCGTCCGCAGGGCGCGTCGCGCGCACCAGGCGCAACGCATACGACACCACGTTGTCGGCCGCGGGAAGATCGCGCACGAGGGCTCGGGCCTGTTCCAGTTCCGCGCCGGTCGCCACCGGGGTCACCTCCGCCGCCGCCCCCGTCGTCGTCTCCGACAGGATCCGGCGTTCTTCGTCAGCCGACGGATAGTCGATGACCACGTTGAACATGAAGCGATCCAGCTGTGCCTCGGGCAACGGATGTGTGCCTTCCTGCTCGATGGGATTTTGCGTGGCCAGCACGAACAGCGGACGCGACAGCGGGTACCGCGTGCCACCAACCGTCACCTGGAATTCCTGCATGGCCTCCAGCAGCGCCGCCTGGGTCTTGGGCGGCGTGCGGTTGATTTCGTCGGCGAGGATGATGTTCGCGAAGATGGGGCCGGGAATGAACCGGATTTCCCGTTTGCCGGTCGAGACGTCTTCTTCGATCACGTCAGTGCCGAGGATGTCGGAGGGCATCAGGTCCGGCGTGAACTGAATGCGGCTGAACTTCAGATCCACCGCCTGCGCCAGCGTCTTGATCAGCAGTGTCTTGGCCAGCCCCGGGACACCTCGGAGCAACACGTGTCCGCCGGCCAGCAGCGAGATCAGCACCTCTCGCAGCACCGGCTTCTGGCCGATGATCACGCGGGAGACTTCAGACTCAAGCCGCGCGGCCAGCGCCGCGGACTGTTCAAATGGTTGACGGACGCCGGACGCGGAAGACATACGGGGGGATTGTAGTTCCGAAGTTCCGAAGTTCCGAAGTTCCGGAGTGCTACGACGAGAGGTAGTGACTCTTCGGCACCTCGGCACCTCGGCACTCCGGCACCTCGGCCCTCCGGCGCCCCCCATGTCCCCCCCTGTCACACCTGCCGATAAGACTGGTGGTCATGGAACGTCGGAACAACGTCGTCGACTTCGCTGCTTATCGGTTTGCCCGGGACCTTCGGCTCAAGGATGCGTCCGAGGCGTCGGCCTGGGCTGACGAACTCCGGCCGCTGCGCCAGCAGGCTCCGCTCACCGACGAGGCCGCGGCCCACCGGGCCCGTATGCTCGAACACCTCGCGACCCACCAGTCGATACACTAGGCTCGGTCGTCGCCTGTCCGGCACAGGGAACTTCCCACGCGGCGAGGCGTCTGTACCCGGGTATCGCATCCGGAGGAGCCCACATGCCCACACGTCGCACACCTGCCCATCTCGCCCTGGCCCTGGCCGTCATCGTCATTGGCGCCGGCGCCTGCAACCTTCAGCTGTCGACCGATGTCGAGGCCAAGAACACCTGGAACCGCACGTATCCCATCAGCGCGGATGGACGCCTGGTGATCAAGAACAGCAACGGCCGGATCGAGGTGAACGCCGGCGACGGAGCGGATGTGCAGGTGTCGGTCGAGCGCATCGTCCGGGCCGGCAATGAAGAAGCGGCCAACGACCAACTTGCCGGGTTCGACATCGTCGAGACGTCGTCAGGCAACGAGATTACCCTCGACAGCAGCACACGGGGCATGCAGTTCGGCGTCTCAAGACGTGCCAATTACATCGTGTCAGTGCCGCGAGGACTCGCCGTCACGCTGGAATCGTCCAACGGCGACATCGCGGTCACGGGTGTGGGCGGCCATTTCGAGGCGTCGTCATCAAACGGCCGCATCAGAGCCATCGACCTCCAGCGCAGCGCAAAGGTCTCGACGACCAACGGCGTCATTGACGTCGTGATGGCCGGGCTCGCGGAGCCGGGTGTGACCGCGGAGACCACCAACGGCCAGGTGACGGTGACGCTGCCCCCCACGGTCAGCGCCGACGTCAGCGCCCGGGTGACCAATGGCGGCATCTCACACGATGGCCTCGACCTTCAGGTGCTCGAGTCCTCGCGCCGGCGGTTTGACGCGCGCCTCAACGGTGGCGGCATCCCCGTCCGCATTGAAACCACCAACGGCGCCGTCCGCCTGCGCGGCGGCAGTCAGTAACCGCGGTCGCGAGGCGTTCTAGCGACGCTTCTTCTTGATCTGCGCCAGCAGCTTCGTCAACACCTGCCCGGGCCCGACTTCTTCGAACTCGGGTTCGGGCTGGTCAAGCAGATACAGCATCGACTCGAGCCAGCGAACGGAATTGCCGATCTGCTCGGACAACGTCTGTCGGACCAGGTCGCCCTCATACGGTTTGCCGCTGACGTTCGAGATCACCGGAATCTCCGGCGGCGCGAAGGACACGTCAAGCAGGAGGGCGCCAAAACGAGTCTGCGCCTCGCGCATGTAGCGCGAATGGAATGGCGCGCTCACGTTGAGCGGAATGTATGCGCGCACCCCGGCCGCCTCGAACTGCGCCTTGACGGTCATCAGGTCATCCTTCGGCCCGGCGATGACGGTCTGGTCGAAGGAGTTGAAGTTGGCGACGTCAAGGCGGCGGCCGGCTTCGGTACTGTCGAGCACTTCCTGAATGCGCTGCGGTTCGAGGCCGATGACGGCCGCCATGCCGCCGCCGCTGACCTCACCCATGATCTGCCCGCGCTGACGCACCAGCGTGAGTCCTGTCGCGAAGTCGAAGACCCCGGCGGCCTGCAGCGCGTTGTATTCGCCCAGACTGTGACCGGCCACAAAAGCGGGCGTCGCTCCCCCGTCATCCTGGCGAGCGCGATAGGACAACGCATTCACGCAGTACAGCGCCGGCTGCGTGAACTGCGTCAGTCCCAGCTCGCTGCGGGGGTCGTCCACACACAACTCACGGATCGAATACCCGAGCACGTCGTCGGCCTGCGCGGTCCAGTCGGGATAGCGGTCAAACAGTTCGGCGCCCATGCCCTTGGATTGCGACCCCTGCCCGGGAAACAGACAAACCATCGTCATGTGCACATTATCTGCGATCATGCTGCGCAGAGATGCAGGACTGGCATGACGGCACGTTGCCGGCGCTGGGCGACTCGGGGATCGCCATCACCTGGTCGGACACACGCGAGATGTCGACCGAGCAGGTCGCAGCATGGTTGAGCGAGCTGCCGGTTCGTGAACGCGAGCGCTACGCCAGGTTCCAGCACGCGGAGACCGCGCAGGAGTATCTCCTTGGACGCCGGCTTGTGCGGGCGTGGCTGCACGCGTTGACCGGCCACCCGTCGGCGGACTGGGTGTTCGAGGAGGGGCCCAGAGGCCGACCCGAGATCGCAGCCCCGGCCACCACGCTCCGTTTCAATCTCGCCCACTCGGGCGGCGTCGTGGCCTGTGTGATGACGAACGCACACGAGGCTGGAGTCGACGTTGAGGATTTGCAGCGCCGCGCAGTCGAACGCGACCTGTGGCACCGGTTCTGCGCCCCGTCGGAAGCTGCCGATATCGAAGTCCACCCGCAGTCGGAACAGCAGCGCCGGTTTCTGACGTACTGGACACTCAAGGAGGCGTACCTCAAGGCCCGGGGACTCGGTATCGCTGTACACCTGGCAGACATCGCCTTTGATCTGTCGGGCCCACAACCCCGGATCACGTTTCGTGAATCGCTCGCGGGCACACCAGACACCTGGCAGTTCGCGGTCGCGGAGGTTCCGCCGCATCACCTCATCAGCTGGTGTGTGGCCGGCGATCCGTCCGCGCACACCATGGTGCCTGTGACCGAAGTGCGGGCGATCCAGCTCAGTGGCGCACGCTGATGCGCCTGCTCGCCATCAGCGACCTGCACATCAGTCACGCCAGGAATCGCGCGGCACTCGAACAGATCGGTCAGTATCCCGACGACTGGCTGATTGTCGCCGGCGACATCGGCGAAAAGGCCGACCACCTCCGGCTGGCACTCGACACGCTCGCTCCGAGATTTGCGAAGGTCATCTGGACGCCTGGGAATCACGACCTCTGGTGCCCACCCGACGCCACCGACCGCACGCGCGGACAGGCCCGCTACGACGAACTCGTCGCGATCTGCCGCGAATACGGCACCGTCACCCCGGAGGACCCGTTCCTGGAGTGGCCCCGCCTCCGTCACGACTCCGGCGCGGCAGGCACCTCGCACCTCGCACGTCGCACCTCGCACGTCGCACCTCGCACCTTCATCTGCCCTCTGTTCCTGTTGTACGACTACACGTTCCACCCCGCGGGTATCGCGGATCCGGTGGCGTGGGCCCGCGAGCACAACATCGTCTGCGGTGATGAGCGAATGCTGTCGCCGGAGCCGTGGTCCTCGCGCACGGCGTGGTGTCACGCACGCGTGGCGTCTACCGAACAACGCCTCGCTGCGTTGCCCGAAGATGCCGAGACCGTGCTGATCAGCCACTGGCCGCTTCGGTATGACCTCGCGCGGCCGCCACGCATTCCTCGTTTCTCGATCTGGTGCGGCACGACGCACACACATCACTGGCCGACGCGATTCCGCGCAAGAGTGGTGGTGAACGGCCACCTGCACATGCGCACATCGCTGATACGCGACGGCATTCGGCATGAAGAAGTCTCGTTGGGATACCCACGCGACTGGCAGAACGAACGAGGGATCGACTGGTATCTGCGGGATGTGCTCGCGACCTCTGACGCACGAAGACGCTTTGTTCCAGCGCGTGATCCGTTTATGATGCTGCCTTCATGAGGAAGCTTCGCGTCCTTCTCCTCATTCACCACTATCTCGTGCCACCCGACGACGTGAAGGGTGTGGACACGACGACGCAACCGTGGCGAACTGAATACGATGTGCTGAAGACGTTGCGGGACGATCTCAAGCACGATGTCCGTGTGCTTGGCGTGGCCGATGAACTCACGCCGATCAAGCAGGCGGCCGAAGAATTCAAGCCGCACATCGTGTTCAACCTGCTTGAAGCCTTCCACGAGGTCGGCACGTACGACCAGAATGTCGTGTCGTACCTGGAACTGCTGCGGCTGCCGTACACCGGCTGCAACCCGCGAGGCATGATTCTCGCGCGCGACAAGGCGCTGTCGAAGAAACTCCTGCAGTACCACCGGATTCCGGTGCCGGAATTTGCCGTGGCGCATCGCCGGCGGCGCTTCAGCCTTCCGAAGCGCATGAACTTTCCCGTGATCGTGAAGTCGCTCACGCAGGAGGCCTCGATTGGCATCGCCCAGGCGTCCGTGGTGGATGACGAACGCCGGCTGACCGAGCGTGTGCAGTTCATTCATGAGTCCATCGGCACCGATGCCATCGTGGAGCAATACATCGATGGCCGCGAGCTCTACTGCTGCATCGTCGGCAACGATCGCCTGCAGGTGTTCCCGATCTGGGAGATGTTCTTCGAGAAGATGACCGACCGGCACCACCGCATCGCCACGTCGCGTGTGAAGTGGAGCAGTTCCTATCAGGACAAGGCCGGCATCATGACCGGGGCGGCCGAACCCCTGCCCGAGGGCGTCGAGGCGCGATTACCCGGCCTGTGCAAACGCGTCTACCGGTCGTTGATGTTGAGCGGCTACGCGCGCATCGACATGCGGATGGACGCCACCGGCAAGGTGTGGGTCATCGAAGCGAACCCCAATCCCCAGATCGCCAACGGCGAAGATTTCGCTCGTTCGGCAGATATGGCCGACGTTGAGTATCCGCAGCTCATGCAGCGCATCCTCACGGCTGGTCTCCGCTGGGAACCAGAGCGGCATGGGTAGGGAGATTTGAGATGAGATTTGAGATGAGATTTGAAATCTGAAGTCTGAAGTCTGAAATCTGTTGAACTGAAATCTGAAATCGGGGAATCGCAAATCTGAACCGCTAATCGGGGGATCGGCGATTTCCCGATTGCCAATCGCCCGATTGCCCGATTGCCGATTCCGATTTCCCGATTGCCAATCGCCCGATTTCAGATCAGCCGATTTCAGATTTCAGATTCCAGATTTCAGATTCCTGCAAATCTCCTCCCACCTGCCCGGTTGCAGCGATAGCGGCCAGTATTTCTTGCGCAGGGCAATCACGGCCGGTACGTAGTCGGGTTTCGCAATCTGACCGGCAAGCAGCCGATCCCGCAAGCGCCGGATTTCAAAGCGATACAGGTCGTTGAGCGCATCACGCACAAATGTCGGTGGCGTCGTCGGCAACGGGCGCAGGCCCAGCGTCAGCAGGTAATCGGCGAGTTCGGGGGGATACTGCCACTGCGGTGTCACGCTATCCATTATGATCAGCCTGCTTGGAGGCCCCCCGATGAGTCGTCGATTGTTTTTGCCCCTGCTCTTGTTGACCGCCGTTGTCGCCTATCCGGCGGCCCAGGCTGGTCAGGAAACCATCAACAAGGAGATGAACTCCCGGATCCGCACCGAAGGCTGGGACCGTTCGCAGGTGATGCAGACGATGCACTTCCTGACGGACGTGTACGGCCCACGGTTGACCGGCTCTCCCAATCACGAAAACGCCGCCAAGTGGGCCATCGCGCAGATGCAGCGGTGGGGCATGACCAACGGCAAGCTCGAGCCGTTTGAGTTCCGCACGGGGGCAGGCATCGTCCCCAACGGTGGCTGGCTCAACGAGAAGGCCACCGGGCACATCCTGGCGCCGGTGAAGGACAACCTGGTGTTCGAGGTGCTGGCCTGGACGCCGTCGACCAAGGGCACGGTGACCGCGGAAGCCGTGCACCTGATTCCCCCGGTCGGTCCCGTCGTCGAAGCGCCGCTCTCGGCCAACGTCGCGGGTGGACGAGGCGCGGGGCGCGGCAGCGCCGTGCAGCGCCTGGGCCCGACGCAGCAGGAACTGGACGCGTATTTCGCCTCCATCGAATCCAAGGTGCGCAACGGCATCGTGCTCGTCGGACCACACACCCAGGTGCCCTTCCAGGAGAATCCACCGGCCAAGCGCCGCTCTGACGAGGACATGAAGGCCCAGTTCAACCCGGACCCGAATGCGGCTGCCGGATCGGCTGGTCGCGGTGGACGCGCGGGAGGTCCGCCGGCTGGTCGCGGAGGACGCGCGGGAGCGCCGGCGCCGGAAGGACCTGCGCGACTCACCACCGGCGAAGTCAACGCGGCCATCGACGCGTTCCTGCTCCGCGTCGGCGCGGGCGTCCGCATCAATGACGCCGGCCGTGAACATGGACAGATTCGCGCGTTTGCGCACTCCGCGTACGACCACACGAAGACAGTGCCGACGGTGGTCCTCCGCAATGAAGACTACGGCCGCATCACCCGCATCATGGCGGACGGTACGCCGGTGCGTCTCGAGTTCACGATCGTCAATAACCACTACCCCGCCGGCAAGACGTCCTACAACGCGATCGCCGAAATCCCCGGATCGGACAAGGCGGATGAAGTCGTGATGCTGGGTGGCCACCTCGATTCGTGGCACTCGGCCACCGGCGCCACCGACAACGCCGCAGGCAGCGCCATCATGATGGAAGCCGCGCGCATCCTCGCCGCGCTGGGCGTCAAGCCGCGCCGTACGATTCGCGTCGCGTTGTGGGGTGGTGAAGAGCAGGGCCTGCTCGGCTCGAAGGCCTACGTGGCGCAGCACTACGGCTCGTTCGAGGATCCGCTGCCCGCCTATTCGAAGTTCAACGGGTACTTCAACATCGACTCGGGCACGGGCCGCATCCGCGGCATGTCGGTGTTTGGTCCGCCAGAAGCCGGCAACATCCTTCGCCAGTACTTCCGTGAGTTCGAGGACTACGGCATCTATGGCGCGTCAACGACCAGCTCTCGCAACCCCGGAGGCACGGACAGCACATCGTTCAACGCCGCAGGTCTGCCGGGCATCGGCGCCTCGCAGGATCCGATGGAATACAACAGCCACACCTGGCACACGAACCTCGACACCTACGAACGCATCGTCGAGGACGACCTGAAGAAGTCGGCCATTGCGGTGGCGTCGGCGGTGTATCACCTGGCGATGCGCGACCAGATGTTGCCGCGTTTTGACAAGGCGACCATGCCCAACCCGCCAGGCGGCGGCCGCGGCAATGGCCCGAACCAGCAGTAAGCCGTCCCGTTCGACCCCGGAGCGCGAGACATCCCGTCTCGCGCTCCGGTTTTTTTTGCCGATCGCACTCCTCACGGCGCTGGCGTACATGCCCGCCTGGCATGGCGCGCCCGTCTGGGACGACGATGCGCACCTGACGGCTGCGGCGCTGCGCAGCGCGGATGGACTCACACGAATCTGGACGGAGCTTGGCGCGACGCAGCAGTACTATCCGCTGACCCACTCACTGTTCTGGCTGCAGGACCAGTGGTGGGGTCAGGACACCACCGGCTACCACCTGGTCAACATCCTGCTGCACATCCTGAGCGCAGGACTTGTCGGGCTCATACTCACGCGACTGAAGGCGCCCGCGCCATGGGCCGTGGCGGCGGTGTTTGCGCTGCACCCACTGCAGGTTGAAACGGTCGCGTGGATCTCCGAGTTGAAGAACACCCTCTCGGGTACCTTTGCCCTCGCGGCATGCCTCGTGTATCTGCGTTTTGACGAACGTCCGGCTCCGCGCTTGTACGTCGCCGCCTCAGCCTTGTTTGTCTGCGCCCTCTTGAGCAAGACCGTGACGGCCATGGTGCCGGTGGGACTGCTGGCGGTCCTCTGGTGGCAACATGGGCGGCTGGATTTCCGTCGGCATGTCGTGCCACTGGCGCCGTGGCTGGCCGCTGGGGCCGCAGCGGGCCTCTTCACTGCGTGGGTCGAGCGGACGGTCATCGGCGCGGCGGGCAACGCCTTCGACTACACATTCATCGAACGAGGTCTCATCGCGGGGCGCGCGCTGGTGTTCTACGCGACCGCGCTGCTCTGGCCGACGGGGCTCTCATTCAACTACCCACGGTGGACGATTTCTTCGGGGACGTGGTGGCAGTTCGCGTTTCCACTCGCGGTGTTGATCCTCGCAGTGCTGGCGTGGCGCTGGCGCACCAGGTCACGGGCGCCTCTCGCAGGGCTCTGGTGGTTCGCCGCGCTGCTGTTCCCGGCCCTGGGTTTCTTCAACGTCTATCCGTTCCGGTATTCGTTTGTCGCCGACCACTTTCAATACCTGGCCGGACTGGGCGGCATCACGCTCGTCGTTGGCGCGCTGGCCACCCGACTTCCACGTCCGATCAGCAGCCAGCCGGTGCTGACCGCTGCCCTGGCGCTTCCGCTGGCGTTACTGACCTGGCAGCAGAGCCATCACTATGCGGACGCGACAACGCTCTACACGGCGACGCTTGAAGCCAACCCGCGCAGCTCTCTGGCATTGACCAATCTGGCGGTGCCAAAGTTGCACGGCACCGCGGCTGACCTCGACGAAGCAGTGGCGCTTCTCACCCGCGCGGTGGACGCAGATCCCGCCAACGCGGAGGCCCAGAGCAATCTCGGCTTCGCCCTCACGCGGCTGGGCCGGCTCGACGACGCGAGGCCGCACCTGGATGCGGCGCTGATGGCGAACCCATCTCTGGCCGGCGCGCACAACAATCTCGGAGCGCTGCTGCAGCGGCAGGGCCACACCGACCAGGCGCTGCGTCACTACATGGAAGCGGTGCGGCTCGATCCGGTCGATGTCGACGCGCGCATCAATCTCGGCACGTTGTTGCGCACGCGCGGGGACCTGTCCGCTGCGCTGCCTCACCTGCAGGCGGCAGAACGCCTTGACCCGACTCGCCCCGAACCGGCGGTGCAGCGTGGACTGCTGCTCGAACAGCAGGGTGACCTGCCGGGTGCGTCCGGCGCGTATCGTGCAGCTCTCAACCTGCGGCCTGATGATCCGGCCGCGCTCGAAAATCTCGCGATTGTGTTGTTACGGCAGGGCGCGACGGCCGAGGCCGAGCGACATCTTCGCCGCCTGGTCGACCTCATCCCTGGCCACTTGAACGGCTTGTACACGCTGGCGAGCGCACTGCAGATGCAAGGTCGGCCGGCGGAGGCGATTCCGTATTACGAACGCGCGATTGCCGCGGCACCGCTGGAGCGCGCCGGGGAGATTCACAACGACGCGGGTGTCGCGTACGCACAAACGGGACGCATGCGGGAGGCTGTCTCGCATTTCAGAGAGGCCGTCCGCCTGCGTCCCGATCTGCCTGATGCCCGGGCCAACCTGGCCCGGGCTCAGGGTCGCTGACTATCGCAGTCCTTCTGTCGCCGACAGGAGGATGCCGTTGAACAGGAACTTGAACGTGCCGTGAGGCTGAGATCGGAAGGCGATCTCGGGGCCGAACACGTAGAGGTGGCCCTTGCCCACTTCCGCTTCGAACGCGGCAACGCCGTCTTCGAGGTATTCCTGGCCCCACGCCCAGCCGCTGCGCAGCGGGTGCGGTCCGTCGTACCACGCGATCGTCCGCACGCCCTTTGAAAACGCTGTAGGCAGCAGGCGGAACGTCGGACTGTTGTCGAAGAAGACATCAATCGCCGACGGCAGGCCGTGCGCGATGGCCGCCGTGGGATCCACCGCCGCGCGCAGCACCGATCCAGGCACATAGAACTTGGTGCCCGGCAGGTTCTGCAGCTGCCCATCGTCATTGCGCTCGACGAGGTGATTGGTCACCGGCAGGTCGAAGTGCTGCGCGATGTTGGTGGAGGCGCCACCAATGGTGAGCACCGTGCCGCCGCCCTGCACAAATTCCTTGAGCTTCTCCATGGACGCGGCCGTCATCTGGCCCTGACGTCCGCGGAACTCCTCGGGAATATCCTGGCCGCCACCCGCGCCACCTCGTCCACCGCCACCGCCGCCGCCACGACCCCCGCCGGCACCACCCACTCCCGGAATGCCGCTGTCGTTGAAGATGATGATGTCGAACTTGTCGCGCAGGTTGCCGGCGTCAATCATCGGCGGGTACACGACCGTGTACGGGAACTCGAAGTTCTCGAAGATGAGACGCGTCCAGCCGGAGGGCATCTGGCCGCCGTACTGATCGAACAGGCCGATACGCGGCGCGCGCAGCACCGTCATGCGTCCTGTGGGCGCTGACGTGGCCGCCTGAAACGAAACGCCCAGATCCGTCGCTGCCTTGTCGAGCACGGCCTTCGTGTTGGCCTTGGCCTGCACGTAGAAGGTGCCGTGGCCCATGGGCCCCTCGGCCAGCCACGAGACCGTGTCGCCGTTTTTCATCAGGCGGTTGATCGCGATGTACGCATCGTTGGAACCGTGGTTGAAGTAGTACCCCACCGCATTGGGCGCCGTCGTCACGCTGCCGGCCGGCGTCGTGGCCATGCCGGGGATCTTCTCGAACGGTCCGGTGAAGGGATCGAGAATGCGATCAAATTGCACGCCCATCTGCATCGCGAGCGTCCAGCCGGCGCTGTCGTAGGGACGGTTGGGCGGGCCACCGGGATACGGAAAGTCATCCGGGTGGTCCTGCGGTTCGAACA
This sequence comes from uncultured Acidimicrobiia bacterium, assembly GCA_966252305.1. Taxonomy (GTDB): domain Bacteria; phylum Acidobacteriota; class Vicinamibacteria; order Vicinamibacterales; family SCN-69-37; genus SYFT01. The sequence continues at coordinate 12,578 of CBINOO010000012.1, forward strand.
TGTCGATCACATGCGCGCGGAACGCCTGCGCGGCCTTCACGACATACGAGTTCGCGGGGTACTGCTTGTTGCCGACGGTGAAAGGCGCGGTGGCCTTGTGCACCGTCACGCCCGTCTTGATGAGCGCGTTCACGAATCGAGTGGCGGTGCCGAAGTCCGGCTGGTCCGCCGGCAGGATGAAGCCCTTCGGATCGCGCAGTTCAGGCGCGTGCAGTTCGTTCCAGTAGGGAGACGCCACCTCGGCCCCGGCGCCACCGCCACGACCGCCGCCTCCGCCTGCCGCCGCGCCGCCGCCACGACCGCCACGACCGGCGCCGCCAGCCTCCGCCATCTTGGCCTGCACGGCCGCCACGCGTCGGGGGCTCGGCGTCCACGTGTCCGTGTTGCCCTTGGCAATCTGGTCACGGCCCATCTGGTAGATGTTGTAGAGGAACGTCTCGCGATACCGCGACGCGAGATCGAGAATCGCGTAGTTGGCCGTCACCGAGTAGTCGATCGACTGGCGGAAGTGCCAGCGCTGCGGCGCAATCGGCGACCACAGGCTGGAGTTCGGGAGGACCTTGCCGATCACGAACGGAATATTCGTCGGCGTCGGCCCACCGATCGTTTCCGTCAGGATGCCGATCATGTTGTGGAAGTACGCCGTCGTGCGGAGACCGCCGTTCCACCAGGTCGAATACGAGGCGCCCGCGCGGGTCGTCACGCCGGGTTTGCCCTCAGCCAGGAAACGGGTCGCCATGGCCGAACCCACCAGGTCGATCCCCGATGGAATGAGCGGGTGGAAGTTGTAGTTGAACGGATCGCGGAACGGCGGCGCGAACATCACCGTGCCGGCCGGGCCGGTCTGGTGATGGTTGTACATGATCTGCGGGAACCACTCCTTGTACATCACGCGGTTCATGTTGGTCGACTCGTCGAGCGCCGACATGTAGAAGTCGCGGTTGTTATCGTGGCCGGCGTACTTCTGATACAGCACGGGAATGCCGCCCGTGCTCCGCTGTTCGGGATTGGGGTTCCGCATGTACCAGTTGGAGACCAGCTCCATGCCGTCGGGATTCGCGTGCACGGCCAGGATCACGACGTCGTTGAGAATGCGGACCGTCTCGTCGTCGGTCTTGCTCGCCAGCTGATAGACCGTTTCCATCAGTTGCTGCGCGCCGAGCACTTCGGTCGCGTGCAGGCCGCCATCAATCCAGACAACCGCCTTGCCCTCTTTGGCCAGCGCGCGCGCCTGCTCGTCGGTCAGGCCCTCGGCCGTCGCCAGCCGCGCGGAGATTTCACGATACCGGTCGAGCCGCTTGTGGTTCTCCGGCGACGTGATGATCATCATCAGCTGCGGCCGCCCTTCGGCCGTCTTGCCGATTTCCACGAGCTTCAGTCGCGGCGATTCCTTTTCGATCTTCCGCCAATAGGCTTCCAGCTGCGTGTAGTTGGGCAACTGGTAGTCGGCGCCAATCTCGTGGCCGAAGTGCGCCTGGGGCGTGGTGACCGACGACAAGGTCGCCTGCGCGGGCCGTGTCGCCTGTGCGCGCAGCGTGTCGCCACCCGCACCAATGACTAATGAAACAACGACCAGAGATAGGAGCAATTTCTTCATAAACGGGGCGTCCATCCTTCCGCGGTAAAGATACACCTAATCGAAGTGCCGAGGTCCCGAAGTCCCGAAGTCCCGAACCCGAATGGGCCAACCCTATCGTCGAGTGGTCGGCACCCGCCGGGCGGCGATGATGGTCACCGGCGGCGTGAGGTTCTGGCCGGACACGGGTTCCTGCTGAATGCGGCGCACGACGTCGAGACCGGAGACGAGACGGCCAAAGGCGGCGGCGCCCTGGCGATCGTCAAAGCGGCCGCCACCGAAGTCGAGTGACGGCTGGTCGTTGAGCAACACGAAAAAGTCCGAGGTCGCAGAGTCGGGGCCACCGCGCGCCATCGAGACGGTGCCGGCCGTATGGCGAATCCCGGTGACGCTGGTCCGCTCCAGCGCAATCGGCGGGAACCCTTGCGCCCGCCTGGACGGGTCGATGCCGCCCTGAATGAGGTGCATCATCGGGCGCTGCGGCGGCGTTGGGGTGTAGTTATCGTCGCGAGTGGCCCGGTGAAATCGGCCGCCGTCGTACATCCCGGCGTCGACGTACTTGAGAAAATTCATCGCGGTGACCGGGGCCCGTGCGGTGTCTACGGCAAGGGTGAACTCCCCCACTGACGTCATCACGGCTACCTCGACCTCGCCCGGCCGCAACGCCGTACCGGTTGCCGCCGGCTGGTACCAGCGTGCCAGTCGTTTCGCAAACTCCGCCGGAATGTCCACGACCAGATCCCAGGACATCGTGCGCGGATTCACCCCGCGCGCCTTGACCACCTGGACGCCGACACCCTGCACGTCGACCGACACTTCATCGGCAGTTGCGATGATGGGGTAGCAGCCGTCCCAGGGGAACCGCCCATCGGACGTGTGTGTCACGGTCTGCGACTGTTCCGGCGACCGCACCATCAGCCGAGAACCCACTGATGGCTCGCCCCGGCGGTCTCGAATGCTGCCTTTGATGCGCAGGTCATCGCCGATGACGACACAGTCAACGAGCGCACGGACCTCGGTCTTCAGCTTCACGTGCGCGTCCGCCTCCACCTCGACGAAAGCGACCGCATCGAGAAACCCGGACAGTTGGCCGGTCACCCGGTAGAACCCGCGAGGCAACGACACCACCGGCCAGTTGCCGTCCGCTTCCGTCGCCGTCCGAACATCAACAGGAGGCCCCCATGGAAGAGCATTCGTGATGCGAATCGAGACGCCGGGAAGCGCAAGGTTCTGTGCGTCGACAACCGATCCCGTCAGCGAAAATCGTGGCGGGTCCTGAAGGCCCCGGGTGAGCTCGCCGGCGGAACCAACAAGAATCAACAGGAGCGTGACGCGCAGGAACACAGCGCAACGTTACTCCAAAAATCTGAACTATTTGGTGCAGTCGTGGGGCTCGGCGGGGCTGAAGCCCCGCCCCACATGGATCACGGAAGAGCGCGTCACGCCGGTTTTTGAACGGTCCGGGCCAGCCGCGCCGCAACCACGCCCACCACTCCGGCGACATCAGCTATCGGCGCAGGATGAAACAGCAGCAGGCCGGCCACGGCGAGCAGTGTACGGACAAGGGGCGATGCGAATCCCCAGGCACCGGTCAGCGACGCCGCCAGTGCAGCGGTGCCCGCAAGGGCCGTGAACGTGGACAACACGACGTCGATCCACGGCCCCTCGAGCAACAGGCCAAGCCCGCGCGGGTCGAGCGTGAACGCGATCGGCACGAGGAACGCCGGGAGCGCGTATTTCCAGGTGAGCATCATGGTGCGCAGCGGCTTGCCGCCCGTGAGCGCGGCGGCGGCAAACGGCGCCAGAGCGGTTGGTGGACTCACCTCGGACAACACCGCGTAATAGAAGACAAACATGTGGGCGGCGACCGGCGAGATGCCCACATCCGCCAGCGCCGGCACCACCATTACCGCCGCGATGATGTATGAGGCCGTCACGGGAACGGCGAGTCCCAGAATCCACACCGCCACCGCACTCCACAACACCGTCAGCGCGACAGTGCCTCCGGCCATCGAGACGATGAGACCGGCGGCCTTCAAGCCGAGTCCCGTCAACGTGACAATCCCGACGACCGCCCCGGCTATCGCCGTCGTCGACAACACGGACAACGCGTCGTAGCCGCCTTCAGTAAAGGCTCCCGCGAGTTTCTTCGGCCCAAGCGGTTCGCGCACGAGCGCGCTCACCCCAACCGCGGCGACGATCGCCCAGAACACGGCACGGAAGGGCGTAAACCCGACCGCCATCAACACCGCCACCAGCACCAGGGACAGGAAATGCAGATAACCCGATTTCCCGATTGCCGATTTCCCGATTGCCGCTTCCCAGATTGCCGATTCCCCGATTGCCGATTCAGATTGCCGATTTCCCGATTCCCCGTTTCGAGATGCCAGATTGCAGTTTTCAGATTCCAGATTGTCGATGGCTCTCGAATCTCCCTCAATCATCAACGTGATTGAGGCGTAGTAGAGAATCGTCGGAATCGTCGCCATGACGAGCACCTGCAGATACGAGATGCGCAGGTACTCCGCGATCAGAAAGGCCGCCGCGCCAAGAGTCGGTGGTGACAACAACGCGCCGATACCAGACGCAGCCAGCATCGCGCCGGCGGTGTTCGCGCCGAATCCCGCACGACGCAGCAGCGGCCACGCGAGTGATCCCAGCGTCACCGTGGTGGCGACGCCGGAGCCTGAGACGGTGCCGAGGAGAAATCCCGCCAGCGAGACGGACCGGCCGGTTGCCGCCGGCGATGATGCACCACCGGTGCGCGCGAGCGACCAGGCGAGGAAAAAACGTCCGGCCCCCGACGCCTCAAGGACCGCGCCGTACAGGCTGAACAACGTGATGTACGTCACGGCCACGTCGAGCGGCACGCCATAGATGCCTTCCAGCGACATGTAGAGGCTGCCCACCAGGCGCGCCACGTCATACCCGCGATGGGAAAGACCGGTGAGGCCAATCTGTGCGAACCACGGCCCGGCCACCGCGTAGCCGAGAAACCCGATCGTGACGATTGGCAGGGCCCACCCGGTCGTGCGGCGGACGGCTTCGGTGACGACCGCCAGTGCCAGGACGCCTGCCAGCAGATCACCGCCCGTGGGGGTCGTTGCGCGGTACCAGAACGGCTCACCCTGCGCGAGCGGCCAGCCAAGTCCCACGAGTGCGGCGACCACCCACAGCAGGTCGAGCGCCCCGCCCCATCGCCCAGGCGTGGGTTTCCATCTGAGCGTGGCCCAGACGCCAATGAGCAGCATCAACGGGCGATAGGTCTGGGGACTGATGACCGTCAGCACCCACGCCAGCGACAGCGCCGACAGCAGGAACGCCAGGACGGCAGCGGAAGAAGGGGGCCGCGCGGTCACTGCGGCGTCAGTACGCGATTCTCAACGTCACGCCGAGCGAGTTCTGGTAGTAGAGAGGCGACTTGGCGTGCGTGGCGTGCATGCCGCTCAGACCGACCGTCCCGCGTCCGAACCGCGGTGACTGGAAAATCGGACGGCGAATGGTCCACTCGGCGGTCGCCTGGGCAAACGGCACGACCCCGCCACGCGAACGGCCGGCGCCGTAGACGCGGATGCGCGCGTCGGCTTCGAAGCCGAATTTCAGCGGGCGCCTGAGGGACACGCCGAGCATGCCGACCGGCGCGACGGACTTGAGCACCGAGACGGGCTCCGCATTGAGCGCGCGACCATCGGCGCGCCCGGCGACGAGTTCACGAACATGCAGGCGTCCTCCGCCGACTTCCACGCCTTCCACCAGGTTCCACCAGCGCCGGCCGTCGATGCGACGCAACGTGGCAATGCCGATGTAGAGTTGGCGTCGATCGTGTCCCTCGAACTGGAAGCCGCGAATGCGGAACAGCTGCCGCGCCGCCCAGACCTGCGTATAGACGAAGTCACCTGACAGTTCCGTTGTGGCAGTGCGACGGGCCCGCACCCCCATCGCCGCATGAATGAAGCCGTAGGGGCTGGTTTCGGACGGCTGGTATCGCGTCCCTGCTCGAAGCAGCCCGTGGCGAACGACGCCAAGTGCCACGCCGACGTGATTTGGATCAGTCGTCGTCATCGGCGCGGCCAGCGACATTTCCAGTTGCCACTGCGGATCGCGCTGGACGATCTCCTGCGGCGCGGCGGCATCAGGCGACGCGACGGCGCTGCCGGCCAGCAACACGGATGTCAGCCACCAGCCCCACATCAGCGGAAGACTCCGATGGCATGATTCGCCAGCCATGTGAGCGAACCGGGTTCCGATTCCGGAAGATTGACGGCGTCGGTACCCAGGCCGAGCCGATCGTTGGACCAATCCTGAAAGACGACGGCATTGGGCCGCCCGACAACGCCGCTGACCTCGTACGCCAGCGCCATGGCAGACGCGACGGCCTCGGCGTCCGTGCGGCCGTCGTAGCCGGTCACGATGACCTCGAACTCAATCCGGCGCGACGCAAGGAAATCCGCCAGTCGCTTGATGTCCTTCCGCGAATCAGCATCTGACGTGAAGCGATGACGCACGTCGTAGTCGAGCCGAAAGAACGACAACGGGACCTGCTCGTTGTCGATCAACGTCGCCACGAAGGTCATCAACTCATCGACGCTGAAGGATGGATACGCCTCGATCAACCCGAACCGGATGTCGGGATAGGTCTGCCTGACCGTATTGACGAAGCGATCCACTTCGACGACGACCTGATCCACGGTGAAATCGCAGTGCCCCAATCCGCTGCTGGCATCCCGCACGGGCAGCCCTGCCGTGAACGGTTCGTCCATCGCGACCGCCGTGACGTGTGCCCCGGAGGCATACACCGCCGAGAGGTCCTCAATCAGCACCTTGCCCAGTTGCTGACCGTTACAGGTGTGTTCCTTGACGGCACCGGCTTCGACGTTGATCTGGATCCCGCGCTCGGTCAGGAAGCGAAAGGCGTTGACGGCAAGCAAGCTCGGGGCGAGGTTCCCCCGGCAGGTGGGACAGGAGGACCGGAGATTCTGCTGGTAGAACTGGAACCCGCGCGCACGGCTCCGGGCCTCGGCCCACTGTTCCTGCCCGTCCGGTTGAAACATCCGCACCAGATCAGCCGACGCCGAGGCCGGGGCCAGAATCATGAAGCGATCGACGGACGCCTCGCCGGGACTCGTGGCTCGTCCACAGCCTGCCAGCGCCACCACTCCGAGACAAACGAACACTCTCGCGAACATCTGCAGCGCCGTTAGTCTACTCTCGCCACTCTCGGGAGGAGAAGTAACGTTTTGCCCCTTCATGCAGGGGCACCGGGAGGGCGTCCGGGCCGGCAGGCACGGCCAGATGGCGCGCTTCGGGGTGGGCCGCGGTCAGAGCGGCCGTTGATTCAAACAGCACCCGGGTGAGCGATTCCACCAGCCCAGGGTCCAGGGTCGATGACACCACCAGCAGGTTTTCCACCCCGATCACGGGCACATCGGCCTGTTGCCCACGATAACTGCCGGCAGGCAGGGGAAGGACCCGATAGAGCGACGTGCCCCATTGCTCGTGCAATCTGGCCAGTTCTCCCGCCTGTGGCACGAACACGAGGGACATCCCCGGCGTCGCGGCCAGGTCCTGAATTGCCGGCGTGGGTAGCCCCCCACTCCAGAACAGCGCGTCGACCTTGCCGTCTTTCAGGGCGCCGGCGGCCTCGGACGCGCCCAGGGCGTGCCGAACGATGTCGACACGAGGGTTGAGCCCCGCAGCGGCCAGCACTCGATCAGCGATGAGTTCGGTCCCGCTGCCGGGAGCGCCGGTCGCGACCGTCTTCCCGCGCAGGTCTGCGACAGAGGCAATCCCGCTCCCCTCGCGTGCGACCAGATGTGTGTAGTTCGTGTAAAGCGCCGCAATCGCCTGCACCGGAACCGGCCCTGCGTCAGCAAACGGGCCGGTGCCTGCCACGGCCTCAGCCAGGGTGTCCGCCAGCGTGAACGCCAGATCCGCGCGCCCCTGCTGCATCAGCTTCAGGTTGTCGACCGACGCGCCGGTGACTTCCGCCGTCACCTGCAGACCGGGAATCTGCTCGGTATAGAGTCGCGCCAGGGCACCGCCGTACGGGTAATAGACCCCACCAGTCCCTCCGGTCGCGATCGACAAGAACCGCACGTCCCCCTGCGGCGTGCCGCAGGCCGCGAACCCAAGCACCAGTAGTCCAAGAAGCACTCCGGTTCTCAATCCAGATGCCCCCTCTCGGCGTCGCCCATGACCACGTCACGATACGGGAAATATTCACGCCAGCGCTGACTGACGAGGCGTGCCACCTCGGGCCGGCACGTCACCTCTTTCGGATACCAGGGTTTCATGCGGGCATCGATGCACACAGGTCCCGAATACGCGATGTGGTTGCGCACGATGCGTGTCGTGGCCGCGTGAATATCCGACCCCGGATCAAATCGCGTGAACGTCGTCCACAGGAAGTTCATCGCGCTCCTCGCGGCGCGCGCCGCATCGTCAGTCACCACCAGGAGAGGCCAGCCGGCAAAGGCCGGATGCGACGCCATCCGTGCGGCTGCGTCGCGATCCTCGGCGAAGCCGGCGGTCTCGATGACCAGGCAGCCGCCGCAGAAGACCTGAACGTCGCGCACGTCGGACGGAGGCGGCGTCGGCGGCGAGAAGGTGCGAGGCAATGCGCGCACGGGATCGCCCAGCCCGAGCCACACCCCCTTGGAGCCTTCGTTCACCGCGGGTCCGGCGTAGTCGAGCGTGTCCATCGACACGTTCGAGAACACGTAGAGGTCGGTCTCGGGATTGGTGCGGGCCAGCAGATGTTCGAGCGTGGCGCGGAAGTCACGCAGGTCGACCGCCTGATCGGTCACCAGCAGGAATTTCTGCAGCGAGAGCTGCCCTTCACCGAGGATGCGGAACGCGCTGGCCATCGCTTCACGCCGATACCGCTGCTTGACGATGGCGCCGGCGAGGGAGTGATACCCCGCTTCGCCGTACGACCACAAGTCCACGACTGCCGGCATGACCAGCGGGAACAGCGGCGACAGCAGGTCCTGGAGCAGGTCGCCGATGAAGAAGTCTTCCTGTCGCGGCTTGCCCACGACCGTGGCCGGATAAATCGCGTCACGGCGGTGCGCGATCTGCGACACCTGGAAGACGGGATAGTCGTGCTCGAGTGAGTAGTAGCCGTAGTGATCGCCAAACGGTCCCTCGGGCCTGCGGACGTGCGGCGCCACGCTGCCCATCAGGGCAAACTCGGCATTGGCGACAAGCGGATGTGGATGCCCGTTCGGGCCGGCCACCTGCGCGATCTTCTCGCCGGCGATGAGGGAGGCGAGCATCAGTTCGGGAATGTTCTCGGGCAGCGGCGCGATCGCCGACAGGATCATGGCGGGAGGCCCGCCGAGAAACACCGTCGCCGGCAGCGCCTGCCCTTTCGCTTCGGCCACGGCGTAGTGGAACCCGCCGCCCTTGCCGATCTGCCAGTGCATGCCTGTGCTCGTCGCGTCATGCACGTGGAGGCGGTACATGCCCAGGTTGGGACCGCCCTTGTCGGGATGTGTCGTGTAGACGAGCGGCAGCGTCACAAACGGCCCCCCGTCTTCGGGCCAGCAGGTCAACGCCGGCAGGCGATCCAGCCGCACGTCACGCGTCACCACATCGGTCACCGGCCCGGACGCGCGACGTTTGAGACCGACGCGCGCGCCAGCGGCGGCGATGTCTCGCGCATCCCAGAGTTTTGCGGGCGTTGGCGGCAGGATCGTCTCCGCCAGATGCACGAGCCGCTTGATGAACGCCAGCGGGCGCGCGCCAAACGCCAGCTCCGCGCGTCGCGCCGTGCCGAACAGATTGGTGACCAGTGGAAAGCCCGCGCCCTTGACGTTGGTGAACAGCAGCGCGGGGCCGCCACCGGCGATCACACGGCGATGGATCTCGGCCACCTCCTCGACCGGATCGACAGGGGCGTCGATCTCGACGAGGTCCTTGTCACGTCGCAGGTGCGCGAGGTACTGGCGAAGATCAGTGAACACGTGGACTGCCTCTCACAGGAGGCACGGAGACGCGGAGACTGGTGTTTGAAAAACAGAATCCATGAATACCCTCCGTGACTCCGTATCTCCTGTAAATGCTCTGCCTATCGGGTCAGTTTCCGGTACTTGATGCGATGCGGCTGATCCGCATCCGCGCCAAGGCGCCGCTTGCGGTCGGCCTCGTATTCCTGGTAGTTGCCTTCAAACCACTCGACGCGGCTGTCGCCTTCAAACGCGAGCATGTGGGTCGCGATGCGGTCGAGGAACCAGCGGTCGTGGGAGATCACGACGGCGCAGCCGGCAAATTCGTCCAGGGCCAGTTCCAGCGCCCGCAGGGTGTCGACATCGAGGTCGTTGGTCGGTTCGTCGAGCAACAGGAGGTTGCAGCCGCGCTTCAGCAGCTTGGCGAGGTGCAGGCGGTTGCGCTCACCACCCGAGAGGCTGCCGACCTTGCGCTGCTGGTCGCGGCCGCGGAAGTTGAACCACGAGCAGTAGGCCCGCGCATTCACCGTGCGTTTGCCGAGTTCCACCTCTTCGTTCCCCTCGGAGATCTCGTCGTAGACCGTCTTGTCGGCCGACAACGCGTCACGGGACTGATCGACGTACCCAATCTGGACGGTCTCCCCCACCTTCAGCGTTCCGCCATCAGGTTGTTCCTGGCCGACGAGCATGCGGAACAACGTGGTCTTGCCCGCGCCGTTCGGGCCAATCACCCCGACGATGCCGCCGCGCGGCAGCGTGAAGTCGATCCCGTCCATCAACAGGACGTCGCCGTAGCCCTTCTTCAGACCGCGCGCTTCCACAACCACGTCGCCAAGACGCGGGCCGGGCGGAATGTAGATCTCGACCCGTTCCAGTTTCTCGGCGGTGTCTTCATTCAACAGCTGCTCGTACGCATTGAGACGGGCCTTGCCCTTGGCATGGCGCGCCTTGGGCGACATCCGGATCCAGTCGAGTTCGCGCTGCAGGGTGCGTTGCCGCTTCGACTCGGCCTTTTCTTCCTGTGCGAGCCGTTCCTGCTTCTGCTGCAACCAGCCGGAGTAGTTTCCTTCCCACGGATAAGCCTTCCCGCGATCGAGTTCCAGAATCCACCCGGCCACGTTGTCAAGGAAGTAGCGGTCGTGCGTGATGGCAACGACGGTGCCCGGGTACGTGTGGAGGAAGTGTTCGAGCCACGCGACTGATTCCGCGTCGAGGTGATTGGTCGGCTCGTCGAGCAGCAGCAGGTCCGGCGACTGCAGCAGCAACCGGCACAAGGCGACCCGGCGACGCTCGCCGCCTGACAACGTCGTGACGTCGGCGTCGGGCGGCGGCAACCGCAGCGCATCCATCGCCTGCTCAACGCGCGCGTCGAGGTCCCAGGCTCCGGCCGCCTCGATGGCGTCCTGGACCCTGGCCTGCTCCTCGAGCAGCTTGTCCATCGCGTCGGCGTCCATCTCTTCACCGAACTTCGCGTTGATCTCGTCGAACCGCGTCAACAAGGCGCGTGTCGGTGCGACGCCCTCTTCGACATTGCCCAGCACATCCTTGTCGGGATTGAGCGTCGGCTCCTGCGCCAGGTAGCCGACTGTCGACCCTTCGGCGCGAAACGCCTCGCCGAGGTAATTCGGGTCGAGTCCCGCCATGATCTTGAGCAACGTGGACTTGCCGGAGCCGTTGGTGCCGATGACGCCGATCTTCGCGCCCGGGAAAAACGACAGCCAGATGTCCTTGAACACAACCTGGTCGGGCGGATGAATCTTGCCCAACCCCTTCATGGTGTAAATGAACTGCGCCATACGAAACGTCTGATTTTACTCTGCGCTGAACCCACGCCGCGCGGGCTTCGGCACGTCGGCCGGCGGCGGTGTGGGGGTGAAGTCTTCGCCCGGGTTGATGAAACGATCCCGTTCGAATCCGTACTGCTTGTCGTACAACTGGCGGTACCGGCCTCCGGCCGCGAGCAACTCGGCATGTGTGCCGCGCTCAACGATGACTCCGGCTTCGATGACGAGGATCTGGTCTGCCGACTGAATCGTCGACAACCGGTGCGCGATCACAAACGTCGTCCGGCCCCGGCGCAGGGCGCGAAGGCCGTCCTGAATCATGGCTTCGCTTTCACTATCCAGGCTCGACGTGGCCTCGTCGAGGAGGAGGATGCGTGGATCCGCGAGGATGGCGCGGGCAATGGCAATGCGTTGCCGCTGTCCGCCCGACAGCCGGACACCACGTTCACCGACGATCGTCTCGTATTGCTTGTCGAAGCCCTCGACAAACTCCGCCGCATGGGAAATCTTCGCCACTCGCCTGACATCCTCATCAGTGGCGTCGGGCCGTCCGTAGGCGATGTTCTCGGCCACGGTGCCGTCAAACAGGAAGTTGTCCTGCAGCACCACGCCCAGGTGCCGGCGGTATTCGGCAAGGCGCAGTGTCGACAGGTCGCGCCCGTCCACGAGCACCTGGCCCTGCGTCGGCAGGTTGAACGCCATCACGAGGCTGAGCATCGTGCTCTTGCCCGAGCCGGACGACCCCACCAACGCGGTCGTGCTTCCTGCCGGCGCATGGAAGCTGACATCCTTGAGCACCGGCACGCCGGCCTGATACTCGAACCAGACGCCTCGAAATTCGACGTCACCAGCCAGCTGGTCCACCGCGCTGCGCGCGTCGTCGCCCGCGTCTTCGCGCGGCGTGTCCAGAATCTCGCGAATGCGATCGAGCCCGGCAAATGCCTCCGTGATCTGCGTGCCGATGGAGGCCAGTTGCACGACGGGGGCGGCCAGCAGTGCCGTGAAGAAGATGTAGCTGATGAGATCGCCAAGCGTCATCGTCCCGTCGGCAATCGAATGGCCGCCGACCATGATGATGACCACGCCAATCGCGCCAATGACGATGCTTGAGAAGGCGGTCGTCGCCGAGACGCCCGTCATCGACTGGGCGATGTTGCGGAACAGGCGGTGGACGCCTTTGGTGAAGACCAGGTCCTCGCGTCGCTCCGCGGTGTAGGTCTTGACCACACGCACGCCGCCGAGGGCCTCGGTCAGCCGGCCGTTGACCTCCGCCAGGATCTTGCCGCGCTCTCGAAACAGCGGCCGGAGTTTCATGAAGGCCCACGCCAGCGCCCCGCCGAACACGGCGAGCACGAGCAACGTCAGCAGCGTCAACTGCCAGCTCAGATAAAACAGGTATCCAAGCGCCAGCACCGCGGTCACCAGACTGCCGGTCAGCTGGGCGAGGCCGGTGCCCACCAGATTGCGGATGCCTTCGGCATCGTTCATCACGCGCGAAAGCACCTGGCCGGTCTTGTTCCGGTCGAAATAACTGACCGGCAGGCGCATCACGTGTTCCTCGACACGTCGCCGCATGTCGGTGATCGCGCGCTGAGCGGCCACGCCCAGCACCTGGGACAGGCCAAAGGAGGTGAGCGCCTGCACGACCGTCGCCGCGCCGGCAATCCACGACAGCGTGGCCAGCATGTCCACTCGCCCCTGCGTGAGGACTTCGTCAACGAGATACTTCGACAGGTACGGCAGGACCATGCCGGCCAGCCGACTGATGAGCATCAGGATCAGGCCGAGCGTGAGGCGTCCGCGCCTGGCCCAGATCAGGTTGCGGGCTTCAGACCAGGCGGCCGACCAGCGGATGGGCTTTTTCTTGGGATCCATTCAGGTAGTGAAAATCAAAACGGCGAGGGGACAAGACCACATCTCGTCCCCTCGCCGTCATCTTATCTCGCCCGCGGGCGAGTCGTCGTCAGCGCGGCAGGCTGACGCGCAGCTCTCCGACGATCTGGCGACGCAGGACGTCGCCGAACACGTGGCTCTGGTACTGCTTGTCGGTCAGGTTGACGGCCTTCATCGTGAAGGAGTAGCGGCCGCCGCCGAAGCGGAAACCCGCGCTCGCGTTCACGGTCTTGTACGCCTCGGTGGTGCCATGGAAGCGGGCGTCCAGAATGTCCTGCCAGAACGCATCGTCCGTGTAGTTGAGCGACACGCTGCCGAAGTACTTCGCCCCGGAGTAGTTGAACCCGGTCGAGAACCGGTGGGTCGGGGGCAGGTTGACTTCTGACAGGGCGAAGTTCGGATCCGGCTCCGCCTGGAACGAGTAGTTCGCGAACATGCCCGTGGTCGCCGAGAGCGACGCGTCGATGCCGAGTTCGAGTCCCTGCTGCTTCACTTCGCCGAGGTTGAGGTAGGTGAAGCTCTTCGGGAAGCGCACACCGTTTGCGTAGACGAGACCCCAGATCTGCGCAGCCGTCACCGGGCCCAGCCCGGGGAAGCCCGCGGGCACTTCGGTCGGACCGTACGCCGCGTTCTGCGTGAAGAAGATCTCTTCGGTGAACTTGTTGTAGTAGTACGCGGCCGACAGCGTGACGCGGTCGTTGAACGTGCCCGTGTAGCTGACCTCAAACGCGTCCAGCCGTTCTTCGGTCAGGTCGGGATTGCCCGTCACTTCGGTCGGCAGGCGATACAGCGCCGAGCCATACGCCGCGTTGATCTGGCCGAGCGGCACGATGGTGCCGATGACGAGATCCAGGTTGTTGTTGATCATCGACGGCGCCCGGAACGCGCGGTTGAACGAGAACCGGAACGTGTGATCGGCCGACGGCTTGAGCATCAGCGCCACGCGAGGCGAGAACACGGGATCCGCAATCGACGAGAACTTGTCGACGCGCGCGCCCGCCACGAATCGCACGTGGTCGTTGAAGAAGATCTCGTCCTGCACGTACACGCCGCCTTCCGTGCGCGACGTTTCGCCGGGCGCAATCGTCAGGTTGAACTTGTTGAGGCGCAGGTTGCCGCCGTAGGTCACGACGTGGCGGCCGCCGAACGTACGAGTGTCGCCCACTTCGAAGTCAAACGTCTTGGTGTTGAACAGGAAGGTGATGGGGTTGCCGGCAGGGTCGGCGGACAGCAGATTGTTCGCGTCGCCGTCGAGGTAGTTCATGAACGCCTGGGCGCGGAACGCGTTCTTCGTGTAGTTGATCTTGCCGTAGCCGTACTTGGTGCCCTGCTGGATGTCGAACGGGCCGATGCCGCTGTGCATGATGCCGTCCGTGCCGGCGAAGCCGCCGGAGATCTGCACGTTCTGGCCGTCGGCGCCGTCCCAGTCAAACCTCACGTCCACCTTCGGCTGGAAGGTGCCCGTGTTCTCGAACGCCGGATACGTCGTCGTGCCACCGGGAATGTTGCCGCTGGGACGCCCGAACGCGTCCGACTGGTACGACCCCACCGAGAGCTTGTACGCCCAGGCGTCATTGATCGCCTGCGCGTGGGTGATGTTGCCGTAGACCAGGCTGCCGTCGCGTTTGCCGTCGCCATAAAACGCGCGACCGAAGGTGCCGGCGCCCATGGTGAGCGTGGTGCCCTCCATCTCGCGCGGCGACTTCGTGATGATGTTGACCACGCCTGAGAGCGCGTTGGCGCCCCACACCGCCGACGCGGGGCCGCGGATGACCTCGATCTGCTTGATCTCGTTCGGGTTGCTCGGCATGAAGTCCCACATGACGAAGCCGAAGAAGTCCTGGTAGAGGCTGCGGCCGTCAAGCACCGCCAGTTGGGACGTGGCCAGGGAACTCGTCGCGCCGCGGCTCGTGACGTTGATGTCGCGCGCCGAGATCTGGGTGATGTTCACGCCGGGCACTGCGCGGAGCAGGTCGGCATAGTTGTTTGACGGAGCCACCTCGAGCGCACGCGGCCCGATGACCGTCATGGTCGCCGGCGCGTTGACCAGCTGCTGTTCCGTCTTCGAGGCGGAGACGACGACCGTCTCCTTGTAGGTGGGGTCCTCGGTCTTGGGCGGTGGCGGCGGCTGTTGCTGCCCCTGCGCCTGCCCCTGCTGGGCCTGCCCCTGTCCCTGCGCCTGCTGGGCGGGCGCGGTGGATGCCCCGTCCTGCGCCAGCGCGGGTGTCACACCCAGCCCAACAATTGCCACACCAAGCACAAACGTACGAAACGCCTGCATAGGATTCTGTCTCCCTGACTCTCCCCCAAAGGGATGTCGACTATGATCGAGCGGCGTCTATCATACGTCGGTTACGCCACCGTGACCCTGCTGCCACCTGACCCGCCGGTCCCGCCAGACCGCCCGGCTCCGCCCCCCCGTCCTGACTGGTGGGATCTGCCGGACGAGCAGCTGCTCGACGTACGTTTCTGCGAACTGGGCCTCACGATCGAAGGCTCCGCGCTGGAGCCGCGCCTCGCCCAACTCGCCGACGAACTGCAGGCGCGCGGCCTGACCTTCCGCCCGCACTACTGGCTCTCCACCGAGTGGTTCTGTCCGGATGGCGTGCCCGGCGTGGCGCTGCCGTTCTACCTGGCCCACCCCCGGCTCATCCGTCTCGAAAACGCACAGATGCTCGAGGTGGAAGGCGGCACGCCCGACTGGTGCATGAAGATCCTGCGCCACGAGGCGGGCCACGCCTTCGACAACGCCTACGCGCTGCGCCGCAAGCGGCGACGAGTCCGGCTGTTTGGTCCACCGTCGCGCGAATACCCGGAGGTGTATCTCCCCAAGCCCTACTCGAAGAGTTTCGTGCTGCACCTCGATTCCTGGTACGCGCAGAGCCACCCCGACGAGGACTTCGCCGAGACGTTTGCCGTCTGGCTCACGCCCGACAGCGACTGGCGCACGCGGTACCACGACTGGCCCGCGCTCAAGAAACTCGAATACATGGACGCGCTCATGCGCGAGGTCGCGCAGACGCCCCAGGTCGTGAAATCCCGTCGCAAGGTGGAGCCCATCAGCGGGCTGCGCACGACATTGCGCGCGCACTACAAGAAAAAACGCGCACATTATGGGCTCGACGTGCCGGACTTCTACGACCGCGACCTCCGCCGGCTGTTTTCCAACGCGCCGGAGTTTCACGCCAACATCAAGGCCTCCAAATTCATCCAGCGCATCCGCCGCGAAGCGCGCCGCCTGATCGCCGCCTCGGCCGGGTCGTATCAATACACGATCGATCAGGTGCTCGAGAACATGATCAAACGCGCCGACGAACTCGGCTTGAGACTCAAATACCCCGAAGACCGCACCAAACTCGACTTCATCATCATGCTCACCGTGCAGACGATGAACTACCTGCACTCGGGCAGGCACAGGGTCGCGTTGTGAATCTTCGAATGGGGAAATGGGGAAATGGGGAAATGAGGAAATGAGGAAATGAGGAAATGAGGAAATGAAGAGCATCGTCAAGGCCGCTGTCGCCATGGGGATCGTGTTGTTGATTTCCTCATTCCCCCATTTCCTCATCCCGCGATTGGTAGCGTCAGTGCAGCCGGCGTGGCTCGACAGCTACCGCACTGATGCCGCGAAGCTGATCGCCGCGTCGCAGTCCTCTGACTTCGCCTGGCAGCGGCTGGCGGAATTGACCGATACCTTTGGCCCACGGCTGTCAGGATCGCTGGGCCTTGAACGCGCAATCGCGTGGGCCGTCGAGACCATGAAGAAGGACGGTCTCGATAACGTGCGTACCGAGCCGGTCATGGTGCCCAAGTGGGTGCGGGGTAACGAAAAGCTGATGCTCCTCGAGCCGATCCCGCAGCCGTTGCCGATGCTCGGCCTGGGCAACTCGGTCGGCACGGGTGACGGCGGTGTCACCGGCGACGTCATTGTCATTGGCTCCTTCGATGAACTCGAGGCCAGGAGCGAAAGCGTGCGCGGCAAGATTGTGCTCTTCAACGTGCCGTTCACCAACTACGGCCAGACGGTGCCATATCGCTCCACGGGTCCCGCGCGCGCGGCGCGTCACGGCGCCATCGCCGTGCTCGTCCGGTCGGTGGGACCGGTCGGTCTGCGGACGCCGCACACGGGTTCCACGACCTACACACCGAACGTGCCGATGATCCCGGCAGCCGCGATCACGGTGGAAGATGCTGAACGTTTCCAGCGCCTGCAGAATCGCGGCGTGCCAATCCGTGTGCGCCTCGAGATGGACGCCCACTTCGAACCCGATGCGCAGTCCTTCAACGTCATTGGCGAACTGACGGGCCGTGAGCTGCCACACGAACTCGTGGTGATCGGCTGCCACTTCGACTCGTGGGACGTCGGCGCCGGTGCGAGTGACGATGGCGGCGGGTGCATCGTCACATGGGAGGCGCTGCGCCTGATGAAACAACTTGGTCTGCGACCGCGCCGCACGGTGCGTGTGGTGTTGTGGACCAACGAGGAAAACGGCCTGCGCGGCGGCAACGCGTATCGCGACGCCCACAAGGACGAACTGGCGAACCACGTGCTGCTGATGGAGTCGGATGGGGGCGTGTTTGATCCCGCGGGCTTCGGGTTCACCGGCTCAGATGACGGTCGCGCCACCGTGACGGCCATCGCGAGCCTGCTGAAGTCCATCGGCGCCGACACCATTGCGCCTTCCGGCGGCGGAGCCGACATCGGCCCGTCAGCTCAGGCCGGCAACGTCCCGACGATGTCGCACCTGGTCGGCGGCAACTACTTCCTGATTCATCACACCCCGGCCGACACCGTCGACCGCATCACGCCGAAGCAGATGTCCGACAACGCCGCCGCCATCGCGGTGATGACCTACGTCGTCGCGGACCTGCCCACGCGGATCAAGTGAGCGAATGGCATTTCCTCACTTCTTGACCGTGTAAACGAGGAACCGCGCCCGTGCGAGGTCCTCGCCATCGGGCGTAACCGAGTCCAGGTCTCCAATGGTGTCGAGCGGAACCATCGTGACGACGGCAATGCCCTGGTCGGGCAGTCGCCGGCGGACGCGGGAGGCGGTGCCCAGCGCAAAGTCGGAGTGGAATGCGCCGTTGTAGTGGATGACCAGTGGCCGGGTCGGCCCGGGCACCCCGGCGGCGGCGCGCCAGGCGTCCACGATCGCCTCGGCCATCGTTTCGTCCTTGAGGCACTGCGAGTCGTAATACCGCTGGAGCATGTCGACCCCGGCGTGTCCGCCCATGACCTCTGAAAACCGCTGGAAGTACTCGTCCTCGCCGGTCGGGCACTGACGATCGGCGGCAAACCAGGCCCTTTCGGCCTCCGGCTTGCTGTCGAGCACCTCGCGGCCCGACTTGGCCACCTCGGCGGCAATGGGCCTGGGGACGTTGGCCGCAATGACCGGCCAGCCCTTCTCCTTCGCGTAGTCGACCAGCGCCTTGTAGTCGGTCTGGTAACGAGGCCAGGGGCGGCTGTCCTTGAGGAAGGCTTCCTCCGTGAGGTTGCCCGCCAGGAACTGGTCCAGTTGGGGCTGGACATCCCGCTCGAACATTTCCAGGGAGAGGACGATGCCCTCGCGACGGGCGCCGAGGGCTTGTAACAGCGCCGATTCGAGCCGGTGGGTGTTGGGGTCGTCGTGTTGTTCCCCCACAAACACGACATCGGCGCGACTCAGGGCTGCCGCCATCGCCTCAAAATCGGTAAACTGTCGGGCGGCCGTATCGAACACCCGATGCGGCAGGTAGTCTTGCGCGGCCGGACTGGCCGTGAGGACCGCCGCGGCGAACAGAGCCAGGAGCATGCGTCGCATCCGGGCATTGTAGCCGTCGAATTCGTTTCCGAAGAGGAGTCAGTGAATGGAGATCGTCACCCCGGTGACAAGTACGTTCTGGAACATGTTGTGGCTCGGCCTGGCCGGCGGGCTTGCGGCTGTGTTGATGGCCGCCAAGTACCGCAGCGACGTCCTCAAGGCAGCGCCCGGCAATGAGCGGATGCAGGAAATCGCCGGATATGTGCGCGCGGGCGCCATGGCGTACCTCAGCCGCCAGTTCAAGGTGGTCGTGCCGGTGCTGCTCGTGGTCGGCGTGCTGGTCGCATTTGGCGCCAACTACGAACTGCTGAGCCAGCCCAACGGCCTGATGATGGCGGGCTTCATCTTCATCGGCTTCGTGACCGGCGGCCTCGGCAGCTTCTACACCGGCTGGGCGGGCATGAACATCGCCACGCACGCGTCGAGCCGCACGGCCTGGGCCTGCTCCGATCCGAAGAACGGCCTCAACTCCGGCCTGCAGGTCGCCTTCAAGGCCGGCTCGGTCATGGGGCTGTCGGTGGTCGGCATCGGCCTGCTCTTCACGGTGGCCTGGCTGGCGCTCTTTGCCACGCTGACCCCGGAAAGCCCGGCGCTGGTCGGCCAGGTGATGGTGAGCTTCGGCATGGGCGCGTCGATGGTGGCCCTGTTCGCGCGCGTCGGCGGCGGCATCTACACGAAGGCGGCTGACGTGGGCGCCGACCTGGTCGGCAAGGTGGAAGCGGGCATCCCGGAAGACGACCCGCGCAACCCGGCAACGATCGCCGACAACGTGGGTGACAACGTCGGCGATGTGGCCGGCATGGGCGCCGACCTTTACGAGTCGTACCTCGGCTCGATCCTCGCGGCCATCGCGCTGGCAGCGGCCGCGGCCATCTCGCTGCAGCACCCCGACGCGGCCTGGACGATGGTCATTGCGCCCGTGGCGATTGCCGGCGCGGGCATCTTCCTCTCGATCCTGGGCAGCCAGCTCGTGCGCACGAAGGAAAACGCCTCGCTCAAGGAACTGCTGGGCGCGCTGCATCGCGGCGTGAACGTCGCCTCCATCGGCGTGGCCATCGTCGCCGGCGTGATCTGCTACATCTGCTTCGCGGACGTCTACAACCGGATCCCCGGCGCGACGTGGTGGGGCGTATGGCTCGCGACGCTGGTGGGCCTGTTCTCGGGCCTGATCATCGGCAAGGGCTCGGAGCTCTACACCGCGTATGACTACGAGCCGACGCAGGAAGTGGCCAAGTCGAGCGCGACGGGCCCCGCGACGGTCATCATCAGCGGCATTGCCGTCGGCATGATGTCCACCTGGATTCCCATCGTCACCATCGCGGTGGCGACGGCGCTGGCCTACGGCTTTGCCGGCGGCTTCGCGGATCCGTCACTGGGTCTCTACGGCATCGCGCTGGCCGCGGTCGGCATGCTCTCGACGCTGGGCGTCACGCTGGCAACCGACGCGTATGGCCCGATTGCTGACAACGCGGGCGGCAACGCCGAGATGAGCCATCTGGGTGACGACGTGCGCAAGCGCACCGACGCGCTTGACTCGCTCGGCAACACCACTGCGGCGATCGGCAAGGGCTTCGCAATTGGTTCGGCGGCGCTGACGGCGCTGGCACTCATCGCGACGTTTGCGACACTCGCGCGCGGTGAACGCACCGTCGCCGAGTTCCTGCCGACGATCACGTTGACCGACCCGATGGTCATCAGCGGCATGTTCATCGGCGCGCTGCTCGTCTTTGTGTTTGCCGCAATGACGATGACGGCGGTGGGACGGGCGGCGCTGGTCATGGTCGAAGAAGTGCGTCGTCAGTTCCGCGAGATCCCCGGAATCATGGAAGGCACCGCGACGCCCGACTACGCGCGCTGCGTGGACATCTCCACCGACGGCGCCATCAAGAAGATGGTCGTGCCGTCGATGATGGCCGTCGTTGTGCCCGTGATCGTCGGCGTCATCTTCGGCGTGGGCGGCATCATCGGCATGCTCGCCGGCGGCCTGGCCTCGGGCTTCGCCGTCGCCATCTTCATGGCGAACGCGGGCGGCAGCTGGGACAACGCCAAGAAGTGGATCGAGTCGGGTGAACTTGGCGGCAAGTACCTGAAGAATGCGTCGGGTGACTACGTCGATGCGGCCGGCAACAAGGTCGCGCGCAAGGAAGACTCGAAGAACCCGCGTCACGGCGCGACGGTCATCGGCGATACCGTCGGCGACCCGTTCAAGGACACCTCAGGTCCGTCACTGAACATCCTCATCAAGCTCATCTCGATGGTCTCGGTCGCGACGATCGGCATCACACTCGCCATCAACAACGGCGAGGGGCTCGTGAAGATGATCATGCAGGTGCTGCTGCAGTAGTCGCGGGGTTCCGGGGTTCCGAAGTACCGAAGGGCCCGGTGGCGTCACGCTGCCGGGCCCTTTTTTCGTCAGGCCGGGTGCGCCGGTCCGAACAGTTCTGCATTGAAGGCGTTTTCGAAACGTCCGACGGCCGAGAGTATTTCTTCGAAGACGGGCACCTCGCCGAAGAACATGGACTCGCGCATCGCGTCATAGTCGCGTTGCCAGTAGGCACGACGCTCGTTGGCCGGGACGAGGCGAAGCGAACCCGGCTTGAAAGTCCCCTGCGCGGCGCCGCTGCGGCGGAAGAACACCGCGCGGTGGGCGGCTACCCGATTGAACAGTTCTCCATCGCGTATCGCCCGCTCAGCCACACCGCGCGTGATGAGACACCAGAGGTCGTAGTAGTGGCGGGCAAGTCGCGCTTTCGGGGCAGCCGAACCTTCGCGGTACGTTTCTTCGTGGAGTAACGCCACCTTTTCCCAGAAAGTGCGCTCGGGAGCGACAGCGTGAACCGAGAACTGCGATCCTGGCACTTCGTCGGGAAACGCGTCCGCGAGGTACGGCGCAATCTCCGGCGTGGCAGACGGCTCAGTATCTGAGCGAGCACCCAGTTCGATCTTCACGACGGGCCTGACGTATGCCTCGGCTCCCATGGCTGGCGGGTAATGGAACAGGAGCGTTTGAGAGTCGGGATCATCCGGATCCGGTTCGAGCTTCCAAGACTCGGATTGCGGCAGAAGGCGGCGTATCTCTTCTTGAAGAGACGGGCCGAGCACATCGTGGATGTGACGCTGCGCTGCTCGCATCAGCGCTTCAAGGCGCTTCATTCGCTGCTTCTGGCTCGGCGCGGCCTCCGGAGCATCGACGCCCCCGAATCCCAGGAACTCGCGGTCAATCACGAGATCGATGTCTTCAGAGAAGCGGTCGATCAGTTTCCACCCCTTCGACAACGACGTGCCGCCTTTGAACGTCAGGTGCGGGGCAGACGCTGGGAGACGAAACAGCGCTCGAAGCGCCCAGCACACCCAGAGGTCCTTTTCCACGCTGCCGGCGCTGAGTCCGAGGCGGCGGCCGGCTTCTTCGTAGATGACGCGCTGGCGTTCGATTGGCTTGGTGAGAAAGTCGTCCATGACCGCTACTTCATCAGGGCGCTACGACTCTGCGCATGACATCGGCCACCCACGTGGGCGCGTAGCGGAGGTCCTGCTGCAACTGGCGCTTGTCATCGTCCGACAGCCGGCGCCGAAGCGTTGAGATCACCTTATTGTCCACGTGTTCGCGACCCAGCCAGCGCAAGGCCTGAATGACAGTGCCACTGATACGACCGGCAGTCGCCATCTGTCGAGGCGTCGTGTGCTTCAAGATGATCTGCTGCCGGCCCAGCTGCACGCGGCGCGACCGTCCATCGGTCAGGAACGTCAAGCGCACCGGTACCTGGTCTGACAGGCCCAGGAGGTTGGCAGCGTGCGCCCCGCTCGCCTGGAGGCGAGCGCCATCTCTTCCTGCCAATGCGGCAGCGACGTCGTCCGGGGCCGCCGAAAGATCGCCGAGGCGATGATCGCGGCGAGGAAGGTCGTAGACTCCACGGGCAAGCTTGCGGATGGTGCCGGCTCGCGCATTTCGGCTCAGGGCGAGATCGACGGCGTTGCGCGGACCAAGGTCGACGAAATCGGCGGGTGTGAAGACAGTTCCTGGGCCCTGTTGGCGCATCCGCTCCAACAGCTGGGAGTCGACGGAGGTTATCTGCTTGCCCACAGTTTTGACAGAAATATAGCACGTATTTCTGTCTGCCTCGCGTTCCGAGCCTTTGACTGTCCTCCTGTCAGCCCGTCATCAATTGTTCACACGGTCGCGGACATCTGGCAACGGATGTGCGCAGGTTCGTCGACGCTTGACGGGTGGGGGCGGTTGGAGTTCCAGAACGGCACGCAGGTAGGCCAGATTCTCGACAATCCGTTGCTCAGCGAGGCACGACGCATCTCTGGCCTGGCCGAGCTGCCGGTCGAGCGAAGAGCGGCTCATGCCTTGATCTTACTTGGCGCTGCGAAGTCATGTCACCGCCGCCGTGCCGCCTACACTGGTGGCATGTCCCGCCTGCTGATCTCGCTCGGCCTGGTGCTGGTGCTCGCCGGCGTCGTACTCCACTTCGCGCCGGCAATTCCGCTCGGGCGCCTGCCCGGTGACATTCGGATTGAGCGTCCGGGCACCCGCATCTACATCCCGATCGCCACCTCGATTCTCCTCAGCATTGTCCTGTCGCTGGTGTTGTGGCTGATCGGTCGTTTCCGGTAGGCGTCCACGGTGCCCGCACACGGACACTGACCGCTTGTAGACTCGCGCACATGCACAAAGGTCCGCTGGCGGTCGGCCTCGGGTTGGCCGCGGCCGTCGTGATGTTGGCGCTGTCAGCCGCGCCGGCACCCGCCCCCACGGCGCCCGTGTTGAACGGCGACCAGTGGCTGCATGTCACCCGAGCCTATCCGACCGGCCGGATTCCCGACCTGCGACCGACGCTCGATCGCATCACACGCGAGCGGCGCGAGGCGCGCCTGATACGTCCCGCGATCGACGTGCCAAACACGACATGGGTCAACATCGGACCGCGGCCCATCCACGTACCGAACACCCAGCCGTACGCCGGACGGATCACGGCAGTGGCCACCCACCCGTCCAACCCGGCCATCCTGTACGTCGGCGCGGACGCCGGCGGTATCTGGCGTTCGAGCGACGGCGGCACCTCGTGGACGTCGCTCACGGATGACCTTCCGCTGCCTGCCATCCAGTGGATCGCCATTGATCCGGTGAACCCGCAGCTGCTGTATGCCACGACGATTCAACGCGCGTATCCGGCGCGGTGGCTGCGTTCGACCGACGCCGGCGCGACGTGGGAGGTCTCCACGGTGACGACCACGGACGGGCGCGCGTTGTCGCCGGCACTGTGTGCCGTCAACGTCTTCAAAGCCTGTATCCCCCCGTCGTCTGGCCGGATCATCATCGACCCGACTCGCGCGGGATCCCCCAATACGAGTCGCGTCTACTTCGTCGGCGCCAGCCATCTGCTGCGGTCCGACGACAGCGGACGCACGTTCACGCCCGTGCTGGCGCTGCCGGTCGACATCGACTTTGCCGGCGCGTCCGCCCCGGATGCCCATCCCGAGGCCCCCTATCTGCGGGACGCCATCATTGATCCCACCAGGCCCGATCGCCTGTTCGCGGTGGTGGCGCGTCCGCGGTGTCTCGACACTGCGTGCGGCCGGATGGAGAGCGCAATCGTGGCGTACCGCAGTCTCGACGGCGGCGGGCACTGGACAACGCAGACGCTGGCGACGCTGGGCGAGTATGTGCTGGGCGACGACCTCAACGTCCGGTACGCGGACCCCGGCGCCGTGTATGTGCCGCGTGCGCGCATCGCAGTCGCGCCGTCGGCACCCGATACGGTCGCCATCGCGGTGCGCGATCTGGTGCGAGGCCAGCCGCGCGTGTTCCGGAGCACGTCGGCCGGCGAGACATGGTCGGAAACCACACCACCGGCCAACGCGTTGACGTGGCCGCTGGCACTGGCGTTTGCTCCGACGGATGCGAACACGATGTATGTGGGCAGCAACGCGGTGTATCGGACGACCAACGGCGGTCAGACGTGGAGCACCTTGTCGCCAACACATGCGGACAACATCATCGTGACGTTCACGGCCGATGGTGTGCCGCTCATCGGCAGCGACGGCGGACTCTACCGCGGGGGAGCCGGTACGAATCTGACGGTGCTGCACCATGCGCTGCCGGTGACCGAGTTCTACTCGGTCTCGACGCATCCATCCAACCCACTGCTCATGGCCGGGGGCACCCAGGACAACGGCACGCTCGTCTACCAGGGCGCCGTGGGGTGGTCGCTGCTCACCGGTGGAGACGGCGGTGACACCGTGTGGGACCCGAGTCCGCAGAACACGATCCTTTATGCGGAGATCGAGTGGATTCGCTCCGGCGCGAGCAACGTCTTCCAGTTTTTCCGCTGCCAGGTGGGCGGATGCCTGCAGCGCAAGGCCGGTATCGATCTGACGCTGGAGGGACCGTTCATTCCTCGCTTCGCGCTTGATGCGTTGAACCCGGCGACGCTGTGGCTCACGGTCGAGCGGCTCTATCGCACAGACAATCGCGCTGACACCTGGACGGCCGCCTCGCCGTCCGTGCGTGACCTCGAGCGGTGCTGGACCGATGCCGCATCAGCCCGGCGGTGCGCGCCCGCACGGTACTTCACGGCAGCCGCGGTCGCCCCAACGGCCTCGCACATCGTGTACGCCGGCACCCTCAACGGAGATGTGTGGCGGACCTCCGATCGTGGAGAGACATGGACGAGTGTCGCGGGTTCACTCCCAGTCCGCGCCGTCACCGACCTCGTCGTCGACCCGCTCGACGCCGATGTCGTGTATGCGGCGTATTCGGGGTTTGCGTCGGCGGGCGCGGGCGCCGGTCATGTGTTCAGGTCGACCAATGGCGGTCAGACGTGGACCGACATCTCCGCGAATCTCCCGGACGTGCCGGTCAATACGCTCCTGATTGATCCCGACTCGGTCGGCTCCGGCGTGCCGGTGCTTTTTGCGGGCACCGACGTCGGCGTCTATCGGGCATCGCTCTCCGGCTCGGGAACGTGGTCGGTCTACGGCACCGGTCTGCCGCCGATCATCGTCACGCGGCTGGCATGGAATGCGTCGACGCGCCAGCTCATTGCCGCGACGTACGGCCGGGGAGCGTGGGCTCTTTCGAGCAGGTTCACGCGATGAGGCGAACGATCTGGCGTCAGGCGTGGCTGCTCGCGCTGCTCAGTGCCTGCGCCTGCGGCGCTGAGGTGCCGACGACGCCGGTGGTGTCGATCACGGGGACGTGGGCGGGCACGTGGACATTCCGGTCTGCCGGCGTCACAGTCACCGATCCGGTCACCGTGACTCTCGCGGCGTCAGGCTCCAACGTCAGTGGCACGTGGACCTCCGCCAGCGGCGTGACGGGCACAGTCATCATTGCGCCAGGCGCATCGATCACCGGTTCGTTCCGCATCATCCAGACGCTGCTCAATGGGCAGGTCTGTGACGCCACCACCTCGCTCAGCGGAACGGCCGGCGAAGCGAGCCTCCAGTTCTCGATCGGACCGCTGACCTCGTCCGGGCTTTGCCAGTGGGCAACCGAGCAGCGGTTCGCACTCTCTCGGTAGGTCAGGACCTCCATACTCATCAGCATCGTCCTGTCGCTGGTGTTGTGGCTGATCGGGCGACGTTCATGAGTCGGCGCGGGCCTACCCTGCCGGGTACGTCACCGCTATCGTGTATGTCACTGTCGTCGCCTCAGGCGTCCCCGGCGCGCCACAGGCTTCCGGGAAAATCGTCACCACCTGCACACGGCCGCCCTTGAGTGTGGCGACCACCGGTTGCCCTGGCGAGATGGTGGCAAACGGCGGCACCGTGCAGTCCGTGTTGTGGTTGGCGGCGGTGGGATGACACACCTGCACCTTCACGCGAGGCGCAGATGCCTGCGTCACGCTGACCGTGATTTCTCCCGCACCGGTGGAGAGTGTGTGTGCATTGCCGCCGCACCCGCCCGTGCCGTTGATGGACGCAGTACCTGTGAAAGAGGTCGTCTGCGGCCCGGACGGCGTCATCGGAGTCGTGGGAGATGCCCCGCCACCACACGACGCGAGGGTAACGAGGCCGCAGGCGGCAAACAACGACACATGACTGCGCATGGTCGGACCATACAGCGTCCTGAGCCCCCGCGCTATCAGGATGATGCGCCGGCGCGCCCGCTCGCGACCTCCCACGGCAGCCGCACGTGAACCTCGGTGCCTGGACCATCCGCGCGGGGCCCGAGCGAGAACACATGCCGGCCGGGGTACAACAACTGGAGCCTCCGGCCGATGTTCTGCAACGCCACGCCATCGCCCTCCGCGCCCGGGCTGCCCGCGCCGGTGTCGGTGACGGTCAGTTCGAGCCAGCCGTCCACCCGCCGCGAAGCCACCCGCAAGCGTCCCCCATCGACCGCCTTCGCGATGGCGTGCCTGACCGCGTTTTCGACGAGGGGCTGCAACAGCAACGGCGGCACCAGCGCCTGCAACGTCTCCGCCTCCACGTCCTTCGTGACCGCAAGGCGCTCACCAAGATTGACGTGTTCGATCGCCAGGTAGTGCTCGACATAGTCGAGTTCCTGCCGGAGCGGAATCCGGCTCGTGGCCGACGTACGCAACAGTCCACGCAACACCAGCCCCAGTCGCTCGAGCAGGCGCTCGGCGGCCGGAACATCACGATGCATCAGCGCCGCGATCGATTGCAGGGAGTTGAACAGGAAATGCGGCTGCATCTGGCGCTGCAGGCCGTCGAGCTGCGCGCGCGCGAGCTCCGCGTCGAGTTGAGCCGTGACCAGCACCCGCCGCTGATTTTCATCCCGGTACGCCAGCGCATGCGCCAGGCCGACGGCGCCCCAGTACACGGTCAGCGCCCACTCAATCTGAAACCGCGCACTCAGGAAATCGAGTGAGTACTGTTCGGTGGGCCATCCGGCAAGCGCCTCCCATCGCCAGTGCCACAGCGCATCGCCTGCGGCCATGAGTAGCGTCCAGGCCTTCATGTGGACGAACGGAAATGCCAGGCACAGGACCGCATGGAACGCGAGATGAAGCCATCGGCGCGCGCCGGACAACGGAAATGCGCGGCCGAGGGCGATGACTCCCAGACACACCGCAGCGCTGCTGGTCCAGAACGCAACGTTGTTGGCAAGCAAGCCGACGTACCCGCCGGGGATCGGCGCGATGCCGAGAAACACAGTAAGCCAGACAGTCCGGGCGGCGCCGATCACGACCCCGATCGTGAGGACGATGGCCCACAGGCGTCGGCCATCCCGCGAAGGCGTCATTGGGCCCATGACCGGCATCGCGCTCCTCCGCCCCACGTTAGCCTCCGCCTATGGATCCGACGACGCCCAGTCAACGGAAGGCAGTGACCCGCGCAATGCGGCTGCTCTCGTCGACGCACACGAACCGCGTGAGTGTCGCGGCTCTGTCCAGGCATCTGGGGTACTCCCCGTGGCACCTGTGCCGCCTCTTTCGACGCATCTCCGGCCGGACGATCACGGATTTCCGCGAGCGCGCACGCCTCGCCAGGGCACTGCGTCGCCTGCGCGAGAACCCGGACACCGACCTCACATGCCTCGCGTTGGAGCTCGGCTACTGCAGTCACAGCCATTTCACCTCGGCCTTCAAGCGCAACATCGGCCTCACCCCATCGTCCTTTGCGGCCGCGCGCAGGCGCCGACGACGATACGCTATTCCGGCATGAGCCGTCTCCTGCGCATCGTCGTGGTGGAGGATCAGCCGACAGTACGACAACATCTGGCTGACACGTTGTCAGCGGATGCGGACGTTCAGGTCGTTGCCACGTGCGCCAACGGGATCGAGGCAGTCAGCCAGATCCTGGCGCTGTCACCGGACCTGGTGTTTCTCGATGTGGAAATGCCCGGGCTCTCGGGATTTGACGTGATCGAGGCGGTGGGGCCAGCCGAAATGCCGCCCGTGGTTTTTGTGACGGCGTATGACGACTACGCGGTCCAGGCGTTTGCGGTCGAAGCGCTGGACTACGTCCTCAAGCCGGCGAGCGCGGAACGGCTGCGCGACGCGGTCGCGCGGGCCCGACGGCGTCTGGGCGCCGGACACAGCACGTCCGCGAGCGCAGCATTGGCGGCGCCGGCGATTGCCGCCCGGCGAACGCGATTTGCGATCCGCGTCGACGGCTCGGTGCTCTTCGTGCCGTACGCCGAGGTGTCATGGCTCGAAGCGGCCGGCAACTACGTCGTCGTCCATGCCGGTGCGGCGCGGCACATCATCCGCGAACCACTGTCGAGTCTCGCGCAGCGACTCGGCAGCGGATTCCATCGCATCCACCGCGGAGCGATCGTCAACGTGTCGCATGTGCGTGCGCTGCGGTCGGCGGGCCGTGGCGTGTATGACGTGGTGCTCGGCGATGGGGAACGCCTGCGCGTCTCGCGGCAACATCTGGCGGCCGTACAGGAAGCGCTGGCCACCGCGCCCTGACGCGGGTCAGGCTGACCTCGCCCTATTCGCCGTCTGCTTCCCTGTCGTCGCCAGGCGCGTCGATGCCTGGAGCATCCCCCGGTGACGTCATGCGCTTGAGCAGGCGGTTGCCCAGACTCAGTCCGAAACCCGTCCCGATACCGTCGACGCCCAGGACCTGCACCTGATCGGGAATCAACCGTTCCATGAACACGCGCTTGAGGCGGGCAACGCGCAAATCGAGATCACGCTCGAGCGCTTCGCGTGACGCCTTCAGCGCGATGGCCTTCTGCACCTTGGCCTTCCAGGTCGCAACTTCTTCCTGGACCTTCGAGAGGCTTTCTTCCAGGCGTTGCCGCGCCTTGATGAGCAGTTCCTGGCGCCGGGTATTCACTTCTTCGGTGATGTGTGTCTCAAGTGTGATGCGCTGCTGCTGCAGTTGAAGCGCCTCGTTGCGTGCCGCCTTCCGCTCGCGCCGGATGCTCGACTCGACCACCTTGACCTCAGCCTCGAGCCGGACCTGCTTCTTCTCGGTCATCGCAGAAATGCTCTTGAGGCCGGTGCGCACGTTCTCGAGATCGTCAAGAATCGGATTCTCCGCATCAGGCATCGTCGCGCGCACGGCGCTGACGCCGCACGGCTCGCTCAGATACCGGTTGAGCGCCTGACTCACGTTGTCGAGGCGATCGCGGCCCATGAACTTCACACGTGAATCGCCCACCGACACGATCATCCGGAGCACGATGTACGACGTGTAGAAGTTGACGATCTTCATCAGCGCCGCAGGCGACGTGTTCGTGATGAACGTCGGGGAATCCTTAATCTGCAGGGTGATCTGATTACGAAGCGAGATCGACGCAAAGTCGCCTGTGTATCCGGCGTTGTTGGTATCCACGACCTGGTCACGCTGCGAGACCAGGAACGGAATGAAGTGTGGATACCAGAGGTGCCAGTTACGTCCGCGGCGTGCCTTGCGGTCGGTGGCCGGCTTGCCGAATCGGCAGACGACGCCCTCGTAGCCTTCCGGCACGTCCACCTTCGCGTTCATCACGTAGCCGACCAGGAAGTACGCAAATCCCGCGAGAAAGAACAGGATCGACAACATCTTCAGGCCGGAGGGCAACACCACGAGGAAGAAGAAGCCGAGCGTCATCGCCGCGATTCCGGAAATGCTCCGCTTGTCCGGGACGTACGTCAGGATCTCGCTTTCATTCACCCCAACGAACCGCCGGATATCGCCGCCGGTTGCCTTTTCGACGACGCCGACGATGCGGGAGAGGCGCTCCTGGACAGCCTGGGAAGCACGTTCCGCGCCGGCGCCGAGGACACGCTCAGCTGCAACACGCCCTTCCTGCGTCAGTTCCTCTGCGAGACGATCAACGATGCGTCGTGCCGTCATGCTGATTCCTCCTGCGTGCCGTGCGCCTGTTCCGCGTCGGTCACTCCCGCGTCCTTCGCGATCTCGGTGATGCGCGCCATGATCTTGTCTGGTTGGTACGCCTCGGTTGACACGCCGGAATCAACCGCCACGTCACCAAGTGCCTTGCGAATACGCTCCATCGACAGGTCAATCCGGATGTCTGCGGTATCACGCTCGATCGCAGCCGTGGCCGCCTCAAGCCCGCCGGTATCCAGTTCCCCTTCACGCCTGAGCACCTCAAGCGCTGCGCGGGTGCCGGTCTCGGACATCATCCGTTCGAAGATGTCGATGGAGGGCACGAGGGACTCAGGTGTGACGGAATCCACCACCACTGTGCCGAGGGCCGGAACATACTTCGCGACGTTCCCTTCCAGGTGCGACAGCAGTGACTCCATCTCGCCGAAGTACCGTTCCAGTCCGGCCGTGTCGATGGACTTGGCCATGACCGTCGCCCGGATACCTTCGATGCGCGCCAGCACCGTCGCCAGCAAACCCTCCGCGAGGTTGCGCATGGCGGTCGTGCGGGCAATCACGATCGAGTGCCGGTTGTCGACATCGGCCAGCGTGTCGTTGACGGCCTTGATCTCCTGGATGATCTTGCGAATCTCGAGGAGCGCAAGTTGTTTGGCCGAGACCTTGGCGACAATCTCCTCTTCGATTTCTTCGCCGATGATTTCCTTGAGCGCTTCGGTGGCCTGATCCAGACGTGTCAGCGACGAGATCAGCGGCACCGCCAGCGTTTCCAGGAACTCCTTCGGCACCGTGTTTTTCATCGGCAGGTAGTCGACGATCTCGATGCCGTAGTCTTCGGAGAGTTCCTGAAGCCGCGGCAGAATTGCGCGGCGTTTGGGTGATGCCGGCTCCGACAGGTTGAAGCTCGAGACGTCGAGTTCGTCGATCTCCGACATCTCCGTGAGGGAGTCTACCGACAGGTCCGACTGTTCGAGCTTGCGCAGGCGTTGCGTAATGCTTTCACCTTCGACCTGGCCGGGCAGTTGCACAGGGTCGACGAGGAATCGATTGAACTCCGTGGCGGGAATGCGCAGGGCCTCTTCCTGGATGGCCGAAGCATGCAGTTTTTCGAGCTGCTGCAGGAAGCGCGGGAATCCACCTTTGACCAGAAGCCGGAAGCTGTCCTTCACTCGCAGGAAAAACGCGCCCGTGTGCGACAGGGTGATGTTGTCCTTGGTGGTTGCGTCCACCTGCGCGGCCGGCAGCAGGAAATACTTCGTGGAGACGACAGCCAACGGGTAGACACGCGGATCAAGGACGACGCGAAGTTCGCCCGCCTTGACCGTGTCGACGATCTTCTTGTAGCGCGCGAGATGGATTTCCGCGCCGGATTGACCGACAAACACGCTGCTCTTGAACTGGGCAATGGCGAAGTACACCAGGTACAACACGAGCGCCAGCAGCCAGGTGCCGAATGAGAACACCTGCCAGTCACGCAATTCCACGAGGGCGGCGGGCGCGGTGTCAGGAATCGGCAACCACGCGAGTGGCGTCTGGACCGCATACAGGGCGATGACCGCGATCAGCCCGAAGACCCGCAGTCCCAGTCCGACGAGCCTGAGACCAATCCAGGAAACGTTCACGATCCCGATGTGATTCCCGAACTGATCCTGCGTCCCGATGGTGCGCAGGGCCTCGCTGTAGTTCGCCTTGACCTCAGTCACGCCGGAGCGTGCTGTGGATCGGTCTTCCAGATCGTCCATGGCCACCCTTCTCTGATTCGCTCGTTGCGCGTCCGGACAGTCTACCGCGTGAGGCAGCCGGGACGAGGTGCCGAGGTGCCGGGGTGCCGAGGTGCCGGAGTGCCGGAGTGCCGAAGTGCCGGGGTGCCGAGGTGCCGGAGTGTCGGAGTGCCGCGGTGGCTCACTGCACGCGGATCGCGACGGAGCGTATCTGTTGCATGCCGGTCGCTGCTGTCGCCCTGACCTCCAGCGCGTAGTCGCCGGCCGGCAAGCCGCGCATGTCCACGCTCCCGATGACGTCAGACGATGTGAGGCCGGTGATGCGTCGGAGTGCGGACGTCCGCTCAACGCCTGAGCCCCGAACGACGACGTCGAGTGACAGGCTGTCAAGGTCGGCGCCGACCACACGCGTCAACACCTGGACCGACGCATCGCCGGCAAACGTGCGGCTGACCGTCGGGACGAATCGGTCGGGAAACGGCATCGGCGCCGGCACCACGACGTTCGCGACGGGGCCGGCGGCAAGGAGCGGCGGCATGATCGTCCACTGCTCGCGGTACGCGAGGCGTTGGAGGTCCGCGATCTGCAGATGCACAGTCCCGAGGGCGCCCGACGGGGACGCCACTGCGATGCGCAGGACGGTCGCGTGCCGTGTGATGTCAATCGGCAACAACACGGTAGTCGACTGCGCGCTCGATTCCACCGCGGTACTCTGTCGCCACGAGCCGATGACCTTGCCATCCGCATCGACGGCAATGCCCGACAGGAGGTAATCACCGGCCTCCCCTGCGGCCGAGAACGCGACTCCTGCCACGTACCGCACACCGTCACCCATGCGCCCGATGGGTACCGCAAACGCCTCCACGGGCATCGTCCCGCCTGGCAGCCCCGCAGCCAATGCCTCGCGGAGTCCTTCCACCGGCGACAGCGGCTTCACCAGTCGGTCAGCGAGGTAACCCGATCGCGCAAACGCACGCAGGCCGGGTTGGCGCATCTTGATCTCCACCGGCCGCACCTGGCGGCCTCCACTTGCCAGCTGGGGTCGGTATCCAAGCAGGTAGTAGCTCGACGTATCGGTGATGACGTCCTGGGTCGCCTGGTTCAGGTCCCACCGGTCCACGAACGCCAGCCCCCCGGTGTTGTCGGCCAGTTCGATCAGGAAGCGCTGCCCGGCTTTTCGCTTGTCGCTGAACACGGTGCGCGTCGATGGATTCTGCTGCTCGTATGACGCGTCCAAGCCCAGCTCAGGGGCCAGCAGGCCGCCGGGATCCACCGCGTAGACACGAATGCCTTCCCGGCGGGCGGAGTCAAACAGCGAGTTCCAGACTGAGTACGCCAACCTCCCGGGAGACCGGCCCTCCATGGTGCCTCGGCTCACATACACGACCAGACGACGGGCCTCGCGTGCGGACGCGAGTGTCTTGATGACATTGGTCAGTACCAGGTAGACGTCCCGGTCGTTGGTGGAGCGAATGCCGCCGAGCATCGCGATAGTTGCCGGGGAACCGAGGCTTTCGGTCACGCCGTCGATCGCGTTGATGAGCGAATGCGCGTCGGTGGTGAAGTCTCTGCCAAGGTCGGACCGACCGACAAAGGTCAAGGACACCAGGTCGTTGTCGCTGAATCCCTCCAGCAGTTGCCGCAGCACGCGCTTGGTCGGCACGACCTGGCCTGGCTCAAGCGAACCGTCATCCACGACGATGGAGACGGCTGCGCGAGTTTCGTCGGGCGCAGAGTTAGTCGCGATATCAACGCGCGGCCTGGTGACGGTCTGGGCGAGATCACGGCGACCGGCGGGCACAACAACCTGCCTGAAGACTTCGACCTGCTGCGAACGGCCGGTGTCCCTGACGTCGAAGTCTTCCTGAGAGAGGCCCGTGACGAGGCGGCCGTCAGCATCTCGCACGACGACCTCCAGGCGGACCAGTTCGGTGGCCGCACGGAAGGTCGGCTGCTGCGCCGGAAGATTGGCCAGCAGGAGGAGAGACAAAGAGACTCCTAGTCGGAACATGGCGCAGTAGCCGAGGTCTGATCGCGATGGGTGGTCGGGCGCATCACAGTTCCGATCAACGTCTCGAAGAGGTCGAGCGTGACACGTAGTGCGCCTCGCGCGTCGGCAAATGGCCGCATGGGGCGAGTATAGCGAAGTGCCGGGGATGCGAGAGTTGCGCCGCCTCCTCCAGCGTACAATTTCAACATGTCCTCCAGCGCTCACTCGGACGCCGCCCGTGCCGCCGTTCGGCAATGGGCAGCACGCTGGCAGCGAGTCACCCCGGTCCTCGACCGGGAACGCTGGAGCCGTCTCGCCACCATCTCCGATCGTGAACGCGCGACCCTCGCGGTTGAACTACTGACGCTGTACCAACCGGAGCGTCATGGAGACGATGGCGAGGGGTTGATGCGGATTCAACAGGCAACGCGCCGATGGCTTCGGCAACGATAGATCCATCGCCGCACAGGCTGCTCCATGCGGCGGCGGAAGTACTGCGCCTACTTGATCAGGCGGGCTTTGACGCTTGCGCCATCGGCGGTCTCGCCGTGTTGCGGTGGGGCCAGCCGAGGGTCACACAGGACGTGGATGTCTCGGTGCTGGCACCCATTGGCGATGAATCCACAGTCGTCGATTTCCTCCTGGCTCGGCTTCCGGCTCGTCGTCCTGATGCCCGCTCGTTCGCGATGGCCAACCGCGTCCTCCTGTTGTCTGCAACCAACGGCGTCCCCATCGACGTCGGCTTGGCGGCACTGCCGTTTGAGGTGGAAGCCCTGAGTCGGGCATCCGTCTGGCAGTGGCTGCCAGACGTGTCGTTTCGCGTCTGTGCGGCCGAGGACCTGGTCATCTACAAGCTGGCTGCGGGACGTCGCCACGACATCGACGACATGGAAGGTGTCGTGCGATTGCAGTGGCGAGACATGGACATCGATCGCATTCGGAGTCGCACGAGAGAACTCTCGGAGATGCTGGACGGCACGGACCTGCTGGCCCCCTTCGAAGCGGCGCTTACGCGTGTCCGAAGCAATCCCGCCCCTTGACGGATCTACCTGGCGGGAGCGACACCTGCGACCTTCAAGAGCGCGCGCAGGTCAACCGTGATTCGAGTGTCGTCACGACAATCGCAACTTGGGATCTACAGGCCGCCCGACGGCATCGCCGTGCTCGGCGCCGGGGCGATGATGCAGCCAGTCGGCCAGCAACCGGTCGATCTCCACATCTGCCAGCTCGGGGTGCCGTCGCCGCAGGTTCTGGCGCATCAGGGCAACACCCGTCTCGAAAAGGTCGAGCGTGACACGTAGTGCACCTCGCGAGGCGTCAGATGGCGGCATCGGGCGAGTATAGCGAAGCCGCTCATTCTGCGCGCAGGGCCGTCACGGGATCCACACGCAACGCGCGGCGGGCCGGCAGGTAACTCGCACACATGGCGACGACGATCAAAATCGCACTCACGCCAACAAACGTGGCCGGATCCGCGGCTCCGACACCGAACAGGAATCGCGACAACGCCTGGGCGGCAAACCACGCCCCGATCAGCCCCACGCCAACGCCGAGAAGCGCAAGTGTGGCACCGGTACTTACGGTCGATGTGAGCACTTGCCGTGGGGACGCCCCGAGCGCCACACGGATCCCAATCTCGCGCGTGTGCTGCGCCACCGAATAACTGACCAGACCGTAGACCCCGACCGCCGCCAGGGCCAAGGCGACGAAGGCGAGCACGCCGAACACAAAGGCACGAAAACGATCATCGGCAAGCGACTGATCCACGACCGACCTCAGGGATCGAATATTGGGCAGCGGCGCATCCGGATCAACGGCACGCACGGCGGCAGTCAATCCCGCTGCGGCCACATCGTCAGGCACGGCCGACTTGACGGCGACCGTCGCAAACGGCAATGGAAATTGTGTGTACGGAAAGTAGATAAGTGGAGGCGCCTCGTCCCGCAGTCCCAGTTGACGCACGTCGCCACTCACGCCGACGATGGTGAACGGCGGGTCGGTACTGTCTTCGTCGAAGGTGAGCTGTCGGCCCAGAGCGCCCTCGGTCGGCCAGTACTTTCGCGCGAGTGTCGCACTCACCACGGCCACCGGAGGCCCTGTCAAATCGCCGTCCTCGAACCCTCGCCCCTCGACAATGGGAATCCCCATCGTACGAAAGAAGCCCGGCGAGGCATTGTTCAGATGCGCAAAGGGCCGCTCAGCTCCTGCCGGCGTCGAGCGCCCGACGATGGAGAAGGTGCCGCTGGCGTTGTCGCCGGACAGCGGTGCTGGAAATCCGGTAGCGACCGACTCGAACTCACCGCGTGTCGCAAGTTCCTCGAGTAAACGGCGGTAGAACGCCGACTGCTGGTCTCCGTCTGCGTATCTGGTCTGAGGGATGCCGATATTGCCAACCGTCACCCCGGCCGCGTCAAATCCCGGGTCGACCTCCTGAAGTCGACTGAGGCTGCTGCTGAGCAGGCCCGCCGCCACCAACAGCACAAGCGTCAGTGCGACCTCGACCACCACCAACGCTGACCGACTCATCGATCGGCCGGTCATCGTCCGTCCATCCGTTGCGCGCAGCACCCCCGCCGCGCTGGTGGTGGACGCCTGCAACGCCGGCACCGCGCCGAACAGGACGCTCGCGAGCACGGCGGCAACCAGGGTCACAACCGCCACCGTACCGTCGACAGCCACTTCACCCACACGCGGCAGTGTGTCCGGAAGGACGCGAATCAACGCCGACACGCCCCACTGCCCACACAACAGACCAAGGGCTCCACCTACTACACCCAGGAGCAGACTTTCGGTCAACAGCTGACGAAGGATTCGGAGGCGACCGGCACCCAGTGCCGCGCGAACCGCGAGTTCGCGCTGACGTCCCGTCGTGCGCGCGATCAACAGACTCGAAATGTTGACGCACGCGATCAGCAGCACAACGCCCACACCGATCTGCAGGATGACGATGGCGGCGCTGACGCCCTCCACCATGTCATCGTGCAGCGGTGTCACGGTGAGTCGCCGCGGCTCGGCGTCGGCCTGACGCTGCGCGTTGAGCTGCGCGGCAATCCGATCAAGATCACCCTGGATGGCAGCGGCACTCCGATCACTGCGAAGGCGGGCCACCGCGTGGAAGTACCTCAGCTCACGGTCCGTGGTGGCGTCTCCCAACGGCGAAGGCGGCACATCCTGCGAGGCGAGCAACCAGACATCCGTGTCGTCGTCTGGAAAGGAGAACGCGTTCGGCATGACGCCAACGATCAGAGTTGAGACGCTGTTCACCTGCACCGACTGCCCGACCAGTGACTCGGGATCTGCAGCCAACGCTGCGGCGGCCTTCCCACTGATGACGACACGGCTGCCTCCGGCACGGCGATCCGCCTCCATCGTGAAGGCGCGTCCCGCGGCGGCCGAGACTCCGAAGACGTCAAAGAACCCGGCCGTGACGTGGACGCCCTCGAACTGCAAGGCCTGCCCCGTTGGCGCGACCACGGCGAACAGATCGGTGCGATAACCGGCAAGAGCGGAAAAGGACTGCTGTTCGCGAATCAGGTCCTCGAAGTCCCGAGCGCTGTGGCTGCCGTCGGTCCGGGCCGCACTCGGGGTGTTGATGACGACGATGCGGTCCGGGTCGGCAAACGGCAGCGGCCGCAGCAACACGCCGTTGACCACACTGAACATCGCGGTGTTGGCGGCGATACCGAGGGCAAGCGTCAGCCCCGCGAGGGCAGCAAAACCCGGGTTGCGGAGAAACGTCCGTGCGCCGAACCGAATGTCATCCAGCATGACGGCAGCCTACCACTCCGACGGAGCTCCTCTGCACGCTCCCAGGAACTGTGCGAAAGCGAACCCCGTCAGCGCTGGTCGACCCGCCGCAGCACTGCAGCCAGAGAAAGCGTCAGCACCGGCAGCAGCACCGGAGGCACGATGTTGAGCGTCGCCAATACTGCCATCAGGGTGTAGAGCACCTGATCCGGAAGCCAGACCGAATAGAACAGCACCAGAAACGGCAGCGTGAGTGGCGCGACGATGAGCGGGACGGCGATCAGCAGACGACGCCATCGATGTGGACCTTCCCGCAGCGCGGCTGCCAGCGCGGTGCCGGCCACGACATGCATCGCGACCTGAAACGCGTGCATCAGGCGTTCCCACTGCCACGGCATATACAGGTCGTGCGGCGACAATGCCCGACCGTGCAATCGCCAGTCCAAGAGCGCCCGGTACTCGCGAAGCTCCGGGATTACGACACTGACCAGCGACACTGAGAAAAACGCAAGGACCAACGCGCCTCCAAGGCCCACACCGGGCCGGTCACGGCGGCCGGTCACTTCCGCAACAAACACCACGAACGGAAAGAGCGGGAGGATGCGAAGCGCGGCGTCCAACGGTCCCAGTGTGCCGAGCGCAGCGAAGGCGAGCGCAAGAGCCAGGGCAAGCCGGCGCAACCAGGGGCTCCGCCACTCGGTCACAAGGTCCCG
The DNA here is from genome assembly GCA_966252305.1 of uncultured Acidimicrobiia bacterium. Classification (GTDB taxonomy): domain Bacteria; phylum Acidobacteriota; class Vicinamibacteria; order Vicinamibacterales; family SCN-69-37; genus SYFT01. Next base: position 51,518 of record CBINOO010000012.1, read on the forward strand.
AAACGCGAGGCCGAGTACTGCGCGGAACACGCCCGCCGTCGACCGCACCGCCACGGTCAGCCGACCAAGTGGTGTCGCCTCCGCAGCGGCTTCGTAACGCCAGTCAGCAAGCGTGGAATCCAGTGCCTCTCGTCGAACGCCTGACTGCGGAAATGCCTGCAACGCGAATGCGATGAACGGTCTCATGCCGAATGCCCCCGCTCCAGTTCCGCGCCCACCAGCTCGATGGCCGCCAGCGCGCGATACCCAAGGCCGGTCAACCGATACAGCCGCCGGCCGTCGTCGCCCACCTCCGAACTGACAAGCCCCTTCTGCACCATGCCGCCGAGCGTGACGTAGATGCCTCCTCGCTTGAGGCGTCCGCCGGACGCGGCGACGAGTTGCAGGCCGAACGAGGGGCCGTGGATGGACAGCAGGGAAAGAGTCAGCCGTTGATTCAGGGGCAGGCGCACGATGGCGCAGTCTTACAAATACAAAGACACAAGTCAACCGATCAGAACGTCACGCCCAGACTGGTGGTGAAGATGTGGTTCAGTCGGTTGGGGCCGGCGACACTTCGCGAGAACTGGTGCTGATACCCCGTCTCCACGCGCAGCGCCGGAGAGAGCGCGACGCTGACGCCCGCAAACGCACGATTCTGGTCGAGGCCCCGGCGTGTGCGCGCAGTCGTGTTCAGGAACAACGCGACCTCATCCCACACGACCATGGAGACTCGGGATGCGCCAAACGGCCGGACGAACCGTAGTTGCTGCCGGAATCGCCAGGCGAGGTGATTGTTGCCATCGAGGTCCCGCTGCTCGAGACGTGACCGTGACGAGATGTTGCTGTGGCCAACCGGTCGGCTCCAGAGCACCTGCTGCCACACGCGATGTTCATCGACGGATCCGCCTGACGCGGGAAGACTCCGGAAGAATCCATAACCCGCCCAGATGCTGAGGTGCGGCGTGACGTCGCGCCCAATGGCCGGCCGCACATGCCAGGCGTCGAGGGCCTCGAATCCGTCGCGGGACCGCAACGTGGAATCCACGGCGATCCGCCATGGGGAGTCCGCTGATGGACGGGCAGAGAGCGTGGCACCCAGCCATACGCGACCGTCAACGATGGTCTGTGCCGCCGCTGCTGTTGGAAGGAACGTCAGGACGACAACGACAAGGAGCCGGCGCATGCAGGACGGAATCCTAGCATTGAGGCGGGGCCACTTCGGGCCTCCACTGCTCGCCACGCTGCACGTACCGCGTTGCGCCCTCAACAATGCGCCCCCTCTGTGGATGTGCCGGATCCCCAGGCAACGTCAGCGCCAACGTGTTGCCTTCGGTGACCAGATGCGGCTCTATGCGTTCGAGGGAGCGACGACCAGCCGCCAAGAGCGACTCGTCGACGTTGCGCGCCTGAGACAAGGTCCACAACGTGTGATGCGTCGGCGGAGCCAGTTGGACGATTCCCGTGTCCCAACGCGCCAGTACCTCGTCAGGCGACGCCCAGAAACTGCCCGTCGTCTCGTGTCGATCGTGAAGGCCTTGCTGCCCGGCAGGCGCGCGCATCATGAAGAACCGCGCGTCAAAGCGTCGGCGCTCCGCCGCCGGCGTCACCCAGCGGGCAAACGGCACCAGCGCAGGCAGGTTCAGTCGAAGACCGCGCGAGGCCAGGGCGTCACGAAACGCCGCAGGTGCGGCGGTCAGAGAATCGCGCAGCGCCACCACATCGTCATGCGCGACATCTGTGTTCACGGGCAGGATGGCGGCTTCCTCGAGGCACTCGCGACAGGCCGCGACGGCCAAGCCGCGTGCGTGCGCCGCGTCATTGGCGAGCGATGCCACTCGAGGTGACGCCGGTACCACCAGCGCCTGCCACGCATCGTCGGCATCGTCAGGCTCGACGCGGCCGCCAGGAAACACGACGGCGCCGGCCATGAACCCGCTGGCCATCGACCGCTGCACACAAAACACCTCGAGTCCGCGCGCGCCATCACGGACAAGCACCAACGTCGCGGCGTCGACTGGTGTGACCGGCGGTCGTGTCGGATCAAGATCAAGCAACGGGCGGGAGGCGTCGGCAGTCACTTTGACTCCCCCGCCGGCACCGGGATATCGAAATGCAGGACGTCTTCCCGTGTGCCGAGTTTCGTGTACAGCGCAATCGCAGGCTCATCGTCGGGCGTGGTGTCGGCCTGGACGAAGATCACGTACGCACCGCGCTCCGTGCCGATGCGCTGCAGCTCCGCAATCAGCGCAGTGGCGATGCCCTGTCGTCGATGGGACTCCGCGACAGCGAGGTCGTAGATGTAGATCTCGCTTCGCGCCTGCTCGAACTTCTGCAGCTCATACGCCGCCAGCGCTCCGACGATGCGCTCGCCCTCGCACGCGACCAGCGCGATGAATGTCGGTGACTCAAGGAGTCGTCGGAGATAGTCCTCGCTGGGCCGATGCGCGTTGTAGGACGCGGCATCATCAAATGCCTCAGCGAACAGCGACAACATGCCGTCCATGAGCGGCAGATGGGCTGCACTGATCTGACGGATTTCAGCCATGCTCCAGCATATCCGTCGACGCGGCGCCTCGCGGCCAATGCCCGCGCTCGAGTTGCTCGACGAACCAGCGATACGTGTCACGCAGGCCATCGGTCAGCGAGATCTGGGCCTGCCAGCCCAGCGCGTGCGCTCTCGACACATCGAGTACCTTGCGCGGCGTTCCCTCGATGGCGGCACCGTCAAAGACGATCGCAGCGTCTGGATACACGATGTCCCGGACAGTCTCCGCCAGCTCACGGATCGACACCTCACGGCCACCGCCCACGTTGACGGGCTCGGCATCATCGTGCCCCGCCATCAGGTGCAGACATGCCGCGGCAAGATCGTCCACATGCAGGAAGTCTCGCGTCGCGGCGCCTGTGCCCCACACGGTCACCTCTGACTCGCCTCTCACCTTTGCGAGATGGAAGCGATGCAACAGCGCAGCCGGTACGTGTGCGGTGTCCGGATCGAAGTTGTCGTGTGGTCCGTAGACGGTGGCGGGTATCAGTGTCACGACGCGCAGCGTGTGCTGCGTCGTGAAGGCCCTGGCCATCGCGAGTCCGGCCAGCTTCGCCACCGCGTACGCCTCGCTGGTGGGTTCAAGCGGACCGGACATCAGCACATCTTCACGCAGCGGCTGTGGAGCCTCACGCGGATACATGCACGAACTGCCGAACATCAGCACCTTGCGCACGCCGGCCTCCTGTGAGGCCTGGAGCACCGACGTCACCATGGAGAGGTTGTCGTACAGGAAGTCCGCAGGGCGTGCCATGTTCGCCCGGATGCCCCCGACCGTCCCTGCCGCCATGAACACGTACTCCGGCCGCTCGTGCCGCATCCACTGCCGCACTGCCGTGAGGTCCCGCAGGTCCAGATGCTGCCGGTTGGCCGTCAGCAGTGTTGAGCATCCACGCGCGCGGAGTGCCCTGCACAACGACGACCCCACGAGCCCGGCGTGGCCGGCAACAAAAATGCGGGCGTCAGGGTTCACAGCCGCTCATTGTACGTGCGCGGCTGTTACGCCCTGCTGTCACCGATGTTGCGCACCAGCAATCGACCCGTTACGGCGCGGTCGCACGGGGTGTCCAGAATGTCCGCATGCAGGTGGGACTGGTCAGGCACTTCAAGATTCCCTATCGGAAGTGGCAGTGGCTCGACTCGGACGGCTACGCGCGATTCCTGCGTTGGTACGACGCGCAGGAAGGTCGCGTTCGCGCGTCGACCCATCCCCACCTTCGCTGGCAACACTGTTATTCGAGCGACCTGCTGCGCGCGTGAGCGACCGCGGAGCGACTGGGTGGCGTGACCCCGACCACGTTGTCCATGCTGCGCGAGATTCCGCAGGCGCCGTTGTTCTCGACCCGCCTCAAGATGCCGCTGATCGCATGGCATGTGCTCAGCCGTGTGGGTTGGTGGTTCAATCATCGGTCGCAGGCGGAAGGGCGTGCGGCTTCCTTGGCGCGGGTGCAGCGCATCATGGAGTGGCTGCGCACGCTGCCGGAAGGACAGTGCTCCCTCGTGGTGACGCACGGCTACCTGATGTACGTGCTTCGTCGTGAACTCAAGCGGGCGGGATGGGCAGGTTACATCCCACTGCATCCGCAGGGCGGGGACATCTATCTGTTTGCAGCGCCTGGGGCTGAGCGCCCCAGCCTGATGCCGGTGCCGGCGCGCAGTATTCGATGACGCGTTCGCGCGCGCGGCGCGCAAGCGCTTTTCTCGACTCGGCCATGACGGGCACGGGGGCCACGTGCACACGAAATCGCGTGACTGGCGCCTGCAGCAGTTTCCACAGGTGAGGCACGAGGGGCTGATCACCATACCAGCAGGCGCGACTGCCCTCCTCCGGACCGTCTGATCGGCACGCGCTCAGTGACACGGTCGTGACGGGCACGCCCAGGGAAACGGCGACCTCCATGAGTCCTGACTTGAACGGCAGCACCTGACGACCGTCCGTGCTTGTGGCCTCCGGGAACCACATCACGCTGCGGCCGTCACGCACGCGAGCGCGCATCTCCGCCATCACGCGCGGCAGATCACGCAGGCGCTGACGCTCGATGAAAATGGTGCCTGCCGCGCGCACGCGGCTGCCGATGATCGGCCAGCGGGCGATCTCCGATTTGGCGATGAACGTCGTGTCACATCGCGTCGTCATCGCCAGCACATCGAGATAGCCGAGGTGGTTCGCGACGATCAACGAGCCGGGTTCAGCCGGTCGTCCGTGCCACTCCAGGCGCACCCCCATGAGGGCGATCACGGTTGACGACCACATCGGCAGCCACGGTGACCGGCGTCGCCACGCCCACGCCGGCGAGACGATGGTCCAGCCGCCAATCAGCATCAATCGGCCGATGGCGCGCCAGGCGGCCACTACGCCTCTCCGTGTGAGAAGAACATGGCCGCCGCCTCCGGGGTCAACTGGCGGCGATCAAGCACAACGAGAAAGTCCGTGGTCCCGAAGGCGGGATCGAGTACGGGGCCTCCACACACCCAGGCGCCAAACCGCAGGTATGTGCGAAACAACATCGGCAATTCCACAGAGGCCGGCAGCGCGTCAACCGGTCCGGGCAGCGCGGTGGCCTGCGCGGCCGGCACGCGCCAGGCGGAGTGCCAGGCGCCGGCGGACCGGAGCTCCCGAGCCGCCGCCCACCCCACCGCTGGATCCAGGGTCGGAAGGGAACAGCACCCGAAGAGATACCGCTTGTTGTACGCCTGCAGATAGGCGGCCAGGCCCTTCCAGAGCAGGAGCAGGACACGCCGGCTGCGGAACGCCTGATCGATACACGCGCGACCGACCTCGATCCCGTCCTCGAGCACCTCGTCAGGCAGTGCCGCCAGATCGAACTCCGTCGCGCTGTAGAAGCCGCGATGCGCTCGCGCCTGCGCGGCCGTCTGCATGCGATAGGTCCCCACCACGCGCTGCGTCGTGCCTTGCCGGACGATCAGGTGGTCACACGCTTCATCAAATTCATCCAAATCACGGCCCGTGGCTGCGGCTCCTGCCAGCCCTTCACCCAGCTCCAGATTGAAGACCTCGAACCGCAGCCGCGCCGCTTCGTCGAGGTCGTCCCGTCCACGCGCCAGATGAATTCGATATCCGCCCTCAACGATGTCGAGACTGCTCATCGCGGCCTCCTACTGCGCGGCGGCCATGGCGGCCCGTTCGACAACGTGTCGACCATCCGCAGTTTCTGCATGACCGGTTTCTCGCTGTCGTAGACAACCTTGACGCCGTCACCAAGCGCGGACTCCACATCGCGGATGTACTTGACGAGGCGCTCGAAGCCGTGGGGCTCAATCGAGGCGGCCTGATCGGTGCCCCACATCGCGCGGTCGAGCGTGATGTGCCGCTCAACCAGGCACGCGCCCAGGCAGACGGCCGCCAGCGTGGTCGGCAATCCCACCTCGTGGCCGGAGTACCCCACGGGACGGCCGTAGCGCTGCCGCAGCGTGTCAATCATCCGGAGGTTCAGTTCCGGCAGCGGGCACGGATACGTGCTCGTCGCGTGCGTCAGCATGAGCGGCGCGTCGCCCAGTGCGGAGACCGCCGCATCGATTTGTTCCAGCGATGACATGCCGGTGGAGAGAATCAACGGTCGCCCCGTCTCGCGCAGCCGCTCGAGGAGCGGGCCGTGTGTCAGGGCGGCCGACGGCACCTTGTACCCGATGGGGTCGAGGGCTTCGATGAAGTCGACGGACGGCACATCCCAGCACGACACGAGCCAGTCGATGCGCTGTTCACGGCAGTGCGCGATGAGGGTGCGATACTCGGCCTCCCCGAATTCCACGCGATGGCGATACTCCAGATAGGTCAACCGCCCCCACGGCGTATCGCGCTGCACGTCTCGCTGTGCCGCGGGCACGCACAGTTCCGGCGTGCGCTTCTGGAACTTCACGGCATTGCAGCCGGCTGACGCCGCGGCATCGATCAGGCGGCGGGCAATGTCGATGTCGCCGTTGTGGTTGATGCCGATCTCTGCGATGACGTACGCAGGATGGTTTTGGCCCACGGGAGTCTGTCCCAACATCACGGATGTCATGAGCGTGTCCTTTCAGGAGCAACGGCACCGGCCGTCAGGTGTGCATGCAGTCGGTCACAGAGTTCGCGGACGGCCCCCTGGCCGCCCGCAGCGCGGAGCACGAGGTCGGCGTGCGGACGCACGGCCGGATGCGCGTCGGCAGGAACGACGGCGCAACCCACGAGCGCGAGGCACTCGAGGTCATTGGTGTCGTTGCCGACATACACGACGTCATCCGCGGAGATTCCCAGGTCGTCGATGATCTCGAGCAGCCGACGAGCCTTGTCGCCAACACCGTGGTCACAGTCGATGCCCAGCTTGCGGCAGCGGTGCGCCACCACCGGATTCGGCTCGGTCGACAGGACACGCATCGGCACGTCGAGCGCGCGAAGCTTCGCGAGTCCAATCCCGTCACTGCGCGTGCAGGCCACCCACTCGCGGCCCTCGTCGCTGACCCAGACGCGGTTGTCGGTGAAGACGCCGTCGAAGTCGAAGACCACCAGCGCCGGCCTGCGGGGAAACGGCCCGTCGGCGCCCTTCGGCTGGACGCGCAATACGTCCAGCGTGTCGAGCAGCCACTCGGCCCGGCGCCAGTCGGCTTCGGTGTCAAGGTCGCACGCGTACACGGGATCGATGTCCAGCGCGAGGATCCGATCGCCGGTCATCGAATGTTTGTCGAGGATGGTCCCCGTGCGAATCGCGTCGACGTGGCCTGTCTGCCAGTAGGTGGATGGCAGCACCTGGCGCGGCATGTTGTACGGCTCGGGATGGCCGTCCACCATCAGCAACGGCGTCATCACGTGGTCCCGGCCGATCCGCCACATCTTGTAGGGGTTCTGTCCCGACGGCACGACGCCGCGCACCGAGTCCGCGTGTTCGTCTGAGCGGAGGCGTGCAACGGCGGCATCAACACAGTCAGGCGGACGCACGGGGGACGTCGGTCGCAGATGCACGACGATCTCGGGCCGGAACTGCTCGTATTCCTCGAGCCACAGCAGCGCGTGCTGGAACACGGGCAGGTCCGTCGTATGGTGATCGGCCAGTTCGGACGGCCGCATGAACGGCACTTCCGCGCCGCACGCTCGAGCCACCGCAGCGATCTCCGCATCGTCGGTGGACACGATCACGCGATCGACCGACCGCGCCTGGCGCGCCGCCTCGATGCTGTACGCGATGAGCGGGACACCCGCCAGCCGTCGCACGTTCTTGCGTGGAATGGACTGGGACCCGCCGCGTGCCGGGATGAGCGCCACCACTCCGCCTACCATGCGGTCCATCCCCCGTCCACGACGAGGTTCGCCCCCGTCATGTACGACGACGCGTCAGACAGCAGGAACTGGAGGGCGCCGTTGTATTCGTGGCGTTCGGCCATGCGGCCCAGTGGAGTCCTGGCGGCGTAACGCTGCTGAAAGTCGGCAGACTGTCCGTTGCGCACGCCGCCCGGCGACAGCGTATTCACCCGCACCCCGGAGCCGGCGAGATAGGCGGCCAGATATCGGGTGAAGCCGATCACCCCACTCTTGGTGACCGTGTACGTCACGGGCTTGTACTCCTGAGCCTCACCGGGGATGTCCGACGCGTACAGCCGTTGATCGGGCCCGACGATCCCGTAGGTGGAGGCGACGTTGACGATTGAACCGCGTGCCTGTCGCCGCATGATCGGCACCACCGCCTGCGTCATCAGGAACACGCCGGTGAGATTGACGCCAAGCGCCTGCGTCCACTGCTCCAGAGGGAAGTCCTCGAACGCGGAGGTGTGCCTGTCACGCCCAGCATCAAACTGCGGGTTGATCGCCGCGTTGTTGACCAGCCCGTCGATCGTCGGTCGCCAGTCAAGGGCGGTGCTCACGACTCTGGACACATCAACGGGATTGGTCACGTCAGCCGGCACACATCGGACCTGATGGAGTCGCCCTGTGGCCGCGGCTGCCTCATCGAGACCGGCCGCTGACACGTCGGTGAGCACGACAAAGGCGCCCGCGGCGGTCAACGACTTCGCGTATTCGCGCCCCAGCAGGCCGGCGGCGCCCGTCAGCACAATCGTCTGACTCGAAAGTGGATGTGCGGTTGTCATGAAACTCCTGCCGGCGCGCCGGCCGCGATCGACGCCTCCGCGCGCAGCGCAATGTCGAGTGCAGCAATGCCGTCGGTCAGAGGGCAGACGGGCAGGTCTTCCCCTCGCAGGCATGCGAGAAAGTGCCGGAGCTCGTCAACAAACATCGTGTTGCGGTCGAAGCCTTCGCCGGGCTCGACGACGCTCCATTGGGCGGACTCGGCGTCGTAGCGGCGGGCGGCGTGATCGTGCTGACTCCACATGGCGGTGCCGTCCGTGCCGATGACCCGCAAGGTGTGTTCCATCGGCCGCTGCCCGAAGTTCAGGTGCACATGACCATGTGCGCCGCTGCCGAACATCAGGCGCACGTCCGCCGACGTCACGACGTCGATACCGAATGCGTCGACATGCCCCGCCACAGCATCGACGGCATCGACGTCGCCAAGCAGCCAGCGCAAATAGTCAAAGGGATGACAGAACGTATGCAGGACGCCGCCCCCAAGATCCCGGCGCGCGGCGTAACCGATGCGAAAGTCTTCCCACGGATGCATGCCGGGCAGGTACTCCCCCCAATGCACCTGTGCCGAGACGATGTCACCGAGTGCGCCTTCGCGCACCCAGCGGTCGATCTGTCGAAGCCCGGGATGGAAGCGAAACTGGAAGCCGACCAGCGCAAGCAGTCCGCGCCGCTCCACTTCGTCCTGCAGCGTGCGGACGTCCTCGAACGACGCCGCCACCGGCTTCTCGATCAGGAGGTGTGCTCCGGCGCGTGCAGCGGCCAGAGCCACCGGCACATGCAGCGACGTCGGTGTGGCCACGACCACGGCGGTCGGGCCCGTCGCCAGCGCGGCGTCGAGGTCATGGTGCACCACG
>CBINOO010000013.1:0-57714 GCA_966252305.1 uncultured Acidimicrobiia bacterium
TGTTGGCCTCGGTGCCACGGCAGTGCAGGCCCGCTGGCTGCCCGACCAGGCGTTCTCCGCAGCCGCCGAAGCGGTCTTCCGTTTCACGCTGGCCACCAGCGAGGACGCGATCTTTCCGCCACTGTCTGCGCTGCGTGAGGTGTCGCGCCAGGTAGCAATTGCCGTCGGTCGCGACCTCGTTGCCTGCGGTGCTGCGCCCGCGCTCGATGACGACGAGGTGGAACGCCGAGTGGACGCCGGCATGTGGACACCGGACTATCTGCCGTACCGTCCGGTCAGCGACGGATAAGGATCGTCCATCTGCGCACGACGACGGTGACTTCGTTGTCCACACCCGCCGCAATCGTGTGCACGACGGTTGTCGTCGCATAGCCACGAGCCGATACGGTGAGGCGGTAGGCGCCGGGCGGCACACCGATGAAGTCAAACCGTCCTCGAGCGTCGGCCCTGGTGTCGAACGGCTTCATCGGCGAGTCCGGGTCGACGGGGTCGATGGAGATCGTGGCGTCAGGAATGGACGCGCGGTATTCATCAAAGACCCGCCCACGGATCTGGCCGGTAGGCGTGTGCTGCAGGCGCGCCACCTGCGCCGGCAAGGTCATGACGACGAACAGAAGAGCGGCAGCGAGCGGCATCGGTCCGACCAGCGCGATTGTCGCACAGCACTCCCGCGGGCCGTTGCCGTGTTACCGTGGTCCCGAAAGGACGAGTCGCCATGTCGAAGCATTCCTCCGCGGTGGTTGATGCCCTCTCCCGCCTGCTGGCCGACAGCTACACGCTCTACCTCAAGACGCACAACTATCACTGGAACGTGACCGGGCCCATGTTCACGACCCTGCACACGTTGTTCATGACGCAATATTCCGAACTTGCGCTGGCGATTGACGAGATTGCCGAGCGGATTCGTTCGCTGGGTGCGTACGCGCCCGGGAGCTACACGGAGTTCAAGGCGTTGTCGAAAGTGAAGGAAGCGAGCGGTCAACCTTCGGCCGCGCAGATGATCAAGACGCTCGTTGCCGATCAGGCCACCATCGTCGAAGCCGCTCGAGCCGTGTTCAAGGCCGCCGAGAAGGCCGGTGATCAGGCGACGGCGGACCTGGCGACACGCCGCCTCGACGTCCACGAAAAGAACGCATGGATGCTCCGGAGCCATCTCGAGTAACCTTCACGCGGCTGCAAGCGAAGAGGTAGACATGGTGCGATCCGTGATTGGCGCGGTGGTGTTGGCCGGCAGTGCGCTGCTGGCGGCGCCTCAGCAGGCCCAGCAGGTTGACGTCACGACACTCGGGCCCCAGGTGGGGCAGCGGGCGATCGAGTTCCGGTTGCCGGACCAGCAGGGACGCGCGCAGACGCTGGCCTCGGTTGCCGGGCCGAAGGGCACGATGCTCGTGTTCTTCCGCTCGGCGGATTGGTGACCGTACTGCCGCACGCAGCTGGTCGAGCTGCAACGACATCTCAAGGACGTCACCGACGCGGGCTACGGACTTGCCGCGATCAGTTATGACTCTGTCGAGACGCTGAAAGCGTTCTCGGATAAACACAGCATCACGTTCCCGCTGTTGTCCGATGCAGGATCGAAAACGATTTCGGCCTGGGGCATCCTCAACACGGCGGCGACCGGGCGCACCGCGGGTATTCCGCATCCGGGCACGTTCATGCTCGATCGCAGCGGGAAGATCGTGTCTCGGTCGTTCGAGCAGCCGTACCAGGAGCGCCGAAGCGCGACGAGCATCCTGTCGATCCTCGCGGGTGCTGCGCCTGGCCAGGCCACAACGCTCAAGGGTGGGCAGGCGACGTTTGTGTTGTCGGCCAGCGACGCCGTGGCGGCGGTTGGACACAAGGTGACGTTGAATATCCGAGTGACACCCGGCCCGAAGATGCACGTGTACGCGCCTGGGCAGAAGGGGTACATCCCGATCACGCTCACGCTCAAGCCGGATGCGGCGTTCAAGGCGGGCGCCGTGCGATACCCGGCGTCCACGACCTATCACTACAAGCCGCTCAACGAGACCGTGCAGGTGTTTTCGGCACCGTTCACACTCGCGCAGGACGTCACGATCTCGCTGGCGCGCGACATCCAGGCTCGCGCGGCGGCCGGTGAGGTGCTCACGATTGCCGGTGAGCTTGAATACCAAGCGTGTGATGACACCGTCTGTTATCGGCCCGAGACGATTCCGGTCGAGTGGAAGGTGACGCTGAGTCCGATCGTCCGATAACGCCACTGAGGGTCGCGTATCATGCCGGCGATGAACGCACGCTGGCTGGTTGTTGTCGCTGCCGTCGCCTTCCAAGGCGCGCGGCCCGCTGTGTTGCCTGCTGCGGTGACGGCAGCCATTGAACGCGACCGCGCATCACTCGTCGAGCTGCGCCGCGACCTTCATCAGCATCCGGAGGTGTCCGGCCAGGAGGTCCGCACCGCGAAGGTTGTGGCCGACCGTCTGCGCGCTCTCGGGCTGGAAGTGCGCACCGGTGTCGGCGGCCACGGTGTCGTCGGCACTCTGACGGGCGGTAAGCCCGGACCACTTGTCGCGTACCGCGCCGACATGGACGCCGTGCCCTCCAACGCCCCCGACCCTGTGCAGTTCTCATCCCTCACGCCAGGTGTGCGCCACATCTGCGGCCATGACCTGCATGTCACCGTTGCGTTGGGGCTCGCGTCCGCGCTGAGTGCCGGCAAGTCCGATATCACTGGCAGCGTCATGTTCATCTTTCAGCCGGCCGAAGAACGCGCGACCGGCGCCCGCGCGATGCTTGACGCAGGACTGTTTGCGGCGGGGCGTCCGAGTGTCATCTTCGGTCTCCATACTTCGCCCCTGCCGGTTGGGATGTTGACGTCAAAGGCCGACCGGATGATGCACGCGAATCGCGTCGCTCCAGGCGTCACTAACGATCCCGCCTGGCTTGCCCGTTCTCGGTCGGCGATCGAAGCCGCCCTTGGTCAGGAAGCCTTCACGGAACTGTCGGCGCCGCCCGATGGTTTCAGCGAAGACTTCGGCCACTTCCAGGCGGAGGTGCCAGGTGTCTTCTTTTTTCTCGGCGCGTCCGCGACGGCGATGCCGCATGCGCCGTCCTTCGTGCTCGATGAAGGCGCGATACAGGTCGGTGTTCGCGCGATGGCCGCAGTGGTGCTGGACGCGCTTGCTGCCCAATTGCCGGTCCCGCGCTGATCCTTGACTCCGCGCGCTGCGTCACGTCGTCACATCAAATCGGGGACTCGTCAAATTCATCGAGGCAGTTGGAGTGAGGGCCGGAGATCCGGCCCTATACTCAGCGGCCATGCGCGTCGGATCTCTGGTGGCGGCAGCAGGTCTCTCGCTCGCTGTGTTCGTGTGTGCGGGATGCGGAAGCCAGTCGCCTACGTCTCCGACCACCACGACGCCGGAGACACCCGCGATTGCCGCGCTGGTCGAGGAGATCCGTGGCGGCGCCTTCGGCGACATCAAGAGCCTCCTGCTGGCGCAGGGCGACTCGGCTGCACGTGAGTACTACTTCGGCGGTTCCGAGCGCGGCACCGCGGCGCCCATCTACTCGATCACCAAATCCATCACGTCCCTGCTGGCCGGGATGGCCATCGCGGATGGCGCGATCACATCGGTGGATGCCCGGCTGACGACCGCACTACGTTCGCGTGCCGACCTGTTGCGAGCTGATCCGCTACGTGCACAACTTACGGTCAGGGATTTGCTGACCATGCGCGGCGGGATTGCGTGGAACGAGTTCGCCGCGCCGTATGACACACCCGGCAACCCGGTGACGCAGATGCTGACGAGTCCGGACTGGATCGCCAACGTCCTTCAGCGGCCAATGGCGACCGTGCCCGGCACACAGTTCGCCTACAACAGCGGCTTGACGGTTGTGCTTGGTGAGGCCGTTCATGAGGCAACCACGCTCGACCTTGAGGCGTATGCCGAGCGGCGGCTGCTCGGTCCGCTGGGGATTCCCTCGTTTGGCTGGCATCGGGGGCCCGCCGGCGTTGTCAACGCGGGTGGGGGATTGTCCCTGCGGCCAATCGACCTGTTGACGATCGGGCTGCTGATTCGTGATCGTGGCCGAGCACGATCGAGCCAACTCATTCCAGAGTCGTGGATTGCCGAGTCGCTGTCGCCCGCCACGCCGGCGTCGTTGGGTGCTGCGTATGGATACCAGTGGTGGCTGCTCGGGCCCAATGGCGCCTGGGATCCAACCCAGCCCGTGTATGCCGCGATTGGCTGGGGAGGGCAGTTGATCCTCATCTTTCCAGACAAGGATGCGGTCGCAGTGGTCACTGCGGTCAACTTCGGCTCCGACGCCCTGGTTGCGGCGCAGACGTTTACGCGGCGCATCGCTGCTTCCTTGCGGATCTGACGGCTTTCCCTACGGCTATGCGCTTGAGCTCCGGACTGACGATGGGACGACATCGTGGGGGCACGGCGGCATCGCGAGAGGCGTCAATGCCGAGCTGCGGTACTTTCCCACACGCGACATGACGCTGGTGATCTTCAGCAATCAGGACAACGGCGCCTTCCTGATGTAGGTCAGGTCGTACCGCACCTGCCAGGTTTTGCCTCCGTTGGTGGAGTGCTGGCCAAACTGCCGCACCTGGTTGGGGCCCTGATTAAAGAAGGTCATCCGGAGCAGTGTGTTGCCGCTGTTTTCGGTCGACTCGTAACGGAGACTGCCATCAGGCTGGAAGGTGCCCCGATAGTGGGTGACCTGCCCCCGCGAATCGACCCAGAACTGCTCCCACTGCCCGATGGCCTTGTTGAAGGTATTGAGGCTCTTGCCCGAGGGGGGCGTGGGCGGCTCCCAGTTTTCGATGATGGCGCAGCCGTCGAGACTCTTCTCGATGCGGCTGGTCGCGCCCTGGGGTGCACGTGGCGCGCCGGTTTGCTGGACATCCCACTCCCCAATCCAGAAGTCGAACGCGCGCATGTTCGGATCGAACTCACACGGTCGAAGATTCCGCTGCACCCCTTCAACGATCGCCGCGAAGCGCGCATCGCCCGCGAGGGACTTCAGATCTTCGACCGCAAGGCTCGGTTCATTGGTCCATCCGCCCTTGACCGTGGCGGTCAAATATTCGAAGGCGCGGTCGGCGTTGCCAAGCCGTGCCCAGGCCCGCGCGGCTCTGAAGCTCAACTGCGCACCGTTCGGGTAACCCGTATCACGCGCCTTGGGTAAGGCAGCCAACGCGTCCTCGTACCGGCCGGCGCCATGGAGGGCGAGGTTGAGTCCAAACCACGCGCGCGGATTGTTCGGCTCCGAGGCCGTCAGCGCAGTAAACGCCTCCACGGCCTTCGGCCAGTCCGAGGCCTGCAGCAGCGCGTTGGCGGCCTGCTCCTGCGTCGACGGAGCACCTTGGACCTGACCCGCAGTCGCGGCGCACGTGAGCAGCAGCACAGCGGAGACGAACGATAGACATCTACGCATCGGTGATTTCTCTGGTCATGGCCTGAACGTCGACGCCGGCGCGTGCACGAGTCCAAGCGCGGTGCTGTCAGGATGACGACGCTGATACTCGGTCACCAGGTGGTAGCCGATCGTATAACCCGTCCATCGTGGAATGTCAGCGGTGGCCCCGAAGAACCATGCGGGATGTCCGTATCCGGCCGAATCAAACTGCGCGCCGGCCCGGTCGAGCCATGTGCGCAGGTCCGCGTCGTTGAGTGCGCGGCTCCACGGCGCGACCTCCGAACCCAGCAGCTCGATCGCAAACCGATCCGCGAGTCCCTCGGAGACACACGCCTCCAGCAGTGTCGCGCCGTAGCCAGGTCCGCGAAATCGCCTGGCGTGATGAAGTTCATGCGCGACCATCTGCGACAGCCGGGCGTCGAGCACCGAGGCGAGTGACGGGTACGCCGGATCGATGTAGATGTTCACTGTTGAGCCGTTTGGTGTGAACCCGCCGACACCCCACCCGCCAATCGCCTGGGCGGCATCCGGGAACACGGTGATCGTGACGTTGTCGAGTGTCAATGCCTCGGCCGCGCGATCCCGCGCCTGCTCCACGACGCGCCGCACGTCACCCGTGAGCGCGCCCAGTCGGCCGTTCGTGTCGTTGATGACGATGCGGTTCGCGTCGACCGGGTCTGGAGTTGTCGGCGCGTTGCCGCAGGTCGCCGCACAGACCACCGTGGCGGCAAGGAGCAGTCCAAAGCACGTCGGGCGCGAGTGGGTCACACAAAGACAGACGAAGACCCTCGCCCCGGCGTTGCCGTCACGTACTGAGAGCTCTTCGACGGCAGGACTCGGTAGACGTGGGGCGGGCCTTCAGGCCCGCCGGTGATGGCGCTGAGATCAACGCGAGTTCATCGGCGCGCCGGTCAGCTGGTGGAAGAGCAGTGACACCGGCATCATGCCCGCGGCGTTGAGCTCGTCAAAAAAGCCGCGTAGCGTGAACTGGTCGCCGAGTTGTGAGGAACGCGCGCGAATCAGACGGTCGATCAGCGCCTTGCCGGTGACGTAACTGGTGCCGTAGCCGGGCTGCCGCAGGTACAGCTGCTGCTCAAAGCCGAGCAGATCGAGGTCTTCACGCATCCATCCGCGTGGGGTCCATTGCACCTGGAACTTCTTCGCGGCGGCGATATCGAACTCATTGGCATGCGCGTAGAGCGAGGCCAGGCCGCGTGCCGCTCGCTGCGCCAGCATGATCCATACGATCTCGCGCGCCCGGGGGTTGTCGTCGTAGTACCCCGCGTGGAGCACGATTTCTTCGAACGCCGTAGCCATGCCTTCAGCCCGGCTGTCCCACACGTTGTAGAGCGTCGCGCGGCGTCGAATGGCGCTCGCATGAGGCGCCTCCCGCATCCACGCGTGATCGAACCAATGATAGAAGTGCGCGTAGAGTGTCACCGGCTCGTAGTGGGTGGCGATCGCGAAGAAGTTGCGCCGCTCCTCCGGAACGAAGCCGCCCAGGTGTGCACGCAGAGCGGGATCAAGGTAGTCCTGCACCGTGAGCACGTTGCGCTCTTTGAGGAACGCCAGGAACTTCGTGGCGCCGGCACTCGCACGCGCGGCAAACTCAGCCTCGTTGCGCACCACAGGAATCTGGGGTCGGCCGGTGTTGCGTTGTTCCTCCAGCTTGAGTGCCGCGTGCGCGCGATCAAGTTCCCGCCGCAGCAGCGTGACCTCGTCATCCCATGTCATCGGCACGAGGTGCACGTTCTGGAGACTCCACGTGTAGGCCGACTTGCCGATCCCTGATGGGCCGGTCTTGCGGGGCGCTTCGGCGTCGAGCCAGTCTGCAAACGCCTCGGTGGCCGCCCTGGCGTCGACGATCGCCTCGCGAAGCCCGGCGCCGCCGTCGCGGACCCGTTCAGCCAGTGTGTCGAGATCGGCGATCTGCTGTCGCATCGTGCCGGCGCCGGTGATCCAGAGATCCCGGGCGTTGCCTGTCAGGTTGCCGCGGGCCTGCTGCAGCAGCGGGCGAACCGTGCGAAGCGCGGCCGCCATCCGCGCTTCGTCGTCACTCGACAGGGGAAAGCGGTACGTCCACACCTCGATGACGCCGTGATGGGTGGGGCCTTCGTGTTCCGGAGTGTCGCTTTGCTCCATCCACACGGACTTGTAAAACGCCGGGTCACGCACCCACGGCTGCAATGTCTGCAGGTAGAACCGCAGGCCGCTGAGCTGCGCACGGACCAGGGCGTGATCGACCTGCTGGTCTACGGGCCACCCCTCGGTGGACAACTGCGACAACCGGTTTTCGAACGACCGGAGTCCGGAGAGTTTCTGGCCCATCGCGCGGGCCGTATAGTCAGGCGCTCCGTTGAGCGTCGGCGGCTTTTCGAACTCCAGGAACTCGGTGAACAGGTGTTCGAGGGCTGCGTACCCGGCGGGCGCCGCGGCTCCTTGACCCAGAAGGCCGACCGTAACCACAACACCCGCCAGCAGGACGAGAATGACGCGCGACATGCGCGCATGATGCCACAGACGGCTCCTCGCGTCGGCGGTGTCTCACCGCCGCATGTGCGTCAGCGGATGAAGATGCGGGCCGCTGACGTGAATCCTGCGGGTTCGCCGTAGTGCGTGTCGAAGATCTCTGCCCGAACGGTCTCGGCGTCGAGCATCTGCACACGCAGCACAACGCTCTTGGACGCCGAATACGGGAACCGGAAATCGACAACTCCGGAAGAGGGACTGACGTCAGCCGGCCTGGGACCCGTCTCTGCGGTAAAGGGGAAGTAGGTGTTGATGGACGGGTGCCACGCCGTCGCCTCAAGGCGTGGGCCATCACCGGTCATGCGTTCGACGAACCACAACCACTCGGACTTGAACTCCGGCTGGGTGCTCGATGCCAGTGGCACGTCCGCTGAAAACCAGAGGCCCTGCAATCGTCCGGCGACATCGTAGTTCATCCGCCACTCACCCTGACCAGCGAGCCTGGACTCCAGCTGACTCCGCAGGTCGGCTCGGAAGAATGGCACCGGGGATTCGGCGTGTTGAACCCTGTCCGGATATCGCGCCGGTCGAACAAACGGCTGTCTTACATCCGGACTCCACACGCCGAGGCCCACATCCACGTCGTCGGCGGAACGGGTGCCGACCTTTTCTCCCGCTGATACGACCGCACCCGGGCCCGCGGTGAAGCTGAGTCCGCGACCTCGCAGGTAATACCGCCGTTCCCCGTGACCGGCGACCACCCACTCCGTGTAGCCCCACTGGTCGGTGGTCAGTGATTCCACGATGCCGTCTGCGGGCGCAAAGATGTTCAGCTGTCGTTCGGTGCTGAAGAACCGAAGGTATGGCTGAATGGGTTCACTCGACGTCGGCCGATATCCGGCCTGCGATACGGAGAAGCCACTGGGGCCAAAACCAGGCTGCAGTGGGAACGCCGTGAATTCCAGAGGAGCGGTTGTCGCGCCGGGAGCCGTCGTCGTGGACGAGGTGCATCCAGACAAGAGAGACAGGCTCAGCAGACCGGCGACGATTGGCCGAAGGCCGAACACCATACGGCCATGATAGTCCAGCGACCATGTGCGGTCGCTTCGCGTCATAACTGCCCGATGGCGACGGTCTCCCTTCCTCGTGGTCTCATCGGTGCGTGGGTCGCGCTGATGGTGGCCTTGTCCCTGTTCTTCGGGGCGGGTCACTACTACGGATTTGCGAGAGACAGCGACACGCACCATCTGTCTGAGGCGTTCATCTTTCCGCTGTTCGTGTTTGGTTTGCCCATGGCCGGGCTGTGCGTCGGTGTCCTGTGGCCGTGGTTTGCGGCCATGCGCGAACTGGGCGCGTTTCGGCGCGTGTGGACCGGCGCGATCGCGGCGGTATCGGCCGCCGCGCCCATGTTTGTCGCGTTCTTCCTCGGGGGTCGTCTGCTGAACGGAACGCGCCGCACCCTGCTGGAGGACATCCGCGCCGCGATCGACCGCCCGCAGTGGCTGCCTGTCGTGATTGGGTTCTTCGTGGTGGCGAGCCTGGCCGTCTGGCTGGCGTCTGGCCTGGCTGCTGCGCCCGGGCGGCGGGTGCGTGTGACAAACAGCAACGCGCCTCTTGTGTAAGGGGACTGACATGACCCATCTGCTGCTGTCGGTATTTGTTGCTGTTGCCGGTTCCGAGGAGACGCCCACGTTCTGGGAGTTCCGGCAGTTCTGGGATCCGAACACCGGCACGGGCCGGCTGCAGCAACACGGCGCGACCGGGATCTGGGCGGACGGGACCGTCACGAGGATGCCGGACGACACCTATCTGATCGACCAGACCTTCTGGAGTCCGGATGGCTCCTCATGGCGGGAGACGCACTCGGAGACCTCATCACCGACTGCACGCACCTCGAAGAGCGCGCGGATGCGGGACGGTGTGTGGACACCGGGCCGCGAGTACGTGTGGCGACTCGCGACCCGGCGCTGAACGCGTCGGCCTCTAGAAGATGAACATGCCGCCGAACGTCGTGCGTGTATTCCAGGCACGGCTCGTCGTCGACGATCCGACCGACACTGCGGTTGATCGTCGACCGTACTCGAGACCGGCCTCCCCAAAAACCGCAAAACGAGTCCCCAGCGTGTGTTGCGCGCCGAACATCCCGCGGAACTGGTGGGCGTCGTCCGTGTTGTCGTCCAACTCGCTCGACGATTGTGTGGACCGCGTGTAGACATACTGCGGGCTCACATACAGTCGCGTGTTGTCCCAGGTCCTCAGATAAAACAGCAGGTCAATCGACGGCACCCACGTGCGGCTCGAGACCTCGTCGGCAATGAACACCGAGCCGTCGTATTCGGCGGAGGTCTTGATCCACGCGACCGCCGGCCGAATCGCGACGGAGTCACCCACTGGGATATGCACCCCGATCTGCGACCCCTTGCCGAAGACGAGTCCCACCCGCGGCGCGTCCTGCGCCATCACCGGTGTGGCTCCAAATACCACGACCGCTGCCGCGGCCGTCACACACACTCCCAACAGTCTCTTCATTCCCGCTCCTTTGCAGACACTGGCTGTTGTGCTCTACGGCGGCCTTTTGGAGATGTTGCACGCGCGTCCGGATGCGGGCGTGTGTGCGGTGGCGCCCGGCGTCTGGCCTCGCGGCAGTGGAGAGGCCGTTGGTCACGGAGGAGACAGTCGCGGGCCCAATCTCGCCCCAGACCGTCCCGGTGTGGCACACTGGGAACTTGTCTGGCAGGGAAGGGTCGATGATACAAGGGGTGTGGGGCAGGTTCGCGGCGGTCGGGATGCTGGCATGGTCGGTCGCCGGCTGTTCGTTCATTGGCACCCAGGCCACGAAGATGGTGGCCAACACGCTGGCGGAGCCAGGCACGTCGATCACCTCCGACAACGATCCCGAGCTGGTTCGGGACGCGGTGCCCTTCGGGCTCAAGACGTACGAATCGCTGCTCGAGACGCTCCCGCGCCACGTGCCCCTGCTGCGCGCGACGTGCAGTGGCTTCACGTCCTACGCGTACGGCTTCCTCGCCACCGATGCGGACGCCGTTCGCTTCACCGACCGCGCCACCGCGCGGGCCATCGATGACCGCACCCTCAAGATGTACATGCGCGCGCACGGCTACTGCATGAGAGCCCTTGAAGTGCGGTTCAAGGGCGTCACCGACGCGTTGTTGCGGGATCCCGTTCCGGCCCTCACCAAGGCGAAGAAGGACGACGTGGAGTTGTTGTACTGGTCGGCCGCCTCATGGGGGCTGGCCATGTCCATGAGCCCGGACGACCTGGCCATCGACTTTCCCGCGGTGCGCGCCCTGGCCGAGCGGGGTCTGGCTCTTGATCCGGGCTGGTGGAACGGCGCGCTCCACGAGTTGATGATCACGCTCAACAGCCAGGCCCTCCTGGGCGGCTCCGAAGAAGAAGCACGCAAACACTTCGCTCGGGCCGTGGAACTGCAGAAGGGCCTGTCGCCCGGTCCCTATATCTCGCTGGCGATGGGCGTCTCGGTCGCCCGTCAGGATCGCGCCGAGTTCGAACAACTCATGAATCAGGCGCTGGCCATCGATCCGGAGGCCAACCCGACCGAACGTCTGACCACGCTACTGCTGCAGCGGCGCGCGCGTATTCTGCTCGACGCTGCCGATCAGTTGTTCTTGAAAGAGGAGAAGTAATGTTCAGCCTGTTCCGCCGTCATTCGACACTGCTCACCATTGCCGCGGCCGGCGCCGTGTTGTCGTCAACACTTCTGGCCCAGTCCGTGACGGTCAAGCTGGCGACGTTTGCTCCCGCCAATTCGGCGTGGCACAAGGCCCTGCTCGACATGGGTGACGCCTGGACGAAGTCGACCGGCGGTCGCGTCACGTTGCGGGTATATCCCGGCGGCACGCTGGGCACCGAACCCTCGACGGTCAAGATGATGAGCCCGGCCGTTGGCGAACTGCAGGCCGCCTTGCTGCTGCCTCCCGGACTCGCGCGCATTGACGACGCGGTGGACGTGTTCGGGATGCCGTTTTTCCTCGAGAACGAGGAGGAGTTCCGCGCCGTGTTCACCGCGCTGCGCCCGATGATGACGCAGCGTCTTGAGAAACAGGGTTACAAGGTGCTGCACTGGGGGCACGGCGGCTGGGTGCAGCTGTTCTCGAAGAAGGAAATCAAGACGATTGCGGACCTCAAGGCCGTCAAGCTCTACGCGACCGAAGGCGACGACAAGTCAATCCAGTGGTACAAGAACAACGGTTTCCAGCCGATTCCGCTGTCGTTTAACGACATGGTGGGTGGCCTCAAGCGGGGCATGATCGAAGCGGCGCCCAGCCCGGCCTACGGCGCGTCGCTGTTGCAGATCTTCCGGGATGCGCCGTTCATGCTGGACGTGAAGCTGGCTCCGCTGGTGGGCGCCACGGTGCTGACCAACGATGCGTTCAACAAGATGAGCGCGGCCGATCAGAAGGCCATTCTCGCTGAGGCCGCCAAGCTGGAAGCGCGGTTCATGTCCGAGGCGCCGAAGCTCGACGCCACGGCTGTGGGCACGATGCAGCAGCGAGGCCTGAAGGTCACGGCGACGACACCGGCGATGATGACCGAGTTCCGCAAGACGGCAGATGCCATGGTGCAGACCATGCGCGGCACGTTGGTGCCGGCGGACGTGTTTGACGCCGCGTTGCAGGCGCGCAACGCGTACCGCAAGACCAAGGGCGTCAAGTGACGGCGGCGGGCAGCGTCGCCACCGAGCGCGCTTCGGGCGGCGCCGCCCGCCTCGAAAACGCCGTGGCGCTGGTGGCCATGGCGGGCATCATCCTGCTGCCGCTGGGTGAAATCGTCCTGCGCAAGTGGTTTGCGACAGGTATCCCGGGCTCGGCGCCGTTTGCCCAGCATCTGACCATGTGGGTCGGCATGTTGGGCGCGGCCATTGCCGCGCGCGACGGCAAGCTGCTGTCGCTGGCGACCGGCGAATTCCTCGCGCACAGCCGCACGGCGGATGTCGCCCGGATCATTGCCGCCATCGTCGGCAGCGCCGTCGCGACCGTATTCATGGTCGGCGGCATCAACCTCGTGAAACTCGATCGGGTTGACGCCACGGAAATTGCGGCCGGGGTGCCGGTGTGGGTCGCCGACCTGGTGCTGCCGATTGCCTTCGGACTGATCGCGCTGCGGCTGATCTGGCGCGCGTCCTCCTCCTGGGCGTTGCGGGCCGTTGCGCTTGTGGGGCCCGCGGCCGGCTGGTATCTGGCGAACCATCCCGAACTGCTCGACGGTCAGGCCGTGTGGCCGTGGCTGGCCGGTCTGGTCGCCGCCGCCCTGCTGGGCGCGCCAATCTTCGTGTTGCTGGGCGGGGCGGCAGCCGTTTTGTTCATGGCGCAGGGCAGCAAGCCCACCGTGCTGCTGATTACCGCGTATCAGGAGCTGACAGGGTCGGCGGGCCTGGCGACGATCCCGCTGTTCACGCTGGCCGGCTACCTGCTGGCCGAGGGGCGGTCCTCCGAACGCCTGCTGCGGCTCTTCCGCGCGTTGTTCGGATGGGTACCCGGCGGCACGGCGGTCGCCACTGCCGCGCTGTGCGCGTTTTTCACACTGCTCACCGGCGGCTCGGGCGTCACGATTCTGGCTCTCGGCGGCCTGCTCCTGCCGGCGCTGCTCAAGGAAGGGTACTCACAGCGCTTCTCCGTGGGCCTGCTCACCTCTGCCGGTTCACTCGGGCTGTTGTTCCCGATGTCGCTGCCGCTCATCCTCTACGCCATCATCGCGAACCTGTCGATGGAGGACCTCTTCATCGGAGGGTTGTTGCCCGGCACGTTGATGCTCGTGATGCTGGCCACCTACGGCGTGCGTGAGGCCATCCGTTCCGGCGCCGCCAGGCATACCTTCTCGGGAGCCGAGGCCGGTGCGGCGTTGTGGAACGCGAAGTGGGAAATCGGTCTGCCCGTCGTCGTGCTGACGGTTCTGCTCGGCGGCTACGCCACGCCGGTGGAATCCGCCGCGGTCGCGGCCCTGTATGCGTTCATCATGCAACGCTTCGTCCATCGCGACATCCCGACGATGCGCGAGGTCGTGCGTGTCACGGGCGATTCGGTCGGCCTGGTCGGCAGTGTACTGGTCATCCTGGCGGTTGCGGTCGGCCTGACCAACTACATGATCAACGCGCAGATTCCCGACGCCTTGATCGCCTGGACAACCGAACACGTTCACTCTCCGCTGGCATTCCTGCTCGCGCTCAATGTCTTCCTGCTGATCGTCGGCTGCCTGATGGACGTCTTCTCAGCGATTGTGGTCGTCGTGCCGCTGGTATCAGGCGTTGCTGCCGCGTACAACATCGACCCCATCCACCTGGGAATCATCTTTGTCGCGAACCTCGAGCTGGGCTACCTGACGCCGCCGTTGGGCCTGAACCTGCTGGTGGCATCGGTGCGTTTCGAGCGGCCGGCCCTGCAGGTGATGCGTGATGCGCTGCCGATGCTGGTCATCCTGGCCATCGCCGTGTTGCTGATCACCTACGTGCCGTGGCTGACCATGGCGCCGCTCCAGTGGTTCGGCCGCCTGCCGTAGCAGTCGGGGGTCAACGACCCTGCACGGCCCAGTTCGGCGCGATGATGAGCGCGCGTGGGTGATTCTTCACGCGGACCTCGAGCGTTCCGGCGAGTGGGCCATTCGCAGTGAACGTGACCAGATAACCCGACAACACCGTGGACAACATCCGGGTCGACGCTGACTGCAGCGCCGTCACATCCGCGAGCCGTTCGAATACGCCTCCGGCGGCATTGGCGATCAATTGCAGGGCGGGGTCCTGCGCCGCACCCGTCACCGACGTCGCGATGTCGAGCGCCACCAGGGTGATCGCGTGTTCGCGCATGGCCGTAATGAGGGCCTGTGGAATCTGAATTCTGCCGGTGCGCCGGTTGACGGAGGCCAGCAGCACGACCCGGCGATGATTCTCTTCGCGCGCGAGCGCTTCGGTCGCGCCGACCAGCAGATCCTGCGGCGGAGCGGTGACCTCGGACTGGAAAAACCTGGACACCTGACTCGACAACGCGCTTGCGTCAGCCGCGGCGTCGTACATCGTCGGCGCGGACGCACCGCCTCGCCCCAGCATGAGGCCGACACGGGTGCCGTCGGCGTTTCGCAGCAGCCGCAGCATCGACGACAGCGCTGCCCGCGCCTGGAGCGCTTCTTCTGAGACCAGGCCGTCCATCGCGATCACCACGGCCAGAGGACGCGGGTCGACCGTCACGTCGGTGACGGCC
Organism: uncultured Acidimicrobiia bacterium; assembly: GCA_966252305.1. Taxonomy (GTDB): domain Bacteria; phylum Acidobacteriota; class Vicinamibacteria; order Vicinamibacterales; family SCN-69-37; genus SYFT01. Next base: position 15,090 of record CBINOO010000013.1, read on the forward strand.
ATGTCCCGGTCGCCAATCCGCACAAGGAAGTCGTTTGCCGACAGGCCGGCGATCACGCGACCCCGGTTCTCCGAGACGGATACGGACAGGTGATACGTCTGCGCCGGCGTTGTCTGCGTCGGCAGGGTGGCGGTTGCCACACCAATCAGGGCGGCCAGCACTGCCGACTTCATCACTCGCCTCGGAGCGCCCGACCGACTTCCGCGAGGAACTGGTCCACGCGGAACGGCTTCTGGAGAATCGGTGCCTTCATGCCTGCGGCCAGCGACGACAGAGACGTGTCCGGCGAGTACCCCGTGACGAAGATCACCCGCCCATCGGCGCGCAGCCGGCGGAAGTGAGCGGCGAGCTCAGTGCCGCGGACGTCAGGCATGACGACATCGGTCACCAGCAGGGCCATGTCCGGCGCATGGCGGGAGACCAGCGTCATGCCCTGCGCGCCGTTTCTCGCCGCGAGCACCTCGCAACCGGCTCCAGTCAGCAATTCCTGCATCAGGTGCCGCACGGCCGAATCATCCTCTGCGAGGACGACGAGGCCTGACAACGCGCTGACGGTCCTCTCACTCGGCGCATCGACGGCTTCGATTGGCAGGTCTGCGAGCGGCAGCAGGATCTCGAAGGTCGTTCCCTTCCGCAGCTCGCTCTGCACCCGGATGGCGCCGCCGGCCTGAACCACGCTGCCGTACACGGTCGAGAGTCCCAGCCCCGTGCCCTTGCCGTGTTCCTTCGTTGTGAAAAATGGCTCGAAGATTCGCGCCACGACATCCGCCGACATGCCATGGCCGGTATCTGATGCGAGGATGCGCACCGCCGGACCAGGCGTGATGGCGCCCATGAAGGCAGGGCTCAGCGCGCCGACCTTGATTTCCTCTGCGACGAGACTGAACGTGCCGCCGTCCGGCATCGCGTCCCTGGCATTGACGGCCAGGTTCAGCAGAATCTGTTCGAACTGCACCGGATCAATCAGTGTCGGCAGCGGCTGGTCCCCGACATCCGTGCGGAGACGCACGTCCTCGCTCAGCAGTCGTCGCAGCAAATCGTCGGCATCGAGCATCCGTTTGCGCAGGTCCACGACGCTCGGGCGTGAGTGCTCCATTCGGGCAAAACCCAGCAGCTTGCGCGTCAGTTCCCGCGCGCGCTCAGCCGAGGCCACGATGCCCTGGAGATGTCGGAGGATTTCGCCGGGATTGGTCGTGCGCTCGGCGAGCTCGGCGTTGCCGAGGATGGCGGTCAGCAGGTTGTTGAAGTCGTGCGCCAGACCGCCCGCAAGTCGGCCGACCGTTTCAAGACGTTCGGTCGCTTCCAGGCGCGCCTGCAGCTGGCGCTGCTCGGTGACATCTCGCCCGACACCCAGAACCCCGCCGATGGCCGGTTCGTGCAGCAGGTTGCGACCGTGTGTTTCCAGCCATCGCCAGCTGCCGTCCTTGTGCCTGAAGCGGAGGGTGACCCTTGCCGTCCGGTCGGGTTCGGTCAACACGTCTCCGAGTCCCTGAGTGGCCATCGGCAGATCGTCAGGATGGGCGTATTCCAGGATCGGACGACCGACACGTTCGCCGGGTGTGTACCCGAGGATGCGTTCGACGGCGGCGTTCTCGAACAGGATCGTCCCCTGGCTGTCGAGGATGATCACGATGTCGTGAGCGTGATCGACGATCGCGCGTGTGCGTTCCTGCGCAACCGCCAGAGTGCGCTCGGCCTGCTTCCGTCCGCTGATGTCGACGATCGAGGCAATCCGGAGGCCTCCGCTGTCGGCGTCGCCAACGCGGGTGCCCGAGATCTCAGCCGGAAAGACCGAACCGTCGAGCCGTTTGGCGCGCAATTCAGCCAGAACGTCTTCGCCCTGATCGACCCGCTGAACGACCGCGAGCGCTTCGTCGGGGTCCGCCCAGAAATCCATGGCCGACCGTCCGATCACGTCACGTTCCGACGTGGCTCCCCACATCTCGAGGGCAGCGGCATTGGCAAACCGGAGATGTCCCGTCAGATCGGTGATGGCAAGGCCGCTGCGTGCAGCCTGGACGGCCCGGTACAGCGCTGAGAGATCCTGCTCGAAACGTCGCTGTTGGCTGGCCGTCGTGCCATCAACCTCGGCCCGCCACTCCCATAGGACCGAGAGGGTCGTCAGCACCGCGAGCAGGGCAAGCTCCACCGCGAAGCGTCGATCGGCCTGGAGCGTCGGCGCCTCAATTCCCGAGGTGGAGAGAAACATGATCAGGCCGGTCACGACCGAGATCGCGCCAAAGCCCGCGATGCCGCGTGCGCCCCATATCAACGCGGCTGCCACAATGGTCGATAGAAACACGGCGTTTGCCGCCGAGTCGGTACCCGATCCAAACAGGATGACCAGGCCCGCGGTCCAGAGGCAGGTGAGCAGGACAATGGGTGAGACACGCTCGAAGCCGCGACGCGCCAGCACACCCGCGACGAGCGCCCCTGCGGCCGACAGGCTGACCGCAATCAAGCCCGGCACCGTGCCGGCGCCAATCGCGAATGCGATCGCGTACGTCGCGACGGCGCCAACAGCGATGGACGACGCCAACCACAGGAACGCCCGGCCGGTCGCCAGCGTGGATGCCGCTGGTTCGCGATCGTGTCGACGGGCAATTGGAAAGTGACGGGGCGAATCCACAGGAGACGACGGCCCCTATGCTACACGCTGGAGGCTACGACCGCATCGCTCGTCGACGCCAGTTGGCGAGTGTCAGCGGGATGGCGAGGATCACGCCCGATGCGTCCAGCAGATGCACCTCGAAGCCGAACACGACCTGCGTCGGGCCCGGCGCGAGCATCAGCGCTGACGCGACGAAGCAGAGCACGCGCTCCACTCGCGACGTTGGCGCAAAGAGAAAGCCCGCGATGCCGGCCGCGAAGAGGACCACCCCCGCGACGGCGATCGCGACCGCGGCGACAACGGCTGAGAGGGCCGGAATGTGTCCGTCGGTCGAGAGCAGCAGCAGCTCCGGCCGGTACACGAAGATGTACGGCAAGGTGAAGCCGACGAGCGCGAAGCGGAACGCTGCCCATCCGGTCTTCATGATGTCCGCGCCGGCAATTGACGCGGCCGCATACGCCGCCAGTGCGACCGGCGGCGTCACCATCGCCATCATCCCGAAGTAGAAAATGAACATGTGCGCGGCCAACGGCGGCACACCGAGCTGGTCCAGCACCGGGCCGACCAGTGTTGCCAGCAGGAGGTACACGACGGCCGACGGCAGGCCCATGCCCAGCACCAGCGACGACACCATGATCAGCACCAGAGCGAGAAACAGGCTCTCCTGCGCGATGGGCAGGATCGTGGCGGGCAGTCGCGTGCCCACCCCCGTCATCGTGACCATCGCAATGACGATGCCCACGCAGGCGGCCGCAGCGATCAAGGGGACGGCATCACGCGCCGAGTCGACAAACGCGCGTCGGATCTTCGGCCAGTCAAGCCGTGTCTGTGCGTGCAGCGAGGACACCAGCGCGGTGATCAACACCGACACGCTCACGGCTCGGAACGCGGTGTACCCCAGCAGGAGGCCCACGACAAGTGAGCCCAGCGCGACGGCAAAGACGATGCCTTCAAACGGGTGTCCCTGCTCGATGTCAGGCACGTGTGCGTGCGGCTGTCCGGCTGGCGCGAGAGCCAATCGCCTCGCCGAAAAATGCACGATGAAATACAGGGACATGTAGTACAGCACCGCCGGGATGATCGCGGCCCGCACGATATCCAGGTACGACACCGGCGGTTGCACCAGCTCGAGCATCATGTAGGCGCCGGCACCCATCACTGGTGGCGCCAGCGCGCCGCCGGAACTCGCAGCGGCTTCAATGCCGCCGGCCGTGTGCGCGGGAAAGCCCGCGCTCCGCATCATGGGGATCGTGAAGGTCCCCGTCGCGACGGTGTTCGCCACCGCGCTGCCTGACAGGGAGCCCATCATTCCGCTGCTGATCACCGCCACCTTGGCGGGGCCACCTGCGGTACGGCCAAACCGCCGCGCGGCAAAGTCGATCACAAAGCGTGTGGCACCGGTGGCGTTGAGGACGGCGCCGAACACCACGAACAGAAAGACGTACGTGAACATCACGGACAACGCGACGCCAAACACCCCCTGACTGTGCAGGAACGACTGCGCGACGATGCGATCGATGGGGTAGCCGCGATGCGGAAAGAACCAGTCAGGCGCCCAGGCTCCAAGAAATGCGTACGCCAGGAAAAACGAGGAGAGCAACGGCAAGGCCCACCCCAACGTCCGGCGCGCCGCCTCCATCACGAGCAACAACCCTGTCGCGCCGACAGCAATGTCCAGTGGCGTTTCGTATCCGGCGCGGTTGCCGAGCGATCGTCCGTCCATCCACTGGCCGGCAAATGCCGGTTCGGTTTGCCAGACGATGTAGCCGCAGCAGGCCAGGGTCAGGATCGCCAGGCCGATGTCGAGGCTGCGTGTGACGGTTGTGGCCTTGCCCTTGACGGCCGGGACGTTCAGAAAACACAGCACGAGCCCGAAGGCCGTGAATATCGCCAGTTGCGCCTGGGGCCCGAGCCTGGCGAAGTTCACTTCAACCAGGGTGAAGCCGCAGAGCAGGACGCTCAGCAGGAGCGTCAGCGTCGAGTTACTGCGGCCAGATTCCGATTTCACGATAGAACCGGATGGCGCCCGGATGGAACGTCGTGCCGGTGTCGCGGATGGCATTGCGCGGATTGATGGCGCGGCCGGCCGGGTGTTTCTGCACGACCTGTTCGCGCTGTTCCCACAACATCTTCGTCACGGCATACACGAGGTCATCATCCTGTGTTGACGCGGTGATGAGGTGCATTGAGCCGACATCCAGGCCCGCGAACTCCGTCGTCTGGCCGCGGTAGGTGTTGGCGGGAATTGTTGCCGGCGCGAAGAAGAGGAAGTCGGCTGCGAGTTTGGCGCGCGCGGCTTCATCGAAGGGGATGAAGTGCAGGTCCATGGTCGCCGCCGCCTGCGTGATTGATGCGGTCGGAATCGCCCCGCCGATGAAGATGGCGTTGGCCGAGCCGTCGGTCAGCATGTCGACCGAGGCCGCCTGCGTCGCGTTGAGCGGCGTGAAGTCTTCGTAGCGGACCCCGTGCGCTTCAAGAATGGGCTTCACGAAATATTCGAATCCCGCGCCCGCCGGACCGATCACCACACGCTTGCCCTTGAGGTCGGCGATGGTCTTGATGTCACTGTCGGCCTTCGTGATGAACAGGGCAACGTTGGGCGCCAGCGTCATGACCGACTGCACCGGATACTGTCGATCCCAGCCTTCCGCGCCACGCACCGCGAAATAGGTGATGGCGGAGTTCGAGAGCGCGAAGTCGAGTTCGTCCTGTGCGAGCCGACGGATGTTCTCCTGGGATCCGCTCGTGCCCTCGGCTGTCACCTGCCAGCTCCGGTCGGCCCCTGCTGATCCGAGGACTTCGGCCAGCGCGGTGCCGACGACGAAGAACGCGCCGCCAGGGGGCGCCGTGCCGATGCTGATGAAGGTGCGGTCAGGCGTGCTGCCGCACGCGGCGACCGTCGTCAGGGCGGCCGCAACCATCGCGTGGGTGAACCAGCTTCGTACTCGCATGTCTGAGCCTCGCCCGTCACACTATCATCACTTGCACATGAACTTGCGCCGACTCATGACGATCGGAGTGCTTCTTGTCGGCCTGGGCTGGATCTCCTGGCTTCGCGGGTGCCCGGACGACCTGCCGGATATCGAACTGCATGACGGGGCGGTCGTCGTACGCAACCAGACCGACGTTGAGTGGCGGAACGTGCGGATCTGGGTCAATGACCACTATGCCGTGGTGGTGGAGCGTATTCCCCCGGCCGGGTTCGTCAGGGAACGCGTCGGCAGATTCGTGGCTGCCTACGGGCAAACCATCAACACGTCGACCACACCCGTCACGTCAATCGTGGTGCTCGCCACGACGCCCGACGGGACACGTGTCCGCCACGCATGGGGCACGCCGTTGTCGCATTGACACGAGTCTGGAGCCGTCAGCTCAGAGCGCCGCAGCGGCCGCCAGCACTTCGTCCGCGTGGCCGTCGACCGAGACCTTGTCCCAGCGCTTTGCGATCTTGCCGTCACCGTCGATGAGGTACGTCGTGCGCACGATGCCGAAGTATTTCCGGCCGTAACGCATCTTCTCCTGCCACACACCGTACTTCTCAGAAACGGCATGGTCGGCATCGGCCAGCAGGGGAAACGTCAGCCCGTGTTTGTTGGCGAACTTGGCCTTGCTCTTCTCATCGAGAATGCTCACGCCCAATACGACCGCCTTGCCTGCCTTTGCGAACTTCGGAAGGCGCGCCTGAAAGTCACACGACTCCGTCGTGCAGCCCGGCGTGTCGTCTTTCGGATAGAAGTAGAGCACCACGGGTTGTCCGGCGTACTGCGAGAGCTTGTGCGTGGTTCCGTGTTGATCGTTCAGCGTGAATGCAGGGGCCTTCTTGCCCACGTCAATGAGAGGCATGGGGGGATTCTACCTCTGTGGTGGTTCAGGGTTCTTGGTGCTGGGTTCTGGGTGCTTGGGTTCTACGGGTTCGGGGTTCTGCCGGGTTCGGGGATCGCGGGTCGTCCGCGACCCATCTCGCTTTTGAGTGGGTCTCGACGACCCCGGCGGCTTCGCCGTCGCGAGATAGCGCAGGAGTTGTGTCACGGCGCCAGCGGCGCGATTGCGGAGCAGCGTGAGGCGTTGCACTGTCGCCTGATCGATCCATCCCGCTGCTCGAGCATCTCGCAGCAGTTCGCCAAGTTCGTATAGCGAACCACGGGCAATCCGCAGGAACTGTGCGAAATCGCGTGGCTGAAATCGTCCAAACCCTTCAGCGATGTTCCGACAGGGCGAGCGTGACGCGGAACGGAGCTGGTTCAGCAAGTCGAAATCGTTGCTGTCGGAATTGGCACGAACGATCGCAGCGATCTCGTCGGCCAATTCACGACTCAGCCTCCACGCATCCAGGTCTTCGTAGCGGCGGGCACCCATTCGATGCGGAACGCAGCACGTTCCGTGCCGAACCCTGAACCCGTCAGAACCCCGAACCCGTCGAAACCCAAGCACCAAGAACCCAGAACCCAGCACCAGGAACCGATTCTGGTGTCGGTGCCGATTCCGATTTCGGCTCACCGCTCCGAAATCCGGTACAGATAACGGTACCCGCGCAGGTAGATCTCGCTGTCGACCAGAGCCGCCGAGGCGTCGAAGCCATCGTCGAGCGTGTTGGTGGCGAGGACCTCGAATGTGGGGCCGTGTTTGAGCACCAGTGTCGTGCCTTCGCGACCGGTGATGTAGACGCGGCCGTCAGCGCCCACGGGGGACGAAAAGACGTTGGGCGTGGCCTGCAGACGCTGCAGCGCATAGTGCGGCGTTCCTGTCTTTGCGTCGAGCACGGTGAGGATGCCGTTGTTCGTCTTGAGCATGTACAGCAGGCCGTCGTACAGCAGCGGAGACGGGACGTACGGTGTGTCGCGGTCATACGACCACAACAGGGCCGGGGAGCCGGTGATGTCTCCCTTGGCATCAGCCAGGCGCACGCCCCGCGCCATGTTGCCGCGGAACCCGCTCATGAGGACGGCGATGCCGTCTTCGACGACCGGCGACGGAATCGGATTCATGGTGAGCCCAGGTCCGCTCCAGACCACCGCACCGGTGTCGAGATCGTACGCGTGCATCTGGTTCATCGCGCCGGTGACCACCTGCGCCTTGCCGTTGACCGTCACGATGAGCGGCGTCGCCCACGTATCGATTTCGTTGCGCGGCTGCCGCCACAGTTCCTGGCCGCTTGTTTTGTCCAGCGCAACGATGAAGGACTGTCCCTGGTGGTCCCACACGAGCACGACAAAACGCCCGTGCAGCGCCGGTGTGCTGCCTTCACCAAACTGGCTGCGCATCTGCTTGTCGCCGAGATCCTTTTCCCACAGCTTCTTGCCGTTGAGGTCGTACGCGTAGACGCCGCGCGACTCAAACGAGGCAATGACGACCTGACCGTCCGTCACCGCCGACGTTGATGCCCATGTCCCGTTCTCCTGGTGGCGTTCGTGCGGGGTCTCCTCGCGAGCGACCTGTTCCCAGAGCGTCCTGCCGGTCGCCCGATCGATGGCCATGACGATGAACCTGTGCGGGGTCTGCGGCGGGACCGACCCGCGCAGCGGGAGGTTGGCGCCCGACGCGGGATCGACCGGCACCGCCGTCAGCAGGAAGATCCGATCGTTCCAGACGATGGGAGAGGAAGAGCTGCGTCCGGCAATCGGTACCTTCCAGCGGATGTTGCGTGTTTCACTCCATTCGGTCGGCGGTGTCGCGGTGCGCGAGACGCCGGTGGTATGGGGGCCACGCCATTGCGCCCAGAAGCGATCGGCGGACGGCTGGGCGTCAAGCGCGGGTGAAAGGAGTGCGGCGGCAGCGGTGGCGGCCACGGTACAGAGCACGAGCCGGGTCGTCAGTGTCGTCATGATTCGGATACCATCCCCGCCATGACTACGCCTCGCCGTTCCCGTCCGTTGCGCGCCGGCGCGCTCCTCGTCGTCGGCGCGCTGACGTGTGCCGGTTGCCGACAGGAGCCGCCCCCCGACTACCCCGGACAGGTCACGGCTCTGGCCGATCGATACGTACGCGAGTACCTGGAGGCGTTTCCGTATACAGCGCTCGTGCTGGGCGCGCCCGACACCCGGCCGGACGCGCTCGCTGACCACTCCCTGGCGGCACTCCAACGCTGGCAGGCGGCCGAAGATGCAATGCTGGCGGAGCTGGCGAAGATTGACACCACCTCTGTTGCCGGCACGCCTGCGGCGTTGACCCATGCGTTCCTGAAGAACCAGCTCGAGTCCGCCCGCGATTTCCGTGTGTGCCGGATGGAGTTGTGGAATGTGAGCCCCACATGGACGGGCTGGCAAGGCGAGTTCCCGCTGGTGGCCGGCATGCAGGCCGTGCGCACCGACGTCGAGCAGCGGGCTGCCGTCACCCGATGGGCGCAGCTGCCCGCGTGGCTGGACGCGGAAGTCGCCAACCTGCGTGAAGGCCTGCGGCTTGGGTATTCGGCGCCGCGCTCGAACGTGGAGTCGGTGATTCGCCAGATGGACGCCATGCTGGCCGCGCGTGTTGACGACTCGCCATTCGTGCAGATGGCCAAGGAGCCCGGAGCGTTCCGCGACCAGCTGCTCGCCCTCGAGACAGGCGGCATTCGGCCGGCAATCACGCGTTACCGTGATTTCCTCAAGACGGAGTATCTGCCCGAGGCGCGGACGGCCATCGGCGTCTCCACCAATCCCAACGGCGATGCGTGTTACCGCGCGAGCGTGATGTATCACGCCACCGTCGACATGACGGCGCAGCAGATTCACGACACCGGGCTCGCGGAGATGCGCAAGCTGCAGGACGAGGTGTCCGGGATTGGCCTGCGCATGTTCGGCACCTCCGATCCCGTGCGTGTGCTGTCGATGGCGCGCACCGATCGCCGGTATCGCTTCGGCAGCCGCGAGGAATTGATTGCGTACGCGGAAGCGGCGGTGGAACGCGCGCACACCGCCCTGCCGCAGTGGTTTGGCCGTCTGCCCACCGCGCCGGTCATCGTCGAACCCTATCCGGCGTTTCTCGAGAAAACCGCTCCGGGAGGCCAGGCGATTCCGCCAGGGGCCGATGGCAGCCCGGGCAAGTACATGATCAACGCATACAACGCGACCGCGCAGAGCAGGGCCGGGCTGGAGTCCACTGCCTTCCACGAGGCGTATCCCGGCCATCACCTGCAGGTCGCACTGGCGCTGGAGCGCGAGGGCCTTCATCCGATTGCCCGCTACTTCTTCCTCTCCGGGTTCGGCGAAGGCTGGGCGCTTTACTCAGAGCGGCTGGCGGAGGAAATGGGCCTGTTCTCCGGCGACATCGATCGACTCGGTCTGTACTCGAACGAGGCGCTCCGTGCCGCCCGCCTGGTCGTGGACTCGGGCATGCACATGCTGGGCTGGACACGTCAGCGCGCCATCGACTATCTGCTGGCAAACACGACCGAGACCCCCGATCGCGCCGCCGCAGAAATCGATCGCTACATTGCCGTCCCCGGCCAGGCGACCTCCTACATGCTCGGCAACCTGGAGATCCGTCGACTGCGTGTGTCGGCAGAGCGCGCTCTTGGGAACCGCTTCGACATCAAGGCCTTTCACGACGTGGTCCTTGAAGACGGGGCACTCCCGCTCTGGGCGCTCCGGGAGAAAATCGAGCGGTGGCTGTTGTCTCAGCAGGCGAAGATCAACACACCATGACCACGTCCGTGTATCACCGCATCGCCGACCTTCGCGCCCAGGGACACCGCGTCGCCGTCGCCACCGTCGTCCGCACGCAAGGCAGCACGCCGCAGGTGGCCGGCGCCACGTTGGTGCTCGGTGAACATGAAGACATCCGCGCGGCGGTTGGCACCCTGGGTGGCGGGTGTGTGGAAGCCGACGCCGTCGACACGGCTCGGGATGTCCTCGCGACCGGTGTCGCGTCGCTGCGCTCCTACGTGCTCAACGAGGAACTGGCCTGGAACACCGGCCTGGTCTGCGGCGGCACGATGTGGATCCTCGTACAGCGAGATGACGACGCATTCACGATCGATGGGCAGGATGTGTTGCCGGCGTTGCACAGCGCAGCGTCCGGAGGCGACCCCGCGGTGCTGATCACACGCCTGCGCAAAGGCCCGGGCCAACTCCAGTTCGCGGGGCGCATGCTGCTGTTCGCTGATGGGCGGACTCTCGGCACGTTCGGCGATGCCGCGACCGATGCCGGCGCCGCGCACCGGGCACTTGAACAACTCCCACACGGCACCGCGCGGCTGGTGGCCATCGACGACACACACGACCTGCTGCTGGACGCCGTGGCGTCACGGCCGCGAATCGTCGTCGCCGGCGGTGGTCACGTGGCGCTGGCCATCGCGCGCCAGGCTGCAGCGCTCGATTTTGACGTCACGATCCTCGAGGATCGCCCTGAGTTTGCCTCCTCCGAACGTTTCCCGGGCGCAACGGTTCTTGAAGGGGATGTCCCGAGCCTGCTTGCCGGACTTCGCTACACCTGGAACACCTTCATCGTTATTGCCACACGCGGACACAAGCTGGATGCCGATTGTGTGCTGGCGGCGACACGGACCAATGCGAGGTACGTCGGGTTGCTGGGCTCCCGCCGCAAGACCGTGCTGATTGCGCAGATGCTCCGAGACGAAGGCGTGCCGGCTGAGCGTATTGGCGTCGTGCGGGCGCCGGTGGGGTTGGACCTGGGGGGACGAACACCCGCCGAGATCGCCCTGTCCGTGCTGGCCGAAATCACGCAGATTCGCTATCACGGCAGTGGATCGCCCTTGTCCGCGCGATAACCACGTTCAAGCGGCCCCAATCGGAACAAGTTCCCGGTGGGCTCCGTCCGGTAACCCATGCTGTCCGATCTCCGACATGCCCTCCGCCTGCTCGTCAAGGACCGCAGCTTCACGATTACCGCGCTGCTGACCCTGGCCATCTGCATCGGCGCCAACACTGCGATCTTTTCGGTTGTCGAGTCCGTGTTGCTCAGGCCGCTGCCGGTGCCCGATGCCGAGCGCCTCGTGCTGGTGCTCAACGCGTACCCGAATGCCGGCGCTCCGCGCGCCGGCGCGGCGGTGCCCGACTATTTCGATCGGCTGGCCGGTGTCGATGCGCTGGAAGAGCAGGCCCTTTACCGGCGTTCCGGCGCGACCTTCGGCAGCGACAACGGAGCGGAACGACTGACCTCAGTCATCGGCACGCCGTCGTTCTACCGCCTGACCGGCGCATCGCCACAGCTGGGTTCGTTGTTCAGCGAGGCTGATGCCGAAGAGGGGGCGCAGCGTCGGGTGCTGCTGAGTCACCAGTTCTGGCAGCGCGCCTTTGGCGGCAGGCCCGACATCGTCGGGGAGTCGGTACGGCTCAACGGCAATGTTCACGTGGTGGCCGGAGTGTTGCCTGCTGATTACCGCGTGCTCTGGAACGACGTCGACGTGTGGCTGCCGACGCAGTTTTCCGCCAACGAGAAGTCAGACAACGGCCGGCACTCCAACAACTGGACGATGGTCGGCAGGTTAAAAGCCGGCGCGTCACTCGCGACCGTGCAGCAGCAGCTGGATGCGATCAACGCGGCCAATGACGAACGCTTCCCGCAGTTCCGCCAGATCCTGAAAGACGCCGGTTATCGCACCGATGCCTTCATGCTCCAGGCGGACCTGGTGCGCGAGCTGCGCCCGGTGCTGTACCTGTTGTGGGGCGGCGTGCTCGTGGTGCTGCTCATCGGCTGCGTGAATATCGCCAACCTCGTGATGGTGCGTGCGTCCGGCCGCGCGCGCGAAATGGCCACGCGGCATGCGATTGGCGCGACCTACGGACGTCTTGGCCGCCAGATGCTTTCAGAGACCGTGTTGCTCGCCGTGGTCGGAGGGGCGCTGGGCATTCTGCTTGGGTGGTGGGCGCTTGGCGCCGTGCCGTCCCTGGGGCTTGATGAGTTGCCCCGGGGCCATGAAATCTCGCTCGACCTGACGGCTGTCGTCGTCGCGGCCGGCTTGACGCTGCTCGTTGGCGTGCTCATCGGGATGGCCCCCGTCGTCCGCCTGCGTCTGATGAACGTCAACAACACGCTGCGCGAAGAGGGGCGCGGCGGCACGGTGAGCCGACGCACCAACCTGGTGCGGCGTGGGCTCGCCACGGCGCAGGTGTCACTGGCCTTCGTGCTGCTGATTGGCGCGGGCCTGATGACGGCATCGTTCCGTGAGGTGCTGCGGATCGCCCCGGGTTTTGAACCCGAGGGTGTCATCACCGCGCAGTTGTCACTGCCGGCGGTCACGTATCCCGAAGACGCCGACATCGCACAGGTGTCGTCCCGGCTGCTGGCGTCGATGCGGGAGATCGCCGGCGTGGAATTCGCGGGCATGACGTCCGTCATGCCGATGACCGGCGATTACAGCAGCAGCGTGATCTTTGCCGAAGGGTACGTGACGGCGCCAGGTGAATCCCTGTTGTCCCCCGCGCAGGCGTCGGTCAGTGACGGCTACTTCGAGGCGATGGGCACAAAACTCGTGCGCGGCCGGTTCTTCACGCAGGCCGATACGGCTGACTCAACTCCGGTCATCATCGTGGACCAGCAGCTGGCCGAGAAGTTCTGGCCCGGGCAGGACCCGATCGGCCGGCGCATGTATCGACCGACCACGATGGAAGCGCCGACGGCCATCACACCCGAGACGGTGTTCACCACCGTCGTGGGCGTCGTCGAGAACGTCCAGATTCTCGGGCTGGCGAGCAGCACTCCGATGGTGGGCGCTTATTACTACCCGCAGTCTCAGGTGCCCGACCGAGGGCCGGTCGTGGCCCTTCGCACGCGGACGTCCCCGGAAAGTGTCGTCAACGCCCTGCGCAGCAAGGTTGCCGCGATCAATCCGGAGCTGCCGGTGTACGACATACACACGATGATGGAACTGGTCGATCAGTCGCTGATTGGCCGGCGCGTGCCGATGTTGCTGGCGACCGCGTTTGCCGGCGTGGCCCTGTTCCTGTCAGCAATCGGCGTCTACGGCGTGCTGGCCTATCAGGTGTCCCAGCGGAGGCGTGAGATCGGCATTCGCATGGCCCTGGGCAGCACCGCGCGCGAGGTGTTTGCCCTGGTGCTCGGTGACGGCCTGAAGATCGCGGCCATCGGCGTGGTGATTGGTCTGGCCGGCAGTTACTTCGTTGGGCGCGCCATGGAAAGCCAGTTGTATCAGGTCGCGCCGTTTGATCCCGTCGTCGTGGGCGGCGTGGCCGTGCTGCTCACCATCGTGGCATCAGTTGCGACCTTGGTGCCGGCCCGCCGTGCGTCCAGGGTGAACCCCCTGACGGCGCTCAACGACAACTGAACGATGATCGCGGCACCGGCGCAGTGCCGGTGCCGCAACCCTCGGCACTTCGCCTACGCCCTCTGCGCGTAGGTGATGATCCAGCCGTCGGGATCAAGGAACGCGAACTCCTTCATCCCGTACCACTTCGTTTCCAGCGGCATCACGATTCGGACCTTCGGCGTCAGTTCCGCATACAGCCGGTCGATGTCGGTGACCTCAAAAAACAGCGTCAGCGTGCCGCCGATGGGCCGGTTCTGGAACGGTTTGTATTCCTCGGCAGCCGACTCATAGGAGTTGAGGAACAGCTCGACGGTGCCGTGATTGAGAATCGCAAAGGCCAGAGGTGGCGCATCCGGCACCGTCATGACGACGGTGAAGCCGAGCACGTCGCGATAAAACGCGACGCTCTGCTCGACATTCGAGACAACCAGGTTCGGAGTGAGTTTCGTGATCGACGATGACATCGTTGGCTCCAGTTCGGGGGCGCACGAAGGGCGCCCACTCGCTGACGCCTACGTCCGCACTCCGGCGAGATCGGGATGCAGGTAGGGGACCAATTCGTGCATGTCCCCGCTAGGAACAGGGCCACAATAACACAAGGGATTTCATGATTCCGTATCACGACGAAAACGAGACCCAGCGGACGCCTGTCGTCACGATTGCGCTCATTGCCGCCTGCGTGATCGTCTGGGTGCTGTTTCAGGGAGCGGGCGCGCCCGACCCGCTCATGGCGTCTGTCTGCAACTACGGCCTCATCGCAGGAGAGCTCCTGGGCACCGTTCCCGTGGGCGCCGGCTTTCAGATGACCGAGACGCTGGCCTGCCTGACCGATCCCGGTCCGCAGGTCGCCCATGTTTTCACCTCCATGTTCCTGCACGGCGGCTGGATGCACCTGATCGGCAACATGTGGTTCCTCTGGCTCTTCGGCAACAACATCGAAGATTCGATGTCGCGTCCGCGCTTCCTCGTGTTCTATCTGCTGTGCGGCATCGCGGCTGCGCTGGCGCAGGTGTATGCCGAACCGGATGCGGTCGTCCCCATGGTTGGTGCGTCAGGCGCGATCAGCGGCGTCATGGGCGGCTACCTGATCCTGTACCCGCGTGTGCGCATCTACACGATGATTCCGCTTGGCATCATCTTCACCACGATCGCGTTGCCGGCCTGGGTGATGTTGATCTACTGGATGGCGCTGCAGTTCTTCAGTGGCTTTGCCAACACCGTGAGCGCCTCTGGCGGCGACAACGTGGCCTACTGGGCGCACATCGGTGGATTCGTCGCCGGCGTCGTACTGATCAAGCTGTTTGCGCGTTCGGATGCGGTGGCGCGGCATCGGTCTGATCCGTGGCGCCCTCACCGTGCGGGATGGGAATACGGACGGCGGCGGTGACCTCGAACGAAAACGCGTCCGGACGCGAGTAGTGGCCCGCCACGTCGAGCGTCATGCGTTCCTGGTCGAGCAGCTGCGGATCCAGTGACGCACGGAGCACCGCCGGCTCATCAAACACCGGCCCAATCATGTATTCGCCGTCGGGGCCCAGGATGGCGCTGCCTCCACGCAGCACAAGCGTGTTGTCGTCGCCTGCGCGGGTGGCGTCCCGTTCAAATTCCTTCGGCAGGGCTCCTGCGCGCATCAGCGATCCAGCCGTCAACACGAAGCAGCGACCTTCAAAGGCGTAGTGGCGGCTGGCAATCTGATGACGGTCGTGTACGGTCGGCCACACGGCGACGTGAATGTCTTCGCCTGATTCGTGCAACGCCTGCCTGGACAGCGGCATCCAGTGTTCCCAGCAGACGAGCCCTCCGACGCGCCCCGCCGGTGTGTCCACAGCCCGCAGCCCAGCCGTATCGCCTCGTCCCCACACGAGCCGCTCGGTGTAGGTCGGCACAAGTTTGCGATGGTGATTGAGCAGGGTGCCGTCAGGACCGTACGTCAGCAGGCTGTTGAACAGCGTGCCGTACGCCGGTCCCGCGGAGATTCGCTCGCTGACGCCAATGACGAGCGTGACGCCAGCCTCTGCCGCGATTGCCGAGAGCGCGCGCCCCGACTCTCCGGAGACGTCAACGCTCTCAGAGCGGTAATGAGCAAAAACCTGTTTGGTGGGTGGATGATCCCAGAGCGCCACGTCACGGCAGACATCGAGCCAGGCGGGATATCCGGGCAGCCATGTCTCTGGAAACACGACCAGGGTCGCACCACCAGCGGCCGCCTCCATCGTCATCTGCCGGGTGAGCGCCAGCCCCTCGTCCAGTGTCGGGGCGACTTCAGCCTGGATGATTGCGACCTCAACCATGGTCCCAGTACTGTACCCCGGTTTAGCGGAGCGTGTGACATCGATGTCGATCGCAGGAGGTGTCGATCGTCATCACCCCGAGGAGTTCCCATGTCGCTACTGCTGTCGATCGTGTTGTTGTCTCAGTCTCCCGCCGCCGCTGTCCCTGCCCGCATCGCCGACATGGCGTGGCTGGTGGGTGCCTGGGAAGGCGAAGGGTTGGGAGGCCGGGTGGATGAAGTCTGGAGTCCTGCCGCCGGCGGCGCCATGGTGGGGCACTTCAGGCTGATCCGAAATGGCACGCCGGTGTTCTACGAACTCATCACGATTCTGGAGGTAGGTGGATCGCTTGAGATGCGCCTCAAGCACGTCAATCCCGACATGTCCGGTTGGGAGGAGAAGGCCGACTTCGTGACATTCAAGCTGGTGTCGATCGACGCGACGGAAGCCAACTTCGGTGCGTTCAGGTTGATTCGCAAGGGAGCGGACGGGTGGGACGGCGTGTTGCGCATGCGCCAGGGCGACCGCGTGACGGAGGAGCGGTTTACGTTCAGGCGCGCGACAGGTCGCTGAGTGCGGCGGGCGGAAACGACGCGCGCAGGGCGTTGAGCACGGCCACCACGTCAATCACTTCCTGCAACACGGCGCCCTGCACGGGAGGCAGCCATCCGGCGGCCGCAATCCCCATGGCGACGACCGACAGCGCCATGCCCCCGACGGCGCTCTCGAGCGCCACGCGCCGCATGCGTCGCCCGATGTGCAGCAGCTCGTCCACGCGGCTGAGCGAGCTGTCCATGATGATGACGCCGGCGGCTTCTGTCGTGACGTCGCTGGCCTGACCAAACGCCACACCGACGGTTGCCGCCGCGAGGGCAGGCGCGTCGTTGATCCCGTCTCCCATGAACACGGTGGGAGCGCGCGCCGCTTCCGCGCGCACGATGTTGACCTTGTCTTCCGGACTCTGGGACGCGTACACCTCGGTGATTCCCACACGTTCGGCGAGATATCGGACCTCGCTGTCGCGGTCGCCCGAGACCAGCAGCAGTCTGGTGAATCCGTGGCGAGGTCCCAGGTGCGCGACGAACATCCGGCCGTCTTCCCTGGGCTCATCGCGAAATCTGATCAGCGCCGCCACCTGTTCATCGACCATCACCACGCACTCGAGACCGCTCTCAATGGCCGGCAGGGCCGATGCGCCCGTCGCGTCGACTTTCGCCGCAGCCCCCCGACTGGTGATGACGACACGGCGGCCGGCAATCGTGCCCGTCAGGCCCATGCCGGGCCGTTCGCTGACCGCGCTCGCGTCCGGCCTGGTGATCCCCAGCGTGGCGGCGTGTGCCAGGAGCGCCTCAGCAAGCGGATGGCGCGAATACTGCTCGAGACCGGCGACCATCGTCATGACCGCACGCGCGTCGTGTGAGGCCGTTGGGACGACCGCGGTGACCCGGGGCTCCCCGTACGTGAGCGTGCCGGTCTTGTCGAAGATGGCGGTGCGGCAGGTATCGATCACCTCAAGCGCGGCGGGGTCACGGATGACGATGCCGCGTCGGGCTGCGAGCGAAACAGAGCCGATGACGGCCACCGGGATCGCGATGAGCAAAGGACACGGCGTTGCCACCACCAGCACCGCGAGAAACCGCAGGGGGTCGCCGCTCCAGGCCCACGCGCCGAGCGCCAGTGCCACGGCGAGCGGTGTGTACCACGCACCGAGCTGATCCCCCAGCCGGCGAAGCGTGGGCCGGCGTTGCTCCGACTCACGCATCACGGCCATGATCCGGGCGTACCGGGAGTCGACCGCACGTCGTTCAGCGCGTACCTTGAGGACGCCATCGCCGTTCACGGCGCCGGACAACACGGTGCTGCCGACGGTCTTCGAGAGCCGATACGGTTCGCCCGTCAGATACGACTCGTCCATCGCGCTGCGCCCGTCGATGACCGTGCCGTCAACCGGGCAGGTTTCGTGGGGAGGCACGACAACGATGTCGCCGGGTGCGACCGCGTCGAGGGGGACGACGGTCTCCTGGCCGTCGCGCACCAGGCGCGCGTCGCTGGGCAGCCGTTTTGCCAGGGCCGACAACGCGGACGAGGCGCGGCGGACGGCATAGGCTTCCAGGGTCTGCCCCCCGGAGAGCATCAGGACCACCAGCGTGCCGGCCAGGTATTCGCCGAGCCACAGCGATGTGACGATGGAGAGGCCTGCGAGCAGGTCGGCGCTGAACTGTCCGCGCGCCACGGAGCCCATCAGCTCGACGAGCAGGGGAATGCCACCGAGCGCCAGGGCCCCGAGCAGGGGCCACGTGACCCCGAACGCCAGGTGAAGCAGGATGGCCGCGATTGCCAGAATGGCAATCGCAGCTTCCCGGCGTGACGTCGTCGGCACGCCGTGATTGTAGTGCGTCGTGTGAGGCCTCGTCGTGCCGTCAGCGATGTTGATCGATCAGGATCGGGTTGCCGTCGGGGTCCACCATCGTGATGTGTGCGGGTCCCGTCGTGGACTCGTTGCACTCGCTGGTCAAGGTCACGCCGGCGGCCTTGAGCTGCTGTTGCAGTTGACGCACATCGGTGAACGGGTCGACGTTCTTGGCGTCCTGGTCCCATCCCGGATTAAACGTCAGGATGTTCTTGTCGAACATGCCCTGGAACAGCCCGATGATGTGGGGGCCGTTCTTGAGGATCACCCAGTTCTGCGCGATGTCGCCGCCCATCGACGTGAAGCCCAGCTTCTCGTAGAAGGCGCGTGACGCGGCAATGTCCTTGACCGCCAGGCTGACCGAAAAACATCCAAGCTGCATTCATTCCTCCGGGGTGATGGCGCGCGTGTAGGCTGCCGTGACGTCAGTGCGCAGTCGCGCCAGCTCGGCCGACGGCAAACCGTACGTCGAGAACCAGAAGCCGGCGCGCACGTGCGGGCTGCCTGGTTCGATCTCGATGAAGACAATGGCGTTGTTGACCCCCGCGATCGTGTATGCCGCCTGTGCGGTGGCCGGGCGCTCGAAAATGCAGGTCGCGCCGAACGTCTCCAGCACGCGCTGCAGCCGCGCGAACACGTCGGCCGCAGGCAGCGCCGTTGGCGCGCGAAATCCAATCAGGTCGCGTGGAATGCCGCGATGCCGCTCGAGATACCACTTGAGATGGAACGTGAAATACGTCCAGCCGGCGTCGACCATGTGGTACTCGCCGTCCCACTCCGGCCCGTCACCGAAGCCCGACTGCACGAGACGCACGACCGTGCCGCCATCCCGCCCTTCGAGGTGGAAATCGACGGCGATCTTCACCGGCCCGCGCGTTTCGGTCCACTGCAGGCGGCGTTCAGGTTCCCACGCGGTGATTGGCGCTTCTCCAGCCACGCCCTCACCCCACGAAATCCAGACCGAGCCGCCGACTCCGGGGGTTACCCGCGCCTCGACCGGGAACCACCGCACCAGTTCGTCGGCCTCAGCAATGGCGCGCCAGACGGTTTCCACCGGCGCATCGATGAACACTTCTTTCAGAACCTCGCGACTCATCGCTGTCTCCGGTGCGTGATCGAGACGACGGTCAGGGGATCCCGATCGGGAAAGCGGAAGATGATCTCGGTCACATACGTGTCCGCATCCACGACGCGCATGGTCATGTCGTATTGGCGCATTTCCCTGGTGCCCGTCGCGAGCTCCAGCGTTTCGCCCTTCATGCGGATGAGGCCGTCGGGTTCGCGACCGCCGGCCGCGGTCACGTAGTAGGTGCCCATCGTGTCGAAGCCGACGATCGTGTACTCGTTCGTCCGGCGATCGAAGCCGTAGATGGACAACACCTCAACACTCGAGTCGCCCATCCCTGTCGGATTACTCGACGTGCCTTCGGAGATGAGGAATCGTCCACCCAGGCCCATCCGGTTCACGATCGTGCCCGTCGCGCGCATCGGCGGGCCGCCCATCTGGTAGGTGACCTCCTGGGTCCAACGACCCACGAGTCGCTCAAGTTCACGATGCTCGGTGGTTGGTCGCAGCGGTTCGAGCATCTGCTCGAGCTGCGCAGGCGACGGACGTTCCGCCTGTTGGGCCAGCGCGGTACCCGGCCACGTGAGCACGGTGACCACAACAACGGCACGGATCAGTCGGGGGGGTGATGTCATTGGCCTTTTTCCTTGTAGACGGGATGTGCGCCGGCAAACAGGCGATAGGCGCGACGATTGCGCCCCGGGCGCGCCGCATACTTCGCAACGAGGCGGTTGACCGCGTCGAGCAGTTCCCGCGCGAAGGCCTCGCGATCGGCCGGCGACGCCAGTGACACCTCGGTGTCAATCGTGAGGGTGGTGAGGCGTTGGCCGGCATCACGGGCGTGTTCGGACAGAGCCGCCACCTCCCGAATCGTGCGGGCCGCAACGGCGACCTGGTAGGTGGACGAGAACGCGTCAGCGGTGACGGGCGTCGCGCCGATGGTGCGCGGGGTGACCAGGTAATGCGTGGCAGTGGCGCGGACCAGCCGCTCCTTGAGGCCCCGCCGCTGACGGTGGCCGACCTCCTCCACGATCCCGGCTTTTTCCAGGACCCGCAGGTGGTAGTTCACGACCTGCCTGGGCAATCCGAGCGTGCCCGCCACCGATGTGGCCGAGCCCGGTTCGGCCAGCGCCTCGACAATCTGCCGTCGCAGCGGATGCTGCAGCGCGCCGGCGGCAGTGTCGTCGGCGACCAGGGCGGAACCGTCGGGCTCAAAGGCGCGCAGAGCAGCCATGACCCGAAGTCTAGTTATTGACAATTATATTTGTCAATAGCGCATTCTTGTTTCGTCAGTGGTCCTCGTGGCGATGGGCGTCCGCTTCCCGGTCGCGGGCAGCGGTCTCCTGGCGACCGATGGCGGCAGCCTTCCGGGTCTTCACATCCGCAAAGGCGCGAGTGCGCTCGGCGGAACTGACCGCAAAGGACGCCGGCAACCGTGTGAGCTGCGTGCCTTTACACGACGGACACGACGTTGGCGGATCACCATGCGACGCCGCGCGCACCAGCGCCTCGAACCGGGCGCCGCAGGCCGCACATTCGAAGTCAAAGAGGGGCATTCGCGCATTGTCACACGGCCGGGCGTCGTCCACAGCGTGCCCTGATCTCGGCCGGTCCGCGCGGTGGCCTCAGCGGAGGCGAGACAGATCAATCGGGGAAAACGTCGGGCTGCTGTACGTCGCCCGCGTTTCTGCGGAGATTCGCGACATCACACTTCCCCGCGGATCCTGCGAGCCAATCGCGCGCGGCCCACCGCCGCCCTCGCGCTCGTCGTAGTTGGCCGTCATGCTCGCCGGAATCAGCAGGCCCAGAGACGCGTCCCGAGCGAACTTCACCGAGATGTTCGCCTGCTCACGCTTCGAATCCACCCACAACTCGGACTGGTGCACCGCTCCGGTGAGTGGATCAACCCACAGCCGCCCCTTCGCCCTGGCATTGCTGCGCGTCTTGAGCACGTACTCCTTGTATTGCGCTTCAGGCTCCTCGAACTCCAGCCCTATCACCGCGGTATCGTTCATCGTCTTCCAGCCACCCAGCTTGTATTTCATGCCGTCCTGAAACACCGCTGACCCAAACTGCAGCGCCAGCGTAGGCTCATTGGTCTTGACGACGATGTCGAGCATGAAGTGCAGCGCGCCGTTCTGCGGGTAGCTGCTGGCACGCTGCCAGTCGGCCAGCGACGGTTTGGCGGGAGCCGCCAGCAGCTGCATGATGCGCGGCTCCTTCTCCCGGAGTGGACGGGTGTCGAGTGCGTACGGGTCCCGCAACGCGGCCATCAAGCCATTGACGCCCACGAGCACGACATCCGAGCTGATGCGGGAAACGGAGCCCATCCGGCCGCTGGTGGTGTCTATCAGCTGGTACTGCTCATCAAGCGACACACCGGACGCCGAGACGACGTAGCTCCGGTAGTACTCAGCAGTCCGGGCAAGCACATCCGCCAGCGGTGGCTTGGGTTGCGTCGATGCTGACACGCCTGATGTCAGTGCCAGCGCGAGACACGCCACACAGGTCAGTCGAGATAGAGACATTGTGACTCCCATGGTGATGGTATGCCACATTCGACGAACGTATCGCGATTTCGGTCTGTCAGGTCGTCGGGGCGCGCACGGTAATGGTCCGCCAGTGTCCATGACCAAAACGCCAGACACTGAGCGTCATCCGCGTGAAATGCCCGAGCACGATGGCGGTCCAGATGTGCCAGGCCTGCAGGCCCACCGTTGCAGCCAGCAATGAGCACAACCCGACGGGGATGACCACCTGCGACACGATCGAGATATACAGCGGACTCTTGGTGTCGCCGGTTCCTTGTAGACCACCGGAGTATGTCAGCGCCACGGTCACGAAGAACCCGGATACTGCCAGGAACGCCAACAGCTGGCGGGCCAGGCCCGCCCCGATTTCGTCGGTCAGCGAAAACACGTTGAGCAGGGTTTGAGGAATCGCGATGAATGCGAGCCCGACGATGGCGGCCACCGTCAATCCAATGCGCGCAGCCACGCGTGGGGCCTGCGCCGTGCGATCCGGGTGGCCCGCCCCGAGATTCTGCCCGGCCACTGCCGCGGTCGCGCCCATCAGGCCCACAGACGTCCAGGTGATCAGCGAAAACAACTCGGTGTAACTGACGGCGTACGCGGCTTGCGCCTCCGCGCTGTGTTCGAGCGACCCGATGAAACCGAGCATGGTCACGCCGGCAACGTTCATGGCCACACCCTGCACACCGGTCGGCAGGCCGAAGCGGAACAGTTCCCGAATGACATGCCAATCCGGCCGGAACGACATCGCGCGATGGAAACGCACGACCAGCTTTCCGCGGAACAGCAGCACCAGCAGAACAATGCCGACCAGGCCGCTGGCCAGTGCGGTGCCGATCGCGGCGCCCGCTGTGCCCATGGTCGGTATCAGCAGGACGTTGAAGATCACATTGAGCACGGTCATTGCCGCGCCCATGCGGAGCGTCGTCTGGACGTCGCCGGCGGCCCGGAGCGCGCCGCTCAGCATGAAGAAGAGCATCATGCCGATATTGGTGGCGAACATGATCCGGAGATAGGGCAGCGCCTGCGCCTGCACCTCGGGCGCGGCATTCACCAGCGTGAGCAACCACGGCGCCAGCACGTACCCCAGCGGAGCCAGCACGCCAATTGACAGGAACAGCGCCACCACAAACGCCTGCCACACGGTGCGGTTGACCGCGTCGCTGTCGTTGGCGCCGGCAAAGCGCGCGACCAGCACACCCATGCCCGAGAACACCGACGCCAGAAATACGATGATCAGAATGAAGATCTGAAGACTGACGCCGATCGCGGCGTTGGCGTGCAGGCCGACGTAGTGGCCGACCATCGCGTGGTCGATCACCCCCTGCAGACCGCCGATGATGTTCTGCAGCATCGTGGGCCACGCCAGCTTCCAGACCGCCGCCGCGAGGGGGCCGTCAACGATGGATCGATCGAAGGTGCGTGCCATGACGAAACGTCTATTGTTTCAGATCCCTGCGACTAGCGACCGACAGCGTCGTGCACCAGTGTGAGCAGAGCAATGCACGCCGTCGTCGTGGCCAGCGTGCGGGGGCCGAGGCTGACCTCGACGAAACCATGCAGCCGCAGCAGCGAGCGCTCGAACTCATTCCAGCCGCCTTCGGGTCCCACGGCGAGCACCACGCGTCGTGTGGCGGGCGGACGGGCGCCGGTCAGCACATCCCGGATTGACTGGACGCCACCGGGATGTGCGACAAGTCTGGTGGTGTCCGGACACAGGGCATCCAGCTCATCCTCGATGAGTTTGCGGAGCTGCTTGTGAACCGTCACCAGTGGCATCCGCGTGTCGCGCGCCTGCTGCAGTCCATCGATGAGGAGCGGACGGAAACCTTCGGGCCGGACATAGTGGCTGTCGAAGTAGTCGCGCTCAACCTTCGCGGCATTGGTGAGCATCACGCGGCCAACACCCAGGGCCGCCAGATGCGGCCAGAGTCGACGCAGGACCTTCGGACGCGGCAGCGCCAGCAACAGGTCAACCTCCGGCGCCGGCAACGGGTCAGATGTCTGGAATACACATGCCAGCCGCACTTCGTGCGGCGCGACTGCGGTCACAGAGCCCGTTCCCACCGGCCCGTCGAGAATGCCGACCCTCACCTCGGAGCCCACCGAGGCGCGCAGCACGTCATGCACATGCCGCGCTCGCGCGTCGCGCAATATCGCGGAGCCGTCGGCCGCCAGCTCGTCGGGGGCCAGCAGAATCAGGTTCACTGGGCCGCATCTCCCAGTTTTACCGTGACGCCGGCCGCGTCGTGCCGGATCGTGACGCGATCACCATGCAGCAGCCAGCGACGCCACGCGGGAGCAACGGGTAGGGCGATCACCTCTGTCCGTCCGTCGGGGTGCGACAACAGCAGACCGCGTGGAATGGCAGCTTCAGACACGAGCACGACCGTGCGGTCAGCGCTGGGCCACCGGAGGATGCCGAGCGCGGCGAGCGGCGGTCGCGTGTCCCCGGCGGCGCAGGCGCGTGCTCGTCCCTCAAGGAACCGACGCACATCCGATGGGATCTGCGGAAGACTCAGGGCCGCCGCCGTGCCTTCCGGCTCGAAGGGTGAACACGGCGCGAACCCGTCGAGATTCCGCCGAGAACCGGCCGCCAGCGCAAGGACGCACACGGTCACCAGGACCGCCCGGCCGGTGGTCGACGCCAGGTAGTCCCACAACAGACCACTGGCGCCCGACAACGCCACTGCGGCCGACAACACCACCAGGTGTACACGCGTCGGTCCGGAAATCAGCGCCAGCGGCGCGCCCAGGAGGGCCATCAGGACAATCCCGCTCACAAACAATCGCGCGGCGGGATGCGCCCGGTCACGCAACACCCCAGCGATACCGCAGAGCGTCAGTGCCGTGACGATCAACGTGGACGGCCAGTGCACGGCATACTGCGTGTGAAGCGGCGCAGTGATCAGGACCCTGACCAGCGTGTGATACGGGCCGTAGAGCCCCTCCTGCAGCAGGGACGCCGGCGTCGGCGCCAGGCCCTGCGCCGGCACGATCCCCATCCGCAACAGCGTGACCGCCATCGGCAGCGCGACGGCTACGGCCGCCACGCCGGGCCGCAGGCGCGGACCGCTCCACCATCGCGCGTGTATCCACTGAAGCGCGACCAGCGCCGGGCCAATCATGACCGCGTCTTCCTTGAAGCCGGCGTAGAACAGCATCAGGAACCAGATCGGCCACCACGCGCGGAGTGACTCGGTTCGCACCCGTTGCCAGATCAACAGGCAAGCGGCGGTGATCGCGCAGCCGATGAGGCTCGGGTGCAGCTTGGTTGCCGCGAGCGCTGCATCCGGCAGCGCCGGATGAAGGATGAAGATGGCGGTCGTCGCAAGACCAACCGCCTGTCGTCCGGTCTCCCGCCAGGTGAACAGCCCGATCAGCCACGCCGCGATCATCGTCAGGGCGAGTGAGATCGCGTGCAGGGGCGCAGGGTTGAATCCGAAGACCTCGAACGACGCCGCGTAGTACAACGCCGCCAGCGGCCGATAGTACGGTTCACTCGCGCCGCTGGGATCCCAGGGGCCGGTCAGCGCCTGCCAGACTTCGGCCTGCGTCCACGGGCGCAGCTCGCTGAACTCGTCGACCCAGAACTGCACCTGCAGCGCCGGCCAATGCTGCGCCAGCGTGAGCGCGGCCGCGATGACCGCCAGTGTCAGCGCAGGCCGTCGTGCCACGGGTCAGCGCGACGCGCGCGCCTTCTTCTGGGCCTCGACCATGCCCGCGACGTCAGCCAGCAGCTTCTTCGCGTCATAAACAATGCCGTCCTTGATCGTCCACTTGATGCCGCCGACCCAATCGACCCGATTGGTCTGATCGTTCAGGCGCATCGCGCCGGTGCCGTAGAGCACCTTCAGGTTCTGCAGCGGGTTCTGATCGACGAGGAACATGTCAGCCAGCATGCCCTGGCGGATGATGCCGAATTCAATCGGCCTGCCCGAGGGTTCATGCAGCGCTTCAGCGGCATGCATGGTCGCGCCGCGAATGACCTCCAGCGGATGGAAGCCGGCTTCGTGCATCAGTTCGAGTTCGTGGATGTAGCCGAAGCCCCACGTGTTGTAGATGAACGCCGCATCGTCGCTGGCCGTGACGCGTCCGCCCATTTTCTTGTAGTCGTTCAGCAGCCGGAACCAGAGCTGGTAGAACCGCCGCCAGTGCACTTCATCGTCACTGGTCCAGTCGAAGAAGTAGGAGCCGTGGTTGTTGCGGTCGGGTCGATAGAAGTCGTGGAGCGAGGGCAGGGTGTACTTGTCGTGCCAGTCCGCGTTGCGCATCCGCATGACGTCGCGGCTGGCCGCGTACGCGGTCATCGTCGGATCGAAGACCGTGCGGAGCTTGGCGTGTTCGGCGAGGTATTCATTCCACTGCGGCGAGCCCGGCTCGTAGGTCTTGTCGTAGAGACGCGCGACCTGCGAGAAGCGGAAGTACTCGTCGTTGTAGTTCATCTGCGCCGGCCACGGCTGGATCTCGAAGTCCTTGAGCAGCGCCTCGAAGTGCCCGTAGAAGTGTGTGACGGTTCCGAGCCCCAGCTTGGCCGCCGTGAGCGCGTTCATCTGCGCGACACCACGCTGTTCCAGATGCGCCGTGGAGCCCAGGCCGAGCTTCTTCGCCTCGTCGAGCAGGGCCGCCATGATGTCTGGCGGGTAGGCGACCAGTTTCATGCCGTCGACGCCGTTCTCCTTGCACCAGCGCACCCATTCGCGCGCCATCTCCGGCGTCGTCACGGGACCGCGCGTCCATCCGTTGCCCGGACGCTGGTAGTTGAAGATCCGCGGCGCCACGATCTCGTTGCGCGCGGAGCGTTCCTTTTCGGGAAGGGCATAGGCCTGTGGACCGAGCTCAACGCCCCGGCCCGCGGTCACGCCGTGGGCCATCCAGAGCTTGAACACGTATTCGGCGTCTGGCGCCTTGGGCGTGCCGCCCACGTGCATGTGCAGGTTCACGAACCCAGGCAGCAGGTACATGCCCGTGCCATCGATTTCGTGATCGCCGCGAGGGGGGCGGTTGGCCTGCAGAGGCATGCCGGGAGTGCCCGCGCTGCGGATGGCCGAGATCCGATTGTTGGTCACGATGACGTCCATCGGACCAAACGGCGGCGCGCCGGTGCCGTCGATAACCGTGACGCCCCGGATGACCAGGGTCTGGAATGGACCGACACCTTCACCTTGGCGACGATCGGGCGCGGGGTTGATGCCTCCTGGCCGTGCGGGCGCGGGCGCCTGTTGCGCGGAGATCAGCGTGGACGCAAGTACACCGGCGAGAACGAGCAGAGATGTGCGCCTGAGCATGGCGCACATTGTAGATGGTCAGATGGCGAGATGGCGAGGCGCTCCCGCCGTCGTTACTTCACGCGTGTCGCCGTGACGTAGATATCGGCGGCGTCCATGTTGGCCGGCCTCGTGGGATTACCCGCCATCGCGAGGCCCAGCTGGAACTTGTCGCCGTTGACGATGATCAGGCCAGGCTGGGTGGCGCCGGCGTCATTGCCCGTTCGAATCGAGAGCGTGATCCACATCGGCGTCTTCGACGCGTCCACCGTCAACGTGCCTTCTTCGGTGAGGCTCCCGTTGTCGAGCTGCTGGTACTTGTTGCCGGCAATGACCAGCGCCATCTCTCCCGCCTCGGGCGGCATCGCCTCGCCGTTGAACGACGCAATCAGCCACTTGCCCTGCAGCGGCTGCAGTTCCTTCGGGACCTCTGCCGGCGTCTGTGTCTGAGCGTTCAGGACTGACACGAAGGCGAGTGCCGCGAGTACCGGGACGATGAGGCGAATACGCATGGGAGGCTCCTGTGTCTACCAGAATACCTTCTGCCAGCCTTCCGGGTTCCGTCGCCGCATCAGGAAGTAGATCCAGAGTCCGGAGACGGACAACCAGGCGAGTCCGAGTCCCCAGAACATGGCGGCGACCAGGCCACCATCACCAAACGCCTCGCCGCTGTGGAGGCGATTGAGGAACGGTTTGTCGGCGTACGACTCGGACTTGAGCAGCGCACCCGACCGCGCGTCCATCACCAGGCGCCGATCCTCGCCCCCTCCTGGTTTGCCGAGAAAGACGTCGACCGTTGGCTGGTCGCCTTTGAACTGCATCACCACCTTGTCGATGGGGGCGCCGGGCGCGGTCGCGGCTGCCGTCGCGAGCGCCTGCTGCAGGGGCTGTTGCCACGCGTCGGCGGGTGACGCCGTCGACACGGGGCTGGTCATGTTGCGCGTGGCCTCGCGGAGCGCTTCCGCTTCACCAAAGAACTCGGTGACGGCGATCAGGACGCCGGTCACGGAGACAAAACACAGGAACACACCACCGATGAATCCAATCCACCGATGCCATCGACGCCACGTTTGCTGCTGCATGGGCGCACTCTAGCGAGTGCGCCCACCAACTACCACGCCTCGGAGACGAGTCAGCGGATTCGTCCGAGCAGTTCCTTGACCGCCGCTTCGAGCTGCTCGTCGCGGCCCTTGCTGATGACCTCCACGGTCGGCGCGACCTTCAGGTCCGGCTCGGTCTGCGAGTTCTCCAGGAACTTCTGCTGAGGATCCTTGACGCCAAGCGGCGGGGCGCCCCAACGGATGCCGGTGTCGGGCAGCGTCGCCCAGCCGGCAAACGTGCACGTGCCAGGCACCGGCATGCCGACAAGGGTGCCGACCTTCATGGCCTGATAGGCCCAGGCGAAGCAGTGGCCGTCGCTGTAGTTCGCCTCGTTGGCGAGGGCGACCGACGGCTTCGTCCAACGGAAGTTGGGTTCGTACCCGGTGCTGCGCCCATCGGTCGTGTAGTCGAAGAAGTACTTGCCCGAAAGGAACATCTCGAGGTCGGCCACCAGGTCGCCGCCGCCATTGTTGCGCGTATCCACCACCAGGCCCTTGCGGGACGCGAACTTGCCGAGCACCTCCTCGACGGTCGAGCGGTAGGCTCCGTCGTTCATGCCGGGCACATGGATGTAGCCGAGTTGACCGTTGCTCGCGCGGTCCACCTCGGCCTCGTTGCGACGAACCCACCGGCGATACAACAGCTGATTCTGGGCGGCCAGCGTGATGGGCACGACCACGAGGTCGCGTGTGTCGCCAGACGCCGATGCCAGGGTCAGCAGTGTGCGGTTGCCGGCACGGCGATTGAGATACTGCGCGAGGTCACGGTCCGCCGCGATCGGTTCGCCATCAATGGCCTGCAGGATCGTGCCGGCCGTCACATTCATGCCGGACTTGTCGAGTGGACCACCGGTGATGACCTCCGCAATGCGGTAGCCGGGCCCTCGATAGGTCTCGTCGAAGAACACGCCGAGGGCAGCCGTGGCGTCCAGGTCCGAGCCGGTGCGGCTGTAGCTCGAGCCCGAGTGCGAGACGTTGAGTTCGCCCAGCATTTCGGCGAGCAGCTCCGACAGCTCGTACTGGGTGCCGACGTGGGCAAGGTACTTGAGATAGTCGGGCTTGATCTCGGCCCAGTCGACACCGTGCATCGAGCGCGTGTAGAACGTCTGCTGCACGCGGCGCCAGACGCTTTCGAACTGGGCCAGCCGTTCGGCTGCCTGATCCTGGATTTTTTCGCCGCTGATGCTGATCGTGTCCCGGCGCCCGCTGGCAGGGTCGATCTTCGAGATGGCGCCGTTGGACAGCAGGAACAGCGACTTCTGGTCCTTGTCCCATTGCAGGCTGCCGCTGTTGGCATTGAGGGCGGCCAGTTGTTTCGTCTCACGCGTCCGCACCGTCGTCTGCCAGAGATTCAGGCCGCGCTCGAAGCGGGCGAGGTAATAGAGTGTTTCGCCATCCTTGCTCAGCACCGCATCACCCAGCGACGAGGAGTGAATCGTCAGACGGGCTTTGCGTTCTCGCGCCTCGGCGAGATCGAGTGTGAGCGGCGCGGCCGCCGGAGTCTCTTTTTTGGCGGCGGCGTCGGCCTTTGCCTTCGCGTCTTCCGCTTCCTTCAACAGCGCGGCGTCCTCCTTGCTCAGCTGGATGCGGTCCCAGGCGTCCTGCGAGAAGAACATGGCGTACGCGTCGGCCTGCGCGCCGCCTGACTGGGCCACCGCCCTCAGGCCGTCACGGTTGCTGAACCACAACATGGCCTTGCCGTCGTTGATCCAGCGCGCGCGACGGTCGTTGAAGCCGCTCTGCGTGAGATTGATGACCTCGCCCGTTCCATCAGCTTTGACCAGGCCGATTTCTCCAGGCGCCATTCCGGGCACGGAGTAGTCAAACAGAATCCATCGGCTGTCAGGGCTCCACTGGAAATACTGGTCGTGGTCGCCCATTGAAAACAGGTGCTGATCGGTCAGCAGCGTCCGCGCCTGCTTCGAGGCGACGTCGTACACCTTCAGCGTCATCCGGTTTTCGATGTAGGCCAACTGCTTGCCGTCCGGCGAATACTCCGGCTGGTAGTTCTCGTGTTCGTTCGAAATCACCGGCGTCTCACGGAGCACGGTCGACGCATAGAAGTGCAATTCCTCGTCACGGGTGCGGCGGGCTTCGAAGATCTGCCAGCGTCCACCACGCTCGGTCGCGTAGATCAGCGACTTGCCGTCAGGGGCAAACGAGACGGATTGTTCCTGTTCCGGCGTCCTGGTGATCTGTTTGGTGACGCCGCCTTCAACCGACGTCACGAACACGTCACCTCGCGCGATGAACGCCACCTCCTTGCCCGATGGCGCGACGGCAAGATCACTGGCGCCCCCGGTCACCGTCTGGACGCGTTCGTTGGTGGCCTTGGCATCCGCAGCGATGGTGACGGCCAGCTTCTTCGGCTGCTGACCAGGCAACAGCGTGTAGAGCGCGCCGTCGTAGCTGAACGACAGGATGCCGTTTCGAGATGCCGTCAGGAATCGCACCGGCCGTGTGCGGAAGGTGGTGATCTGCTGCGACTGGCCCCCGGACACGTTCATGCGATGGACGTTGAACGAGCCGCTGGCTTCCGACAGGTAATAAAACGCGCGGTCGCCGTCGACAAAGACGGGATTCCGGTCTTCCGCGTTGGACGAGGTGATCTTCCGGTGAGTGCCGGCCTGCGTGTCGTATGCCCAGATGTCACGCGTCACCGATGAGGTATGGTGCTTGCGCCAGGCGTTCTCCTGTCCCTTGCGGTCGTGATACAGCATCGTGCGTCCGTCACGGCTGTACTGCACGTCTTCGGCAGGCGTGGTCAGGATCTGAGTGACGCGCCCGCCGGCTACCGGCACCAGATACAACTCCGGCATGTACGCGGCAGGGAAGCCGCGGTACTCCGTGGTGTCCATCCGCGCGGCGCCGAAGACGATCGACTGGCCGTCAGGGGTGAACGAGTAGGGCGATTCTGCGGTCGAGTGATACGTCAGGCGGCGGGGTTCGCCGCCCGTTACCGGCACGATGAAGAGGTCAAAGTTGCCGTAGCGGTCGCTCGCAAACGCGAGGCTCCTGCCGTCAGGACTCCACACCGGCATGTAGTCATGCGCTTCATGTGAGGTCAGCGGGCGCGCCGTGCCGCCGGACGCCGGCACCAGGTACAGGTCGCCTTTGTAGGTGAACGCGATCTGCGTGCCGTCAGGCGAGATGGCTGGATAGCGATTCCAGAGCGCCTCATCCGCATCCTGAGCGGAGATGGGAACGAAGCCGAGTGTCAGAAGGGCAGCTAGGGCGAAGGCACGTGTGCGCATGCGCCCCTATCGTAACTCCGCCCCATCGGCTATTTCTTCATTCCCTCATTTCCCCATCTCCCCATTTCCTCATTTCCCCATTCACTTGGCCGGCACCTGCTCCGGTGACCACGCACGTTCGTTTTTGGCCACCCAGGCCGTCGCCGTCAGGTCGGAGAACACGTTCACCGTCGTGCGGGACATGTCGAGGATGCGGTCCACGCCCAGGACGATGGCGATGCCCTCCCCGGGCACACCGAACATCGTCAGGATGCCGACCAGCAGGGGAATCGAGCCACCGGGCACACCGGCCGCGCCGATGGCGGTGATGACCGACATGATCATGACGATGGCCATCTGGGGGATGGTGAGATCCACGTTGAAGATCTCGGCCAGAAAAATGACCGTGATGCCTTCGAAGATGGCCGTGCCGTTCATGCACATCGTGGAGCCGATCGGCAACACGAAGCCGGCGACGCGGCGAGGGATACCGAGCTGGGTTTCTGCGACCTCCAGCCCGGTCGGCAGCGTCGCGCTGCTCGAGCTCGTGGAAAACGCGGTGATGACGGCGGCCTTGATGCGCGAGAGGAAGAGCAGCGGCGAGATGCCGATGCCAAACCGCAACACGGCGAAGAGCGTGATGCCAACGTGCAGCAGCAGCGCCAGCAGGACCGTGACGACGAATGCCGCCACGGCGATCATCAGGTCGAAGCCGAAACGCGACGACACCGTGAAAATCAGGCACGCCACGCCGTAGGGCGCCAGCAACATCGCGAAGTGGATGATGCGAATCACCACTTCGTTGAGGGCTTCGAGCCAGTCGATCATCGGCTTCGCCTTCTCGGCGGCGATCAGCGTGAGGGCGGCGCCAAACATCAGGCCAAAGAAGATGATCGCCAGCATGTCGGTGTTGGCGGCTGCCTGAATCGGGTTGCGCGGCACGATGTTGATGAACGTCTCGGGGCCGAACTTCGCCGTGGTCGCCGCAGCTTCCACGCGAGTCGAGGCGTCTCCGGCGAAGCGGTCCATCAACTCGACCCGGGTTTCGGGAGCGACGCGCTCCCACGGCCGCATCACGTTGACCACAATCAGCCCCAGCGTGGCGGCCAGACAGGTGGTGACGAAGAAGTAGCCGATGGCTTTGCCGCCGACGCGGCCGACCTTGCGGATGTCTCCGAGGCCGGCCACGCCGAGGGCAATCGATGCAAACACCAGCGGCATGACCACCATGAAGAGCATCCGCAGGAAGACCTGCCCGACCGGTACGGCGATGTACCGGTTGAACGCCTCGACCGTGGGATTGTCGACGCCGACTGTCAGGTTGGTCGCCACACCCGCCACCAGCCCGGCCGCCAGGCCCAGCAGGATCTTGGTGTGGAGTTTCATCCCCGTACCGCTGTTGCCAATCGATTCGCTCATGGCAAGGCAGTCTATGGGAAATACGCCGACGGGGAAACTACTTCTTTCCCCGTTCGGCCTTCTGCTTCGTCACCATGGCCGCCACATCCGCCGCCAGCTTCTTGGCGTCATAGACGATGCCGTCCTTGATGGTCCAGCGAATACCGCCCACCCGCTCGACCTGTTCGGTTTCGTCATTCAGCTTCACTGCGCCGTTGATGTACAGCACCTTCAGGTTGCGCAGCGGATTCTGGTCGACGAGCACCATGTCGGCCAGTTTGCCGGCCTTCACGACACCAAACTCGACGGGTTCCTTGCGCCATTCCGACAGCGTCGCGGCGCCGTTCATTGTCGCGGCCTGGAATACTTCCAGCGGGTGGAAACCGGCTTCCTGCAGCATTTCCAGCTCAAGCAGATAGCCGAAGCCATAGTTCTGGTAGATGAAACCGGAGTCGGAGCCGGTGGTGACGCGGCCGCCCATCTTCTTGTAGTCGTTCACCAGCTTGAACCAGACCTGGTAGAAGTTCTTCCACGCGATTTCGTCGTGTGTCGTCCAGTCAAACCAGTACGAGCCGTGCGCGCGGCGGCTGGGCGTGAAGAAGTCCATCAGTGATGGCAGCGTGTAGGTGTCGTGGTAGTCCGCTTCCCTCGCGCGCATGACGTCGCGGCCCGCCGAGTAGATCGTCATCGTCGGATCGAAGGTCGTGCCGAGTTTGAGGTGCTCCTCCAGATACGCCTTCCACTCGGGGGAGCCGGGCTCGTGGATCTGGTTCCACAGACGGGCGACCTGGCCGAAGCGGTGCTGCTCGTCGTTGCCGTTCATGTCGACCGGCCAGTCCTGCACGACCGTGTCCTTGAGCAGCGACTCGAAGTGGCCGTAGAAGTGCGTGACCGTGTCGAGGCCCACACGCGCCGCATCGATGGCGTTCATCTGCGCGACGCCGCCCTGCTGCAGGTGCGCGGTCGTGCCGAGGCCGTGTTTGTGCGCCTCGTCGATGACTGCCGCCATCACCTCGGGATCCATGGCTCCGAGTTTGAGGCAGTCGAGCGTGTTGGCCGTCTGGCGCACCCATTCGCGCACACCCTCGGGCGTGTTGCCGCCGCCGGGCCGCTGACAGTTGAAGATCCGCGGCGCGGCAATCTCGTTCTTCGCGCTGCGCTCACGCTCACTGACGCTGAACTGATTCGACCCGAGAGGGACGCCGCGCACGGTGGTGACGCCGCTGGCGAGCCACAACTTGTAGGCGTATTCCGCATCGGCGTTTTTTGGCGCGCCGCCGGCGTGTACGTGCAGGTCGACGAAGCCCGGCATCAGATACATCCCCGTGCCGTCGATTTCGTGGTCGGCGGCCTGGACGCCGCCCTGCCGTCCCCCGCCTCCCTGCCGGCCCGCTGCGGGAGTCTGGCGGAGTCCCGGCGTGCCGGCGCTCTGGATCGCCTGAATGCGGTTGCCCGAGACGATGACGTTCATCGGACCGTAGGGCGGACCGCCCGTGCCGTCGATGACCATCACGTTGCGGATGATCATGCGATTGAATGGGCCCACGCCTTCGCCGGCGCGCCGGGCCGGTGCCGGGTTGAGTCCCGCCTGAGCGTCGAGCACAACTTCCGCCGGTGTGAGCGTGAGGCCCAGGGCCGAGATGCCCGTACAGAGCCCCGCCGCGAGCAGTGTTCGCCAAGTCCTTGTCATGGGTACCTTCCTCCGGCCCCGGATTATATGGGCTCGGAGGCGAGTTTTCGGCGCACTCTGGCTGCAACTTTCAGCAAATGAACAGGTTGCAGCGTTTTGGTGGCGAAAACTCGCCTCCGAGCTCAGTTGATGGCGTCGCGGAGGGCGGCGGAGATCTCGGGGTACTGGAATCGGAAGCCGAGGTCGAGCGCGCGCTTCGGGATGACCCGCTGGCCCGCGATCAGCGCGGGGCCCGCCATCTCGCCGACGATGATCCGGAGCGCGAAGCCGGGCACGGGCAGCCAGCTCGGGCGCCCCAGCGCGGAGCCAAGCGCCGAGGAGAACTCGCGATTGGTGACCGGCTGCGGCGCCGTGGCGTTGAACGCTCCGACAGCCTCGGGTGTCCGCAGGATCCAGACGACGAGTTCCACCCAGTCACGGAGGTGAATCCAGGACATCACCTGCCGGCCCGACGCGAGCGGGCCTCCGACAAACATCCTGAACGGCGGCAGCAGCTTCTGGAGTGCCCCGCCATGTTTCGACAAGACGATCCCCGTGCGAATGATGGCGGTTCGCACTCCGAGGGCTGATGCCGCGTGCGCTTCCGCCTCCCAGTCGACACCGAGCGTCGAGAAGAAGTCGTTGCCTGGAGGGGCCGACTCGTCCAGCGGCGGGCCATCGTCGACCCGCGCGCCGTAGTAGCCAACGGCAGAACCGGAGACGAAGACGGCAGGCCGGCTCGTCGCCTCGCGCATGGCCCCGACCAGCGCGCGCGTCGACTGAATGCGGCTCTGACGCAGCTCCTGCTTGCGCGCGGCGGACCATCGCTTGTCTGCGATGCCGGCGCCGGCGAGGTTGATCACGCCGTCCGCGCCCTCAAGCTCCCGCGCCCAGTCGCCGTCCGGCCAATGCACGAATCGAGCGCCGTCAGTCGAACGTTCGCGCCCGCGCGACAATACGACGACCTCGTCGCCGCGAGCCACCAGCTCGCGGACCAGCGCCTGACCGAGGAAGCCCGACCCGCCGGCAATCACGTATTTCATGCGTCCTCCGCGGCGCGCTGACCGGCCTGCACGTCCACACGCGCCAGGAGGATCATGCCAAGGATGAAAAAGACCGCAAGCGAGAGTATTGCGGTCCGGCTCGAACCGTCACCGGCGATCACCGCAAACAGCGCGGGACCGAGGATGCCGGCGTATCGTTCGAATACGCCGAAGAACGCGAAAAATTCCGACGACTTCGAGCGCGGAATCATCGACGCGAACATCGATCGGCTCAGTGCCTGTGTGCCACCCTGCACGAGTCCCACGGCGACCGCGAGCATGTAGAAGTGGGTGGCGGTCGTCATGAAGTAGGCCAGCACGGTGATGCAGAGATACACCGAGAGACCGAGAAACACGCCGCGCTTGGCGCCGATCCGTTCAGCGAGCGCGCCGAACAGAAACGAACACGGGATGCCGATGAACTGCACAAGCAGCAGGGCGGTGATCAGTGACCCGGTATCGATGCCGATGCCTTCGCCATACAACACCGCCACGCGAATGATGGTCTGCACGCCGTCGTTGTAGAGGAAAAACGCCAGCAACAGGAGCATCGCCTGCCGGTAGCGCCGCAGCTCCCTGAAGGTCGTGCCCAGCTGGCGAAACGCATCCGACACGATGTTGCCCATCGCGTTCACATGGCCCCGATCCGTGATGGCGGGTTCGCTGACGCGCCGCATGATCGGAATCGTGAACAGCGCCCACCACACGGCGACCGACACAAACGACAGCCGGGAGGCCACCCCGGCGTCCGGGAGCCCGAACCAGTGCGGCTGCTGGATCATCAGGACGTTGATGAGCAGCAGGACGCCGCCGCCCACATATCCCATCGCATACCCTGCGGTCGAGACGCGATCGAGTTCCTCCGGGCCCGCGATATGGGGCAGCAGGGCCTCGTAGAAGACAATGCTGCCGGCCACGGCGATGTTGCCAAGGGAAAACACCACCAGCGCGTAGACCCATGTGCCATCGCCGATCCACCACATGGCCGCCGTCGCCGTGGTGCCGACGGCGACAAACATGGCGAGCAATGCCTTCTTGATCGGACGCGCGTCGGCCATCGCTCCCAGCAACGGGGCAATGACAGCCATGACGACAATCGAAAACGTCGTCGCCCAGAGGTAATAACTGTCCGCCTGATGATCGGGAAGGCCGGAGGCGGCGACCTGCTTGAAGAAGATCGGGAAGACGCCCGCGATGATGGTTGTCTGAAAGGCGGAGTTGGCCCAGTCGTACATCGCCCAGGCACGCAACTCCGGGCGATTGAGTCCCAGGCGCGACAGCACCGGGAGAGGATACATCTACTCCCGGTGCTGGGTGCTGGGTGCTGGGTGCTTACCGGATCAGCCGCAGGGAGCCCGAGAAGGACTTGACGCGCAGCGTCTGGCCGGAGCCGCCGGGCAGCTCCGCGCGGACGCTGCGGCGGCTGGTCGAGCGCATCCGCAGGGGCACGTCGGAATCCAGGTCGCCGCTGAACGTGTCGAGTTCCAGGTCGCCCCTGGCGCCCTCGGCTACGCGCAGTCGCATCGATCCACTGAACGTCTCGAGGCGCACGTCCGGCGTCTGGCCATGTCGTGTGGCATCTGCCTCGATTTCTCCGGAGAACGTCTCGAGGTTGAGCGCGCCTCGGCTTCCCGAGGTCTGGATGTCGCCCGAGAACGTCTTGATGCGCTGGGTGCCCTCGATGCCGGAGACAACGACCTCGCTCGCAAAGGCATCGATGTCCAGGCGCGCGGATGCCGGTACCTGCAGCTCGAACCGCGTCTCCACGACGTTATTGCGCTCGTTGTCGCGGTCGCGTCGGCGCGTC
This sequence comes from uncultured Acidimicrobiia bacterium, assembly GCA_966252305.1. Taxonomy (GTDB): domain Bacteria; phylum Acidobacteriota; class Vicinamibacteria; order Vicinamibacterales; family SCN-69-37; genus SYFT01. The sequence goes on from CBINOO010000013.1 coordinate 52,701, forward strand.
TCTTCGTCCCGGTAGTTGGCGTCGATCGTCACCGTGCTGCCTTCGGTGGTGACGCGCAGCTCGGTCTCCTTCAGCCGGTCCGGACGACCGGTGCGCCACGCTTTCATGGCGATCTCGCGACCTGAACCGCCGGTGATCGTGATGCGGCCCGAGAAGTTCTTCAGATGCAGTGTGCCGTCGGCCGGGAAGGGAATCGTGCGTTCGACGGTTTCGGTGTCGCGCTGTGTCTGCGCCGCCACCGGCGCCAACAGGGCAATCACCGCAATGACAACGAGCGACAGGCGCTTCATCGACGTCCCACCCGCACGCTGCCATTGGAGGTCCGGACCTCCAGCGTCGCGCCACCCGAACCCAACTTCGTCTCCAGTCGCCGGCCGATGCGGCCCTGGACGGTCACGGGGAAATCGACATTGAGACTGCCGTTGTTGGTGCCGACGACCAGGTTGGCGTTGTAGGAGTCCGGCAGGTCGAGTCGCGCCGTGCCGTTTGACGTCACCACGCTCAGTCCCTCACCCTCCCATCGCGAGCCATTCGCCTGCACGTGCACTGAGCCGTTGCTTGTGCGCGCGTCCACGCGGCCACCGAGGTCGGTGAGCTTGAGCGCGCCATTGGATGATTCAAGCTGGATGCGGCCTCGGACGCCCGTCACGGTCACCGAACCGTTGGAGGTGTCGAGATCGAGGTCATACGCGGCCGGCACCTCCGCTCGATAACTCACCCACCACGATTGACGACGCTCGGTGCGTGGACCGGATGTGCGCAGTTCGCCGTTCTCCAGCGTCACCTGAACGTCCCGTGCCAGTGCGCGCGCTTCGTCCATCGTTGCGGCCGACGCCATGACGCGGGCCATCACCACGACATCACGGCGCGACGACCCGGTGACGGCCATGCTGCCGTTGCTGGTGGAGCCGGTCAGCGACCCGGACGCGGGGCCCTTCAGTTCGCGGACCTCGCAGAACGTCTCATCGCGATCGTTGTAGCGGCCGGTGTCGCGGCACCAGTCCTGGCTGGATTGGCCGGACGTCTGGGCGGCGACGTGGTCGGAAGTGGTCAGGTAGGTGGATGCGGCCGTCAGCGGCATCGTGAACGCGAGGGCAACGGCGGCAAGGGCAACATGGGAACGCGACATCGAACAACCTCCAGCTGAGTGACTGGGGGGTTGGACGAGGGCGTATGCGTTACCGTTGCCCGCCGATGGCGCCCGTGTAGATCGCCATCCCGACCACCGCATCGATCCCCGCGGCATCAAGTTGATCCACTTCTTCCATCGACCTGATGCCGCCCGCGGCAATGAGCTGACGCGGCGCGGCGGCGTCGGCGACCGCCCGTACCGCATCCATTGCGAGGCCCCGCATGGTGCCTTCAGTATCCACGTGTGTGTACAGGAACCGGCCCACATAGGGACGCAGCGCGCGCACGGCATCACCCGCCGAAATCGTGGTCATGGTCTTCCACCCATGGATGGTGACCATTCCCGCGCGGCTGTCGACCGCAGCGACGAGCTGATCGAGGTCTGCGGCAGCGGCGAACGCTTCGGCGCGGTCGATACGGACACGGTCGGTCGCAAACAGTGAAGAGCCGAGAATCACGCGACGCGCGCCGCACTCATGCAGCAGTTCCCCCGCTCGTTCAGGCGTGCGCACGCCGCCGCCGACCTGGCAGGGCAGCTGCGCGCAAACCGTGCGGACAAGGTCGCGATTGTCGCCGCGCCCCATCGCCGCGTCCAGGTCGATGAGCTGGACGAGAGGATAGGCGGAAAATCGGGCGATCCATCCGGCGAGGTCGTCGCTTTCGATGGCGAGGCGTTCGCCCTGGACGAGTTGCACGACACGTCCGTTCATCAAATCAATGGAAGGAATCAGCATGAGGGTGCAGGGCGCACAGGAATGTTGCGCGCGGACAGAAACGCCTTGAGGTCGGCTACGGCGTGATCGTTGAAATGGAAGACTGACGCGGCAAGCGCGGCATCCGCACGTCCGGCGGTGAACACGTCGGCGAAATGATCGAACGTGCCGGCGCCTCCGGAGGCAATGACCGGAATGCCGACCGACTCGCTGATGAGACGCGTCAGGTCGAGATCGAATCCCTCGCGTGTGCCATCGCGATCGATTGAGGTCAGCAGGATTTCACCTGCGCCCCGGTGTTCGGCTTCGCGCGCCCACGTGAGCGCATCGCGCCGGTCGCGGCTCGTGCCGCTCCTGGCAAAGACGTCCCACGCGTCCGTGCCCCTGGCCACATCCATCGCCACGACCACCGCCTGCGAGCCATACAGATCCGCGAGGGTCGTGATGAGTTCGGGATGCTGCAGTGCCGCGCTGTTGATCGAGACTTTGTCGGCGCCCGCATCAAACACTGCGCGCGCGTCGTCGAGCGATCGAATCCCACCACCCACGGTGAAGGGAATGAAGATGGTGTTGGCGACGGCGTTCACGGTATCGAGGAACGTGCCGCGGTTTTCGAGTGTCGCCGTCACGTCGAGGAGCACGAGCTCGTCGATGCCTTCGGCGTCATACCGGCGAGCCAGCGCGACGGGATCCCCCGCGTCCCGCAATCCCTCGAACTTGACGCCCTTGACGACTCCGCCGTTGCGGACGTCCAGGCACGCGATGATGCGTTTGGCCAGCGTGATCATGATGCGCTCCCCGCGATGTCGATGAAGCGCCGAAGTACTGAGAGGCCGACCTCGCCGGACTTCTCCGGATGCCACTGGGTGCCGAACACGCGCGCCCGTTCGACCGTCGACGCGAAGGCGCGCCCGTGACGTGTGGTGGCGATGCAGTCATCGGTGATGGGCGCGGCAAATGTGTGTGTGAAGTACACGTAGGCGGCGTCCGGAAATCCTGCGAGCAGGCGCGTATCGTCACGCCGACGCGAGAGGGCGTTCCAGCCGACGTGGGGGACCTTGGTGTCTGCCTCGCCGGCCAGTCGCGCGCAGCGGCCCGACAGCACGCCAAGTCCCGGCAACGCCGGCGCTTCGTCGCTGCCGTCGTACAGCCATTGCATCCCCAGGCAGATCCCGAGAACGGCTGTGCCGGCGTCGATCCGGGTGCGAATGGGCGCGCGCCAGCTCGAACTGAGCCGGGCCGTGGCATTGAAGTGTCCGACACCCGGAATCACGATGGCGTCACTGGCATCCAGATCGCTGGGCGTCGTTGACAGGAACGGCGAGCCTCCTGCCGCCCGCAGCGCCTTGACGACGGACGCAAGGTTGCCGGCGCCATAGTCGATGACGGCGATCCGCATCACAGGAGTCCTTTGGTTGAGGGCAGCTGTCGCGCCAGCTGACGATCGCGGGCGACCGCGACGCGGAGGGCGCGCGCAAACGCCTTGAACGCCGCTTCGACCTTGTGGTGGCTCGACCGGCCGTGCATCACCTTGATGTGCACATTGGCGCGCGCGGCGGCGGCGAATCCTTCGAAGAAGTCCTGGACCAGTTCTGTCTGCAGGTCGCCGACGCGCGCAGCCGGCGCGCGCAGATCCACGACGGCGTACGGACGGCCCGACAGATCGATCGCGGCCACGGCAAGCGTCTCGTCCATGGGCATGACGAAGTAGCCCGCGCGATTGATGCCGCGTTTCGTGCCGATTGCGGTGAGCACGGCTTCTCCCAGCGCGATGCCGGCATCCTCGACGGTGTGGTGGGCGTCGACATCCAGGTCGCCGTCGACATGCAGCCGAAGGTCGAATGCGCCGTGCCGCGTGACCGATTCCAGCATGTGATCGAGAAAGCGGATGCCGGTTCGGATGTCGTAGCGTCCGCGGCCTTCCAGGACGAGGCGTCCGTCGATGCGGGTTTCCGCGGTGTGTCGGTGGATAGTGGCCTTACGCAAGGATCTCCTCCATGGCGGCCAGGCATGCGTCGGTGGCCGCGCGAGTGCCGGCGGTGATTCGGACGCACCCGACACAGCCGGGGGCCGACGATCGGTCGCGGATGTAGATCTGCCGTTCCGCGAGTTGTGTGACCAGCCTTGACGCGCGGTCACCAATCCGGATGAGCACGAAATTCGCTTCCGAGGGCCATGTCGCGAAGCCGCGGCCGCCGGCCCACGCCGTGATGCGCGCGCGTGACTCGAGTGCTTCCTGCACATGCGCCTGCAGCCACGCCTCATCGTCGAGCGCAGCCATGAGCGCGGTAGTGGCCGCGATGTTGAGGCTGAACGGCGGGAGGATGTCGCGTATGGGCGCGAGTGTGTCCGGGTGCGCGATGAGTGCGCCGATGCGCAGTGCGGCGAGACCGTGTCCCTTGGCGAACGTGCGACCGACGATGACGTTGCGGCGGCGGTCGAGCAGTGGCCCGATCAGTGTGCGGCCGGAGAAGTCGGCGTAGGCCTCATCGACGAGGACACGCGTGTCAGGAGCGGCGGCGGCGATGGCATCGACGGCGCCGGCCGGTATGCCAAGCCCGGTTGGGTTGTTGGGATCGGTGAGATACACGATGGCCGCAGTCCGTGCGGCAGCGATGATCTCGTCAAGCGGAAACGCGAAATCCGGTGCCGGCGGGATGCGGACGACGTCGAGTCCGACCGCGTCCGCGCAGATGGCGTACATCTCGAACGCCGGCTCCGGCACCACCGCCCGAAAAAGACGTCGGGTGGCTTTTTCGCCGGAAAAGCCACCCGACGTCTTTTTGCGGGTAACAACTGACCCCGCCGCGACGTGCAGGCCTTCGTCCAGACCGTTCACCAGCTGCACCCAGCCGGGCTCCAGGCCCAGGTATTGTTCGACACGCGTTGTCGCGGGACCGTAGTCCGGGTAACTAGCGATATCGGCGGGCTTTAGCTCGCGCAGTGCATCAAGGACTCGTGGTGAACATCCTGCGGAGTTTTCGTTCAGGTGCAGTCGAATTCCAGGCAGCCTCACGGGACTCAGATACATCACTGGGTATCCTCGGTAACATCCTGAAAAAGACGTCGGGTGGCTTTTTCATCGAAAAAGCCACCCGACGTCTTGTTGGTGCGGCGGGCGGAGATGGAGGCGGCGTGCAGGGTGAGGCCCTCGGCGCGGGCGAGCGTCT
>CBINOO010000014.1:0-56603 GCA_966252305.1 uncultured Acidimicrobiia bacterium
CCGTTGAACCCGAGCCGGCTCCCGAGCCGCCAGCTCCGCAGGCGGCCGAACCTCCGCCCGCGCCGGCGCCGGCCGCCGCGCCCGAGGCTCCGGTTGTGGTCGCCGTCGAACCCACGCCGCAGCCAGTGCCCGCAGCCGCAGCGCAGGCAGCCGCGCCGGCCGCGCCCGCGCCGCCTGCCGCCCCCTCACGCGCCCACGTCCCTGCACCTGCCGCCCCGACGCGGACAGGCCGCATCGTGCCGCCCACGCGGCGTCTGCGCATCGAGGATCCCGTCACCGGCGAAGCGCCGGCGGCGCGGCCCGTGCCCCAGCGCCCCGTCATTCGGCCGCAGGTGGCGCCCCCGGCGCCCACCCGGCCGGCGCTGCCAGGCACCGTTCGCCCGGCGACATCCCCGCGACCAGGATCGGCAGGTCCACGTCCGCCGCTGGGCGGACCACGTCCGCTGCCCTCTCAGCCTGTGCGGCCCGGTCAGCCGGGCATGCGCCCACCAATGGGTGGACGCCCAGGCATGGGCATGCGAGGTCCGGGCATTGGCGCCCGCGGCCGCGGTCCCCGTCGAGACGACCGTCCGTCGACGCCCGTGATGCCGGAGGCCCCGCCTCCCATCACCAAGTTGATCACCCTCGCTGAAGGCATGACCGTCAAGGACCTCGCCGACAAGCTCGAGGTCAAGGCGAAGGATGTGCTCAAGAAGTTGATGGACCTGCGCATGATGATGACCATCAACTCGACGCTCGACGCCGAGACGGCGCAATTGATCTCGCGCTACTTCGGCGCGGAAGTGCTCATCCGTTCCTTCGAAGAAGAAGTGGTCGACATCGAGCGCACCGACTCGAAACCGGAAGACATGGTCGAGCGCGCGCCGGTCGTCACCGTCATGGGTCACGTCGACCACGGCAAGACCACCCTGCTCGACGCCATCCGCAAGGCCAAGGTCGCCGAAGGCGAAGCCGGCGGCATCACGCAGCACATCGGCGCCTACTCCGTCGAGACCAACGGACGCCGCCTGGTCTTCCTCGACACGCCGGGTCACGAAGCGTTTACCATGATGCGCGCGCGCGGCGCCAAGGTCACCGACATCGTCGTCCTGGTCGTCGCGGCCGACGACGGCGTCATGCCGCAGACCAAGGAAGCTATCGACCACGCCAAGGCCGCCAACGTGCCGATCGTCGTGGCCGTCAACAAGATGGACAAGCCGGGCGCCAATCCCGAGCGCGTCAAGCGTGAACTCTCGGAACTGGGCCTGCAGCCGGAAGACTGGGGCGGCACGACCGTCATGGTCGAAGTGTCCGCCAAGCAGCGGACCAACCTCGATCAGCTGCTCGAAATGCTGCTGCTGGTCGCCGACCTCGGCCAGTTCAAGGCGAATCCCTCGCACATGGCGCAGGGCACGGTGCTCGAGGCCAAACTCGACAAGGGACGTGGCCCCGTGGCGACCGTCCTCGTGCAGGACGGCACGATCCGCGAAGGCGATCTCTTCATCGCCGGCACCGTGGACGGCAAGGTCCGTGCGTTGTTCGACCACGTGGGACGCAAGGTGAAGGAAGCCGGTCCCGCGACGCCGGTCGAGATCCTCGGCTTGTCGGCGTTGCCGTCACCCGGCGACATCCTGCAGGTGATCGACGATCCGATCAAGGCGCGACAGGTCGTGACGTACCGTCAGGCGCAGGCCAAGGCCAAGGCACTGGGCGCCCGCGGCTCGCGGCTCACGCTCGAGTCCCTGCAGGCGCAGATGCAGGAAGGTCAGCTCAAGGAACTGGCCATCATCATCAAGGCGGACGTCCAGGGTTCGGCCGAAGTCCTCGCGGACACGCTGGCCAAACTCACCGACGAGCGCGTCAAGGTGCGCATCATCCACACGGGCGTGGGTGCCATCAACGAATCGGACGTCCTGCTGGCCAGCGCGTCCAAGGCGATCATCATCGGCTTCAACGTGAAGCCCGATCGCAACGCCGCCGACGTGGCCGAGCGCGAGGAAGTCGACATCCGGCACCACTCGGTCATCTACCATGTGACCGACGAAATCCGGAAGGCGATGTCGGGGCTGCTCGAACCCACGCTGCGGGAATCGCGCATCGGCATCGCGCAGGTGCAGCAGATCTTCCGTTCGCCCAAGGCGGGCACGATCGCGGGCTCGACGGTCACCGAGGGGCGCATCACGCGTTCGGGTGATACGCAGGCACGACTGCTGCGCGACGGCAAGGTGTTGTGGACCGGCCGGCTCAGCTCGCTGCGTCGCTTCAAGGACGATGTCAGCGAAGTGCGGAACGGCATGGAGTGCGGCATCAGCCTGGACAAGTTCAACGACATCGAGGTGGGTGACCAGATCGAGGTCTTCCAGATCGAGAAAATCGCGCAGACCCTGTAAGGCACCACCATGGCGCAGGGTTCACGTCCGGATCGTGTCGGCGAGCAGATTCGCCAGGAGTTGAGTCAGATCATCTCCCAGCAGCTGCACGATCCGGGCATCGGCTTTCTCACGGTCACGCGTGTGAAGGTCACGCCAGACCTTCAGCTGGCGCGGGTGCACTACACCGTGTTTGGCGATGAGAAGCAGCGTCGCGAGTCACAACAGGCCCTCGAGCGCGCGCGCCCCTTTTTCCGGCGGGAACTGGGGTCGCGCCTGCGTCTCCGTCGCGTCCCCGAACTCACCTTCTATTACGACAAGGCCATCGAGCATCAGGACCGCATCGAACAGATCCTCCTCGACCTGAAGAAGGAGGATGCGGCGCGCGCGCAAGAGGCGGCAGGCACCGGCGACGAGCGCCAGGAGCCCGAAGCGGCGGGCAGCGGCGAGGGGCGGCACGAGGACGAATGAGCGGTTCTGCCGAGACGGTCGCGGCCGCCATCCGCGCGCACGACCACTTCCTCCTGACCTCACACGCGCGGCCCGATGGCGATGCCATCGGCTCCCAGCTCGCCATGGCCTTCGCGCTGGATGCGCTCGGCAAACGGGTGCGGCTGGTCAACAAGGACCCGGCGCCGGCGCCCTATCGCGCCTTCCCCGGTATCGATCGTATTCAGGTCGCAGACCGGGTCGAGCCACTGCCAGGGGTCACCGAAGCCACCATCGTGATGGAGTGCGGCGACCTGTCTCGCCCGGAGGTGGGCGGACTGGAACGGCCCACCGTCATCAACATCGACCACCACATCGGCAACACGATGTACGGCAGCGTGAACTGGTTTGATGTCGGCGCCGCCGCCTGCGGCGAGATGATCGCGGACATCATCGATGCGCTTGGCGTCGTGTGGACACAGGACATCGCGGCGCATCTCTACCTCGCCATCGCCACAGACACGGGTGGCTTTCGACACGGCCCCATGTCGGAACGCACGTTCGCGACGTGCGCGCGTGTCGCGGCCACGGGCCTGTCGACGGCTCAGTTGTCGCGCGACATCTTCGACAGCTTCTCGATCGGCCGCATCCGGCTGACCGGCGCCTTGCTCAATGCGATGACACTGCATCACGATCAGCGCCTTGCAGTGCTCTACTACGACGACGATGTGCTGGCCGCGAACGGCGCCACGACTGACGATACGGACGGCCTCGTGAATCTGCCCCTTGGCGCCAAAGAAGTGCTCGCCGTGGCGCTTGTCCGCAGGCAGGACGAGAACCGGTATCGAGTGAGCATGCGCTCCAAAGGCGCGGTCAACGTCCGGGAGGTCGCGATGGCGCACGGCGGCGGCGGTCACGTGAATGCGGCGGCGTGTTCGGTCCCCGGGTCCCGCGAGGCCGTGACGGCGCAGATCATCGCGGCCATCGGCGCGCGCCTGTAGGTCGCCGTTGTCAGCGGCCGCGTTGCAGCACTGACAACCGGGCGACCGGGTTGACTCCCGACAACCCCGCGACCGTCACGACGCCGTCGCGACTGGGACCGCCCGAATTGGGCAACACGCTGAAGCGGACAACACCACTGCCCGCCCCATGGTCGGCCGTCCGCGCCAGGGCGATCCACGGGACGTCTGCGCTCGCGGTCCACTGGCACTCCGCCGGCTCCGCGCGCACGTCAATCTGGTACGGGCTGTCACCTGAACCGTCCCAGGTGCCGAAGCCTCCAAACTCGGCATGGACGGGATTGATGGTGTACAGGCAGGTGGCGGCTCGCTGTCCGACGACGAGTGCCTGCACTTCACGGCCGACTCCACTGCCCTGCTCTCTCACCATGATCAGGGCGGACCGTGACTGGAATGCCCGGTTGGGGTCCACACGAACCGTGATGGCTCCCGGCCCGGATCCGGCCGCCCCTTCCAGAACCGCCCATGAATTGGCCGGGCTGGTCGATGCGACCCACTGGCATCCGGCCGCAACCTGCACGGGGATCGTCGTGCGTCCGCCCGCCGCGTCGATGGCGGTCGCAACGGTCGACGGCGCCCCGCACGAGGTGGCCACGGGCGGGACCTGGGGCCCTGTCTGGACGGAACTGGAACAGGCGCTCGCAAAGAGGGTCACCAGGGACAGCAGCGACGCGACGTGACCTGTTCGAGCCATACGTCTCCTGCGAAGATAGGGCCGTCCCCATGATAATCTTGCCCGGTTATGTCCGAGTACATCTTCTCGTCCGAGTCCGTAGGTGAAGGGCATCCCGACAAGGTTGCCGATACGATTTCTGATGCGATCCTTGACGCGTGCCTCGCGCAGGATCGTCGCAGCCGCGTCGCGTGTGAAACCCTGGTGAAGAGCAATCAGGTGGTCATCGCCGGCGAAATCACAACCAAGGCGCGTTTCGATTACAACGCCGTCATTCGCCAGGCCATCCGCGGGATCGGCTACGTGAACGATGACGATGTGTTTCACGCCGACCAGGTGTTCATCACCAACCTGCTCACGACGCAGAGCCCCGACATCAGTCAGGGTGTCGACGCCGTCGCGGCGGAGGGCAAGAAGAAGGCCGAGCAGGGTGCTGGTGACCAGGGCCTCATGTTCGGATACGCGAGCAACGAAACGCCGGAACTGATGCCGGCGCCGATCATGTTTGCGCACCGCCTGGGGCGGTATCTCTCGAAGGTCCGCAAGGCCGGCAAGGTCTCCTGGCTGCGTCCCGACGCAAAGAGCCAGGTCTCCGTGCGGTACCGCGACGGCGTGCCGGTGGAGGTCACCAACGTCGTCATCTCGACGCAGCACACGGAAGACGTCAAACACTCCACCATCGAGCAGTTCTGCATCAAGGAGATCATCCGCAAGGTCCTCCCCGCGAAGATGCTGAACAAGAACACCGAGTTCCTGATCAACCCGACCGGCAAGTTCGTCGTCGGCGGCCCGCACGGTGACTCCGGCTTGACCGGTCGCAAGATCATCGTCGACACGTACGGTGGCATGGGCCGGCACGGCGGTGGCGCGTTCTCGGGCAAGGACCCGTCCAAGGTGGACCGCTCGGCCGCCTACATGGGCCGCTACGTCGCCAAGAACGTTGTCGCGGCGGGCCTCGCGGACCGGTGCGAAGTGCAGTTCGCCTACGCGATCGGCTACCCCGATCCCGTGAGCGTGCACGTGGACACTTTCGGCACAGGCAAGGTCAGCGACGAGCAGATTCTCAAGGCGATCATGACGGTCTTCAACTTCAAGCCGGCCGGTATCATCCAGACGCTGAAGTTGCTGCGTCCGATCTACTCGCACACCACCAACTACGGCCACTTCGGCAAGACCACGAACCTCGACGCGATCACCTGGGAACGCACCGACAAGGCAGCGGCCCTCCGGCGCGCGGCAAAGTAGGCTGGGGCTTCAGCCCCGGCAACACGTGAACGGCGTTCTTCTGATTGACAAGCCGGCGGGCCCGACATCACACGATGTCGTGGCCCGCTTGCGACGTACGACCGGGCAACGGTCGATAGGCCACGCCGGCACGCTCGACCCGGCCGCCACCGGCCTGCTCGTGCTGCTGCTCGGGTGTGCCACTCGCCTCTCGAATCTGCTGACTGGTCACGACAAGGTCTACGACGCCACCGTTCGTTTTGGCTGGTCGACGACGACCGACGATGCCCAGGGTGAACTACACGGCGAACGCGCGACCGGACCGCTTCCGTCCGACGAGGCCATCTCGGCTGCGCTGAACCACATGCGTGGCCCGATCGACCAGTTGCCACCGCGTTTCTCCGCCAAGCGGGTGGATGGAACACACGCGTATCGGCTGGCGCGCAGGGACGCCCCGATGGAGCTCAAACCGGCACGGGTGACGCTCCACGACTGGGAGTGGCTGGGCCGGTCGCAAGACACAGTGACCGTGCGAGTCACGACATCAGCCGGGTTCTACGTCCGCTCGCTGGCGCGGGACCTTGGCGACACACTGGGATTCGGCGCGCACCTGTCAGCCTTGCGACGCCTGCAGTCGGGCCACTTCCGTGTCGAAGACGCCATGCCGCTTGAGTCAGCCGAGAACGCCGGCCGTGAAGTCTCCACCCGGCTGATTCCCCTGGCCGACGCCCTGCCCGACCTGCCTGCCGTCCGGCTCGGCGATGGCGGGCTGATCCGGGTTCGGCACGGCAATCCAGTTGGCCCGCAATTCGTTGATGGCCAATGGGTTACGACCACTGACTCCCAGAAGACGGTGCGACTGATCGGCCCCGATGGCGCCCTGGTGGCCCTGGCCCACCTGCGTGGCGGGCTTTTGCACCCGTCGGTCGTGCTGGTCTACAATTAACCCTTTGACGGCGTAAGACTTACGGCGTTCTTGTCCTGCGCACTTCCGCGCACTCTCGAACGCTCGTGAAAGGACTGTGACGTGCTCAGCAAGGACCGCAAGACCGAAGTTATTTCCACGTACAAGACTCACGACGGCGATACGGGCTCTCCTGAAGTGCAGGTGGCCATTCTCTCGGAACGCATCGCTTACCTCACCGAACACTTCAAGACGCACTCCAAGGATCATCACTCGCGTCGCGGCCTGCTCAAGCTCGTTGGTCAGCGTCGTCGGCTCCTGGACTACGTGCGCCGCAAGGACGCGGATCGGTACCTCGACCTCATCAAGCGACTCGGCATCCGCAAGTAAGCCGCCGCGTCTTCGCACGGATCACAAGGAACTGCACTCATGCACCGAAGAGAACTCACGGTCGGCTCGTCGACACTGTCGATCGAGACCGGCAAGCTGGCCAAGCAGGCCGACGGCGCCGTCGTCATCCGTCAGGGTGACACGATGGTGCTGGTCACGGCGTGCCGCGCGGCCAGCGCACGCGACGGCATCGACTTCCTCCCGCTGACGGTTGACTACCGCGAGTACGCGTACGCGGCGGGCCGCATTCCCGGCGGCTTCTTCAAGCGCGAAGGCAAGCCGGCAGACAAGGAAACGCTGACGTCACGGCTGATCGATCGCCCGCTGCGTCCGCTCTTCCCCGCCGGCTGGTACTTCGAAACGCAGATTGTCGGCATGCTCGTCTCCGCCGACAACGACAACGACCCGGACGTGCTGGCCATCACCGGCGCCTCGGCCGCGTTGGCGATTTCGTCGATCCCCTTTGAGAAGACGATTGCCGGCGTGCGCATCGGCCTGGTCGACGGCGAGTTCCTGGTCAACCCGACCTACGCGCAGCGCAAGGTCAGCGCGCTCGACCTGGTCGTGGCCGGCAGCGCCGACGCGATCATGATGGTCGAGTCTGGCGCGAACGAAGTCTCCGAAGAGCAGATGATCACGGCGCTCGAGACCGCGCACGCGGCCATCAAGCAGATCGTCGCGACGATTGACGACCTCGCCAAGGCCGTCAACAAGGCCAAGGTCAGCGTCAGCGCCAAGACCATCGACGCCACACTCCGCGCGTCCGTGGAAGAACGCGCGTATCAGCCGCTGGCCGATGCGATGCGCATCCGCGAGAAGCTCGAGAACTACGCGACGGTCGACAAGGTACTGGGCGAGATCGTCGCGTCCGCCACGCCGGAGCAGGCGGCCGACACCAAAGCCATCCTGAGCGGGCTCAAGGAGCGCATCCTCCGGGAAGAGATCCTCGAGCGCGGTCAGCGCCTCGATGGCCGCCGCTTCGACGAGATCCGTCCAATCTGGACCGAGGTCGGCGTGCTTCCCCGCGCGCACGGCTCGGCGGTGTTCACGCGAGGCGAGACGCAGGCACTGGTCACCGCGACGCTCGGCACCGACGATGACGCTCAGAAGATCGAGAAGGTCGACGGCGAGATGTACAAGCGGTTCATGCTGCACTACAACTTCCCGCCGTTCTCGGTTGGCGAAGTGAAGTTCCTGCGTGGCCCGGGCCGTCGTGAAGTGGGTCACGGTGCGTTGGCCGAGCGCGCGCTCGCCCCCGTACTGCCGTCGCAGGACACCTTCCCGTACACCGTGCGTGTCGTCTCCGACATCCTCGAATCCAACGGCTCCTCGTCGATGGCGTCGGTGTGTGGCGGCGCGATGGCGATGATGGATGCCGGTGTGCCGCTCAAGGCGCCGGTGGCCGGCGTGGCCATGGGCCTGGTGATGGACGAGCAGACCGGCAAGTGGGCCGTGCTGACCGACATCGCCGGCGCGGAAGACCACTACGGCGACATGGACTTCAAGGTCGCCGGCACGGCTGATGGCATCACCGCGCTGCAGATGGACATCAAGGTGTCGGGCATCACGATGGACATCATGCGCAAGGCGCTCGAACAGGCGCGCCAGGGCCGCATGCACATCCTGGGCAAGATGGCGGAGACGCTGGCAACACCGCGCGAAGACATCTCGCTGCACGCGCCCCGCATCGTGACGATCAAGATTCCGGTCGAGAAGATTCGCGACGTCATCGGCTCGGGCGGCAAGACCATCCGGGGCATCGTCGAGAAGACGGGCGTCAAGATCGATGTCGAAGACGATGGCCGCATCAACATCGCGTCGGCCGACGGCGAAGCGTCCAAGCGCGCGATTGCGATCATCCAGGAACTGACGGCGACGCCCGAGGTCGACAAGACGTACCTGGGCAGCGTCCAGCGCATCACGGACTTCGGCGCGTTCGTCGAGGTCATGCCCGGCGTCGACGGCCTCCTGCACGTCTCGGAGATCGCGAACTATCGCGTCGCCAACGTGCGTGACGAGCTCAAGGAAGGCGAGCAGATCCTGGTCAAGGTCATCAACATCGACCCATCGGGCAAGGTACGCCTCTCGCGCAAGGTGCTGCTCGGCGAAGGGGAAGGCACCGCGCCGCGGTATCCCGGCGCCGGTGATGCCTACAAGGCCGCGCACCCGGACGACGGTGGCGACCGCGGCGAACGCCGCGACCGTGGCCCTCGTCGCGACCGCGGCGACCGCGGTCCTCGCCGCGACCGGTAAGGCACTTCCCTTTCACAGGGAGGGCGCGAAGTTCTCTTGGAGCCCCGGGGGTTACCCCCGGGGCTTTTTTTTTGATAAGCCACCTCCTTTTTCACAGGGCATCAGCCCGTCATCAACGCACTTGACCGCCAACGGGGACAAGACCAGTATTACTTTCAGGAGTAATACCGTGAAGCTGACAACGAAGGGGCAGGTGACGATTCCGCTGACCATCCGCAAGCGGCTTGGATTGCTGCCGTGGACAGAGGTCGAGTTTGATGTGGTCGGCGACTCAGTCCGGATCCGCAAGAAGGCGACGGACGCCGGGCGTGGGCAACGGGTCGTCGAGGCCATGCGCCGCGCGCCGAAGCCCAAACGCGGCATGACCACCGACCAGTTGATGGCACTGACGCGCGGAGAGTAACGTGCGCGGCACCCTCGTCGACTCGAACGTCCTGTTCGATATCCTGAGCGACGACGCTGAGTGGGCCGACTGGTCGGCCGCGATGCTGAGCGCAGCCGCCAACCGGGGACCGATCCTGATCAACCCGATCATCTATGCGGAAGTCTCAGTCCGCTATGACCGTATCGAGGACGTGAACCTGGCCCTCCCTGACGACTATTTCGTCCGGGCACCACTGCCCTGGGAAGCGGGCTTCCTGGCGGCGAAGTGCTTCGAGAAGTACCGGCGCCGCGGCGGCACACGCACATCGCCGTTGCCGGATTTCTACATCGGGGCACATGCCGCGGTCGCGGAGCTGACGCTGCTCACCAGGGATCCGAAACGTTACGCCACGTACCTGCCGAAGCTGTCGCTGATCGCCCCGTGACGCGCTCAATGACCGGCCGCGTGGCGTGTCCGCCCTACGGCGCTCTCCGTATTGCGATCTCATACGAGCGCCGCCTCGCCGCGTGGTCGTGCAGGGTCGAGACCACCATGATTTCGTCGGCCTGCGTGGCTGCGGCGAAGCGGTCCAGTTCGTCATGCACGGTGGCAGGACCGCCGACGATGGCGTAACGCAGCATGTGCGAGGCGCGAATCTTTTCTTCGAAGCTCCAGAAGGTCTCGATGTCGTCGATGGGCGGTTTGATCAAAGCGGGTTTGCCGCGGCCGATGTTGGCGAAGGCCATCTGGATCGTGGTGAACTGCCGCCGCGCTTCCGCGTCCGTGTCGGCCGCCACCACATTGATCGTGGGCATGACGTACGGCCGAGCGAGCTGCGTTGAGGGCTGGAAGCGTGCGCGATAGATCGCCAGCGCTTCCATGAGCGCGTCGGGCGCGAAGTGGGAGGCAAACGCGTACGGCAGGCCCAACGCCGCGGCAAGTTGTGCGCCATACGTGCTCGATCCGAGAATCCAGAGCGGCACGTGCGTGCCGCCGCCGGGCACGGCCTGAATGCGCTGCATCTCCGCCACGGGGCCCAGGAACATCTGCAGTTCCTGCACATCGCGGGGAAAGTTCGCGGCATCCTCAGGGCGTCGCCTGAGCGCGGCCAGCGTCTTGCCATCCGTCCCAGGCGCGCGACCGAGTCCGAGGTCGATGCGACCCGGATAGAGCGAGGCGAGTGTCCCGAATTGTTCAGCGATGACCAGCGGCGCGTGGTTGGGAAGCATGATGCCGCCGGCGCCGACCCGGATGGTCGAGGTGCCACCCGCCAGATAGGTGATCACCACCGACGTTGCGGCGCTGGCGATCGCCGGCATGTTGTGGTGTTCGGCGACCCAGTAGCGCCGGTAGCCAAGCCGTTCAGCATGCTGCGCCAGGTCGAGGCTGTTGGCCAGCGCCTCGCGCGGCGTCGCGCCTTCGACGACAGGCACCAGATCGAGCACTGAAAGTGGAACCATCGGTCTACCGCTCGAACTTCGTCGAGAGCACGATCGAGGATGTGGTGCGGTCCACGCCGTCCAGTGCGCCGATGCGATCGGTCAACACATCCATGTCGCCGACGGCCGGCACGAGCGCGATGGCGACCAGGTCGTACGCGCCACTGACCGAATGCAGGCTGCGGATCTCAGGCATCGCGCGCAGGGCGGTGACGACGGAGGCCTGCTGCTTGGGATGCACCGCAATCATGATGTGGGCGCGGATGTGCCCATGTTCGTGCTGGTCGTGCACGCGCACCGTGTACCCACTGATCACGCCGTCACGTTCCAGCCGCTCCAACCGGCTCTGCACCGTGGTTCGCGACACACCCAGCCGCCGCGCCAGTTGAGCGGTTGAGGTTCTCGCGTTTTCCCTGAGCAGGGTCAGCAACTGTTGGTCCGTCTGGCTGAGAGCCATGGCAATTTGCCGAAACATACCATCAAAATGCTCATTTCGGCACTACCAATTGACCACTTGAGTCGCGATACTGCCCACATGGGACATCTTGACGCTCTTGCCCCGCTCCGGGCCCACGCCGGCCGTCAACGCACCATCGGCCTGAACGACGAGACCATCAACACGCTGGCCGCGACACACGCGGATCTGGCAGAGGTGCTCGCCGCTGCGCCTGTCGAGTACGCCCGTATCCGCGGCGAATTCGCCGACCTGCTCGACCTGGACGAAGACGCGCAGATTCAAGCCGTCCAGGGCGGGTTCCTGAACTTCTACTCTGTGGATACGGCCAACCCGTATGTCGCGCTCGCGGCGCGGGGGCCGTGGGTGGTCACTCTCAAGGGTGCGGTCCTGTACGACTCCGGCGGCTACGGCATGCTGGGTTTTGGCCACACACCGACCACGGTGCTTGAAGCGATGGCCAGGCCGCAGGTGATGGCCAACATCATGACGCCGAACCTCTCGCAGCTGCGCTTCGATCGGGCGATGCGCCGGGAGGTGGGACACACACGTGGCGCCTGCCCCTACGACAAGTTCCTGTGCCTGAATTCCGGGTCGGAATCGGTCTCGCTCGCCAGCCGATTCGTGGACGTCAATGCCAAGCTCATGACCGACCCTGGCGGTCGACACGCCGGCCGCACCGTGAAACGCGTGGTGGTCAAGGGCAGCTTCCACGGGCGCACCGAGCGCCCCGCCCTCTACTCCAACTCCAGTCGCAAGAACTACACGCAGCATCTGGCCAGCTTCCGCGGCGAAGACAGTGTCCTCGTCATTCCGCCGTACGACGTCGATGCGCTCCGCGCGGCGTTTGCCGACGCTGAACGCCACGGCTGGTTCATCGAGGCGATGTTCCTGGAGCCGGTCATGGGCGAGGGCGATCCCGGGCGCGCGGTGCCGCGCGCGTTTTATGACGCGGCGCGGGAACTCACGCTGGCGCATGGATCGCTGCTGCTCATCGATTCGATCCAGGCCGGGCTGCGCGCCCATGGGGTGCTGTCCATCGTCGACTACCCCGGCTTTGAGGGCATCACGCCGCCCGACATGGAGACGTTTTCGAAGGCGATTAACGGCGCGCAGTATCCCCTGTCGGTGCTCGGCGTTACGGGCCGGACGGCCGCGTTGTATCGCATCGGCATCTACGGCAACACCATGACCGGCAACCCTCGCGCGCTCGACGTCGCAAGCGCCATCCTCGCGCAGATGACGCCGGCACTTCGCGCCAACATCCGCACACGGGGTGCACAGGCGGTGGCCAAACTCGACGCGGTGCGCGCCGAACATCCCGATCGGATTCTCAAGGTGCAAGGTACGGGCCTGCTGTTTTCCTGTGAGTTGGGCCCCCAACTCAAGGCGTACGGCGCGGGGTCCATCGAAGAATCGCTGCGCGAACACGGCCTTGGCGTGATTCACGGCGGCGACAACTCGCTGCGGTTCACCCCGCACTTCGGAGTGACCGAAGACGAACTCGACCTGCTCGTTTCACTCGTGAGACAGGCCGTCGTTTTGCACTAGACTTCTTGTTCGGAGGAGACACCCGCACCATGGCAGGCATGCACGAGATCGACTACAAGATTTACGGCGACGACATGCAGTTCGTCGAGATCGAACTGGATCCGAACGAAGCGACGGTCGCCGAAGCCGGCGGCATGATGTACATGGACGACGGGATCGCCATGGAGACGATCTTCGGCGACGGTTCGGCGCAACAGAAGACGGGCATCATGGGCGCGCTGCTCGGGGCCGGCAAACGCCTGCTCACCGGCGAGTCCCTGTTCATGACGGTCTTCCAGAACCGGTCGACGCAGAAGCGCCGCGTCGCTTTTGGCGCGCCGTACCCCGGCAAGATCATCGCGATTCACCTGTCGGAGATTGGCGGCACGCTGATCGCGCAGAAAGACTCGTTCCTGGCGGCTGCCAAAGGCGTCAGTATCGGCATTGCGTTCCAGCGGAGGCTCGGCGTCGGACTCTTCGGCGGTGAAGGCTTCATCATGCAACGCCTCGAAGGTGACGGATGGGCGTTTGTGCACGCCGGCGGCACGCTGCACGAACGTGTCCTGCAACCCGGCGAAGTCCTGCGTGTCGACACCGGCTGCATCGTCGGCATGCAACCGTCGGTCGACTACGACATCCAGTTCGTCGGCGGCGTCAAGACGGCCCTGTTCGGCGGTGAAGGTCTGTTCTTCGCGACGCTCCGGGGCCCCGGCAAGGTGTGGCTGCAGTCGCTGCCGCTCAGCCGGCTGGCGAACCGGATCGTCGCCGCCGTGCCTGGCGTGGGTGGCAGCAGCAAGGGCGAAGGCTCGATTCTCGGCGGTCTGGGCGGTCTGCTCGACGGCGACAATCGTTGAGGCGAGGCCTGCTCGCCGGGCCGCCTCCGGCCGATACTCCTTGTGACTCGTCTGAACAGAGGTCAGGCGGCCAATCGATCGACGGGAGGGTGGGATGCGGCAACGCGTGGTGCTGGGTGTGATGGTGCTGGCGGTGACTGCGGTGGGACTCCTCGCGCAGGCCCGCCGCGACATCGTCATCTCCGCGCGCAAGCACGAGTTCCGCATTTCCGGGTCGGAACGAGCCGAGATTCACGTGACCCAGGACGATCTCGTCCGAATCACGGCGACATCTGAGGACATCCCGCACAGCTTCACCCTGCCCGATTACCGCATTCAGAAGCGCATCGAGCCTGGCAAGGAAGTGGTGTTCGAGTTCCGCGCAGAGAAGGTTGGCCGCTTCGAGTTTTACTGCTCGATGACGGCCGACCGCTGCCGCGAACAGGGCATGACCGGCGTGCTCATCGTCTCGCCGCGCTGAGTCGCTCCTCCACCGTCGGGTGTCTGTGGAAGTACCACCGAGTCACACGTGACGGCCGATCTTCCACCAGGTGCCGCGTCTCCATCCGCCGCACCGCCGACCGGAACGCCTCGATGTGGCCGGTCCATTCGATTGCCAGCCGATCGGCGGTCCGCTCGTGCGCCCGCGACTGGGCCAGGCGCAGCGGACGCAACACCCACCACGTGAGGAAGCTGATCAGGACAAGCAAGGGAATCGTCATCAGGCCATCACGCGAGAGCAGATCGAGTGGCTGCCCCACACTGACACGCACCCACTCCGCCATGCCGGCAGCCACCGTTGCCACGCCTGCATCCACGCCTGACTTGCGCCACAGATCCCGGCGGCGATGGTGCGCCAGCTCGTGGGCGACGACCACCTCGACCTCATCTTCCGGCCACTCCGCCGCGAGGTCGTGACTGAGCAGGATCGCGCCGAAGCGGCCGATGCCGGTCACCGTCGCGAGCCCCACGTGATCGCGATCGACCCACTCACGCACCGGCACCGAGGTGCCGCAGACACGCGCAGAGAGCGCGCTGAGCCGTGCCGCCAGCTTCGCGCGGGTCACCGCCCGGCTCGCCAGGCCCGTGCGGGAGATCGCACCCGCCATCATCGTGCCCAGCAGCAGCAGGCCACCCGTTGCCACGCCGGCGACCAGCCACCATCGTGTCCCGGCAAGGTGTATCGCGATGACAAGGAGAGAGACGCCGCCCACGGTCAGGACTGATCCAAACGCGACGTCACGGACAAGCCCGGCGGATCCCGTGTCCGCGTTTCGCCGGAAGCGCTGTTGATCCCGCCACGCCAGCCACCAGACGGCCGGGGCTGCCACCAGTTCCCACCCAAGCGCCACGAAGACCACCAGCGCCGCGAGTGGCCAGGCCGTGGCGACCGCCATGGAGGAGACGAGGTCCCCCAAGGGAGTCAGGACCAGCCCGAGCAGCCACACGACCCCGGAGCCGATGGACGCCACCTGGGCGCGACGTCTCAGGCGTTGATGGCGGGCAGCAGTGGACTCGTTCAATTCATCTGCACGGAGATCAGCTTCGACACGCCCGGCTCTTCCATCGTCACGCCGTACAGCCGGTCGGCGATCTCCATCGTCTTGCGGTTGTGGGTGATGAGGATGAACTGCGTGTGCGACTGCATGCCCTGCAGCATCTCGACGAAGCGGCCGATGTTGGCATCGTCGAGCGGCGCGTCGATTTCGTCGAGCAGACAGAACGGGCTCGGCCGGTATTTGAAGATGGCGAACATCAGCGCCATGGCCGTCATCGCCTTCTCACCGCCGGAGAGCAGCTGCACGTTCTGCAGACGTTTGCCGGGCGGCTGGGCGATGATGTCGATCCCGCTCTCGACCTGATTCTCCTGATCGATGAGGACGAGTCCGGCGCGACCGCCACCAAACAGCGTCGAGAACGTGCCCTCGAAGTTCGCGTTGATGACGCCAAAGGCCTCGGTGAAGCGTTCCTTGGTGATCACATCGATGCGACGAATCGCTTCTGCCGTCTGCGCAATCGAGTCCAGCAGGTCCTTGCGCTGCGTCGTGAGGAAGCCATGCCGCTGCTCGAGTTCATCGAACTGGTCGATGGCCATCATGTTGACCGGACCCAGCCGTTCGATCTTCTGACGGAGGCTCGCGATCACGTCTTCCGGCGCCAGCGGTGGGCCGGGATCAACATCGGTGGAGTCGTCGGCGGCAGCTTCACCAGCCGCGGGCTCTTCCACCATGGCGACCGCGGCGGCGGGCGCATCCTCGCCCTCCTGGGCAGGCTCGGCGTCGTCCTCGTCCGCATCGGCAGCCGAGGCCGCGGCCAGGCGACGGGCAGGCGCGGCCAGTTCGCCCGCGGCTTCCATCCTCGCCACTTCGACGACGACGTCGTCGATGGCCATGTTGACGGCTTCAAGGCACGCGGCGGCCAGATGGGTCAGGTCCGCCTGTGCGGTGGCGCGCGCGACCTCGGACTGCATGACCGCCGTGCGAACAGACTCCAACGACTGTCGCGCCCCCCGGATGTCGTGTTCGCGCGCGCCGAAGTCCTGACGATGCGCCTGGACGCGTTCGTCGAGTCCCTGCAGATTCGCGCGCAACTCCCCGAGCGCGGTCACGTCTTCGTCGAGCAGGCGTTCCGACTCGACCACCGCGCGACCGAGTTCTTCCCTGCGCGATTCGGCGCGCGTGATTTCCGAGCGTCGATTCGCAAGCCGCGCTTCGATGTCGGCGAGCGATTCTTCGAGCCGACGGCCCTCGGCCTCGAGCGACGATACACGCTCACTGACGGCAATCTGTTCCGCCCTCGCTTCACTGACGCGGCGCAACTGCCCTTCGGCCTCGGTGCGGGTGCTCTGCAGGCGCGCCAACACGGCGCCCAGCGACTGCTCCGCCTCGACCTGCCCGGATTCGTGCGCTTCGATGGCCAGCAGGGCCTCGTCGCGCCGCCGCTCCGCCGCGCGTTCTTCTTCCTCGCTGCGACGACGTTCGGTCGTCACCAGCTCGACCCGGCGCGCAACGCGTGCGGCTTCGTCTGCGGCCCGACGCACCTGCGCATCGAACCCGACGATCGACTTTTCGTGATCGTGCTGGGCGCCGATGGCCGCCGCGACAGCCGCTTCGCCCGTCGCGATCTGCCGTTCAACGACCGCGAGGTCGTCGGCGAGTCGCTGCGCGAGTTCATGCGCGGCCGTGACTTCTATGCGCAACGACTGTGCTTCCGCGCGGGTTTCGAGGATGCCGTGTCCCCCGCCGCTGGCGCCGCCTTCAATCAGGCAGGCGGCGCGGAAGACATCCCCTTCGCGAGACGCGACGGGACAGGACACGGTTGCCGACAGGGCCCGGGCCTGCTCGAACGAATCCGTCACCAGAGCATCCGGCAACACGCGAGCAATCAGTTCCGCATAGGGCCCGGAAGCCGAGACCACGTCACGCAGGCTTTTTGCGCCCGCAGCGGCGGATTGCGTCGTGCCCGTCGTGGCGCGCTGCGCCTCTTCGATCACGAAGAACCCGCAACGACCGGCCTTGCGCTCTCGGAGTGTCTCGAGCGCCTGAACCACCTGTTCCGCGCGATCGACGACCACGTGCTGGAGCAGATCCCCCAGCAGCGCATCCACCGCGCGCTCCCAGGTTGGCTGCACGGACAGATAATCGGCAAGCGCGCCGTGTTGTCCGACGGTTTCCGCCGCTTCAGCAAGCAGGAACCGCGCCGCGTCCCCAAAGGTCTGCCGCTGCCGTTCCACGGCTTCCAGTGATCGCAGCCGGGCTTCGAGGCCGGCGGCCTCGCGTTCGACGCGGCTGACCTCGCGCGCCAGGCGCTCACGTTCACCACGGGCTGACGACAACGCGGCGTCGGCCTGCGCCCGGCGCTCGGCAGCGTCGGCCAGCGACGCCTGCGCGCGTTCGAGCGCGATCATGGCCTCTTCGCGATCGCGGGTCGCGCGCTCCGACTCCTGCTGCAGGTCGCGGAGTTCGATCTCGAAACGCGAGCGCTCCTGCGCCACACGATCGCGCGCAGCCGCCGCGGAGTCGCGCGCCGTGCGCAAGGCCGACAGCGTCGTGGCCGACGCCATCACGGCCGCCCGGGTCTGGTCGGCCTCCTGTTCAACGCCCTGCACCGACGTCTGCGCGCGCCGGTAGTCATCTTCACAGGCGGCGACTTTGCCCTGAGCCTCGCTGAGCACGTCCCGGGCCCGCGCAATGGCCTCGCGCTGCGTCGCAATGGCCTCGCGCCCCGGCGCGATGCGCGACTCGAGATCGGCGGCTTCGGCGCCCAGCGCCTCGGCACGCTGGCCCAACTCGGCGATCTGCTGCCGGTCAAACGCCATCTGCTGCTGATGGCGACCGATCGAGAGCTCGCGCTGGTGCGCCTGCTCACGCGTCTCGGTGGCCTGCTTCTCGGCTTCCGCCAGGTGCAGCCGCACCGTTTCCAGCGCCGTTTCCAGTTCGGCCACGTGGGCCGCGGCGGCCGCTTCACGCACCCGCGCCTCTTCGAGGCGGGCATCGGCATTGGCGATGTCGCTGGCCAGCGCCTGGTAGCGCCGCGCGAACTGCACCTGCTCCCAGCGCCGCAGTTCCTCGCGCAGACGTTTGTACCGACGCGCCTTCGCGGCCTGGCGTTTGAGCGCGCCGCGCTGCTTTTCGACCTCGAAGATGATGTCGTCGACGCGCGTGAGGTTCTGCTGGGCAGCGTCGAGCTTCAGTTCCGCCGAACGGCGGCGCGCCTTGTATTTGGTGACGCCGGCAGCCTCCTCAATCAGCGAACGACGCTCCGCGGGGCGCGACGAGAGGATCTGTCCGATCTTGCCCTGCTCGATCACGGCGTAGGCCTTGACGCCCAGGCCGGAGTCCATCAGCAGGTCGTGCACGTCCCGCAACCGGCACACCGTGCCGTCAATCAGATACTCGCTCTCGCCTGACCGGTACAGCCGGCGACCGATCTCCACGTCACGCGTCACCAGCGGCAACTTGCCATCGGGGGGTGCCGCCGGATCTTCATCGACGATTTCAAGACCGGGCTCGATCGGCTCACGTGTCGCCGCCTGGCTGACGTTGGCCAGCCGCAACCGCACTTCGGCCGCGGCCGTGGGCTTCCGGCCTTCCGAGCCGTTGAAGATGATGTCTTCCATCCGCTCGCCACGCAGGCTCTTGGCGCTCTGCTCGCCCAGCACCCACGTGATGGCATCCACGACATTGCTCTTGCCGCAGCCATTGGGACCGACGATGGCGGTGACTCCGTCATCGAAGGACAGCTCGGCGCGATCAGGAAAACTCTTGAATCCGTTGATATGCAGTCTGGACAGTCGCATTGAGAACCGAAGGTCGAATCAGGGCTGACGCGTGATCCCGGGCAGTTGGGCGGCCTGCGAGAAGTACTGCAGGGCGAACTGCGCCTGGGGATCCACGCGTGACAGGTGGCGGCGCGCTTCCTCCACGCCGAAGAGGTCGAGATCAACTTCGTACTTGATCATCGCGCGAATGAAGGCGGCGTCGGCCGTGAGTGCCGCCTGATCCACGCGCACCCGCTGGTCCGCGAGATACTGAGCGAACTCCTCGAGCATGCCGTCCGTGACACTCCAGCCGCGGGCCACCTTGTGTGACGCCGCCGAAGCTGACGCCGGGCGCGCATCGCCTTCGGCCGTGAAACGCTCCGCGAAGCCGACGAAGTAGCCACGATTGAGCAGACCCCGCGAGAACCGTGAAGGCGAGAAACCCTCGGTCGGCCCGGGGAAGAAATGGTCGGGCTCGATACCGCCGCCGCTGTACACCTTGCGGCCGGCATCGGTGTACTTCAGCTCGTCGGCGTCGTGCTCACGCGGCGCTTCCTGATCGCGCTGCGTATACGTGAGGTACTCGTCGAACGTCCCGTCCCAGGGACGCTGAATCATGCGTCCGCTTGGCGTGTAGTAGCGTCCCGTGGTCAGGGCGAGACCTGCGCCGTTGCTGATCCGATAGACCGACTGGACGAGCGCTTTGCCGAACGTCGTTTCGCCCACGACCAGACCACGATCGTGGTCCTGAATCGCACCCGCGACAATTTCCGAGGCGCTGGCCGAGTTGCGATTGACCAGCACGATGAGGGGCGTCGTGACGTCGCCCTGCTCGGTGGCCGGGTAGGACTCGTCGATGTTCGGGATCCGCCCGCGCGTCTCCACGATCATCTGTCCGCGCTTGAGGAAGCGATTGGCGACCGCGATGGCCTGATCGAGCGGACCGCCGGGGTTGTCGCGCAGGTCGAGCACCAGCCGCTGGAGCCCTTCCGCCCGGAGCTTCGTCAGCGCGGCGCCCACTTCGCGGTCCGTGGTCTCGGAAAAATCCTGCAGGCGGATGTAGCCGGTGCCCGGCGCAATCATGAACGCCGTCCGCACCGTCGTGATGTTGATCTCGTCGCGTTCAACGTCCAGGTCGATCAGCGACTCCACACCCGCGCGCCGGATCGAGATGTTGACCTTCGTGCCCTTCGGACCACGCAGTTCCGCGACGGCCTGCTCCGACGTCCAGCCTTTGGCTGACTCGCCCTTGATGCGCGCGATCACGTCGCCGCGGCGAATGCCCGATCGGTACGCCGGGGATCCTTCAAAGAGGTTGGTGACGGTGATATCGCCGTTCACGACGACGATGCTCAGGCCGAGGCCGTAGTAACTGCCTTCCTGCCGCTCGCGCAACTGGGCGTATTGGCGCGGGTCGAAGAAACTCGAGTGCGGATCGAGTGTGCGCAACATCCCGTCGACCGAGGCATACACCAGGTCTTCGCTGTCGAGTTCGTCGACGTATTCGCGCTCCACGGTGGCCAGCGCGGCCGTGAAGAGGCGACTCCAGTCGGTGACGCGGTCGTTGGCCGCGCCGACGCGGCCCCCGAGCACCCCACCGGCGATGGCGGATCCAGCGACAACAAGAGCGGCAACCGAAAGGCCTGAATTGCGCATAGATGCCTTGATCCTAAGGCCTAGGCCTCATCCTCGGCGGGCTTTTTCTTCGCAAACACCCAGGCGACGCCGATGGAAATCACATACAGGACCATCATCGGCGCGGCAAACAGCAATTGGCTGGTCGGATCCTGTCCGGGACTGGCCACTGCGGCCACGATGAAGATGATCAGGATGGCGTATTTGAAGTTGCGCGCCAGGAACCCGGCCGTGACCAGTCCGAACCGCGCGAGCACGAACACCACAACCGGCATCTGGAAGATCAGGCCCAGGCCCAGCACCATCCGCAGGTAGAGCGCGAAGGTGTCATTCCAGATCGGGTGCCAGTCCATCCACTTCGGCTGAATCGCCTTGAGGAACTCCCACGTGACCGGGAAGGCCAGGTAGTGGGCGAAGGCCGCGCCCCCCATGAACAACGCGGTGGTGACGAACACGAAGGGGATGGCCAGCTTCTTCTCGTTGGCGTAAAGCCCCGGCGCGATGAAGTACCAGACCTGCAGCAGGATGAACGGCGCGGCGAGCACGACCGCCACCAGCAGCGCGGTCTTGAACAGCACCATGATGGGGTCGAGCGATCCGACGCCCTGCAGCGGCCCGACCACCGCCGTCATCTGACCGGTGATGAAGTCGAGCACGTCGCCGACGAACACAAACGACACCACCAGCGCGCCGATGACCGAATAGACCGCGTACAGCAGCCGCCGACGCAACTCGTCGAGGTGCTCGAGAAAACTCATTCGGCCGGGGCTGTCCGGCTCTACGGGCTCGTCGTGGGTCGTCACAGTCGTCGCGGCCGGCTACTGCTGGCCGCGGGCGATGGTCTCAGGAGCGGCAGGTGACGGCAGTTCGGCCGGGTCTGTCGAGGGCGCGGACGGCTCGGCCGCCACCGGGGCGGCCGGCTTGGCCTTCGTGCGCTCCTCCAGCGAAATCTCCTCGTCGAGCGTGTGTTTCAGCTCGTTCGAAGCGCGCCGGAACTCCTGCAGGGTCTTGCCCAGCGAGCGCCCGAGCTCGGGCAACTTCCGTGGACCAAAAAACAGCAGGGCCACCGCGAAGATGACGACCAGTTCGCCCATGCCAAGCGAGGGAAACATAACGCGCTCAGTATACCGCACCCCCCTTCGGCCGGGGCCGCGGGCAGGCACATTTGACACGGTTCGGGTGTACCATTACCCCCGTGGGTTTTCAGGCTGGGGATCGCCCCTGGCCCCCGTAGTGATTGAGGGAAGGCCAATCATGAAACGACTCCTTGGGGTGGTTACGCTCGGCACACTTGTTGCCGCGACACCTGCCCTGGCACAAACCGCCGGTACGCAGTCCAGCTCCACGGACGCGCGACCGGCCACGACAACCGTGACCGGGGACACCGGACTCTGGTTCGTCCCAACCGCCGAAGTGCTTCGCGATCGCAACTGGTCGGTGAGCTTCTTCCGGCAGAACCACGACTACGGTCAGGGCTTCACCGACGTCACCCACTTTCCCCCGACGGGCGCCATCGGCATCCGCAACCGGGTGGAAGTGTTTGGGTCGATGGAAGTCATCACCCGCATCGACCGCGACACGCGGCCGATCTTCTTCGTGCCGCAGGGCACGACGCCCGACACCGCCAACGGCGGCGTGGTGAACGAATACCCGCGCGTCCGTGAAGGGTGGATTGGCAACCGGATTGGCGACCTGCGACTGGGCCTGAAGTGGAACCTGGTCTCGGAAGCCGACAACAAGGCCGCCGCGGTGGCCCTGCGTGCCGGCGTCAAGGTGCCGACCGGCGACGATGAGCGCGGGGCGTCGACGGGCAAAGTCGACTACTACGGCGACCTGATTGTCAGCAAGAAGGTCGGCGTGTTCGAAGTCGCGGGCTACGGCGGCATGATCGTCCGCGGCAACCCGGAGGGCTTCGACCTCAGCAACGGACTCCGCTACGGCGGCGGCGCGGCCTTCCCCGCGACATCGCAGCTGCGATTCACGCTTGAGTGGTACGGCGAACGGTACTTCGATTCCACGATCACGGCGCCGGCCAACTTCCTCGGCGTCGATGGCTCGATCGCGCCCACGTCCACGCCCAACGCGAGCCCGTTTTTTGGCGCGTTCGGAGCGACCTGGCAGCGTCCCAGCGGCTTCTTCATCGGCGCGGGCGTGAACTGGGCCGTCGCCACCAGCGACCGCGCAGACGCGCGGTACTGCATCACCGGCACCTCGACGTGCCCCGCGGCCTTCGCCGCGTCCGTCGGTGACCGTCTCGGTGTGCAGGTGCGCCTGGGCTACCACCCGGGCGCCCGCAAGTACGTGGCGCCGCTTCCGCCGCAGCCGCCACCGCCGCCGCCAACCCCACCGACCCCACCGGCCAACCGGCCGCCGACCGTCCGCGCCGCCTGCGACCCGTGCACGGTGGAAGTGGGCCGAGTCTCGACGGTCACGGCTGACGCGCAGGATCCCGACGGCGACCCGCTGACGTACCGCTGGACGGCCAACACCGGTTCATTCACCAGCGCGACCAACCGTCAGACCCCGTGGACGGCGCCCAACACCCCCGGCGCGGTTCCGGTGACGGTCACCGTAACTGACAGCCGTGGCGCCACGGCTACGGCCTCGGTCAACATCCAGGTCGTTCAGGCCACGGTGAAGGACTTCGTCTTCGAAGACGTCCACTTCGAATTCGACCGCTACAACCTGCGGGCTGACGCGCTCCGCGTGCTCGATGAAGCCGTCACGGCGATGCAGGCCAACGCGTCCCTCCGCCTCCAGATTGAAGGCCACACCTGCAACATCGGCACGGCCGAATACAACCTGGCCCTCGGCGAACGTCGCGCTGCCGCCGTCCGCGACTACCTCGCGTCACGCGGCATCTCGGGCGACCGCCTGAGCGTGGTCAGCTTCGGCGAGGAGCGGCCGAAGTTCGACAACTCGCGTGAAGAGACCCGCCGCATGAACCGTCGCGCGGCGATGGTCGTGCGACTGCAGTAACCGGCGCCTCGCGCCGACAACACAGGCCGGGATGCGTACGCATCCCGGCCTTTTTTTTTATGCCTGTCCGCCCCTCCCTCGCCGCTGACATCACCCGCCTGATCGAAGAGTTGCGGGCTGAGGCACCACATCGCCGCGACCTGGCAGCGGCCCGCCTGGCGGTGATCGGCACCCGCGCCATCACCCCGCTCCTGGCGGTAGCGGGCAACGACGCAGATGAGGTCCCCGTGCGGGTGGCCGCACTTGAGACGCTGGGAACGATTGGAGATCCGCGCGCGCTGCCGGTCGCACGTCATCTGGCCGGCACGGCCGCAGACGATCGGCTCGCCGAGGCCGCGATTGAGGTGCTCGGTCAACTGGCGAAGGGCAGCGACGCCCGGGCCACCGACGCATTCGACCAGCTGGCGGCGCTGGTCACGCAACCCGACGTCCCGTCCGCACGCCGCCTGGCGGCGCTCAGCGCGCTCGACGGCCAGCCGGCCTCCCTGCTGGCGCCGCTGTATGCCGCGCTCTCAAAGGACCGCTCCGCGCGTGTCGTGGCCCGCGTCACGAGGCGCCAGGCCGGCGCGGTCGACTCGCTGGACGTCATGGCTGACGGCCAGCTGCCTGCCGACCCGGAAGTCATGTTGGCCGTCGTCCGTGACGATGGGGACCGGGCGTCGTTGTCGACGCTCAAAAAAGCGGTCGACGCCGTCCGGCGAGTGGAACATCAGTCAAAGGACTCCGGTGTCCGTGCCGGATGGGCCGCAGCGCGAGGCGCGCTCCACCAGCAACTCGCGGGTCGCGCCAGCCGCCTGGCCCTCTACGACCTGCGCGAAACCCTGGAGCAGGTCTCCGGCCCATTGCCGGTCGGATTCCTGTCGGCGGCGGCCGCCATCGGTGACGTCACGTGCCTGACACCCATCGCGCAGGCGTGGGTCCATGCCGACGAGGACGAACGCTGGTGGCGGGAGCATCTGGCCGATGCCTTCCGCGCGATCGTGAAACGCGAGGCGCTGACACGCCGGCACCCGACGCTCAAGAAGATCCTGGAGCGCTGGCCTGCGGCGGGCGTGCTGGTCGCGTCCGCGAAACGTTAGTACGCCTTCGCGAACCAGGCCTTCACGGACGCCGGCGCGTTGCACTTGATGCAGGTGCCGTCGATCTTCGGTGAGTGCATCGGGATGTTGCGGAGGGTCGCCTGCGTCTCGGCCTTGATGGCCGCCTCACAGTCCGCCATCCCGCACCAGCTCGCGATCACAAAGCCGGGCCGGCCTTCCATCGCCTGCGTGAACTCGTCCCATGTGGCAGCCTCCGACGTGTGTTCCTCCCGGAACTGGCGAGCCCTCGCGAGCAGATTGTCCTGAATGGCCTGGAGGATCTGCTGCACCTGCGGCACGAGGTCGGCCATGGGGATTGAGGCCTTCTCACGTGTATCGCGCCGCGCCGAGAACACCGCGCCCTTCTCGATGTCCTTGGGGCCCACCTCGAGGCGCAGCGGGACGCCACGCAGTTCCCACTCGGCATACTTCCAGCCGGGCGAGTTCTCCTCCGACGCATCGAGCTTGACGCGCACGCCGGCCGCCATCAGCTGATCGCGAATCGCCTCACACGTGGGCAGGACGGTTTCCTTCCAGTTGCCGCGCGGGATCGGAATGATCACGACCTGATGCGGCGCCACGGCAGGCGGCAGCACCAGACCGCTGTCGTCGCCGTGCGTCATGATCACGCCACCGATGAGCCGCGTCGACACGCCCCAGGACGTCGTCCACGCGTGCTGCACGGACTTGTCGCGCCCCTGGAACTGAATCTCGAACGCCTTGGCGAAATTCTGCCCGAGGTTGTGCGACGTACCGGCCTGCAGGGCGCGGCCGTCGCCCATGAGCGCTTCGATCGAGTACGTGCGCGACGCGCCGGCGAACTTCTCGCTCTCGCTCTTGATGCCGTCGACCACCGGCATGGCCAGCTCGCGCTCGGCGAAGTCCTTGTACAACGCGAGGATCTTCAGCGTCTCTTCTTCCGCCTCCTCGGCAGTTTCGTGCGCGGTGTGGCCTTCCTGCCACAGAAACTCCGTCGTGCGCAGGAACGGGCGCGTCACCTTCTCCCAGCGCACCACGTTGGCCCACTGGTTGATGAGCACCGGCAGGTCACGCCACGACTTCACCCACTTGGCGTACATCGTCCCGATGATGACTTCCGAGGTCGGGCGCACGATGAGCCGCTCCTCGAGTTCCTCATCACCGCCCTTGGTCACCCAGGCGACCTGCGGAGCAAAGCCCTCGACGTGGTCCTTCTCCTTGGTGATGAGTCCCTCGGGAATGAACAGGGGGAAGTAGGCGTTCACGTGCCCGGTCGCCTTGAAACGCGCGTCGAGCAGCCGCTGGATGTTCTCCCAGATCGCATATCCGTACGGGCGGATGACCATGCAGCCCTTGACCGGCGAATAGTCAGCCAGTTCGGCGCGGCGGACGACATCGAGATACCAGCGGGAGAAATCCTCCGACCGCGGCGTGATCTCGGTCACGAAACTGTCTGCCTTCGCCTTGTCCTGCTTACCCTGTCCGCCCTGCTTCTCGCGTTCCTGTCCCACGTCACACACTCCAGCCTGTTATCGTAACCTGTGCTGATGACCCGCCACCGCATCGATGTCTCTCACGGGGCCGGCATGTATGCCGTGGAGGTGGGCGCAGGACTCACACGCCAGCTGGCCTCGCTCCTCTCGGAACACCATCTCGTCGCCGACACCGTCATCGTCACCTGTCCCCCGGTCTGGCGCGCCCACCAGCCGTGGATCGAGCCGCTGCTGGGCGGTAACGCGCCTGTCGTCCTGGCCGATGGCGAACGGGCCAAGACGCTGGCGACCGTCGGCCGCGTGTATGACGGTTTCGTGAAACGGCGTGTTGATCGCTCGTGTGTGGTGCTGGCCATCGGCGGCGGCGTCGTGGGCGATGTCGCGGGATTTGCGGCAGCAACCTACCTGCGCGGCTTGCGCGTGGTGCAGGTGCCGACAACCCTGCTGGCGCAGGTAGACAGCGCGATTGGCGGCAAGACCGGCGTGAACCTGCCGTCGGGCAAGAATCTGGTGGGCGCATTTCATGCGCCCTCGCTCGTCGTCTGTGACCCGACGGTGCTCGAGACGCTGCCCCGCCGCGAGTTCAGAGCCGGACTCTACGAAGCGGTGAAGTACGGCGTGATTGCGTCGCGTGAGTTGTTCGACCGTATCGCCGGCTCACTGCCGGCGATCTTCGCCAGAGAGTCGTCGGTATTGACGCCGCTCATCGCCGACTGCTGCCGCATCAAGGCCGATGTGGTGATGGTGGACGAGCGGGAACAAGGTCCCCGTCGCGCGCTCAACTTCGGCCATACCGTTGGCCACGCGCTGGAAGCCATCAGCAAATACCGCCGCTTCCGCCATGGTGAAGCCGTCGGCCTGGGCATGCTGGCCGCGGCGACACTCTCAGCCAATCGCGGCGTCTTTCCCGCTGACGACCTCGATGCCCTGAAGGCCGTCATCACCGCGATGGGGCCGCTGCCCACAACGACGGACCTGCGCGCGTCCGAGGCCTTCGACGCCATCCGGCTCGACAAGAAAGTCGCACATGGCCGCCTGCACTTCGTATTACCCACGCACATCGGCGCCACCACTGTGGTGTCGGATGTGACGGACAAGGAACTGCGCAAGGCACTGGCAGCCATCGGCCTGCGCTGACCCTCGCGGCCGCCATCACTCATTACGCACCCATCCCGGAGGCACGCCAGCCTTCCGGGCTTCTTCCAGCAGCAGGTCAAGCGCCGCTGTGTGGTCGCGCTGCTCGGTCAGCCGTTTCGCCTGTTCACCCAGTGCGGCGGTCCTGCGCCGCAGCAACTGCGCGCGCTGCGCGGGATCATCGCGAGCGGCAATGTCGCGCTCCAGCGCGGCAAGTTCGGCCTCCAGCGCCTTCAACGCGGAGTCGTCCCGAGCCAGCGCCTCACGCGCCTGCTGCACGCGGGTGCGCCACCATTGCTCGTCACGCGCAGGCGGCGTCATTGACGTGGACGATGCCGGAGTCTCGATCCTGAGCGGCGCTGGCGCGTCGGGAAAGTCCGCATCGGTCAACTGCGTGACCGCCGGCGGCAGGCGAGCCCTCCGCACAGACTCACGCGCCGCCGCATGAGCCAGATTCACCGGCGGCGCCAACCACAGGTGCACTGTCAGCCAGAACATCACCGCTGCGGGCATCACTCCTCCCTCCACGACACCCGGCGCACACCCGAACCATCGCGTTGCCACGTCACCTCGAGGGCACGACGTTCATCACGGACCCGGCGCTCGATGCGCGCCGTAACGCGGCCGTTGCTGTCAAACGCCGAGTTGCCGTCACCATCACCCGGATCGTCGCGTATCCAGATGGCCAGGCCGGCCTCTGGGCGCAGCCCGGCCAGCCGCCACCGCGGCGTATCAGCTCCCGCCGACAGCCGGGACGCCAGCGCGCGATTGAGCGCCAAGGTCCGTGTTTCCCAGGCCCCCGCCACCACAGGCGCCCCGATCAGCCACGTGGCAGGCACGGCCGACCAGTCGGCGACGGATGCGAGTGCCCCCTCCAGCTCAACAGCAACGGACTCGACTTCGTACAACAGCCGGGCTGTGCGTTCGTGAGTACCCGCAATCCGGCGTTCCGCGTGACTCGTGACTGCCAGGCCCCCCGAAAGCCCGGCGACGAGCAGCCCTACCAGCAACACGATGATCACGATCCACCTCCGGGCCGTTCGCCCACTCTCACGGTCACCGCCGTCGTCGCAACCACCCTGGCATCACCCTCACCAATCGTGAGCGTCAGCCGCACTGCACGAATGGCTCGACGCGCGGCCTCGTTCCGGAGGGCGGCCAGTCCCAGTTCTTCGTCCGGGCCGAAGAACACCACGTCAAACCCCGACACATCGTCAATGAACGGCTGCCCAGCTCCGCTGCCGTCATACAGGCGGAGCATTCGCTGGGCGGCGTCCCATTCATACGCGCGAAGGCTGACCTCGGCCACGGTAGCTCCGGCTGGAAGAGGCGCAGCCGCGGGCGTGAGCGGCACAGCCGTAAGCACCGAGCCGCCGACGTTCGTCACCCGCGCGAGCCAGCCGCCGGCCGGCTCGGCATAAGCGGCGACGAGTTGTCCCACCGCGAAGCCGCACGCGGGCCGGCTGACAGGACAATGCGCCGCCGGTGTCAGCGCCAGTCCGCCGGCAGCCGGTGCGGCCGTGGCGCTGAGCGACGATTGGGACGTGTCGCCGACCACGGCCAGCGCGGCGACCACATGTGGCCGTGCCGTGTCAGGCGTGTCGGGGGAAAGCACACGGCTGGGCCAGACGGCCGGTAGCGTGATCGGCCCTCCCGCGGACACGAGATCTGCCCCGGCGCCGGCCAGTCGAATATCGCGCGTGATGGTGTCGAGCGCGACACGCGCCCGCTGTTGATGCTCCATCCGCTGCGCATGGAGTCGCGCCGTGCCGCTTGCGCGCACAAGGAGCGTCGCCATGCCCGCCGCAATCAGCAGCAGCAATGCCATCGACACCAGCGCCTCGGGCAACGTGTGACCCGCACTGGTCTTCACGGCGCCCCTCGCACGACCCGCGCCGCCAGCACGACGGGCAGAGACAACCGGGCGCTTGAAACGCGCACTGTGACATGCCACTGCGCTGCGCCGACCGGGCGGCCCTCCCATTCGACGACGAACAGTCCACCGGTTTCGACAGGCTCCCCCCAACGGTCCAGCATCTGCGCGGCAGCGTCGGGACTTGCCCTGGACGTCCGCCATTGTTCGATGGTGCGCTGGGCAATGAACGTGGCGGTCGACTGCAGTTCGCCCTCACTGACCGCGGACGCACTGACCGCCAGCAGGCTTGCCGACGCTGCGGCCAGCACACTGCCGGTGCCCAGTGCCACGAGGGTCTCGACGAGAGTAAATCCGCGGTCTCGCACGCCGCCGTCTTTTGCAACCGGCGCGCCAGCGCTGCCCAGCGCGAAAATGTTGAGATGTGGATTGCGCGTACGCAGTTATTGCGTACGACGGTTCTCGGGGAGATTGCAGATCCTGCCAGCCCTCAGGGCTGCAGAAGCACGAGCCGGAGATACCAACTGATCACCGCGTCACCGGCCAGTGACGCCGCAAGCGCTGCGGCGGCCAGAAACACACCAAACGGCAGACGCGTGCGACCAGTGGCACGCCCAACTGCGGTGAGCATCAATCCGACGAGTGCTCCGAATACGGTGGAGAGGAGGAGCACGAGCCACACGTGCATCCAACCCAGGAACGCGCCGACCATCGCCAGCATCTTCACGTCGCCGAGCCCCATCGCGTCTGTGCCCGTCGCACGCAGCCACCCCCACCGGATGGCCCAGAGTATGCCGCCGCCAACGAGGATGCCGATCAGGGACTCACGCAGCCCCAGCGGTGTGACCACGCTCAGGGCCACGCCGGCGACCATGCCGCCGAGCGTCAACGCGTCAGGCAGCCGGAACGTCTCGAGGTCGGTCGCCGCCAGCGCAATGAGCAGCGCGCTGAGCACGAGGCGTGTGACGAGTGGCCAGCCCGGCGTGGGCTCGACGAGGACCTGCGCGACGAAGGCGGCCGCAGTCGCGACCTCGACAATCAGATACCGGAGCGCAATCGGCTCGGCACAGTGACGGCAGCGACCGCGCAACCACAGGTAGCTGAGCACCGGCACGTTGTCACGCCAGCGCAGGGGCACCCGACAACGCGGACAGCGGGAGGACGGATGCACCACCGACTCACCTGCCGGCAGCCGCGCGATACATACGTTGAGAAAGCTGCCGATCATCAGGCCGAATACACCAGCGAGACACAGCAACCAGACGGTCATCGGCCCCTCACCTCTGCGAGGCGCCGGCGAGCCCAGTCGCGGATCCACCGGTCATCCGACTTCTCCATCTCGGAGAGCAGGACGATTGCGGCCGATTCGGCTCCGCCGTCCAAATACATGCGTGTCGCGACCGGCTGCAGCCAGTTCGGGGCTCCTGGCATTCGCGCAGCCTCCGCGAAGTGGCGGCCCGCTTCAACGGGGTCACGCCCGTACCAGTAGTGGAGAAAGCCGAGATACTGCGCAAACTGCCAGCGGGCCGGATCCGCACGCTGTCCCTTCTCCAGCAGGGCGATCGCCTGGTCGAGCCTGCCTGGCCCCTGCGGGGCCGGTTCGGCCAGGAACAACGCTCCAGACTGATACGCGACGACGAAATGCGGGTCGAGAGTCGTCGCAATGTCGAGGAGCGGAAAGAGCTGCCGGTAGTCACGCTGCGACACCGGCTTCTGGCGTTCGCGGCCAAAGTGCTGCACGGCTCGAATCCAGTACAGATCGGCGGCGATCGCATTGAAGCCGAGCGTCGCGCGGGCCAGGCCCGAACCGGATCGCACATAGACGACGGGGTCGGTCTCGGGCAGTCTGGGATACCGCTCCCGCCGGGCATCCAGCAAGCCGGCCGCGGATGCCACCAGCACCAGCGACAGGGCACCGGTCACCCACGACCGTGTCATGAGACCAGCTCCCGCCTTGAAAACACCGTCGCAGCGGCGGTGACGAGCCCCGCCGCGTAGAGCCATCCGTACGCGATGGTGAGCAGGACGTCGGCCCACGCCAGCGACCGGCCGCCGGCCGCAGCCGTCTTCGCGTCGAACTCCACAAAGGCCGGCACGATCATCCCTCCCGCCCTCACGAACATCGTCAGCCACGGCGCCGCGCCATCAAAGGCGCGAAGGTCGGCGCTGAGCAAGCCGGCGATCCAGATACCAAGCGTCAGAAGGACTGCCGTGGGACCGTTCGAGGCAAATGTCGACACACACACCGCGACCGCGGCGAGCAGCCACCATTCACATAGGAGCAACAGCCACGCCTGCGCCAGCGCAGCCGGGAGCGTGGCGTCACCCGGCATCGCTGCACGGACAACCAGGAACAGCAGCAGCACGGCCGCCATGTTCACTGTGATGGTCACCACCAGTCCCATGTACTTGCCGACAATGAACTGCCACCAGTGCACGGGTTTGACCAGCACGTTGACGGCCAGACGGCGTTCGACCTCCCGGGTCACGATCTGCACGCCGAGAAACACGGCCATCACCACGCCCGACAGTTCGATGACGGCAAGCCCCAGGTTCGTCATGACCCGCACATCCTGTCCGGCCGACACCTGTGCGACCAACGCTGCGCCAACCACCAGCGCACCGGCCACTGCAGCAATGGAGCACAGGACTCGCTCGCGAAGGCTCTCCTTCACGACATGCCAGGCCACGAGCATGACGATGGTCACGAGACGTGCTCCAGAAAGACATCCTCGAGGGATGCGCGGGTCGGCGTCACGCGCTCGATCCGGCCCTGATGCGCGACAACGTCAGCAATAAACCCTTCCGGGCCGGCGTCGGACCCCAGTTCGAATGTGTAGCGCCCATGGGCGATCCGCACGGCCGATCGGGCCAGTGTCTGCAGGGCCGCGACGGCCGCCGGCGTCAGGTGTGACGCTTCGACCTCCCATCCCCGCGCGCGGCCATCAGTCAGGGCCGACACCGCGCCCTGGGCCACCACGCGCCCGCGATTGAGGATGGCGACGCGCGAGCACAGTTGTTCGGCGTCGCCGAGGATGTGTGAACTGAACAGTACCGCGCGTCCGCGATCCCGCCAGTCGAGAATCATCGCCCTGACGTCACGTCGGCCTGCGGGATCCAACCCGGACATCGGCTCGTCCAGCAACAGGACGTCGGGGTCATTCACCATCGCCTGCGCCAGTCCGAGCCTCTGGACCATGCCCTTCGAGTAATGCCGGATCAACCGTCCCCCATCGGTCTCGAGTCCCACGCGACCGAGCAGGTCGTCGACACGACGGGCCCGGTCGGCCGCAGGCACGGCGCACAAGCCGGCAAAGTACAACAGCAGTTCACGGCCCGTGAGATGTCCGTAGAACTGGGGATGTTCGGGGAGGAAGCCCAGACGCGCGCGCGACCGCGGCACTCGGGGATCGAGGTCGCAGAGACGCACCACGCCGGACGTGGGCCGCAGCAACCCGGTGAGCAGCTTCAGTGTGGTGGATTTACCGGCGCCGTTCGGGCCGAGCAGGCCGAACACTTCACCTTTCGCCAGTTCAAACGAGACGCCGTCGAGGGCGCGACGGCTCCTGCGCCGGAGGAACCCGGTGGAAAAATCCCTGGTCAGTTCCTCCGCGCGGAGAATCACATTGAACAGGCTTACTGGCCGCCGGCCTTCTTCAGTTCGTGCTCCAGCAGCACTTCGAGCCACTGCGGCTGCAGATTGCCGAGCACGCGCACCCCGTTGATGAAGTATGTCGGCGTCTGCCCAATCTGAAGCGCGACGCCGTCAGAGACGTCCTGCCGGATTCCGGCCAGCACCGTCTGGTACCGCTCTGCGAAGTCGGACCGCCCCGTGACCGACGAGTACCCCTCGCGCACGATGTCGCCCGTGAGACGCGCCTGGTTGTCGAAGAGCCACTGCTCCATTTCGTCCGCCTTGCCGGCCTCGCGGGCGAGCCGCACCGCCGCGGAGGCTTCACACGCCGCGAAGTGGTTCATGTTGGGCGTCGAGAAGTTGCACTCGCCTTCCAGGGGGAAGTCCTTGATCACGTACTTGATCGCACCCGGGTGCGCTTCCTCGAACTTCTTGAGGACGGGCTTGTGCCACACGAAGCCTTCCCGGCACGAGGGGCACTGGAAGTCGTTCCACTTCACGATGACGATCTTGGCGCCTTCGGGATCGACCCCGACGTTCACGCGCTCCTTGGCGTCAAACTCCGCCAGCCACTGCTGGACCGCATCGGCCGGAGGGGCCTGCTGCGCCTGAGCACTCGGCGCCTGCCCGGCCTTCGGCAGGTTGTCCTTCGGGAACCACGCCAGCACGCTGCCCGCGCCGACGACGAACACCAACGTGGCGACAAATGCGGGGGTGTTGCTGCTGAGCGACTGGAGGTCGCTGCCCAGCCTCGAGGGCAAGGCACTCACCGGCACGGACGAGGCCATCCCGGACAGGACGAAGATCGTGACGACCGCCACGTAGGTGCCCATGCACAGCAGGCACGCGGTGCCCAGCACGAAGAATGAGGCGTAGGCCAGGTAGAGCACCACCGCCAGCCCGATCGTTGACCACACGAACAGGTAGGACCCAGCGACACCGGAGCGGCCCTTGCCCGCGTCCGAGGGCGCTGAAAAGGCGGACAGCAGGACCGCGACACCAAACCAGATCACGCCGAACAAGGCGGTCGAAATGCCCTGGACGGACCCGTACTGGCTCAGGTAGACCTGTGAGCAGTTGAACGCGGCGTTGACGTCACAAAAACTCGTATAGGAGGGATCGGTCAGCAGCTGGTGGTGGACCCACGCCGACGCTCCCGCAAAGCCCAGGCCGATCACGCCGGCCACCAGTGTCAAGAACCGCGTTCGCGAAGTCATGAGGGGTTTGTATCACAGGCCGGGCAACCCGGCTACCTCACTGTACGGGCACGGCGGGAGGCCCAAACGGTTCCAGCGGAGCCGCGGCGGCCGATACCTGCCAGACCACGTTCAGGGCGTTGGTCGCGTAGGACTTCGTCCCGATGGTGCCAAAGGTCACGGGAGTGGCCGTCGCATAAAAGGCCGTTTGCGTGACGTTCCCGTTGCAATCCTGCGGCCCGAGCGTGGCGCCAAGCCCCGGCCCGATCGTGAAGAGATAGCCGTTTTTCTGAGGCACCTCCGCAGCGGCCAGGTCGGGCGCGAGATAGCCGGCCGTCCCGCCGGGGGGCGACGTGCCCAGTACCGAAAAGCTCACGGCAAAGGTGTTGTATCCACACGAGGCCGCGTACGCCACCTCGGCCGCATTCACATGTTTGAGCGACGCCATGGCAGCCGTTTCGTTCCCGGTCATGCGGGCGCGCCGAAGCCCTGGGATGGCAATCGCGGCAATGACCCCGATGATTGCCACCACGATCAACAGTTCTATCAGGGTGAACCCCGCGTCCCGCGTTGCTCGCACTCCTTGATTCTGCACCGATTCGCGCCTCAGGACAGCTGTGAGATGAGCTCAAAGAGCGGCAGGTACATCGCCACGACAATCACGCCGACGACCAGGCCAAGCCCGGCAATCAGCAACGGTTCGAGCGCGGTCAGCAGTCCCGCCACCGCGACATCCACATCCGCCTCGTAGAAATCGGCCACCTTGCCCAGCATGGTGTCCAGCGTGCCGCTTGTCTCCCCGATGCCGATCATCTGCGCGACCATGACGGGGAATACGCCGGTGGCCCGCAGGGGCGCTGCCACCGTTTCCCCGCGCTCGATGCCCTGGCGCACGCGGCGCACGGCCTGGTCAATCACCGCGTTTCCGGACGTGCGGGCCGTGACGTCAAAACTCGTCAGCAGCGGCACGCCCGACGTCAGCAGGGTGCCCAGGGTCCGGCAGAACCGGGCCACGGCAACCTTTCGCAGAACGGCGCCGATTCCCGGCAGCCGCAGCAGGGCCGAATCGAGCTGCAGTCGACCACGCGGCGTTGCGTAGTGACGCCGGATACCAACAACCGCCGCGGCAGCGCCGGCGACCAGCACGGGCAGGGCGACGATGAATCCTTGGCTTCCGGCAATGACCACGCGTGTGGCGAGCGGCAATTCCGTCGCGAGGCCGTCGAACAAGTGGGCAAACGTCGGAATGACCTTCCACAGAATGATCGTGAGCACGACGCCGGCGATGCCGATGACGATGGCGGGATAGACCAGCGCGGAGCGCACCTGACTCTGCAGCCGCGCTTGTGATTCGATGTACGCGGCCAGCCGGACCAGCACTTGATCCAGCACACCACCGGCCTCCCCCACTGCAATCATCTGCGTGAAAAACGGCCCGAACATGTCCGGCTGGCGACGCATGGCCTCCGCCAGCGACGCGCCTGACTCGACGTCGCGGCGCACGCGTTCGAGGGCCTCCGTGAGCCGCGGCGCCTGCCCATCGCGGGCGAGGACGTCGAGTCCCGTCACCAGTGGAACGCCCGCATCAAGCAGGACGGCGAGGTGCCGCGTGAACACGGCAAGCTGCCGAGGCGTGACACGACGTCGGCGGGACGCCTGGAACCATGTCACGATGCCGCCCCCGCCCGCTCCAGCATCCCTCGCAGGTCATCCGGTGTCGAGGAAGCGGCCAGGGCCGCTTCGACGGTCACACACGCGGTCGTCACCAGTCGCGCCAGCGACTGGTTCATTGTGCGCATGGCGTGACGCTCCTGCCCCGCCTGCATGATCGACGCAAGTTGATGCACCTTGTCGTCGCGGATCACGCTGCGCACGGCCGGAGTCGCGACGAGCACTTCGGCCGCAGCGACGCGGCCGACACCGTCGGCACGTGGCAGCAGCAGCTGACAGATCACGCCTTCCAGCACGTGCGAGAGTTGACTCCGCACCTGCACGTGCTGATGCGCGGGAAACCCGTCAACAATGCGCGAAATCGTCTGCGCCGCCGAGCTGGTGTGCAGCGTGGCCAACGTGAGATGGCCGGTCTCGGCCAGCGTCAGCGCCGCCTCCATCGTTTCCCGATCGCGCATTTCACCGACGAGTACGACGTCGGGATCCTCACGCAATGCCGCGCGCAGCGCCTGCGCCCACCCGCGAGTATCGGCGTGCAGCTCGCGCTGATTCACCAACGCGCGTTTGCGCGGGTGGACGAACTCGATGGGATCCTCAATCGTCAGCACGTGCACCGGCCGCCGTGTGTTGATGCGATCGATCAGCGCGGCCAGCGTCGTCGACTTGCCGCTGCCGGTGGCGCCGGTCACGAGGACCAGCCCGCGCGGCAGATCCGCCATCCTCGCCACAGCGTCCGGCAGGCCGAGTGTCTCCAGCGTCGGCAGCGCGTCGGGGATACACCGGAACGTCGCGGCCATCGCGCCACGTTGCCTGAAGACGTTCGCTCGAAATCGCCCGGCGCCCTCGATGGCCAACGCGAAGTCGAGTTCCCATTGCCGCTCGAAGTCAGCCTGCTGCGCGGACGTCAACAGGCTGCTGATGAGTCCGCTCGCGGTGTCGTCCGACAAGGAGGGCACGTCCATCGGCTGCAATGCTCCGTGCACGCGCACCATGGGCGGCGCCCCACTCGTCACATGAAGGTCCGAGCCTCCGCACGCCCGAGCAGTCCGCAGCAAGTCCCTCAGGGTCACCACGACACCGTTTCCCTGAGGACGTCGTCGAGCGACGTGATGCCGGCGCGCACGTGTGCGAGCCCTGCCTGACGCAGCGTGACCATACCGTCGGCCATCGCCTGCCGACGAAGCACGTCAACCGGCGCGCCGTCGAGCACCAGCGCGCGCAACGCCTCGGTGGACGCCATGACTTCGAACAACCCGATCCGTCCGTGAAAGCCGGTGCCTCCGCAGAACGCGCATCCCCTCGGGCGCCACGCCTCGAATGTGCCGATCTCTTCGCCAGAGAACCCGGCCTCCAGCAGTGCCGACGCAGGACGGGAGTCGCGCTCGCGGCAGTGGCTACACAGCCGGCGGACGAGCCGCTGCGCGCAGACGAGGTTGATCGCGCTCGCAACGAGGAACCGCTCGATCCCCATGTTCACCAACCGGCTGACGCTGCTCGGCGCGTCGTTGGTATGCAACGTGGACAGCACCAGATGTCCGGTCAGCGCCGCCTTGACCGCAATGGATGCCGTTTCACCGTCCCGAATCTCCCCGACGAGCATCACGTTCGGGTCCTGCCTCAGGAATGCGCGCAACGCCGTCGCAAACGACAGCCCGATGCTCTCGCGCACCTGCACCTGATTGATACCGGCGAGATTGAACTCGACGGGATCCTCAACAGTGAGAATGTTGATGCCGGGTCGGTTCAGCCGCGTGATGGCGGAATAGAGGGTATTCGTCTTGCCGCTGCCCGTCGGGCCGGTCACCAGCACAAGCCCCCACGGCTGCCGGATCGCCGACTCGCACCGCGCGAGCGCCGCCGGCGCGAAACCCAGCTGCGTCATGTCCAGGCGCAGTTGCTGGCGGTCAAGCAGCCGCAGCACGATGGTCTCGCCAAACAGCGTCGGCAGACACGACACGCGAAAGTCGATTTCCCGAGTGTCGTCGCCCTCGCGAAAGCGCACCTTGATGCGGCCGTCCTGCGGAAGCCGCCGCTCGGCGATGTCCAGCTGGGCCATGATCTTGATGCGCGACGTCAGCGGGTCCCGAAACCGGAGGGCGGGCGCCGATACGGACTGCAGGACACCGTCGATTCGAAACCGAATCCGCAGATCGCGTTCGTACGGTTCGATGTGCACGTCGCTGGCGCCCCGGCGGATGGCCGACAGCAACAGCGCGTTGACCAGTCTGATCACCGGCGCATCCCCGTCCCCATCGTCCAGCGTCGTCGTCTCGAGGGCAGCCCCGTCGGTCAGTACCTCCACCTCGTCACGACCTGAGGAGCCGAGGCCCTGGACCGCGCGCGACACCGGGTCTCCGGCCGCGATCGTGGCCGGCCCAGCGTTGTAGTACGTCGCGAGTGCGGCTCGCATGGCCGACTCAGACACCACAACGGGCTCGACGTGGAGACCGCTGAGGAAGCGAACGTCGTCAATCGCCGCGATGTCGTTCGGCCTGATCATCGCGAGGGTGAGTGTGCGTGAGGACCGGCACACGGGCAGCACCTGGTGCCTGAGGGCGGTCTCAGCCGGAACCACCGCTATGACGTCAGCGGCGACGGTGAAGTCTCCCAGGGACATGGACGGCACGCCGTGCTGCCGACCAAGGGCCATCGAGACGTCTTCATCGCGGGCCAGGCCCAGCCGTATCAAGGCCGACCCAAGCCGTCCGCCGTTGGCGCGCTGATGTTCGAGCGCGTCCTGCAATTGTTCCGTCGTGATGCGCTGGTCGGTGACCAGCAGTTCCCCAAGTCGCGCCATGTCCCCTCACCGTGGACATGGCCGGGCCAGGGAGCGTTACCAGCCTGCGCGCAGCGCCAGCCCTATCCCCCGTTCAGCGGCTGTGCCGCCAAACGTCACGTGCCCGTCGAGCCAGGTGCCCGGCCGCAGCGCCACTGACGCGCCGGCCGTCCCCGCGGTTTCGTGCTCGCCGGCGAAGTTGCGCTTCGCGCCGGCGCGGACGATCACTCGCGGCGACAGGCGGTGCTCCACGCCGATCGCACCGGTGCGCCGATCGCCGTCGGGCTCAGCCACCGTGTCCAGATCGATAT
The DNA here is from genome assembly GCA_966252305.1 of uncultured Acidimicrobiia bacterium. GTDB lineage: Bacteria > Acidobacteriota > Vicinamibacteria > Vicinamibacterales > SCN-69-37 > SYFT01. The sequence goes on from CBINOO010000014.1 coordinate 38,881, forward strand.
CCATAGCAAGGGTCAGACCATCAACCGGCAACACCGCGAGCCCGATGCGGCTGCGTCGTTCCAGTTCCAACCGGGTGCCGTCCGGCGCCGAAAAACCCGGCGAACGCAGGTGGCGAATCGTCCCCCCAAGTCGAAAGATGCCGGCGTTGAAGATGGCAGAGAGGTCGAGGTCAAACGCGCCGCTGGCCCGTCCGTCCTGGGAAGCAATGGCGTCGAGGGCGTCGCCAAGGGTGGCCGCCGACACATCGTCGTGTGCGACCCGACCCCGGATGTATCGGAGAGTCGTCCCGACGATGAAGGAGTTGGAGAGACTTTGAAGCAGCGACAGACCGTAGGCCTGGGTCATCAGCCGGGTCGCGGTGTTCCCGTCAGTCGTGATGGCTTGGTCGATGCGGGTATAGGTGACCCCAACAGGCCAGCTCCCAAAGCTCATGAATCGGGAGGACCGCTGCCAGCCCCCCTCGGCAGGGCTGGCGTCGCGGTCGCCGCGGCGGAATGTATTCCATTCGGCCAGCGCCCCGGCGGGTTGTCCCACCGCCAGAGCCGCCGGGTTCCAGTGCGCCCCGGAGGCATCGTCAGCGACGGCCACAAAGGCGCCACCCATCCCGAGCGCACGGCTGCCGACGGCGTCAATCACCTGCCCAGCCGCCTGACCAGGAATGACACTCAGGGCCAGTAGCAGCAGTCCGGCAATTATTGTGCGCATGGCCGCAGAGTATCAGGAACCCCCACCGGGGGATGGCCGTATCTGTTCGGGACGGTACAATAGGCGGATTGGCGGACGCATGACGTGTCTGCCGTGACCCCTTCCCGACTGAGCGAACCGTATGGCGACCACGTCTGTTGATACTGCTCCTGCGCCCGGACTTCTTTCCAGGCTGATCGGTGTCATTACTTCTCCCGGCGAGACCTTCCCGCACATTGTCCGGAACCCGAAGGTCCTCGGTGCGCTCATGGCGCTGGGCCTGCTCGTTGGCCTGGCGCAGGGACTTCCGCAGTTCACTGAGCGGGGCAAGGCCGCGGCGCTGGAGATGCAGGTCCAGTCGATCGAGCGGTTCACCGGTCAGCCGGTCAGCGACGAAATGTACGCGCAGATGCAGCAGCGGTCGCGCAGCAATCTGGGACCGATGATGACCATCGTGTTCGCGCCAGCCGGATTTGCGTTCTTCGCGGTCGTCATTACCGCGCTGCTCTGGGCGGTGTTCAACACCATCATGGGTGGCACGGCCACGTTCAAGCAGGTCATGGCCGTCGTGGTGCACTCCCAGGCCGTGTCGTCGCTGAGCGCCCTGATCGCCGCGCCGATCATGTACATGCGGGGTCAGATGAGCGCCACCGGCATCGCCAATCTTGGCGCCCTGGTCCCGCTCAACGAAGAGTCCTTCATCGCGAAGTTCCTGGGCATGATCGACCTCTTCCTGATCTGGTGGATCATCGTCCTGGCGATTGGCCTGGCCACTTTGTACAACCGCAAGACCTCGAGCATCGCGACCGGCCTGTTCATCTTCTACGCACTGCTGGCGCTCGGATTTGCCTACCTTCTTGGATAGAGACACTGCATGAACCGGAAAAAGCTCATCATCGGCCTCGTCATCGTCATCGGCCTGGCGGCCGTCATTTACGCGAATCTCACGGTCGATCGCACGACCACCGTCGAGGTCACCAGCGAGAAGATCGCGCGGCATGACCTGGCGGCCATCGTGTCGGCCAGCGGCAAGATCCGCGCACAGCGCACGGTCAACATCAGCGCCGAGACGACGGGCAAGGTCGTGAACCTCGCCGTCAATGAAGGCGACAGCGTCACGGCCGGTCAGTTCCTGCTGCAGATCGACCCTCGGAACCTGCAGACGATGGTGGACAGCCGGGAAGCCAGCCTGGCCGCTGCGCGCTCACAGCTGATCGAGACACAACGCTCGATCGACAGCGCCCGCAACAATCTGAAACTGGCGGAAGATACGGCCGTGCGTCAGCGTGAGCTGTTCCGGTCCGGCCTCATTCCGAAGGAGACGCTCGACCGCGCGGAGAACGACCTCAAGCTGCGCCAGACCGAACTGGCCCAGCGTGAGCAGTCCGTGAAGACGCAGGAGACGCGCATCCGCACCGATGAAGCCGCTCTCGAAAACGCGCGGTTCGATTTGAACAAGGTCCGTATCGTCTCCCCCATCACCGGACTGGTGACCCGCCGCAACATTGAAGAGGGCGAAACAGCCGTGCTCGGCACGATGAACAACGCCGGCACGGTGCTCCTGACCATCGCGGACATGTCGGTCATCGAGACGGAAGTCGAAGTTGACGAAACGGACATCCCGTTCGTGAAGGTCGGCCAGCCGGCCGAGATCACCATTGATGCGTTCCCCGACCAGAAGTTCCCGGGACGTGTGACCGAGGTCGGCAACAGCGCGATTCAGACCACCGGCGCGGCGACCACACGCGCGACCAACTTCAAGGTTGTCGTGACGCTGGAGTCCGAGGTCCCCAACGTGCGCCCCGGCTTCACGTGCACCGCCGTCATCACGACCGCCACGCGCGAAAAGGCGGTCGCCGTGCCGATTCAGGCCACGGCCGTGCGCGAGATGGTCGTCAATGCCGACGGCAGCATCGTGCGCGACGAGGTTCCGGCAGAGGGTCAACCGGCCACGCGGCGTCCGACCACGCCAACGGAGCTCAAGCCCGGCCAGGAGCGCAAGGAAATCGAGGGCGCCTTTGTCATCAAGGACGGCCGCGCGATCTTCACGCCAATCAAGGTCGGCATCGCCGGCGAAAAGTTCTTTGAGGTGCTCAGCGGCCTCTCTGAGGGTGATGAAGTCGTGACCGGCCCGTTCTCATCCGTGCGCACGCTGCGGGATGGTGACCAGGTGAAGGTCTCGAACACCGGGAGCACGACAGGACGTTAGTCGTGCAGAAATTCATCGAGGCCGCCAACCTCGCCCTTCAGGCCATCTGGGCGAACAAGCTGCGGTCATTTCTGACCGTCCTGGGCAACATCGTCGCGGTGACGTCGATCATCGCGGTGGTGTCGCTCGTCCAGGGACTCAACGCGTCGGTCTCAGACACGATCACGTCGCAGGTCGGCGCGGACACCTTCGTCATCCAGCGATCAGGCCCCACTCGCACGGAAGAAGAGCAGCTGCGGGCGGCCTCGAATCCCCGCGTCTCCATGGACGATGCGTTGGCCGTGCGCGGGGCGAGTGATCGGATTCGCCTGGTGATGGTGCGGTCGCGCGCCAGCGCGGAAGCCAAGGCCAGGCGCGAAACGCTGGATTCGCTCTCCATCGAAGGCGTGACGCGCGAGTACAGCCAGCTGCCGACCACCAACATCGAGGTCGGACGCGCCATTTCCGCCCTGGAGTTCAACACGGGCCGCAACGTGGCGATTCTCGGCTGGGACGCCGCGGACCGGCTCTTTGGCGCCGTCGACCCGATCGACAAGGTCGTCACGCTCGGCGGCGTGCGCTTCCGGGTGGTCGGCATCCACAAAAAAAAGGGCGCGCTCTTCGGGCAGTCGCAGGATGAATTCGCCATCATCCCCCTGCCGGCGTTCCAGCGGCTGTTTGGCAGCCGTCCGTCCATTTCGCTGACCGTCCGCGAAGCCATGGACGACGCGACGGTGGCGATGCGCATCGAGCGCCGCCTGCGTCCCGGTGAGCCGGACAACTTCGGCATCGTCACCTCGGATACGTTCCTTGGCATCTACGAGCAGGCCACGGCAGGCATCTTCGCGATCCTGATTGGCGTGGTGAGCCTGTCGCTCGTCGTGGGCGGCATCGTCATCATGAACATCATGCTGATGGTGGTCACCGAACGCACGCGCGAGATCGGACTGCGCAAGTCGCTGGGCGCCAGACGGCGGGACGTGCTCTGGCAGATCCTCACGGAGTCGATCACGTTGTCGACCTTTGGCGGCGTCATCGGCACCACCCTGGGATTTCTGGTGGCGTTCCTGATCAGCAAGGTGTCGCCGCTGCCCGCGATCGTCGAACCGTGGTCGGTCGCGCTGGGCATTTCGGTCACGGCTTTTGTCGGCCTGTTCTTCGGCATCTATCCGGCCATGCGCGCAGCATCGCTGGATCCCATTGAAGCGCTCCGGAAGGAATAGGCGATGCGCTGGAGTCTGTTCAACGAAATTCTCGCGATGTCGTTTGACACGCTGCGCAGCAACAAGCTGCGATCGAGTCTCACGATTCTCGGCGTGGTCATCGGCATCACGTCGATCGTCGGCATGACGTCACTCATTCGCGGCTTTGACGAATCGCTGCGAGACTCGCTGCGCTCGCTGGGGCCGGACACGATCACCGTCGCGAAGTTCTCCGGCATCAGCATGGCCGGTGGGGCGGATTTCCAGCAGCTGCTCATGCGCCCCAACATGACGCCGGAAGACGCTGCGGCCATCGAACGCGATGCTCCGTCCATCGCCTTCGTCGACGTCATGCTGGGCGACGGCGGTCCGCCCACCCAGGAACGGGTGTACTACCGCAACCAGCGCTCAAAGATGATCAACGTGCTGGGCACGACTGAACGCTGGCCCGATGTGGTCCGCGTGCCGCTGCAGTACGGCCGCTTCTTCACCAACGGCGAGGTGGAGCGACGCCGCGCCGTGGTCGTGCTGGGCCAGACGCCGGCCGAGGCGCTCTTTCCCAACCAGGACGCGCTGGGCAAGATCGTCCGGATTGGTCTGACGCAGTATGAAGTGATCGGCGTCGCCGACAAGCGTCCCAGCCCCGGCGGTTTCAGCCTCGGGGTCGACGATTTCGTCGTCATTCCCCAGACCGCCTATCAGAAGCAGTTCGGTATTCGCGCCACCAACGTGGGTCGAGGCGAAATGCGCAGCATTCTCATCTCGGCGGTGCCACGCGAAGGGGTTGATCGCGATGTGGCGCTGAAAGAGGTCGAGCAGGTGATGCGCACCCGCCACGGCCTGCGCCTCGACGAACCCAACGACTTCGATCTGGTCACCCAGGACGCCATCATGGACACCTGGAATCAGATCAGTCAGGCCACGTTCCTCGCGCTGGTGGCGATCTCCTCCATCGCCCTGATGGTCGGCGGCATTGGCGTCATGAGCATCATGACCATTACGGTCACCGAACGTACACGTGAGATTGGTGTGCGCAAGGCACTCGGGGCTCGTCGTGTCGAGATCCTCTGGCAGTTCCTGCTCGAAGCGGTCTTCCTCACATCAACAGGCGGCCTGCTCGGCATCCTGACGGGCGCCAGCATCGGCCTGGGCGTCCACCTCGCGACCGGCTTCCCGGTGTCGCTGCCCTGGTGGTCATTCGCGATCGGCATCGGCTTCTCCGCGACGGTCGGCGTGTTCTTCGGTATGGTGCCCGCCATCCGCGCGTCACGCCTCGATCCGATCGAAGCCCTGAGATACGAGTAGGACTGCCGGATTTCCGGCACGAGCGCACTTCGGCACTCCGGCACCTCGGCACTTCGGATATGCTGCCCCTGATCGCTGGAGGGATCGCGTATGAAGGTCTTCGATGCAGCGGATATCCGAAACGTGGCGTTGGTTGGTCACAGCGGATCAGGCAAGACTCAGTTGGCGGCCGCCCTGCTGTATGACACGGGCGCCACACCGCGACTGGGAAAGGTGGATGATGGCACCACCGTCACGGACTACGACGAAGAAGCCATCGCTCGCAAACACACACTCTCCTCTTCACTCGCCTGGTTCGAATTCAACAAACGAAAAGTCAATCTGATTGACACCCCAGGCATGGGCAACTTCCTGAGTGATGCCCGGGCGGCCCTGCGCGTCGTCGAAGCCGCAGTCGTCGTCGTGGATGGTGTCGCAGGCGTGCAGGTGTCGACCGAGCAGGTCTGGGAAGCGGCGGCGGGACTCAACCTCCCGCGACTGCTGGTCGTGAACAGACTCGATCGTGAGCGGGCCAGTCTGCCTCGCACGATGGAGTCGCTCCACGGCATCCTGTCCCGCTCGGCCGTTGCGGTGCAGTGGCCAATCGGGGAAGAAGCGGCGTTCACCGGCGTGGTGGACCTGGTCACGATGAAGGCCTGGCGGTTTGCCGAGGATGGGTCGGGCGCGGCCAGTGAGGTGGACGTCCCGGCGGCAATGCGGGAGGAGGTTGACGCGGCGCGCGCCACGTTAATCGAGGCGGTGGCAGAAACCGACGAAACGCTGATGGAACGGTTCTTCGACCAGGGGACACTCACCCAGGAGGATCTGGTCGCCGGGTTGACGGCCGCGATCCGCGCCAGTCACCTCTTCCCCGTGTACTGCGCATCGAGTCTCAGGAACATCGGGCCGTCACTGTTGGCGGACGCCATCACGCAATTCGTGCCTTCGCCGGCCGAACGACCGTTTCCCGGCGTGAACCGGCAGGGGGAGCCGGTCACCCTGCCCGCCGACCTGAAGGGGCCCCAGGTCGTGTGGGTGTTCAAGACGATTGCGGACCAGTTTGCCGGGCGCATCTCGCTGTTCCGCGTGATCTCCGGCACGCTCAAGTCGGATTCGACGGTCCAGAATCGCACCCGGCAACAACCGGAACGCGTCGGCCACCTGATGGTGCTCGAGGGCAAGACACAACTGCAGGTCCCGGAAGTGCACGCGGGCGACTTCGGCGCGGTGGCCAAGCTCAAGGACACACATTCAGGAGACGTGCTGGGCGACGACACACCGGATTTTTCGATCCAGCCACTGTCGTATCCGGAGCCGGTCCTGTCGTATGCAATCGTGCCCAAGACGCGCGGCGACGAAGACAAAATCAGCGCCTCGATGCACCGGCTGCAGGACGAAGATCCGTCCATCGGATACACGCGGGACGAGCAGACACACGACCTGCTGCTGTCGGGCCAGGGCCAGATGCACATCGAAGTCACCGTCGCCAAACTCAGGCGACGGTTCGGTGTCGAGGTCGAACTCAAGCCCCCCCACATTCCGTATCGGGAAACCATCCAGGCGGCGACCGAGGCACACGGCCGCCACAAGAAGCAGACGGGTGGCCACGGCCAGTTTGGCGACTGCAAGATCCGGATGGAGCCGCTGCCCAGAGGCGCGGGGTTTGAATTCGAAGACGACATCTTCGGCGGCGCCATCCCGCGCCAGTTCGTTCCCGCCGTCGAGAAGGGGCTCCGAGAAGCCTGCGCGCGTGGTTTCATCGCCGGATACCCGGTGGTCGACCTCAAGGTGACCGTCTTTGACGGGTCGTACCATGACGTCGACTCCAACGAGTTGTCCTTCAAGAGCGCTGCACGCCTGGCGTTCAAGGACGCGATGACCCGCGCCCGGCCGACTCTGCTGGAGCCGGTCATGGCCGTGGAGGTGTTTGCCCCGTCTGAGTACGCCGGTGACCTCATGGGTGACCTGAACGGTCGGCGGGGACAGATCTCAGGCATGGACACTCGAGGAGACAGCACAGTCATTCGTGCTCACGTGCCCATGTCAGAAATGCTCACATACGAACAGACGTTAACCTCGTCAACCGGTGGGCGTGGTGGTTACCATATGGAGTTCCACCATTACGCTGAGGTGCCCGCCCACCTGCACCCGAAGATCGTCGCGGCCGCGCAGGCCGAGCGGAAGGGCGTGCCACTCGACGAGGAAGGCTGAGGAGACGCGTGACAGCACCTGGACGCCGCCGATGGCGTCGCTATCTGTTCGGAGTAGTGATCGTCGTCGGTGGCGCCGCAGCGGCCTGGTGGGCCATGCGCCCTGCCCCGCCGCAGATGCAGGCTGGAGCCACAACCCACACCGTGGCGGCCGGCCCGATCGAAGACACATTGGTGGTGACTGGACTGGTCAAGCCGGCAGTCACCATTGACCTGCGTGCCGAAGCCTCGGGCCTGGTCGAATCCGTCGCCGTCAAGGAAGGGGATCGCGTCTCGGCCGGCCAGGAGCTGATGCGACTCGACGCCCGCATTGCCGAGACGGCCGTCCAGGAAGCCGAAGCCAATCTTCGGCAGGCCGAGATGTCGCAGGCGGCCGCCGAAATGGACATCGACGAAGACACGCTCGCACTGAGAAAAACGAATCTCGAGCGAACGCGGTCCCTCCTCGAAAAGGGCCTGGTGCCACGGTCTGAGTTTGAAACGCGTGAACTGGAGGTTCGCGTTGCCGAACGCACGCTCGAACGGGCGCGCCGCAACCTCGAGACCAACCGCGCGCGTATCGAACAGCTCAAGGCTGCGGCCGATCGCGCCCGCGCGCAGCTGCAGCACACCATCGTCCGGTCCCCCATCGATGCGTTCGTCATGCGCCGCCACGTCGAAGTGGGCAGCGGCGTTGCCGGGGTGTCGCAGTCGACATCGGGCGGCACGATCGTGTTCACACTGGGGGATGCCCGGGCAGCATCGCTGCAGACCAAGGTGACCGCGACCGATGCGCGACGGCTGCGGGACGGCATGGACGCACGGCTGAAGCTTGATTCAGAACCCGATCGGACACGGCAGGGCCGTGTGCTGTCGGTCGCCACCGCCGGGGAGCAGGATCCCCAGACCCGCCTCACCACGTTTGCGGTCGTCATCGCGGTGGATGTTGCCGACAGCGCCTCGTGGATCAATGTGCCGGCCCAGGCGGAACTCATCATCGGCCGGCGCGAAAACGCGATGGTGGTGCCTGACGGCTGCGTCCGCACCGACCCTGGCGGCAAGGCGAGCGTGATGGTGCGCGACGCCGGTGCCACACGGCCGCAGCCGGTCGAGCTTGGCGCCGTGCAGGGCGACCGCGTTGAAGTGCGCTCGGGCATCTCCGTCGGGCAGGAGCTCGCGTGTCGCTGAGCCGCTTCATCATCCTCCGGTCGATCATCATCGACGCCGGCGCCAGCCTGAGCGGCCGGCGCATGCAGGCCGCGCTGTCGGCGTTCGGCATCGCGACCGGCATCGCGGCAGTGGTCCTGCTCGTGGCGCTGGTCTCCGGCCTGCATCGACTCGCGCAGTCGCAATTCACGCGGGCCGGCGGCAACGTCATCACCGTCACCATCGAGCAGGAAGCGCTCAGCCGTGATCCCGAGGGCACGCCGCTGACGTTGTCTGAGGAAGACGCGGAGGCGGTCGTACGTGCCAGTCCGTACTTCGACACCGCGGCCGCGTACAACAACGCCTCGGCGGTCGTGCGCGGCGTGGCGGTTCCGGGCATGTCGTGGAACGTGGACGCCGCAACGGGCCGCGCGGTGACACGCCAGACACAGCGGGCGTACTCCGTGCAGATTCGCGGCTTCACCGAGGGCGGGTTCGAACTCAATGCGCTTACGGTGGCCAACGGCCGATTCCCGTCGCCGGCGGAGTTCATGTCGAGCGCGAGGGTCGCGGTGCTCGGTCCCTACGTCGCCCGCCAGGTCTACGGCACCGAAGATCCCGTCGGTCGCACCATCGTTCTCGGCGATTGGCCATTTGTGATCGTCGGCGTCACCAACTGGGTCGGCGAACCCTCGGGTGAGTTCCGATCGGGGATGGACCAGACGGTGTACGTGCCGTTCAGAACCGTGGCGGATGTCTTTCGTGGCAACCGTGTGGCCGCCTCCCTGTCGGTGCGCGTGAAGGATCCCGGCAGCAACACGCTCGCGGTGGCTGACGCGCGCGGCATTCTGGAGCGCCGCAAGGCCGCGCTGGGCCGCACGTCCGGGCGGCTGGACTTCCGCAGCCCCGCGGACCGCATGCAGGAAATGAACCTCGTCCTCAACGGCCTGAAACTCCTCGTCGCCATGGTCGGAGGAATCGGACTGTTTGTTGGAGCGGTCGGCGTGACCAACGTGCTGCTGGTCTCGGTGCGCGAGCGCACGCATGAGATCGGCGTCCGTCGCGCCATCGGCGCGCGCAGCGGCGACATCTTCCTCGGATTCCTGTGCGAGGCCCTGGCCATCACCCTCGGCGGAGGCGCCATCGGGATCGCAGCGGCCTGGGCCCTCACGCGCATCGCGTTGCTCTTCCCGATACCCGCAGGCGCCGAGCCACACATCTCGCTCGTGACCGCCCTGACGGCCGTCAGCATTCTCGTGGTCGTGGGCATCATTGCCGGCGTCGGCCCCGCCAGACGCGCCGCCGCAATCTATCCGGCCGAGGCGCTGCGCGCCGACTGATCCGCAAGTCTGGTACAGTGCCAGCATGCGGACAGTTGGCACCGCAGCCGTGTTGCTGCTGCTCGGTGCGTCGACCTTTCTCGCGCAGGACCAGCCCAGGCCCGACTTCGCGACCTGGCTCGACGCACTCAGGGTCGAGGCCATCCAGCGCGGGATCAGCGCAGACGTCGTCACGCGCGCCCTTGCGACGGTTGAAGAGCCGGAGCCGGTCATTCTTGCGCGCGATCGGGCACAGCCGGAACAGGTGCAAAGCCTCGACAGCTACGTGCGTCAGCGCGTCACCACGAGCGTCCGCCGCAGCGCGCGCACGATGCATACACGCCATGCCCGGGTGCTGGCGCAGGTTGAACGGCAGTTCTCCGTGCCCAGCGCCATCGTCGTGGCGGTGTGGGGGCTCGAATCGAATTTTGGCCGGTTTACGGGCGTGCGCCCGACCATTCCTGCGCTGGCCACACTGGCCTACGATCCTCGCCGGGCCACACTCTTCCGAAATGAACTCTTCGACGCGCTGACCATCGTCGACAAGGGCCACATCCCGCTCGAGGAACTCAAGGGATCGTGGGCGGGCGCCATGGGGCAGCCGCAGTTCATGCCGTCGAGTTATCTGAAACACGCGGTCGACATCGACGGCGACGGCAAGGCCAACATCTGGACGTCCGAGGCGGACGTGTTCGGCTCGATCGCCAACTACCTCAAACACGCCGGATGGGTCGAAGGAGAACGCTGGGGACGTGAGGTGCGGATTTCGAAGACGGTAATGGCCCGTATCGAGGAGCAGATCCCGATGCGCGCCTCAGGGTGTCGCGCGCTGCGTGAGATGACCGAAGCGCGGCCCCTCAGCGTCTGGAGCGACCTCGGTGTCGTGCAGGTCTCAGGCAAGCGCCTGCCGGTCGCCGACATGGATGCCTCACTGGTGCGCGGCGTGACCCGACACTTCCTCGTCTACCGCAACTACCACACGCTCATCGACTACAACTGCGCGCACTCCTACGCGGTCTCGGCCGGCCTGCTGTCAGACAGCCTCTGGTAGAGACCTCGGCAGGAACTGACGATCAATTCCAGCGCAGCCCTCTGATCTGCTCGAGATTGACGTTCCCGCCACTGAGCACACACACGACACGAGATCCCGCCGGCAGCGCGATCAGGCCCTGCAGCAGCGCGCCAACCGGCGAAGCCGCTGCGCCTTCAGGCACCAGCTTCGCGTAGTGCATCACCCAGAGCACCGCGTCGAAGATCTGCTCATCGGGCAGCGTGACGATCTGATCGACGAACTGCCGCACAATCTCGAAGTTTCTGGTGCCCACGCGTTTCACGCGCAGGCCGTCGATGATGCAGTCGACGCGGTCCAGCGTTACCAGTTGCCCTTCGGCAACACTGCGCTGCATGCCTGGCGCTCCGGACGACTCGACCCCGATGACGCGAATCTTCGGGTTGAAGGTCTTTGCCGCCTGCACGACGCCTGAGATGAGTCCGCCCCCGCCGATGGGCACAACAATCGCGTCCACCTCCGGCCAGTCCTGCACGATCTCCAGGCCGACTGTGCCCTGCCCCATGATCAACTGGTCGTCATCAAAGGGATGAATGTACGTGAGGCCCTGTTCCTCCACGAGCTGCTTGGCTTTTTCGTTAGCCTCGTCCCAAATCGTGCCGTGCAGCACAACCTCGGCGCCGTAACCCTTCGTCGCCTCGATTTTGGAAGGGGTGGCGTTCTCCGCCATGGCGACCACCGCGCGGATCCCGTGAATCTTCGCCGCCAGCGCGACGCCCTGCGCGTGATTCCCTGCAGATGAACAGATGACCCCGCGCCGCTTCTGCTCGTTGGTGAGAAACGTGAACTTGTTCAGGGGGCCGCGAATTTTGTACGACCCCGTGCGCTGGAACAACTCGGCCTTCAGCCGCACGTCGTAGCCGGTCTTCTCCGACAGCACGCGAGAGGTCAACAGCGGCGTGTGTTTGACGTGGGGCTCCATCCGCGCACGCGCGGCCACGAATTCAGAAAGCGGCGGCAGTGTCACGGGGAAATTATCGTCCAAGGCGCTTCACAGGAGGCGCGGAGCGCGCAGAGTGTTCGAAAAAAGAAAAAGGGCCGGTAGCTTTCGCCACCGGCCCCTTCGGTACTTCGGAACCCCGGAACTCCGGAACTACGACCCGCCGCCTGCCTTGCGCGGCGTGTTGACGCGCTTGCCGCCCTTGGCCGTCTTGTCGGCCTTCTTGGCGCCGCCGCTCTCCTTCGAGCGGCTGCCACCGCCGATGGCCTGGCGCAGGCGCGCGCCGACGCTCTTCTTCGGCTTCTCAGCGCCTTCGCCCGCGGCTTCGGCGTCCTTCGTTGCCTTGACCTCGGCGTTCGGGTCGTATTCGCTGCCGAGCAACTCGATGACCGCGACTTCGGCGCTGTCACCGCGGCGATAGCCCATCCGCAGCAGGCGCGTGTATCCACCTTTGCGCTCCGCATACCGCGGGGCGATGTCGGTGAACAACGTCTTGACCACACGCTTGTCGACGATGTCGACCGCGACCATGCGGCGGGCGTTGACGGCCTTGATCGACTTCTCGCCTTCACCCAGCGTGCGCTTGGCGATGGTGATCAGCCGCTCGACGAACGGGCGCAGTTCCTTGCCCCGCGCGACGGTCGTCTGGATGTGCCCGTACTTGATGAGGTCCGACGCCTGGTTCCGGAGCATCGCGATGCGGTGCTCGGTGACGCGGCCCAGTTTTCTATGTGCGACTCGGTGACGCATACTCTCGCTCTCGTTCCGTTCTGCTGATTCCTGCTCAGCCGTCGAGCCGCATGCCGAGGCTCAGGCCCATGGTGGTCAGGATTTCCTTGATTTCATTGAGGGACTTGCGGCCGAAGTTCTTCGTCTTCAGCATCTCGCCTTCGCTCTTCTGCACGAGCTCGCGAATCGTCCGGATGTTCGCGTTCTTGAGGCAGTTGTACGACCGCACCGACAGCTCGAGCTCCTCGACGCTCTTGTCGAGGTGTTCGTTGCCTGACGTGCTCGGCGCATCGCCGCTCGCGTCAAACGCCGACTCGTTCGCATCCTCGAGGCTGACGAAGATCGAGAAGTGGTCGCGAATCAGCTTGGCCGCCAGCGACACCGCATCGTGCGGCGTGACCGCGCCGTTGGACCACACTTCAAGCGTGAGCTTGTCGTAGTCGGTGGTCTGGCCGACACGCGCCGCTTCGACGACGTAGTTGACCTTCTTGATCGGCGAGTGGACCGAGTCAATCGGAATCCAGCCGATGCCCAGGTCTTCGTCGAAGTTCTTGTCGGCCGACACGTACCCACGGCCGCGCTTGACGCGCAGTTCCATCTCGAGCTTGCCGCCCTCGCTCACCGTCGCGATGTGCGCTTCGGGCTCGAGGATTTCGACGTCGCCGTCGACCTGGATGTCCTTCGCGCGCACTTCACCCGGCTTGGTGACACGCACCACCAGCGTCTTCGGCTGATCGGTGTGCACCTTGAGCGGGATCTGCTTGAGGTTGAGGATGAGGTCGGTCGCGTCCTCGACCACGCCCTGAATGGGCGAGAACTCGTGGAGCACGCCTTCGACCTTCACGGCCGTGACGGCCGCGCCTTCGATCGACGACAACAGCACGCGACGCATCGCGTTGCCGACCGTCGTGCCGAATCCGCGTTCAAACGGCTGCGCCGTGAACCGGCCGAACCGGTCGGTCAGTGTCTCTCGCTCGAACTCCAGCCGCTTCGGCCGCTGAAAACCCTTCCACAACATTGCTTCGTCCTTTCGCCAACGAGCCCCTGTGGGCTCCAGACCTGCGGGTTACGGTCACCGGCCTCCCGCTGCAGGTCTGACGAGCTGCGGGCCGGTGACTGGCCGCCGGGCACCAGCCCGGCGAGTCTGGCAGGCCTGAAGGCCTGCCCCACGTTTGCTGGCGGGTCTGAAGACCCGCCCCACGTACGCTTACTTCGAATACAACTCGACGATGAGCTGTTCCTGCACCGGCAGGTTGATCTGCTCACGCGTCGGCAGCGACGCAATGCGCGCCGTCGTGCCTGCCGCATCCAGCGACAACCACTCGGGAATGCCGCGTCCCTTCACCTCTTCGCGGGCATGCGCAATCGACGCGTTCTCAAGGCTCGTGGCCTTGATGCCGATCGTGTCGCCCTGGCGCACCGCAAACGACGGGATGTCGACCTTGCGGCCGTTCACCGTGAAGTGGCCGTGGCGCACCAGCTGACGCGCCTGCGCGCGCGAGGTGGCGTAGCCGATGCGGTAGATCACGTTGTCGAGACGACGCTCGAGCGACTGGAGGAGCAGTTCGCCGGTGATGCCCTTCTGCCGATCCGCGGCCTCGAAGTAGCGCCGGAACTGATTCTCGAGCACGCCATACGTACGCTTGACCTTCTGCTTTTCACGCAACTGGATGCCGTAGCCGACCACCTTCGCGCGACGCGAACGGCCATGCTGTCCTGGCGGCACGTTGCGCTTCTCGATGGCGCACTTCTCCGTGTAGCAGCGCTCACCCTTGAGGAACAGCTTCATGCCTTCGCGCCGGCACAGCCGGCAGACGGGACCGATGTATCTCGCCATATCTTTCTGTCCTTCTCCGAAACCCGATCAGACCCGACGACGCTTGGTCGGGCGGCAGCCGTTGTGCGGAATGGGCGTGACGTCGCGGATCGACTTGACGTCGATGCCGACCGTCTGCAGCGCGCGAATCGCCGATTCGCGGCCGGCGCCAGGCCCCTTCACCCGCACGTCGAGTGACCGCAGGCCGTACGTCTTCGCCACGTTGCCGGCCGCCATGGCCGCCTGCGTCGCCGCAAACGGCGTGCCCTTGCGCGACCCCTTGAAACCGATACCGCCGGCGCTCGACCAGGCAATCACATTGCCCTCCGCGTCGGTGATCGTGACGGTCGTGTTGTTGAACGACGCGTGGACGTGAGCGAAGCCGTGGTGCACCACACGCTTCTCGCCGCGCTTCTTGAACGTCTTCTTGGGGCGGCCCGCCTTCTTCTCGGCGCCGTCTGCCTGGGTCTTCGCCATCTGCTACTCCGTCTTCTTCCTGGCTACCGCGCCCTTGCGCGGGCCTTTGCGCGTGCGGGAATTGGTGCGCGTCCGCTGCCCACGCGCCGGCAGGTTCCGCCGGTGACGCGCGCCGCGGTAGCTGCCGATTTCCACCAACCGCTTGATGCTCATGGAGATCTCCTTGCGAAGATCGCCTTCCACGCGGCCCTGCTCTTCGATTACGCGCGTGATCTTGCGCACGTCGTCTTCCGACAAGTCCTTCACGCGGATGTCGCCGCTCACTTCGGCAGCGGTCAGAATGTCGTTCGCGCGCTTCCGCCCGATGCCGTAGATGTACGTGAGTCCGATCTCGACCCGCTTGGTCCGCGGAAGATCGACGCCTGCAATACGTGCCATATCGTTATCCCTGCCGCTGCTTGTGCTTCTGATTCGGGCAGATGATGCGCACGACACCCTGCCGGCGCACCACCTTGCACTTCACACAGATTCGTTTGACCGATGCTCTGACCTTCATCGCTTCCTCTTTCACCGCGGCAGCTTACGGATGACCCGTCCGCGTCCCGCATCGTGGGGGGCCAACGCCACCGCCACCCGATCACCTACCAGCAGCCGAATGAAGTTGACCGTGGGGCCCGACGCTGCGTGCGCCGTCACCTCTCGTCCCCCTTCTACCACCACCCGGTACAGCGCCTGCGGCAACACCGCCTTCACCGTCCCGTCCACTACCGTCTGCGCCCGCCCGCCTGGCGCGTCATCCTCGGCACTCACCCCGCCGGCGTCTCCACCGCGGTCTGCCTCGCCGTCAGCACCATCGGCCCGTCGGCGCCCACCGCCACGGTGTGCTCGAAGTGCGCCGCGAGGCTGCCATCACGCGTGACCGCCGTCCAGCCGTCACGCAACACCTTCACTTCGGGCCGGCCCATCGCGACCATCGGCTCGATGGCGAGCACCATGCCCTCGGCCAGCACCGGCCCACGGCCCGGCTGCCCGTAGTTGGGGACCTGCGGCTCCTCGTGCAACTGCTGCCCGATGCCGTGCCCCACGAACTCGCGCACCACCGTGAACCCGTGCGCTTCGACCCACTGCTGCACCGCCGCCCCGATATCGGAGACCCGGCCGCCAACCTTCACCTGCTCAATCGCGCGTTCGAGCGACTCACGCGTCACCCGAAGCAGGTCTGCCGTGCGCTCAGGCACCGTGCCCACCGGCACGGTCACGGCTGAGTCACCGTAGTACCCGTCGAGCTTCACGCCGATGTCGATCGACACGATGTCGCCCGTGGCCAGAGGACGCAGCCGCGACGGAATCCCGTGCACCACTTCCTGGTTCACCGACGTGCAGAGCGTCGCCGGAAACCCACGATACCCCTTGAACGCCGGCACCGCGCCGCCGTCCCGCACCAGCCGTTCAGCCGTCTCGTCGAGGTCAGCCGTGGTCACCCCCGGCTTCACCATGCCCTCGAGCACTTCGAGCACCTGCGCCACCAGCTTGTTGGCGGCACGCATCCGCTCGAGTTCCGCGGCCGACCGGCAGGCAATCACCGGTACGCTCCCAACGCCGAGGCGACTGCCGCGGCCAAATCGGCCGAGACACTCTCTTCGGTCTGGTCGCCGTCGATCGACCGGAACGTCTTGCGGCCCGCGTAGAAGTCCACGATGGGCTGCGTCTGACGTTCGTACACCGACAGCCGCTCACGCACCACGTGTTCGTTGTCGTCGACGCGCTGCACCAGCCCGCCACCACACTTCGCGCACACCTTGGCTCCCGGAGGCGCGCCCACGCCGCACGTGCCACAGATCCGACGCGTGCGGAGTCGCTGCACCAGGATCTCGGTCGGCACTTCAACGTCGACGATCACGAGCGGCTGCGACTCGTCAACCATCGTGTCCAGCGCCTGCGCCTGGCCCACCGTCCTCGGAAAACCATCGAGCACGAAGCCCGCATCGGCATCCGGTCGCTCCAGCCGTTCACGGACGATGCCGATCATGATGTCGTCGCTGACCAGGCGGCCGGCGTCCATCACCTCACGGGCGACACGTCCCATCTCGGTCCCGGCCTGGACGGCTTCCCGCAGGATGTCGCCGGTCGAGATCTTCGGAATCCCATGCGTTCTCGCGAACCGCTCCGCCTGAGTGCCCTTACCGGCACCCGGGGGGCCCAACATCACGAGCCGCACCGCGTAAGGGCTTCCGAGGGTCACCCTCGACGGCCTCGCATCCGGGTCTTCTTCATGAAGCCGTCGTAGTGCCGCATGATCAGCTGCGACTCCACCTGCTGCACGGTATCCATCGCCACGCCGACGATGATGAGCAGCGACGTCCCGCCGAAGTAGAACGTCACGCCCATGCCCTGGGTCACGAACTGCGGCAGCACCGAGTCGAGCCACTCCCCGATGAACGGGATCGGCGCCACCTTGAATCCCGTGATGAGGAACTCCGGCAGGATCGCGACGGCCGCCAGGTAGAGCGCCCCCGCCAGCGTGATCCGCGTCAGGATGGTGTCGATGTATTCCGCCGTGCGCTTGCCCGGGCGGATTCCCGGCACGAACCCGCCGTACTTCCGCATGTTCTCGGCCACGTCATCCGGGTTGAAGATGATGGCCGTGTAGAAGTACGCAAAGAATATGATGCCGACGACGTAGAGCAGGTTGTACAGCGGCATGCCGTACGCGACCTGGTCCATGACCCGCCTCGCGAA
>CBINOO010000015.1:0-52742 GCA_966252305.1 uncultured Acidimicrobiia bacterium
TGCGTGGGTGCCCGGGGGGTCATACGCTTAGCCGCCGCCGCGCTCACGCACGCGCGCGGCGAAGTCATCCCACATCGCCAGGCTGCGCGTGCCCAGCGCGAGCAACACGCTGCCGGGTGTGGCCTCGATGTAGGGCGAGAGCACGCCGGCCGAGGCGTGTGAGGCGCCTCGGCCGGCGCCGCGCATGTCGAACAGGGTGACGCGGGCGCCCCGCGCGGCCATCGCGTCAGCGATGGCCGCGCCGATCACGCCCGCGCCGATCACGGCGACGGTCGTCACGCTAGCGGGCGCTCAGGTCGTTCCAGTGCAACATCGCGTTGAACGCGAGGAAGAAGTTGCCGTGTGTCTGCCAGCGCCAGAAGGGCCGCGTCGCAAACATCACGACATGCCCCTGCCCCACGGGCGCGTCGATGACCAGCGGACGACCCGCCAGATTTTCACCGCCCAGCAGTCCGCCGGAGAGCAGCAGGTCGTTGGGATCGTTCGGGAACGACAGGATCACACGCGGCGCGGTCGGGTTGTTGCCCGGGCCCACGCCGCCGCGGCCACCGCGGCCGCCACCAAACGCCGGGCCGGCACCGCGGCCGCCGCCACGCGCGCCCGCCGGCGGACCATCAAGCGTCGTCAGCTGCGGCGGCGCCGCGTTGGGCTGGAGGTTCGGCGCGCCCGTATCCGCGCCACCCCGACCACCTCGTCCACCAAAGGCCCCGCCCAGCGAGAAGAGCGGCGCCGAATTGAAGTAGACGCCAATGGGTCCGGGGTCATAACCGTACGCGATCGGACTCGTGCGATCGCCAAACACGGCCTTGAACACCGCGCCCGGCGCCCAGAGGTCCTGCGCGCTGTCGATCGAGATGCCGGACGTCAGACGATATTCCGGGAAAATCGTTGCCGTGCCGCCTTCCGTGATCAACACGCCGCCTGCCTCGACGAACTTCTGCAGCTCGGCGAGGCCGTCACGTCCCAGGCCGCCGCGCATGTCGTCAGTCGAGTCGGGGGATCCGAGATTGGGCGTAAGCTCCGTCTTCTTGTACGGACGCGGCACGTTGCCGGTGACGCCGCCTTCAACCAGCGACTGCGCGCTGCCGCCGGCGTGCGGAAAGATGATCACGTCGTATTTCGCCCGCAGGTTGCCCTGGCGCACGAGGTTGTCCGCGAAGTAGGTGTACGGAACCTTGTAGTAATCGAGCGCGAGGCGCACCCAGCCTTCATCCTGCGTGCTCGTCCACGTGTGGATATAGCCGATGCGGGGCACGTCGAGTTCGTGCATGGGCACCGTCGGCAACGTGTCGGTGGCCACCGCCGACAGGCCGTGTTTCTTCACCGCCGCCTCGATCGCGGCGCGATCGGCGTTTTCGATCACGAACGCACCCGCGCCGAACGTCCGGCCGTTTACCGAGAACTCCTTCTCGGCCGCGCTCATCTTCACGCCGGCGTTTTCGAACCGGAACGTGACGAGCGTGTTGTCCGTCGTGTGGTCCACGATGATGTGGCGACCCATGCCGGTGACCGTGCCTGGAACGACCGCGTCACTGGTCAGGAGCGTCATCGGCTGCGACAGCACAGAGACGTCTTCGATCTTGTGCGCGCGCACGTTGCGCAACGCCGGGAAATACCAGCCGGTGTCGTCGTACGGGCGTGGATTGTCGGCCGGATACCACTGCGTACCAAGCAACATCTCCGCGACCGGCGCATACGGCTGATCCATGCGGACGATGTAGTCACCGGCGTTGACCTGTGTGTTGCCCACCTTGAAGGCCGCGTTGGCCGTATGGACTTCGGCACCCTGCTCGCGCAGCAGGTTGACCAGCTCGGCGGCCTGCACCCTGGGCTTGGCGTTGGGCAGGATGTAGGCGTTCACGTTGCCGGCGGTCTTGCCGCGCTCCACGGCGCGCTTGTTCTTCACGTAGTAGTTGTCGAGGAACGTCTCCTTGTTCTTCGCCACGTGATTGAGGGCGAAGAGCAGCGCGCTCTGCTGCATGTTGACGTTTGACCGCGGTCCCCACTGCACATTGGGCGGCGTCGGATTCGGACGGTACCACTCGCGGCTCTGGCCGCCGGCCACCGTGTAGTTCTCCCCGCGGAAGCTCTGCGTCTCGTAGAAGCGGCCAATCGAGTTGTGCGTCACGCCGAGCCAGAACAGGTAGTTGGGTGTCCAGCCGTCGTAGAAGTTGTACGTCCAGATCCCGGGCACGCCGCGCTTGGTCATCTCCATGATTTCGGTCTTGGCGAGCAGCCACCACTCGTCGACCTGCACCGCATCCACCAGCGGGTTGTACGGCCCCGAGCCCGTCGAGGTGTAGAGCAGCGTCACCGACTCGTGCAGGTCGTGCCACACCGTGGGACGCCAGTCGAGGAACGTGTCCATCATCACCTGCGTCAGGCGCAGACCCTGGCCGATGCCGTCGCGGTTGTTGTCGTGCTGCACGTACTTGCCCCAGTAGATCATTCCGGGCGCCTGGCCCTGGCCGCCCTTGCGCGAGTAGTGGAAGTTGTCGACCTGCTTCTCGCGGCCATCCACCTCGGTCGAAGGCGTGAACACGAAGATGACGTTGTTGCGGATGTTCTGAATGAACGGCGACTCTTCGACCGCGAGCCGGAATGCCAGCTCCATCAGCATCTCGGGACTGCCGGTCTCGCCCGAGTGGATGCTGCCGAGTGCGTAGTAGATCGGCTTGCCGGACGCCACAAGCGCCTGTGCCTGCGCGTCCGTCAGCTTGCGCGGATCACTCAGCTGCGCCGTGATCGCCTTGTACTTGTCGAGTTGCTTGATCGTCGCTTCATCCGCGATGGCGACCGACACCATGTCGCGGCCCTCATCGCTGACGCCGATCTTCCACATCGACACGCGTGGTGACGCCTTGTCGAGCTCTTCGAGATACCGCACGATATCGGCGTGGTACGTCAGGTTGCCGGGCTGCCCGGGAATGTACCCGAGGAACTTCAGCGGCGACGGCACCGTGTCGGAGGCCGGCATGTGATCGACCAGCTCGGTCATCACGCGCTTCTCCGTCGAGTGCTCGTGGATCAGCTTGGTGTAGACCTCGTCGATCTTCTGTGTCGTGCTTCGGGTCGCCTGGCCCGACAGCACCGTCGAACCCCAGGCAGACACGCCGAGGCCCACCGCCATCACCGCGCCGACAATGCGACGACCGTGATGACGCCATGAGAATGAAGACATTGGAACCCTCCGCGGCGCGAGGAGAAAAATGCGCCACGAGGGTTATAACACGCGCTACTGCCCGCCGGGCTTCTTCACATCCGCCTTGATCGGCGACTTGGTCTCCGACGGGAAATCGTTGGTCGACTCCACCCACGTATCGGGGCGCCGTTTGCCTCCGAAGCCCCAATATTCCGGCTCGGGCTTTTTCTCGGGCTCACGGGGCCTGATGGGCAAATACACCGGCACACTCACGGGCACGTACCGTGTGTGTTCCACGCGTACTTCCTGCACGACGGTCTGCTGCACCACCACCGGTGTCGGATTGACCACGATCGGGGGCGCCGGCGCGGGCTCACGGCTCGCCTCTGAAACTCGTTCAGCGACCGGCGGCCGATCGTCCACCGCGATCGTCGTGCGATGGAGCGGCGGTGGCGGCACGGTGCGAATCATCCGGATCAACACGGCTTCGGAAACGCCGCCCCGGCGAAGCGTCAGCACGTCAGACGCCGACAACCTGAAGACTGATTGATCGGCGTCAATCATGGCGATGAGCACTTCGTCAGACAGGCCGGCCTCCGTCAACGCCGTGACATCCCGGATGGTCAGGGTGCCGGTCGTCTGAGCCGCCGTCAAGTCGGGTACGGCCAGCGCGGCCGCGACCAATCCCACCGAAAGGAGAACGCGCATGGAAAATGTTCACTGCAAGGGAGGGGCCATGCCAGGGCTGGCCTGAATACGCGGCTGAGCGCGCGGTCCCGACGCTCAGGGGACAATTGGTGTCCGGGCTGGAGGGCACCCTTTTAAGGTCACCATGTCCAACACGGTGGCCCATGGGGACCCCATGGGCGGTACGGGGCTTGCTACCGATAACCGGCAGGCGAGGTTGACGTGACCACACGATTTATCGGCGCGGGCGTTCTGGTGATGGGGCTGGCAACAGCCGCCGTCGGCGGATATGTCGTGTTCCGTGAAAAGCCGGCTCCCGAGGCTCCCACGACTGTCGCCTCAGCCGCGGTTCCGGCTCCTCCGGCAGTGAACGAGCCGGCCCCGACGGCACCGCCGGAGGTACGACCTCAGCCGCTCCCAGCGCCAGATCCCGCGCCACCGGCGCGGACACGGAAGACCGCGGTGCCGCCGCGTGTCTCGCCGTCACCAGTGCCGCCGCCCGCGTCGTCATCAGGGCCGGCGACCCCTCCGCCCGTGGTGAGCGAACCACCCCAGACTCCGCCGGTCGTGGCGCCTCCGCCAACGCCTGTGACCGTCGAACCACCCCGGTACGTCCCTGATCCGCTGCCGACGCCGGCACCTCCGACGCCGCTGAGCGAACCACCCCTGGAATTCGACGAACTGGTGATCGAACGTAATGCGGTCATCGGCATCCGGCTCGACCACGCTGTGACGACCCGCACGGCGCGGGTGGAGGACCGCATCTCGGCCACCATCACGCGCGATGTTCAGGTGGGCGAACGTATCGCCATCGCGGCCGGCGCACGCCTGGAAGGCACCATCGTCTCGGTTGAGCGCGGCGGCAAGTTCCGGACGGCGCCGCGCCTTGGTCTGCAGTTCGACACGTTGATCCTGACCGACAAGACTCGGATGTCCATCGACACCGAGCCCATATTTCGAGAAGGCACCTCGCCATCAGCTGATGCCACGGCTCGTGTCGGCACGGGCGCGGTCGTCGGCGGCATTCTCGGCGCGGTGCTTGGCGGAAAGAAGGGCGCCGCCATCGGCACCGCAGCCGGCGGCGTAGCCGGCGCGGCCACCGTTGCGCAGGGAGACGGCGAAGAAGTCGCGCTCCGGGCCGGTGCACCGCTCACCGTCAAGCTCACTGACGAACTGATCGTCCAGGTCCGCCGGTAAGTCGCCGAGGCCTATAATCGCGACATGGTGCCTCTGCTGGTGCTCGTCGCGCTGTTCACCGCCCCTCCCGCCCAGGTTCAGAAAGAGACGATCGAGGGGATTCGCAACTACTCGAAGGTCGACGCCACGATTGGCTGCGCCGGCGCAACCGATCCCAAGGCGATGGCGGAGATCGCCAAGCGGGGCTACGTCGCGATTCTGAATCTGCGGGAGGCCACCGAAGACGGCGCGTTGATTCCCGAGTCGCGGGCGGCCGCCGAAGCCGCGGGCCTGACATTCATGCACCTGCCGTTTAACGGAGCCGAGCCCAGCCCGGTCGTTGCACGGCAGTTCCTGCGGATCGTGGCCGACACCAACTACCAGCCGCTGTTCATCAACTGCGGATCGGCCAACAGGGTTGGCGCACTGTGGCTGATCAAGCGGCTTGTGGCCGACAAATGGCCGCAGGAGAAGGCGCTGGCGGAAGCCAAGTCCATCGGTCTGACCAGCGCCGCGCTCGAGAAGTTCGCCCTCGACTTCGCAGCCGGGCGATGAGCATCCAGCCGCTCGGCGACATGCCGGTTGAGGAGTTCCGCCAGCACGCGCGGACGCTGGCTGGTTGGGCCGCCGGCTACCTCGCCAACGTTGAGACCCTGCCGGTCCTGGCTCGCACAACGCCCGGTGACGTCAGGCGTGCGCTCCCCGATCATGCGCCGGAGCTACCCGAACCGTTTGGCGACCTGCTGGCTGACATCGACCGGCTGATCGTCCCCAACTGCACGCACTGGAATCACCCCGGGTTTTTCGCGTACTTCGCCATCACCGGCAGCGCGCCGGCCGTGCTGATGGACCTTGTGGCATCGTCGCTCAACCAGCAGGCCATGTTGTGGCGCACGTCGCCGGCCGCCACGGAACTGGAAGAGGTTACGCTGCGCTGGTTCGCGCGACTGCTGCACCTGCCGGACACCTTCGATGGGGTCATCTACGACACGGCGTCGATCTCGACGCTGCATGCGCTGGCGGCCGCGCGTGAGGTGGCGGTGCCCGACGTGCGCACCAAGGGACTCGCAGGGCGACAGCTGCCGCCCCTCCGCGTGTACTGCTCGGAGCACGCACACTCGTCGGTCGACAAGGCGGTGATTGCGCTGGGGCTCGGCCACGAGGCACTGCGCCGCATTCCAGCTGACGAACACTTCAGCATGCGCGCTGACCGTCTCGCAGCGGCCATCGCGGAAGATCGCGCGGGCGGTTATCTTCCAGTTGCGGTCGTCGCCACCATCGGCACCACGTCGAGCACGAGCGTGGACGATGTGGCGGGAGCCGCGGACGTCTGCGCGCGCGAACACATCTGGCTGCATGTGGATGCCGCGTACGCCGGTGTGATGGGCATGGTCCCAGAGTTCTCATGGATGCGCGACGGACTCGATCGCGCTGATTCCATCGTCATCAATCCACACAAGTGGCTGTTCACGCCGTTCGACCTCAGCGTGTTGTTCACGCGCCGGATGGATGTCATCCGGCAGGCGTTTTCGCTCACACCTGAGTACCTCAAAACCAGCGACCCGGATGCTGTTCGCAACCTCATGGATACCGGCATCCAGCTTGGACGCCGCTTCCGATCATTGAAGTTGTGGGCGGTGCTGCGGTACTTCGGCGCCGAGGGTGTTCGCGCGCGCCTGCGGGAACACGTGCGACTCGCGCAGCTCTTTGCGTCGTGGGTCGACGCAGCCGACGGATGGGAACGCGTGGCGCCGGTGCCCTTCAGCGTGGTGTGCTTCCGTTACGCACCCGCCGGTCGAGGGCTCTCAGACACGGCCATCGACGACCTCAACAAAGCCATCATGGAGCGCGTCAATCAATCCGGCGAGGTGTTCCTCTCGCACACGGCGCTCAACGGCCAGATCGTGTTGCGGGTGGCGGTGGGCAACATCCGCACCGAAGAACGTCACCTCCGACGCGCCTGGGAACTGCTCACGCAAGCCGCCACTGCTCTGTCCAGCTGACGCCATCGTCATCACTTCGCAGCGCGACGACGCCATGCATGGGCATCGGCGCGGCTTCAGGGCATAACAGACGGAGCAACGAGGGGAGATGCGGCCGATGGCCGACGACGGCGAGGTCGCGGGACTCACGCTGAATGGCGAGGTGCGCCACCGTCGGCGGGTCCTCAGGGCTCAGGCCGCGCACCATCACAAATGACGCAAAGGGCGCGCAGACCTGCAGGAAGGCGTGCCCGGTTTGTCGTCCGCGGAGTTTCCCGCTGTGCCAGATGACCACCGGTGCGGCGCCCTTGGCCTTGGCCAGCTCCGCCATCTTCAGGGCATGGGCGTGACCTTCGTCTGTCAGCGGGCGCTGCGGATCGACCCAGGGGTCGAACGCCTGTGCGTGATGAATCAGGTACAGGTTCACGTCACCCCAGCAGGCGTGCGAGGTCCTTGCGGATCGTGGCAGGCGAATCCACCGACCCGTAACGCTTCAGCACTTCCCCATTCGGACTGACAAGGAACTTGGTGAAGTTCCACTTGATCGCACCGATGCCGAGAAGGCCGCGCTTCTCGTTGGCGAGCCACTTGAACAGCGGATGTCCGTCGGCCCCCTTGATCGGGATCTTCGCGAGGACCGGAAACGTCACGCCGTAGTTCACCGCGCAGAACTCCTGGATGGCGGCATCGCTGCCGGGTTCCTGGCCCCCGAAGTCGTTGCTCGGAAAGCCGAGCACCACCAGGCCGCGCTCCTTGAACTCGCGATACAACGCCTCGAGTCCTTCGTATTGCGGCGTGTATCCGCATTCGCTGGCAGTGTTGACGATCAGCAGATGTTTGCCGCGCCACTCTTCGAGAGTAGTCTGCGTGCCGTCGGCACGGCGCACAGTGATGTCGTAGAGGCTCATCGCGATTGCCGCTGCAGACGCGCGAGCAACACGGCCACGCGTTTGGTCTGTGACGGAAGTGTGCGCATGTCGGCCGTCTCATTCACCGTGTGGCCGCCACCACCCATGAGGCCGACACCGTCGAGGATCATCGGCACAAGATCCGACACGAACGAGACGTCTGCCGCACCGGCCTTGTCGGGATCAACGGCAATGACCTTTCCAGCGCCAACATCGACGCTGGCCCGGCTGTACATCTCGAGCAATTGCTCGTGGCCGGGCTTGGGCGCCAGAGGCGGATACCCATCGTCAAACTCGAGCGTCGCGCTCGTGCGATGGAGGGACTGCGCCACGATCTTCTGCATGGCCGCCTTGGCATCGGCGAACTGCTGCGGTGACAACGCGCGCACGTCGCCCTGAACCGTCACTTCCTCGGCAATCACGTTTGTTTTTCCGAAGGCCGTGCCGCGCGACTGCGCGACGTCGAACTCGACCGTGGTGCCGCCGAGGATGACGCCGGGGTTGAAGGTCAGGTGCGGCTGTCCGGCCAGCGCCTCACGGAAACCGTTGAGGATTCGGGCAGCTTCGAACACGGCGCCGTACCCATTTTCATCATTGAAGATCTGCGACGAGTGGGCGGGCCGACCCGTAACGCGCAGCAACCAGTTTGAGGTGCCGCGGCGGGCGATGACGGCGGTTGCGGGATTGCCGTCGCCATCTTCAAATCCGATCGCCACGTCCGCACCTTTCGCAGCGTTCTTGAGCGCTTCACGCGAACTCTCGAGCGGGCGCCCGGCAGACTCTTCATCGCCGGTCATCACCACGGTGATGCGCATCGACGACAACATCCCGGCCGACTTCAGTGCTTTCAGCGCCTGGACGATGATGACGTTGCCGCCTTTCATGTCCGTGATGCCGGGCCCTCGGGCGGCGGAGTCGCTGACGCGCGTGTACTTCTGGAACGGGCTGTCGGGTTCAAACACCGTATCGAGGTGTCCGATCAGCAGGATTTTCGGGGCCCGAGTGGCGCCAGTCGGCTCATGTACGGCTACCAGGTGACCGGCTCGGTTCACCGCGGAGCCATCGCCCCAGGACGTCGTGAAGCCCAGCGCATCAAACTCTGCGCGGAACAACGCGCCGACGGCCCGCACACCGTCGTGGTTCATCGTGCCGCTGTTGATGTTGACGGCCTTCTCCAGCAACGCGATTGCCTGCGCATTATTCGCATCAACGAACGTCGTCAGCGCACGTTCCTGTTCGGTCAAGGCAGAGGTCTGAGCCATCGGCGACGCCACCACGATCAACGACAACAAAACAGCAAGTCTCATGGTCAGAAGATTGTACGTCGGCCATCTCGCCATCTCGCCATCTCGCCATCTCGCCACCTAGATGCGCCAGTTGAACCCGAGGATGGGGAAGATGCCCTGCTGCTCCTGAAAGCGGATGGTGTTCGTGCGGCGATTCCAGGCGTAACCAGAGAAGTTGCGGCGGTTGGTGACGTTCTGGATGCCGAAGAACAACGTGAAGCCACGGTCTGCGCCAAACGCCCGTTCGGCTCGCAGGTCGAGCCGGAAGTAAGCGGGCGCGCGTTCGTCGTTCACGCGGGCGAGATCGAAGATGCCGCGACGCGCGGTTGACGAGAGCGCCAGATCAAACGGCGTGTACGGTCGCCCGCCCAGATACGCGAGCCGGGTGGACGCCTGCCAGCGGCTCGTCACATCCACCCCGGCGGACACGTTGAGGACAAACGGGTAGTCAAACGAGCCTGGGCGCAGCACTCCATCGAGCCCGGCCTGGCGCGATCGGGCGACGGCGAGGTTGGCCTGCCCGAACCATCGCCCGCCAGGCGCGCGTTCAACGAACAGCTCGACGCCCTCCGCCTGGCCGCGTCCTTCGCTCGCCAGTGGAAACAGCGCCTCGCGCACGTTGAACGTGTCACCGACATTGGCCAGCGACAACGTCGGGAACTGCGTGGATACCGGATAGTCGCGATACCGCTTCACGTAGCCCTCAAGCGTCACACGCGTCAGCGGGTCGGCCTGAAACGCAAACCCCGAGACCAGATGATCCGCGCGGAAGGGCTTGAGCGACCCATTCTCCGGAAACGCCGCGAGGAACAGGAAGAAGGGCTGCTGGTAGTACTGCCCCGCGCTCGCGTTCCAGCTGAGCCGGTCGGTCAACTTCACGCCAAGGCCCGCGCGGGGACTCACCCGCGAATGGCCGATGAACTGGTAGTGATCGAAGCGTCCACCAGCCGTCACGTTGACGCGAGGCGTAAGGTCCTTCGTCACCTGCGCGTACCCGCCGGTCTGCCACGCGGTGAACACCCGGTCGAGGTCGAACGCGTTGACGCCGGGTTCGATGGAATACGGACTGTCGTCCCCCAGCGGCGAACCGGTGTCGTAGTCGAGACGGAATCGCTTGATGCTGCCGCCCACCTGCACCTTGGTGTTGCGGCCGAACACCGGCAGGTAGGTCGTCAGGTCGTACTTGAGCGTCGTTTCGCTCTCGCGCGATCCTTCGGAGAACACCACCGGACCTTCCGCAATCACATCGTCAATCGGCGTGTCGACGGGCGGTACGCCATCGCGCAGCAGATCCTTCACCGTGGATGTGACCTTCGCCTCCGAGTGGGTGATGCCCAGCAGGCCAACGCCGCGTGTACCGAACACGCGCTGCCAGTTGATTCCTGTCGCGCTTCGCCACCCGCGGTAGCGAATGTCGAACTCTGAGAGTCCCTCATCGAGATCGGTGTCTTCGGTCAGCCCAAGCCGGATGTTGTCGATGCCGGTGACATTGATCAACCACAGTCGGTCTGACGCCGTGGCGTCGTACACCGCCTTGGCGTTCACCGAATACAGCACTGGCACGCCTCCAAAGCCGATGTCCTCGGTGAAGAAGTCGAGGAAGCTGCGGCGTCCCGAAACAATCCACGAACCTCGTCCGCCCCGAAGCGGCCCTTCGGCCACAAATCCTGCGCCGGCAAACCCCAGGGTGGCCTTCGCCATCGCCTTCTCCCGGTTGCCTTCGCGCTGGGCGATTTGAAGGACGCTCGACACGCGGTTGACGTACGGCGCGGGATACCCGCCGGTCAGGAACGTGACGTCCTCAATCAGTTCCGTATCGAGGATGCTCACCGTCCCGCCCGCCGACGCGAAGTTCGCGAACGCATTGATGTTCGGAATCTCGATGTTGTCGACGACGAAGAGGTTTTCGAGCGGACTGCCGCCGCGGACGATGATGTCGTTGCGGAAGTCGTTGGTGCCGATGACAACACCTGGAAGCGTCTGCAGGTATCGGGATACGTCCTGCAGAGCGGCGGCGCTCGTCTGAATCTGCGACGGACGCACCAGGAAGCCTGACGTCTTCACTTCTTCGGGCTGCCGGAACACTTCCGCCGTCACGGTCACGGTCTGCTGGACGGCCGTTGACCGCGGCAACACGACTTCAACGACCGCGTCGAGACCGGCTCGGACCTCCACTTCCTGGCTCTGGATGCGCGGCTCACCTGGTGGCGTGATCTCAAGCCGATACCGCCCGGCCCGAACCTCACCGATGCGAAAGCGGCCCGCCTCATCGGTCACCGCGCACTTGAGCGTGTCGACCAGACAAACGGTGACGGCCAGCGCCGGCTGCGCGTCTGCGGTCTGCACCGTGCCGGCAACGGCGCCCACACCGGCCGTGTCCTGCGCTTCGGCATGAGCGGGAGTCAAAAACAGCAGTACGGATATTCCCAATAGGAAAGAACGAAAGTCGTTCATACGCATAGGCTTACGGCGCGCAGCGGCAAACGGTTGCACGATGATCCACCGCGCCTGCCGAGAATTTCATCGCTTTGGTTCGATCTCGTGCAGCTTGATCGGCAGGTGCCTGGCGAAGCGAGAGAAATCCTCGTCGGTCGTCAGAACTGGAAAGGTCCGCAACTCAGAGACCGCGCAAATCAGGAAGTCCGTGTTCGAGCCCTGAACGCCTGCGGATCGACACGTGTTGAAGTGCTGAGCGGCGCGCTCGAAGTCCTCGGGAGTCAGCCGCTCATCGTCAAACGCACGCAGGTGGTCGCGCAGGCGGATGAAGGACTCCGACTCGCGAATTCCACTCAACAGTTCTTGCCGTATCGGCCCCAACATGGCCACACGGCCCTGCTGAACGAGCCGCCGAAGTTCATCGACGACAGCGTGGGACGGCGCACGTCTCCGCAAAGCGAGAGACCAAACGGAGGTGTCGACGAGCACCTTCATCGCCGCGAGCGCTGTGCCTTGTAGTCGTAACCCCGGGCGAAGTCGATGGTGCCGAACAGATCGAGCACCTGCTGCTGCTTTCTCCGACTGATGTATTCCTCAAGCGCCTCGGTGACGGCCGCCTTTTTTGTGGTTTTGCCTCCCACCTTGACGGCCTCTTCGAGGAGACGATCATCGAGCGCGAGATTGGTTGCCACACACACAATCTATCACACACTCCGATGTGTAGACATGGCCTTTCTACCAGCGATACTCCGTGGCGGCGACTTGCGTGAGCAGGGAGGCACGCAGGGCTTCAGCTACGTCGCGACCAAGGTAGGGCACGTCGATCGCATGTGCGCCGGCGCCCGCCGTGTCGACCGAGACCGACGCCATCGACCAGCGGCGGTCGAATGGCGACTCCGTCAACTCCACGCCCTGCACCTTCGCGATCGGCACGATGGTGACCGCACGCCAGAGCCAGCCGCTGCGGAAGTAGACGGCCTCGTCGGTACGAGCCCAGCCAAGCGACTGCACGTACTTGCGCGCGGCGAACAGGGCAAAGGCCAGGAGGGCCAGAGTCGCCGCCAGCACCCACGACCATTCGAAGAAACGAAGCGCCACCAGACCGGCAATCAGCGACCAGATGGCCGCCAACCGCATGCGGCGCGTTCCGGCCGCCACGTCAGGCGACTGCCATTCGACTTCCGCAAGGGTCACATTCGGCGCAAGGTGCTCGACAAGCGCCGGCACGGCATCAACCCGGATGATGGGAGCGATCCACTCCCGCTCGCCGCCGCCCTGTTGTTGAACAGCGCCTCCGGCCGTTTCGACGCGGACCGCTGCACGCTGTGTCAGCCGATGTCCAGGCGTCTGAAAGACCTTGATCGTCTGCACTCGGCGGAGCGGAATGGTGCCGGTGACCCGGGTTAACCCGCCGTATTCGGTCAGCAGCTCGGCGCCACGTCGGGTCAACGTGAAGCCGTGCAATCGCACGAGTGCCCAGCACACCGACAGGATTGGCGACACGACGAACAGCCCCGCGGCAACGGCGGCAGCGAGCGTCCAGGAGGCCTGCGGCAGCAGCGCCTCGACCCGATCGAAGGCGCCCGACTCCCACAACAGACCGGACGCCGCGCCAATGACCACCCATCCGCGGTTGTCGAGCAGGCCGGACAGCGCCGTGTCCGCAGGCGTCAGATGCAACAACACGTCGGCCGGCGTCTGGACCGGCGCTGCGTGAGGCATCGGCGCGGCCTCCGCAGCGGAGGGGTCGTCCGGCGACGCTCCGACCGCCGCGTCCACGCCGACCTTCCGCCCCTCAAACACCCGCTGACGCATCTGCTCCAGCGCGCCAAACGGGAGGACACTCAACGTCGCTTCGGCGTCTCCGCCGGTCCCGGTCCGCACCTGCACTTCCACGACCTGCAGCACACGGTGCAACACGTTCTGCCTGGCGTCGACGCTCTGAATCCTGGCGTACGGGATGTGACGCTCGTTCTTGAAGAAGATGCCGGTGCGCACGACGAGCTCGGTCTCGTCATACCGGTACGTCGAAAACCAGTACCGCGCAGCGGCAATGGCCACGCTCGGGATCATGAAGATCAGCAACCAGTTTTCAAACTCCCCGCCACGCGACCGCGCGGTGAACGACGCGAACACGATCGGGCCAAGGAAGTTCCGCAGCTCGGACCCGAGCGCAAACAACACCGAGAACGGGTGAAACCGCTGGTCAGACGGCATCGCGCCCGTCCCGCGGCAGGAGCTGGTCACGCAACATGATGGCCGTCTCGCGCGAGAGCCCCGGCAGCGCGACACGGGCGAACTCGGTCCCCGCGGTATGGACGATGAGGGTGCTCAGGCCATGACTGCGCTCGAGCGGCCCTTCAGAGACGTCGGTGTGTTGCACCCGCGACCTGGGCACGTTGATGATGCGCCGCCAGATCACTCCTCGACGGATCTCGAGCATGTGTTCATCCAGCTGCCAGGCCGCATGGCGATACACGACGGTCGGCCACCGCCAATACCAGAGGGCCAACGCAATAGTCAGCGCCAGCCACGCTCCGCCGCCACCGACGACAATCTGCCAGCCCGGCCGCACGGACCAGCCGACGATCGCAAACGCGACCAGAGCCGCCGCCGACACGACGGCCGTGAAAATCAGGCCAACGATGCGCCGGAGGTCGATGTAACGCACATCAAGGGAATGCAGTTCGGACATGGGCCCCTTCGAGTCTATCCGCGAAGAAGTCCGCGGTGTCGCCGGTTTTTTCCCGCGAATTGCGCCGAAATCCCCGATCAAACCGTCGAGTTGCGATGAACCGGCGCGGTACGGATCTGGCACAGCGTGTGCCACATGGACCGCTCCTGGATCACTGTTGACGGCAACGAGGCGGCTGCACTGGTCGCTCATCGCACCAATGAAGTCATCGCCATCTACCCCATCACGCCGTCGTCGGCCATGGGTGAACTGGCTGACGAATGGTCGTCCAAAGGCAAGCCGAACATCTGGGGACAGGTGCCGTCGGTCGTGGAGATGCAGTCGGAGGGCGGGGCCGCCGGCGCCGTACACGGCGCGTTACAGGCGGGAGCGCTCGCCACCACGTTTACGGCAAGTCAGGGCCTGCTGCTGATGATCCCCAATCTGTACAAGATTGCCGGGGAACTCACGCCGTTCACGATGCACGTGACGGCGCGCACGGTCGCCACCCACGCGTTGTCGATTTTCGGCGACCACTCCGACGTCATGGCCTGTCGCCAGACGGGAATGGCGATGGTCTCGTCACATACCGTGCAGCAGGCCCATGACTTGGCGCTGATCTGCCAGGCCGCGACGCTGGAGACACGCATCCCCGTGATGCACTTCTTTGATGGCTTCCGCACGTCGCACGAGGTGTCGCGGATCGAAGCGCTGTCAGACGACGACCTCAAGGCGATGCTTCCGGACGAACTCATCGCGGCACACCGGCGTCGCGCCCTCACGCCCGACCATCCGGTCCTGCGTGGATCCGCGCAGAACCCGGATGTCTTCTTCCAGGCGCGCGAGGCCGCCAACACGTTCCACATGGCGTTCCCGGCACAGCTGCAGCTGGCGATGGACCGCTTTGCCGACCTCACAGGACGTCGCTACCGGCTGTACGACTATGTCGGCGCGCCCGACGCCGACCGCGTCATCGTCATCATGGGCTCCGGCGCCGAAACGGTGGAAGTGGCCGTGGAGCGGCTCGTGGCCGAGGGACAACGCGTCGGGCTGCTGAAGGTGCATCTGTACCGGCCGTTCAGCGTCGAGCACTTCATCGCCGCGCTGCCGGCGTCGGTCCGCTCCATCGCCGTGCTCGACCGCACGAAGGAGCCGGGCGCCATTGGCGAGCCTCTCTTCCTCGATGTCGTCGCGGCACTGACGCAGGACGGCCGCATGCGTCCACGCGTGATTGGTGGCCGGTACGGACTCGCCTCGAAGGAGTTCACACCCGCGATGGCCAAAGCGGTGTTCGACGAGCTGGACCGAACCAATCCTCGTCCCCACTTCACGGTCGGCATCGTGGACGATGTGACGGGCCTGTCGCTGGATGTCGACGCTGACTGGGATGTGGAGCCGGACGATGTCGTGCGCGCGGTGTTTTTTGGCCTCGGCGCAGACGGCACCGTGGGCGCCAACAAGAACTCGATCAAGATCATCGGTGAAGAGACTGACAACTTCGCCCAGGGCTACTTCGTGTACGACTCGAAGAAGTCCGGCGCGATGACGATCTCTCACCTGCGATTTGGTCCGCGGCCCATCCGCGCGCCGTTCCTCATCCGCCGGGCGGGATTCGTGGCCTGCCACCAGTTCGACTTCCTCGACAAGTACGACGTGCTGGGTTACGCGGATGACGAGGCCGTCGTTTTGCTCAATTCGCCGTACGGGCCGGACGAGGTGTGGGACCAGCTGTCGGCGGAGGCGCAGCGAACCCTCATCGAGCGCAGGGCCAGGCTGTATGTCATCGATGCCTACGCCGTGGCGCGTGAACACGGCATGGGATCGCGCATCAACACCGTGATGCAGGTGTGCTTCTTTGCCATCTCCGGAGTGTTACCCCGCGACGAGGCCATCGGCCGCATCAAGGACGCCATTCGCAAGACGTATGGCAAACGTGGTGAATCGGTGGTGCAGGCCAACTTCGCGGCGGTGGACGCTTCGCTGGCCCACCTGCATGTGGTGCCGCTGCCTGCCGCGGCGACGTCAACGCGCCGGCTCGACCCTGTGGTGCCCGATGCGGCGCCGGACTTTGTGAAACACGTGACGGCGCAGATGCTCGCCAACCGCGGCGACCTGCTGCCGGTGTCCGCGTTTCCGGTGGATGGGACGTGGCCGGTCGGCACGGCCCAGTGGGAGAAACGTTCCATCGCCACCGACATCCCGGTCTGGGATGAGGGGCTGTGCATCCAGTGCAACAAGTGCGCGATGGTATGTCCGCACGCGGCGATACGGGCGAAGGTGGCGCGGCCGTCCGCGCTGGCCGATCAGCCGGACGGCTTCAAGTCGATTGCCTTCAAGGGCAACGAATACGAGGGCATGGACTACATCATCCAGGTTGCGCCTGACGACTGCACCGGGTGTTCGCTGTGTGTGATGGTGTGCCCAGCGCGCGACAAGGCGAATCCGAAACACAAGGCGCTCGACATGCACCCGCAGCGGCCGCTTCGTGACCAGGAACGTCGCAACTTCGACTTCTTCCTGTCGCTGCCAGAAGTCGACCGACACACGGTCAAGCCGGACGTCAAACACACCCAGTTCCTGCAGCCGCTCTTCGAATATTCCGGGGCCTGTTCCGGCTGCGGTGAAACGCCGTACATCAAACTGCTGACACAGCTGTTTGGCGACCGCCTGATCATGGCGAACGCCACCGGGTGTTCGTCCATTTACGGCGGCAACCTGCCGACGACGCCGTATACCGTCAACCGCGATGGGCGTGGTCCGGCGTGGTCGAATTCGTTGTTCGAGGACAACGCGGAGTTCGGCCTGGGGATGCGGCTGGCCGCTGACGCGCAGGCGGAGGACGCCAGGCGAATCCTGCAGGATCTTGTCCATGACCTGAAGATCGAGCGTGAGCTTGGCGACCTCCTGCTGCACGCGCCACAGAACACCGATGCGGAGATCGACGCGCAGCGTCTGCGAATCACGCACCTCAAGGCCGCCCTCGTAGGCCTGAGTTCACCCGAAGCACAGCGGCTGCTGTCGCTGGCGGACATGCTCGCGCGAAAGAGTGTCTGGATTGTGGGCGGTGATGGCTGGGCCTACGACATCGGGTACGGCGGACTCGACCACGTGCTGGCATCCGGACGGAACGTCAACATTCTGGTGCTCGACACCGAGGTGTACTCGAATACCGGCGGTCAGCAATCAAAAGCCACCCCCATGGGCGCGTCAGCAAAATTCGCGGCGTCGGGCAAGGCCACCAACAAGAAGGACCTCGCGCTGATGGCGATGGCCTACGGGAGCGTGTATGTGGCGCGTGTCGCCTTTGGCGCCAAAGACGCGCAGACGGTGAAGGCGCTGCAGGAAGCCGAGCAGTATCCGGGGCCGTCGCTGGTCCTCGCGTATTCACACTGCATCGCCCATGGGTACGACCTGGCGCAGGGGCTCGAACAGCAGAAGCTTGCTGTCAGCACCGGCTACTGGCCGCTGCTCCGGTTTGATCCGCGGCTCTCCGGCACCGGCACGCCGCCGCTGCAGCTGGAATCGGGGCCGCCTCATGGAGACCTCGGCAAGTACATGCGGAACGAGTCGAGGTTCCGGGTCGTCGAGCAGGCAGATCCGGAGCGCTACCGCGAGTTGCTCGCGGGCGCCCAGGCGCATGCGGACGCGCGGTATGCGTTGTATGCGCAGATGGCGGGCAAGGCTGTCAAAGAGGAGGCGCGGTCATGATCGACCTCTCCACGTCGTATCTCGGGTTCCGGTTTGCGCATCCCCTGCTGCCCGGCGCATCGCCGCTTGGGGCCGACATGGACAGCATCCGGCGTCTGGAAGACGCCGGGGCGCCCGCCATCACGCTGCCGTCGTTGTTTGAGGAACAGATTCTCGCCGACGACCACGGCCGCCTGCATCATCTCAGCGCGCATGAAGATGCACACGCGGAGGCCCGGTCGTATTTTCCGATGGCAGACGAGTTTTCGCTGGGGCCGGAGAGGTACCTGACACATGTGGCTCGCGTGCGTGAGGCCGTGGACGTGCCCGTCATCGCCTCGCTGAATGGCACCTCTGCCTCGGGCTGGCTCGACTTCGCCCGATCGATCGAGCAGGCCGGGGCTCATGCGCTCGAGTTGAATTTCTACCACGTGGCGACTCACCTGGATGAGTCAGGCGCGGCGGTGGAAGAGCGCCTGCTGGAAATCGTTCGCGAGGTGCGCGCACACGTCCAGCTGCCGATTGCGGTCAAGCTGTCGCCGTTTTTCTCGTCAATTGCGCATCTCTCGCGTGAGCTCGTCGGCGCCGGCGCCAACGGGTTGGTACTGTTCAACCGCTTCTATCAGCCCGACATCGATCCCGAAGTGCTGCAGGCCGTGCCGCGGCTGCATCTCTCGCATCCCGAGGAATTGTTGCTGCGTCTGCGATGGCTGGCCGTCCTGTCGGGTCGCGTGGACGCGTCGCTGGCCGCCACCGGCGGAGTGCACGATGGCATCGGCGCGCTGAAGGCCGTGATGGCCGGCGCCCATGCCGTGCAGGTGGTCGCCGCATTGCTCATCAATGGCCCGGGGCACCTCGCGAAGATGCGCCGCGAACTGGCGCATTGGCTCGAGGAACGCGAATACGACTCGCTCGAGCAAGCCCAAGGAAGCATGAGCCTCCTGCGATGTCCTGACCCTGAGTCCTTCGAGCGGGGCAACTACATGAAGATTCTGCAGACGTGGAAGGTGCGGTAACTCGTCGCGTATCATCAGCCCGTGTTGCGCATCGTCACGCTCATGTCGTTGCTCCTGGCGGTTGCGGCCGGGCCGCAACAACATGCTTCCCATGACGCCATGGGCGACGTGGAGTTGAACGTCGAAGTTCAGGTGCTTCGACCCACCAGCTCAGCAGTTCGGGTGCGAGGCGTCGACCTTGGCGCCCACTGGGACCAGGTCCTTGCCGAGGCAAGGAGCGGCTGGAATCAGCTCCGCCTTCGACTCGTCGGCAGCCGCATCAGCATCTGGGTCAACGGCCGGGCGGCGCTGACACACGTGCACCTCGGCACCGCGAGCGCGCCACTTGCTCGGCTCGGGCAGATCGAGCTGCTGGAGCTCGACGGCGCGGTGCGCTGGCGTGCCCTCTCGATTCGCGCCATCGACGGCGAGGAGGCGAACCGGCTTCTGCGCGAGCACAACGCGGCGGCCTTCACCGATATCTTTGACGGCCGCAGCTTCGCCGGCTGGGCGGGTCCAACCGACAGTTATGACATTCAGGACGGCGCACTGCTGTGCCGCCCGGGACAAGGCGGCACCATTTACTGGAACACGCCCCTGACCGATTTTCAGGCGCGGATGGAGTTTGCTCTTCCGCCTGGGGGCAACAACGGTCTGGCCATCCGTTATCCCGGTGAAGGAGACACGGCGTACGTCGGCATGACCGAGCTGCAGGTGCTCGACGACAACTACGAGCAGGTACGCGGTCCAATCGATGCCCGTCAGGCTCATGGCTCCGCCTACGGGATGGTGGCGGCTGCTCGTGGGTACCAGCGGCCGGTCAACAGCTGGAACTTCCAGGAAGTGACAGCGCGGGGATCCACGGTGCGCGTGGAGCTCAACGGTGTCATCATTCTCGACGCAGACCTGGCGACCGTTGATCCGTCCACCTACATGGCCGGCCGTGAGCATCCCGGCGTCACGCGACGCGAGGGGTTCTTCGGATTTGCGGGGCACTCGGATCCCGTCCGTTTCCGGCGCGTGCAGATCCGTCGGCTGCAGTAGGTCGAGGGCTCAGCGCCCTACGCCGTACTGCACGACCTTGCGCGCCTGCATGTCGTAGACGTCACCGGCAGACAGCACGAAGTAGGGCTTTTCCCACGGCTGGTACTGCCGCGTGTTGTCGTGGACCGCGACCTTCCATTTGCCAATCACTTCGAATCGGTCGCCCTTGACCACGATCGCCGTGCCTTCCGACAGGCCGATGCCCAGCAGGTTGGGGAACTTGCGCATGACGGGAATCAGATCATCCCAGCGGTTGCGCGTGTTGATGTGCTGGTCAATCGCCGTGCGCCGGAGGAACTCGAATCCCTTCTGATGGTTCGGTTCTTCCGTCATCACCACGTTGGGGCCTGAGGTATCGCCGCGCACGAGGTACTCACCCTGAATCGTGGCGCCGGCTGAACTGCCCCCGATCACCCCGCCCCTTGCCAACACGTTGTGGAACTCGCGATACGTCAACGTACCGGCGTATGAGTCGACGATGTTCCATTGGCGGCCGCCGTTGAACCACACAGCATCAGCATCACGGAGGACGGAGGCAAAGGCTTCCGTGTCGGCCACCTTCGGATCATGGGTGTGCAGCATCCGCACGTTCTTGATGCCGCGTTTCACCCACGACGCGACGACTTCGCTTTCGACGTACGGCCGCACACTGCCGTCGCCGTTCCGGTTGCCACCGGCCGTCGGCACGATGACAAACTTCTTATCGACGCCCCCGGCCAGCTCGATGAACTTTTCGACGATGCCCGTGCCTTCGGTGGAGCCACCACCCACCACGACGAGAGTGCCTTTTGGAGGACCGTACTGCGGCGCTTGCTGCGCGGCAAGCGGTAACGTTGCGGCAAGCGCAATGGCACACAGGCCTGCGGCAAATCGGAAAAATCGACGGGTGTTCGGCATGGCGCCGATCCTACACCCTTGAGGGCCGTGTGCTCCTACCAGCGAAGGCCCAGCGCCCTGGTCTGGAACTCGATCATCGGCGCCACGGACGCGCACACATCCGCGAATCGGTCGAGGAAGTCTGGTGCGGTGACCTCCCGTTGCGTGAGCGTAGTCATGGCGTAGAGGTTCTGGCGCTTCAAGTCCTCAATGTGTTCGTGGACGGAGGAAAAACCGGCCGGCGCCCGCTTGAGTTGTTCGCCCTGCACCTCGATGCCGTGCCTGGCCTTGGTCCACGCACGGGGCTCA
Source organism: uncultured Acidimicrobiia bacterium (assembly GCA_966252305.1). Lineage (GTDB taxonomy): Bacteria > Acidobacteriota > Vicinamibacteria > Vicinamibacterales > SCN-69-37 > SYFT01. Next base: position 21,203 of record CBINOO010000015.1, read on the forward strand.
TCAACGATGCGCTGACGAATGCGTGTCAGCTCCGGGCGGTCGACGTGATACACGCCGCCGCCGGCGAAGCTCTCGTCGATGCCGAGATGCAGGTAAAACGCCGGCACGTTCGGGTTCTTGCGGCGGGTTTCGTGCGCGAACCGAGCGGCGACCCATGTCTTGTATGGCGACTTGTCGGCCGAAAAACGCGTGTCGCGATGAATGCGGAACATCGACCCGCCCATCTTCCTGGGGTCCGCCACAAACGCAACGCTGATTTCACGGAGCCGCGGAGCGAAGTCGCGGATGAAGGCCAGTATCGGCGTTTCCACGTGCTCAACGTAGAGCGACTTGTTGTCGGCGAACCAGTCCCGATCGTTGTGCGCCTTGAGGTCGCGAAGGAAGCGGAAGAAGGCGGGAGTGAAATACATGTCAGGTCTTCATCTCGACTTCACGATGACCACCAGGTCGGACCGTCCTTCGCTCACGCGGAGCCGGTCCGACTGCCCGTGACGAAACACCGGGCGCGCGGGCGCTGTGTCCACATGGCGTGCCTGCACGGAGTAACTCCGGCCACCGAGAACGGAAGCCCGGAACCGGCCACGCGCATCCGTCATAACAGCACCGCTCACAATCGGAAACCGCGCATCACCGGTAACCAGGCGCACCTCGGCACCATCGACGAGTCCGCCAGTCTCGTCCAGAACGACCCCGGACAACTCGTGGACGTCGACGTTTGCCGCGAGCACGACGTCACCGACCTGCACGGATGTGCCAACGCCGACGTCGATCAGCCGCTCGGTGCGAATGGGCACGGAGGTGCCGTTTCGTACGGCGGCCAGATTCATGGCCACACCGAGACGGTACCGGTCGGGCGCGACCTTAAGGAATTGGAACCGCCCGTCGGCGTCTGTCACCGCGCGCTGCTCGGCGAGTCTGGGATCACCCTCTCCTGCAGCGAGGTCGATCGTGAAGAAAGGGATCGGGTTACCGATGCCATCGACGAGCCGGCCCAAGATTCGGCCATCGGAGCGAAAGCGGATGTCGAGTGCCGGGCAGCCCCGCGCCGCCGTGAGCCGAACCGGCACTCCCGATGCGACGTCCGGCATTGAGTACCAGCCGGATGGCACCTCGGCGTCCAGTGTGTACATCCCTTGGGGTGCGTCGATCACAAAGTGACCGTTCGCGTCGGTCACCGTGTCGACAGACGTGCCAGGGCCGCGAAGGGTGAGACGAACACCTGGTTGTGGCTCGTCAATGCCCGGATTCGTGGAGCGACGATATTCGAGGCGGCGGACGCGCCCCTCGATGGTGGCCGGCGGACCATCCTTTGCGAGGGTGCGGCGCAGCCAGCCAAGCTCCAAAGCGTTCGCGGCGTGTTTGGTGTTGGAGCAGATACCTGTCGTCAGCAACCCGGTGCCGGTGCGCTCGTGTGCGAAGACCAGATATGAGGAACCGACCGCAAAAGCGAATCCACAGTCGCCTCCACCTCGTCCCGTCGCGACGTCGATCACCCGGTGGTCAGCGTTCTTGAACGGTTCGGTGACGGCCAGAGTGACCAGCCTGGACATGCCGAAACTCCCAGGACCGACATCGGTGATGCCGATGACGGTGCCAACGAAGATTGCGTCGGCGACACGCTCGGGCCCGCAGACGTCGCCTCGGCCGGGCCCGGCGCACGAACAGGCGTGAAGCGGCACCGACGCCGCGCCCATCATCGTCAGGGCCAACCCGAAGGCGAGTAGAAGCTTCATGTGAGTTTCGTCCTGTTAATACGTCGTTTGTACCCGATCGCAGGCGGCTGGGGCCAAACCTTTTGTTGCGTGCCGAGGCTGGACGCTACGCTCGGCCACACCCACCGTCGTGCAACAGGAGACACCGCATGATCTCGCGTCGTGAATTTATCGGGACCTCCCTCGGCGCCGGAGCCGCGCTGGCGCTCACACCGGAAATTTTGTGGGCGTTTCAACGGGCAGGCGGACTTCAGCTCATCCAGCGGCCCATCCCCTCGTCGGGCGAAATGCTCCCGGTCATCACGTTTGGGGCCCGGCCCGCCGATCCGGCAGCGGTCAAGGAGATTCTGAAGGCGCTGCCCGCCAACGGTGGCCGAGTGATCGACGTGCTGCACGGGGGACCAAACGGAGAGAACGGCGCGCGTGCGGCTGCGGCAGAACTCGGAGTGCAACGCCAGTTCTTCTGGACGATGCCGTTGAACGGGGCTCCGGGGAAAGCCGACCCCGCCGCCCTGAGAGCCGCGCTCGAGGCGAAGCTGGCGACCTTCAAGGCGGAGAAGGTCGACCTGGTCATGGTGGCGGCGGCCACCGCAACGGACGATCCTGCGTACCTGACGGCGCTTCAAGAGATGAAAAAGGACAGGCGCGTCCGGTACATCGGCGTGCACGAGCTGCTCTTTCCAGCCAACGGACCGGCGCCCTACCCGCCGACCTCAAAACTCGAGGCGCTCATGCGCACGCAGCCGATCGATTTCATCGGCACGGACTACCACCTTGGCGACCGCCGCCTGGAGGACGTCGTTCTGCCTCTGGCTCAGGAGCGGAAGATTGCCGCGATGGCATACTTCCCGTTCGATCGAGGCCGCATCCTGACGCGAGCAGGCACCACGGCGCTGCCCGAGTGGGCCGCTGAGTTCGGCGCGAGCACATGGCCCCAGTTCTTCCTCAAATACGTGCTCAGTCACCCGGCCATTACGGTAGTCCGCACGGGAACGACCAATCCGGCACACATGCTCGAGAACATTGGCGCGGGAACCGGCCGCCTGCCCGATGAGGCGACGCGGAGGCGAATGGCGCAGCTGGTGGATTCGCTGCCCCCGACGCCGCCCCCCGCACCGCCACGCGAACTCGTGTTGTCGGCGGCCGTCCTCGATCGCTACGTCGGCGAGTATCAGTCGGCGGCGGGATTCACCGCGCTCTTTTCCCGCAAGGGCGACAAGCTCGTGGTGAAGCCGGGCGAAAATCCCGAAGCGACGCTCGTCGCGCGCACGGCCGTCCGCTTCGTGGACCCGCGAGGGCCGGTCTTCGAGTTCCAGATCGATGCGCAGGGAAACGTGACGGGGGCCATGCTGGAACAGGGCCCGCAGCGGCCTCCCGTCCAGCTCACGCGAATTCGGTGACGACGGCTGCTGCGGTTGCGCGCGCAGCCACCCAGGCTTTTGTCTCAGCCAGCGCTGCAGCCACAGCGTCAGGTCCCGTTGACTGCGGAGTCAGGCGCGCACGCACGGCGGCCTCCGGAGTAATCGCCTTGAACACGCTCTCGTCGAAACTCGCGTCGTACTTCCGCCAGTCGTCGAGTGACAGTGCAGAAAAGTCACGTTCACTCTCGTAGAGGTCGCGCACGATGCGGCCCGACACCTCATGCGCGGTGCGGAACGGCATGCCGCGACCGACCAGATAGTCCGCCACCTCGGTCGCAAGCAGCAGGCCGGACGCGGCGTGCCGCATCACAGCCGGGCGCGGCGTGAGTGTGCGAACTACGGCGGCGCAGGTCATCAGGCAGCCGGCCAGATCGTCCTCCGCCGAAAACGCCAGCGCCTTGTCTTCCTGCAAGTCCTTGTTGTACCCGAGCGGCAGTCCTTTCATCGTCGTCAACCACCCGGTCAGGATACCGATGGCGCGACCCGCCTTGCCGCGCACCAGCTCCATGGGATCGGGATTCTTCTTCTGCGGCATGAGGCTGGAACCAGTGGCCACCTCGTCGGCGAGTTCAAAGAACCCGAATTCTTCAGACGTGAAGAGAATCACGTCCTCCGCGAGCCGCGAGAGGCGCGTCATACACATCGCACACGCGTACATGAACGACGCAACGAAGTCGCGATCGCCAGAGGTGTCAATGCTGTTGAGCGTCACACGCGAGAACCCAAGCGTCTCAGCGAGAAACGCCGTGTCAATCGCATACGCCGTGCCCGCAATGGCGCCCGAGCCTAGCGGCATGAGGTCGCCTTCGTGCCGCGCATGCTCAAGCCGATCCCAGTCACGCCGCAACGCCGCCGCGTACGACAACCACACATGCGCCACCAGCACCGGCTGAGCGCGACGCAGGTGCGTATACGACGGCATCGTCGCGTCGCCGGCGCGCTCGGCCTGCAACACAAGCGCCTCAACCACGGAGACCACCGCGCGCTGCAGCTGCGGAATCCGCCGCCGGAGGTAGAGCCGGAAGTCGACCGACACCTGCTCGTTGCGCGACCGGCCGGTATGGAGCCGCTTGCCCGCGTCGCCAATCCGCGCAACGAGTTCGCGTTCCACAAACGCGTGCACATCCTCATCGTCCGCCCGGTCGAGCATCGTCGGATCTGCCAACACGGCTGCCTTGACCGCGTCCAGTCCGGCCACAATCGCTTCGGTGTCGGCGGCAGAGAGCACGCTCGCGCGCCCAAGCGCCTGCGCCCACGCGCGGCTGCCGGCGATGTCGTCTTCAATCAGCCGCTTGTCCACCGGCAGCGATTTGCCGAAGTCGAAGACTTCGGCGTTTGGCGCGCTGTCGAACCGCCCACTCCAGAGATTGGCCACGAGATTGATCCTGTTGATGTGATGAGGTCAGCGGGTCGAGGCGGAAAACGAGACGTCTCCGCCCAGACAGGTTGCGCGAATCGTGCCCGCGTCCGCACCGAGCGTGGCGAGCGCGTGTTGAATGACAAACGATGCCGGCAGTTCTTCACGCACGTTGTGCGCGGAGTATTCAACGCGGCCGATTCCGTGCGCGCCGGCAAGTGTATCGACCGAGGTGATCACGTCCACCAGGGACATCGCGACGCCGTTGAGGGCCACGGGCACACCGCGCTCGAACGTCAGGTCGATGATCGCCGGTTCGTGCGGGTAGCCTTCGACACCGCGCGTCAACACGTACTTGGCGTGCACGACACGTCCCCAGAGGTTGCGCACTTCAACCGGATCCTCCCCGGCGGACGGCACGGGGATACCCCGAGCGCGGCCGTACTCCATCAGGCCGGCAATATCCATCGTCCACTCACGAGCCGGAGCCAGGACGTCGAAGCCCGCGTCCGACGTCCGAATGGCCGCCTCAAGCCCAAGCGGGTCGTTCGCTGGAAACGCACTCCCGTGCGCCACCGCGGTTGCGCCCTCAATCCGGGCGACCTCCAGCAGGTGCTTCGCGATGAACGGACGTCCAAGCGCCGCGGTGCGAGGCGTATCGAGAGGCAGACGCCAGGCCGGCGCCACCGCTTCCTTCGCAAAGGTATCGCGCGCATCAATCACGTGCGCCCTGGCGGCGCCAATGCCGAGCGCGCGATCGCGCACATCGTTGAGGTCGCGCCCCTGGCCCAGGTCAATCGTGACCGTGGCCACGTCCTTCTCGCCATGCTCAAGCAACCATGCCAGCGCAATCGACGACACCAGGTCGCCCGCGTATGCCAATACCACTCGTCGTTCTGCCATTACCTTCTGATGACCTCGTTCCAGCGCGCTTCAAGTACCTGCGCGGCGGACGCACCGCGACAGATGATGAGAATCGTGTCGTCGCCGCCAATCGTGCCGGCCACTTCGTCCAGCTTGATGCGATCGATCAACACCGCAATGCTCTGCGCCTGCCCCGGATCCGTCCGGATGACCAGCAAGGTGTCCACCCGCTCGAGGTTTCGCACCAATGTCGCCAACGCGCGGTTGAGCTGCTCACCAAGCGCCGGTGACGCGCGTTCGACACCCGGACGCACGTACGCGCCGTCACCCGCACGTTTGACCAGCCCCAGATCCTTCAGGTCTCGCGAAATCGTGGCCTGTGTCGCTTCAATCCCCCGGGCCGCCAGACGCACCCGCAGATCCTCCTGCGAAGCGACCGCCTCCTGATCAATGAGGTCCAGAATCTGGGATTGGCGCCAGGACTTCATAAATATTCACAAACCGTATGCATTATACACACACAAACCCCAAATAAACGCTTGATCCTGTACATGCAGACCTGTATAAACAAAACAGCCGATGGATATTTATTCATCTCCAGTAGACGTGTCGATTGCGGGCGCCACCGGGTATGCCGGCCAGGAACTGGTCGCCCTGCTTGCCCGGCATCCCCATGTGCGCATTGCCGCGGCCATGTCGTCGAGCCCTGAGTCCACGCCGCGACCGCTGCCCAGGCTGGCGCGCACGTGGGACGGCGCCGTCGAGCCGCTGAACCTGCAGAAACTCGCCGCGTCGCCATTTGTGTTCCTCGCCGTCCCCGAGGCGGCGGCCGCCGAAATGGCGCCTGGCCTGCTCGCCGCGGGTGCCAGGGTCATCGACCTGTCCGGCGCGTTCAGGATTCGTGACGATGCGCAGAGAACGAAGTGGTATCCAGCCACCGGGGAGCTGCCGGTTGGCGTCGTGTATGGGCTTGTCGAACACAACCGCGCGACGATTGAACATGCGGCGCTGGTGTCGTGTCCGGGCTGTTATCCCACCGCGGCGCTGCTCGCGCTCACTCCACTGATGCAGGCGGGCCTGCTCGACCTCACGCGCGACGTCATCATCGATGCGAAGTCGGGAATCTCGGGCGCGGGTCGCGCAGCAACCGACCGCACACACTTCTGCGAGAACCACGGATCGATGTCAGCCTACGGCGTCCTCGGCCATCGTCATGTCGCGGAGATGGAGCAGGCACTGGGGTGCGAGGTCACGTTTGTGCCGCACCTGGCACCGCTGGACCGAGGCATTCTCGAGACGATTTACGTGCGAACCGTTGAAGGGGTGACTGCGGACACAATCGCGTCGACCATGGAAGCTGCGTATGCGTCGGCGCCGTTTGTGCGGCTGACCGGCAGCGCACTTCCGGAAATCAAGCACGTCGCGTACACGAACTTCTGCGACATCGGCTGGAAGTACGACGCCGCCACCCGCCGCCTGGTGTTGATCTCGTGCATCGACAACCTGGTGAAGGGCGCAGCCGGCCAGGCCGTGCAGAACTTCAACGTGTTGTGCGGCATCGACGAACGGACGGGGCTGCGATGAACGGCCCCCTCGTACTCAAGCTGGGCGGCGAACTGATCGAAACCTCGGCTGCTCGCGAGACGTTTGCGGCCATGGTCGCTGAGATCAGGCGCCAGCGCCCTCTCGCGATTGTTCACGGCGGCGGTCGGGCGATTGACGCGGAACTTGACCGGCGTGGCATTGCGCCGAAGAAGGTAGACGGCATCCGGATCACAGACGCACCCACTCGTGATGCGGTGGTGGCTGTGCTCGCCGGGTCGGCGAACACGGACCTGGTCGCGGCACTTGTCGCCGCGGAGGTGCCTGCCGTTGGGCTCACTGGTGTCGACGCGGCCCTGGCGGAGGCATCGCGCGCAGGCTCCATGCGCAGCGCAGCCGGCGACGATGTGGACCTGGGCCTGGTGGGTGACCCGGATGAGATCGATCCTGCACTGGCGGAGTTGCTGATGACGGCCGGCTACGTGCCTGTTGTCGCCAGTCTCGGCGTCGAACGGGGCGCGGGTGGCGCGGGCATTCTCAACGTCAACGCCGACGTCATGGCATGCCGCCTGGCGAGTGCACTCGGTGCCGAACTCATCATTGCCGGCACCACGGCCGGTGTGCTCGATCGCGAAGGTCAGCTCATCCCGACGTTGACCATTCCGCAGATTGATGCGCTGATCGCTGAAGGCACCGCTACAGCAGGCATGATTGCCAAGCTGCGGGCCTGCCGCACGGCGCTGGAAGAGGGTGTTCCATCAGTGCGATTGGTGGACGGACGGACATTTGGCAGTGGAGTCGCGCCGGCTGACGCGCCGGGCACGACGTTGATTCATTCGGAGCAGACGGTACAGGCATGAGCACCACGACTTTGGCCCCGGCCACGATTCAGGAACTTGAAGCGCAGCATCTGCTGCCCGTGTACAAACGCACGCCCGTCGTGTTCACCCGCGGCGAGGGCATGTACCTGATCTCCGCGGAAGGACGCCGGTACCTGGACTTCATCTCCGGCGTCGGCGTTGCCGCGCTGGGTCACGCACACGCGGGGCTCGCCGATGCAATTGCCGATCAGGCGCGCACGCTGCTGCACACCTCGAACCTGTTCTTCCATCCATTGCAGGCCGAGGTCGCCACTCGCCTCGCCTCACTGACGGGCCTCGAGCGCGCGTTTTTCTGCAACAGCGGCACGGAAGCCAACGAGGCGTGCCTCAAGTTCGCGCGTCGTTACTGGCACGCAAAGGGCGAGACACAACGCACGAAGTTCGTGGCGTTTTCGCATGCCTTCCACGGCCGCACCCTCGGCTCCCTGTCAGTCACCTGGGATGAGCACTATCGCGCGCCGTTCGCGCCGCTGATCCCCAACGTGGTTTTTGTCGACACCAACGACCCGGTTGCGCTGACGGCAGCGGTTGACGACACGACGGCCGCGATTGTCATCGAGCCGATTCAGGGCGAAGGCGGCGTGCGCCCCATCAGCGCCGCGCTCGTGGCCGCGATCGAAGACGCGTGCGCGCGCACCGGCGCGCTGCTGATCGCCGATGAAGTGCAGAGCGGCTCAGGTCGCACCGGCCCGTTCCTCCACAGCCAGAAGCTGGGCCTCACGCCGGACCTCGTCGCACTGGGCAAGGCGCTTGGTGCGGGCGTGCCGGTCGGCGTCGCGATGTTCAGCCAGGAAGTGGCATCCAAAGCGGCGCCAGGCGACCACGGCAGCACGTATGGCGGGAACCTCCTGGCGTGCCGCGCCGCCCTCGTGTTCCTGGATGCGTGGCAGTCCCCCGAGCTGCAGGCCTCCATGACCGCCGCGTCCGCGCACATGGGCAAGCGTCTCTGTGAGCTGATGGGGCGTCATCCCCAGCTGATCCGCGAGGTGCGCGGTGCCGGCCTGATGATTGGCATCGACCTCGCGTTTGACGCCACACCGGTCGTGGCCGAGGCCTTTTCGCGCGGCCTGCTGATCAATCGCACGAGCAGCACCGTCGTGCGCCTGCTGCCGCCGTTCATCCTCACACCGGAAGACATCGATGCGGCCATGCCGCTGCTTGAAGCCGCCATCGTCGCGGCGGGAGGAGGTTCCCAGTGACCGACGTGATCATCCGCCAGGCCACGATGGACGATGCCGAGGCCATTCATGCGCTTGTGCAATCGCACCTCGACGAAGGACACCTGCTGCCGAGGCACCTCTCCGAGCTGCGAGCACATGCCGAACGATTCGTGGTGTGTGACGTGGCCGGCACGCTGACGGCTTGCGCAGAACTCGCTCTACTCTCGCGGTCGGTGGCTGAGGTGCGTTCCATGGTCGTGTCGCGCGACTTCCGCCGTGTCGGCCTGGCGTCGCGCATGCTGAACGAACTGCGCACACGCGCCAAGGCGCTGGGCTTTCAGACGCTGACGGCGTTCACGCACGATGCGCGATTCTTCGTGCGCCAGGGCTTCTCGATCGTGCCGCACGTCTGGGTGCCCGAGAAGATTGCGACCGACTGCGTGGGATGCCCACTGTTCCGTCACTGTGACCAGTACGCGGTGGTGCTGCCGCTGGAAGCACGCCCGATGTACAAACCCTCCTCGTCGAAAGTCCCTGTCGGACAGGTAGCCTGAGCATGAACGCCACGTTGATTGATGGCGGCGTCACGACGCCCGCCGGATTTGTTGCGTCGGGTGTGTACTGCGGCATCAAGAAGCCCACACACGCCTGGCCGCTTGACCTTTGCCTGATTGCATCCACGTCCGGACCCGTGCCGGCGGCTGCGGTATTCACCACGAATCTCGCAGTCGCGGCGCCCGTCGTCGTCTCGCGCGAACACCTGCAGGCAGCCAACGGACTGTGCGCCGGAGCGGTCATCAACAGCGGCTGCGCCAATGCGTGTACCGGGGAGGCCGGGATGGCTGTCGCGCGCGGAATGGCGCACGCCGCGGCTGACGCGCTCGGTGTCGACGACAAGTTCATCTTTGTGTCGTCCACAGGTGTGATTGGTGTGCCGCTCAGCCTCGACAAGGTGCGCGCAGGCATCACCGCGGCGAAGGCGTCCCTGTCGCAGGACGGCAGTGCCGACGCGACGCTCGCGATCATGACGACCGACCCATTCCCCAAGTCGTGTGCGGCGACCTACGATTCGCCGCGTGGACGCGTGACCGTGGGCGGCATTACCAAGGGCTCCGGCATGATCGAGCCACGCATGGCCACCATGCTTGGATTCCTGACGACAGATGCCAAGGTCGCACCCGAGGTACTTCAGGAAGCGTTGCGGATGGTCTCGGACGAGACATTCAACGCCATCACCGTCGACGGCGAGTGTTCGACCAACGACTGTGTGTTGCTGCTTGCGTCCGGCGCCTCGGGCATCGAGATCACAGACCCCACCGACCCTGCGCTCATCGAGCCGCTGCGCGCGGTGGCCGGTCACCTCGCACGCGAGATCGTTCGCGGCGGTGAAGGTGCCACCAAGCTCGTGACGGTCACAGTCACCGGCGCGGCGTCATTGGCTGATGCTCGGCTGGCAGCGCGGACGATCGCCAACTCGCCGCTGGTCAAGACGGCGATTCATGGCGGCGATCCCAACTGGGGCCGGCTGGTCGCTGCCGCCGGGCGCTCCGGAGCTCAGTTCGTGCTCGACAACGCCTCCGTGCGCATCGGCGACATCGACCTCTTCGTCAACGGCGTGCCGTTTGATGAACGTGCTGAGGCGGCGTCCGACGTCCTCATGCAGAAGCAGATGACCATCACCGTCGACCTCGGCACCGGCGGCGCGCATCACGCCACGATGTGGACGTGCGACTTCTCCGCCGAGTACGTCAAGATCAACGCCGAGTACCGAACCTAGTCTCATGATTGTTGAACTGCCCGCACTCGCTTCCAAGGACTTCCTCTCGATCCTCAACCTGTCGCATGACGCGCTTGAACAGGCACTTGCGCTGGCGGCTGTCTTCAAGTCGGAGCGGCAGAAGGGACGTCCACACGCGCACGTGCTTCAGGGCGCACACGTCGCGCTGCTCTTCGAAAAGCCTTCGCTGCGCACACACTCCGCGTTCACCATTGCCGTGCGCGAACTGGGCGGTGACGTGATTGAGCCGGCGTCCGACGTGGCCTTTGGCGGACGCGAGTCCGCCTCGGACGTCGCCCGCAATCTCGAGCGCTGGGTGCCCATTGCGGTCGTGCGCACCTTCGGCCAGGCGCGCCTTGAACGCTTCGCCGCGTCAAGCTCGCGGATGCGTGTCATCAACGCGCTCACGGACGAAGAACATCCCTGTCAGGCGCTGGCCGACATGCAGGCGCTCATCGAGCGTTGGGGGGCCGTCAAGGGCCGAACCGTCACCTACGTCGGGGACGGCAACAACGTGGCGGCATCACTGGCCCACGCCTCGCTGATGCTCGGCATGCACGTGCGCATCGCGACGCCTCCGGAGTTCGAGCTCAACACCGATCTGGCAGAGGCCGGGCGCAAGGTCGCGCGGTTCGGGGCCACACTGACGATGTCGCACGACCCTGTCGAGGCCGTGCGCGGAGCGGACGCCGTGTACACGGATGCGTGGGCGTCGATGGGACAGGAGGCCGACGCTGAGCGCCGCACCAAGCTGTTCCAGCACTTTCAGGTGAACCAGGCGCTCATGGACGCGGCCGGGCCCGGCGCGTTGTTCATGCACTGCCTGCCGGCGCATCGCGGGCTCGAAGTCACCGACGAAGTCATCGACTCACCCGCGTCCATCGTGTTCGACCAGAGTGAGAACCGCCTGCATACGCAGAAGGCGCTGCTGGCGATGATGTCAGCGCGGTAGGCGCGGCGGCCTCAGTTCGAGGTCGGCATTGACCGGAAACTCGGCCAGCCCGTACCGGCTTGCGTCGCCGTCTTCACCAACGGCAACACGCAGGCGATAGGTGCCCGGAAATACCGTCAACGAGAACAGCAATCGAAGGCCGTCCGGGCCGGCGGCGGCGACGTCTCGTTGACCGGCGCTCACAAAGGCCCCTTTGTGATCCATGAGCCCGAAGATCACGGTTGCCGGGTACGTCTCCGGTGTGGCGCGGATCTCGAGCACCACCTCGACCTGCCCTGACGGATGCCGCCGAGGCTGCACGACAACGCCGAGCGGAATGTCTGTGGATTTGACCCCGCTCTCAAAAATCGCCTTGAGAGTGGGACGCTCGACGGGCGGCTGGTCCGACCATTCCCGGCCGCTACTGCGAACGACCGCATCTCGCCGGGTTGTCGTCACGCTGGCCACGATCGTTCCGCCCGGAGGCATCCCGGTCGGCAGGTCCACGGCGAGGCGGTAGTAGCCGGATGTCTCCAGGGCAATTCGTTGGTGAAACCGATCGGCCTGCCCCACCACGGCAAACGTCTCACCTCCGGCCGCGTGGGTAATGACACGCAGGCCGTCTGTGGCGAGCGCTCGCGATCGGCGACGGGCGTTTGCGCGTTCATGACTCGTGTCGCGCACGTCACCTTCGTCTCCAAGTGCCGTCAGCGCGAAAATCTGTACGCCAGAGGAGGCGGCTTCTTCGGTGAGCTGGCGTACGACGCTGCGGCGTTCGTCGGGGTCAGCGGCGGCGGCAACTCCGCCCGACAGCCACACGAGCACACGTGGCGCGCCGGCACCGGCCATCACGCCGATCGCCCGCCGCACGGCTTCCGCCTGCATCTTGAAGCGTTCACTCGACTCAGCAGCCAGGCGTCTTGCGTGGGCGAGCACCAGGTCATCGCAGTTGACCGTCATGGCCGCGCCGCCGGCCATGCCGGAACACTCGCGCGCGACGACACGTTTGAAGGTATCCAGCGGAAAGCCACGGGCGATGTCGATCGCTTCATCGAGCCCCACAAACAGAGTGCCGCGTTCGTCCACCAGCCGACCGTCCGCCTGGCTCACTGCGGCCATCAAAGGCGCGCGCTCGGCGGTCCGCGCCACGGCCGCGGGCTGTCCGCTGGTGGTCATGACACCCATGCGATCGGACGACTCGAAGTATCCGAGCGTCCGCGGAAACGTCGCACGAATCTCGACCATCTCTTCGGAGGTCATCGAAACGTCATCCAGGAGGAACATCACGTGCCGCGGCGAAGCGGAAGGCGGTGTGCCTCGCGGCGGCGCCATGTCTGCCGGACGGCCCGGTGCGCCAGAGTTGCCGACGGTCGCGACGTAGTCTGCGACTCTTACGATGGCCGGCCTGCCAGCCACGGTCACGGTGAAGTCCCCAGCGCCAAGGTCGGACATCGGACGCCCGGTTTTTTCGTCGACGACCGTAGCGACCAACGTCAACACGTTCGCACTCGTTCTGAACGTTGGGATTGATTGCTGCTGAGCTGACGACCGGCTGTGTGCTGCGACAACACACAGTGCGGTCGCAAGCAGCCGATTGGCGGTCCGGCCTGTCATGAGTATTGATGATCTTGCCACGTATCTCAGTCCCTGCTAGCGTCTAACCGTGTCCCAGTCAATTCGGCAGTGGGTCACGGCAGCCGCCGTGGCTCTGGCGGCGACTGTCTCTCCGCTCGACGGGCAGGTACCGCCCACTCAGGGCGGTCCACCACCGACCGGCACCGGCCTGGTTGCCGGCCAGGCCATCGATATCGATTCGGGTCGCGGCATCGACGGCGCCCTCGTGGCCATGCTGATGCAGCCGGCACCTGGAATGCGCCCAACCAGCACGCGACTGGGCATCGCCGCCGACACACAAGGGCGGTTTGTCTTTGGCTCGCTGGCCGCGGGAACGTATGTGCTGGAAGCCATGGTGCCTGGATATTCGGCAGTGGCACCGACCAGACAGTTCACACTCACTGACGGCGAGCGCAAGACTGACCTCCGACTCACCTTCCGCAAACTCTCCGGCCTGGCAGGCACCGTGCGCGACGAAACCGGCGCGCCGATGGTCGGCGTCGAAGTGTTGGCGCTGCGACGGACGATCACGGCGGGACGACCGCCGATCCTGCAGGTGATGAATCGCTCGAAAACGGATGACCGCGGGGAGTACCGGCTCCCGCAACTGCAGCCGGGGCAATACTTCGTCTGCGCCTGCTCCCGTGATCCGATCCCGTTTGATGGACTGCTCCTCACGACGCTTGCCGCTCGACCACTGGACCTGCTGCCGCTGGCCGGCCGGGCCATGCGGGGAGGTGCGGAATCCGTCACCTTTGAAACACCGTTGCGTTCGATGGCGCCGACGTTTTATCCGGCGGCAACCCTGGCGAGCGAATCGGAGCGCGTGGACGTCAAGGGTGGCGGCGACACAATCACGGGCATCGACATCAACGTCACGACAGTGGCCGGCGTCCGCGTCTCCGGCCGCATCGTCGGCGCGCCATCGGCCAGTCACGCGTCGTTTCTGCGCCTCTATCCCGAAGGCGACTTGCCTGAAGCCATCGGCATCACGCAGTACCACCCGACGCTCGCGCAACCGGATGGACGATTCGATTTCGCGAACGTGCCTCCTGGAACCTACCGGCTGGAGGTCACGTTCCGTCCGGGCTCGCGTGGACTCGGGCCCTCCGGCCAGGCGCTTCAGTTCGTTGGCGGCCGCGCAAACGCGCTCTCACCACCTCCGGCGCCAACTCGGATGGGCGGACCCGCAGATCCCGCCATCGATCCACTCTGGGCCTCGCAACTGGTCAGTGTCGGCGGCAGCGATGTGACGGGCCTGGTCATCGGTCTCAATCCCGGACTGACCATCACGGGTCGTGTCGAGTTCTCTGGCTCAGCTGCGCCGCCACAAGGTCCCGCGCTCCAGCGGACAACCGCGCAGTTGCTGTCGGTGGAGTCCGGTGTTCGCCAGCGCTCGTACTTCGGCCGCCTGCAACCAGACGGCACGTTCTCAATCGGCGGCATCGTCCCCGGACAATACGCGCTGTTTCCTGGGGCAGCCGCACCCCCGTGGGCTTCCATCTCTTCAGTCACGGCCAACGGCCTCGACATCACCGACACGCTGCTCACCCTCGACCGCGACCGCAACAACGTCGTCATCACCCTCACCGACGTGGCCGAGGGTGTGGTGAATGGCACTGTGGCCATTACACCGGCCGATGATGGCCTGCTGCTTTCAGCGGTCGTCTTCCCAGTGGACCGGAAGTACTGGTCGTCGCCGTTCGGCGCGTCGCGGCGATTTCGCTCGTCGCGCCTGCAAGGCGACGGGACGTTCACGATTCCCCGGATTCCGGCGGGTGAATACTTCGTCGCGTTGTCCACAGGCACTGGTGGCGATTGGATGACACAGGAATCACTCGAGGCACTCGCCCGAACGGCTCAGACGGTGCGCATGTCGGCTGGCGCGACGGTTACGGTGGAGGTGCGGCGATGACGGGTGCGCGCACGGCGACTGGCGTTATCGGAATGATGCTGATGGCGACGGCGCTCGCGGCCCAGGCGCCGCAGCGTGACGCACGGCCGATGCCGCCCGCAACCGCGGCGATACCGCCGGCGCCAACAGGCACGGCGTCGATCGAGGGTCGCGTCGTGGCCGACGCCACTGGTGCCCCGGTTGGTCTTGCGGCCGTCGTGCTCATCGGCACGCGCACGGGTGTGCTGCGCATCGGAAGTGCGGACAGCGACGGGCGCTTCACGTTTGCCTCGCTTCCCGCGGATCGCTACACCGTCGGCGCCAGCAAGCTGCCGTATCTCGGTGCAGTGGCCGGGGCCCGACGTCCAGCGCGGCCGGGTTCGCCGGTGGTGGTGGCTGACGGCGCACAGGTGAAGGACGTCGCCATCCGGATGCCGATGGGCGCCGTGTTGTCGGGGACGGTCTACGGTGCGGATGCCCAGCCAGTGACGGGCGCCATGGTCACCGCGGCGCGGCGTCAGATGCGGAATGGCCAACCGGTACTCGTGAGCGGGTCGCAGGCGGCACCGGCCCTGGGCACGACGGTGATGGTGACCGACGAACGTGGCCGGTACCGGATTCACGGATTGCCGCCCGGTGAATACATCATCACCGCCATGGGTGGGCAGCACATGCCGGGCCACGAACAAATGGGCGTGACGAAACTCTCGGACGCGGACGTCGACGCCGCGCTGGCCGGCACGCTGGTGCCACCGCCATCGCGTCCGACTCCGCCGTCAACACGGCCCGTGCCCGTCTATTACCCCAACACCGTCATCGCCGATGACGCGGTCCCCGTCGCTGTGGCTGCCGGTGAAGAGCGAACAGGGCTCGACATCCAGATGCAATCCGTGGCTCCCGCGCGCATCACGGGCACCGTCTCGATGCACGACGGCTCACCGCTACCTGCCACGGTCTCGGTCATGATGATGACGTCGCCGGGCACAGGCGTGCTGCGCAGCGGCGCCTCCATGCGCGTGAGTCCGAACGGCACGTTCAGTCTCGCCAATCAGATCCCGGGACGCTACGTCTTCCTGGTGACCGCCCCTGGCCTGCACGGCGTCACTGAGGTGGACCTGCGTGGGGCTGATGCCACCGCAAACGTCGTCCTGCATCCGCCGCTCACCCTCGCGGGACGCATTGTCGCGAGTGGCCCATCAGCGCCGCCCAGCGTGACGGGTCTGCGTTTCCAACTGACGCCTCTGGCACACGCGCTCTCGGAGACGGCCGCGCCCGTGTTCCGGCCTCCCAATGCCGCCGGTGAATTCCAGATCAGCAGCGTGTTCCCGTCGCGCTACGTATTGACCGGTGCGCCGTTTTTTGGCGCGTCCGAGGCGTCGACGACGTGGGGCCTGGGCTCGGTGCACGTGGATGGCGTGGACGTCACCGACCGTCCAATCGAGTTCACCCGCGATGCGCCACCAAAGGAAATCCTGCTGACTCTGACCGAGGTCTGGCAGGACATCTCCGGACGCGTCACGAATGAGAGCGGCGCCGGCGTCGCCGATTACACGATGCTGGCCTTTCCCGTGGATGAGGCGTACTGGCTGTACGAGTCTCGCCGTGTTGTTTCGGCCACACCCGACGCGGACGGTCAGTATCGGCTGGGCGGCCCCGGCCCCGCCCTGCTGCCGGCAGGCGACTACTACCTCGCCGCGGTGACCGACATCTCGAAGGACGAGCAGTACGACCCCGCGTTTCTGCGGTCGCTCGTCCCCGCGGCGCTGCGGATGTCGCTGGCGCCCGGCGCGCGGCTCACGCAGGACATAAGGGTGCGACAATAGGCGCCTATGCACCCGTGGCATGACGCCTACATCGACGATGCCCAGATCGAGTCGGCGTTCCCCGTCATCATCGAAATTCCCAAGGGCAGTTCGAACAAATACGAACTCGACAAGGAAACCGGCCTGCTCCGCCTGGACCGCGTGCTCTACAGCGCGGTGCACTACCCGGCCGACTACGGCTTCATTCCCCGCACGTTCTGTGACGATGGCGATCCGCTGGACGCCCTCGTGCTCGGCCAGGATCCCGTCCATCCACTGACCATCGTGGACGCCCGCGCCATAGGCGTGATGCGGATGCGGGACGAAAAAGGCATCGACGACAAGATCGTCGCCGTCAGCGTCAAGGATCCCGCCTTCGCGCACTACACCGACAAGAACCAGCTGCCGCCGCACATCCTCCGGCAGGTCCGCCAGTTCTTCGAGGAATACAAGGCGCTCGAAAACAAGGAAGTGGTCGTCGAGGACATGCTCGGACCAGCGGAGGCCATCCATATCGTCCGGGCGGGCCTCGAAATGTATCGCCGCCTGCGCCGACGTGAAATCTGACGAGCACCTGGAGCTGCGGCGGCCGGAGCGTCTCCTGCTGGCCCTGCACCGGCGCGCGGGGCGCGCGGGCGTTGTCGCCGTCGTGACCGCGGTCTCGGTGGCGATCTCGATGGCGCTGACCTCCCTGCTGGTCATTCCGCTGCTGACCGAGGAGGATACGCGCAACGGCATGCTCGAGGTGTCGCTGGGCATCGCGGTGGTCGTGCCGGCGGTCGTCGCGCCGGTGGTCACTCTGCTGCTCACCAGCCTGATCGTGCGGCTCGACGAGGCGTATCACCAGATGTGGCTGCTGTCGACGCGGGATCCGCTCACCCACGCGTACAACCGGCGTGGGTTGTTCTCCGAGGCGGACCGGCGGATGGCACAGGCCGGCAGCCGGCAGGTGCTGGTCGGGATGATCGACCTCAACCGCTTCAAGCAAATCAACGACACGCACGGGCATACGTCAGGCGATGAAGTGCTGCTGTCCGCGGCCACGGCGTTGTCGAGCCTGGTCGGCAGGGCCGGCACAATCGGACGCATCGGCGGCGACGAGTTTGCGTTCGTCGCCACCGGGACGCCAGCCGAGGTGGAACACCTCTCCGAACAGGTGAGGACATTCTGCGCAGGTTTCCGGGTGACCATCCCACGCGGACACGTTCTGGTCTCAGCCGACGCGGGGCTGGTCACGGCGGCTCCTGGCGAGACCTTCGCTGATGCGCTCGCGCGCGCCGACCGCGCGCTCTGCACGCCCGCTCTCGCCATCGGCTGAGTGCCGGGGCGCCTCCCCACGACGCGTGGTCGTGGAGCACCTCCGTACGATACAGTTTCCCCCGTTAGTTCCCCCTACAGTGGAGGCCCCATTGGCACGTCGATTTGTTCGAACTCTCGTTCTCGGAATGGTGGCGGCAGCCCCATTCCTCATTCCCTCGGCTGTCGCACGCGTGTCGGGCGAAGCCGCGCCACCGGCGCAGGCGTCCGCCCAGGCGCCCTCCGTGGTGGCGATTCGCAACGCCACGCTCATCACGGTCTCGAGCGGCACCATCAACAACGGCACCATCGTCATGCGCGACGGCAAGATCGCGGCGATTGGCACCAACGTCCAGATTCCCGCCGGCGCGACGGTGGTCGACGGCACGGGGCGCTTTGTGACGCCGGGCCTCATCGATGCGCACTCGCACATCGGCAATGACGCCATCAACGAAGGCGCCACGGCGGTCAGCTCGATGACCGACATGGGTCAGGTGCTCAATCCGACGGCGATCGCCATCCAGCGCGATCTCGCCGGCGGCCTGACCACGGCCAACATCCTGCATGGATCGGCCAATCCGATTGGCGGCGGCTCGGTCACGATCAAGCTGCGCTGGGGTGTCGAAAAGGGCGACGACCTGATCTTTGAAGGTGCGATGCCCGGCATCAAGTTCGCGCTGGGAGAAAACCCGAAGCGGTCGGGCGGTGGCGCCGGCGGTCTGCAGGGAAATGCCCTCCCCCGCTACCCGGGCACGCGCCAGGGCGTCGAGTTCGTCATTCGCGATGCGTTCACGCGTGCGAAGAAGTACCAGAAGGACTGGGCGGCGTACAACGCAGCGCCCAACAAGGCCTCACTCGTGCCGCCTCGCCGCGACCTTCAGATGGACGCGCTCGTGGAAGTGCTTGAAGGCAAGCGCCTCGTGCATTGCCACTCGTACCGCGCGGACGAGATCCTGATGATGATCCGCCTCGCCGACGAGATGGGCTTCAAGGTCGCCACCTTCCAGCACGTGCTCGAGGGGTACAAGGTCGCCAAGGAAATTGCCGCGCACGGCGCCGGCGCCTCCACGTTCTCTGACTGGTGGGGTTACAAGATCGAGGCCGAAGACGCGATTCCCGGCAACGCGGGCCTGATGACCCACAAGGGCGTCAACGTGTCGATCAACTCCGACAGCGCCGAACACGCGCGTCGCCTCAACACCGAGGCGGCCAAGTCGGTGCGCTGGGGTGACATCACCGACGATCAGGCGATCGGCCTGGTGACGATCAATCCGGCGAAGCAGCTGCGCATCGACAACCGCGTGGGCTCGCTGGATGTGGGCAAAGACGCCGATGTGGTCATCTGGAACAACCACCCCCTGAGCACCTACGCCATCGTCGACCAGACGTACATCGACGGCAAGGTCTACTACGACCGCGTGAAGGACCTCGAGCGGACAATGGCCGCCGCCGGCGAGCGGCCTGCTCCGGGCAATCCGCCCGTGACGGGCAACCTGTTCAACGTCACGCCGGAGGCCGGCAAGGTCGTCTACAACGCCAACGGCGGCACGTGGGCGATCACCAATGCCCGCATCCACACGGTGTCGGGCCCGGTGATTCCGCGCGGCACCGTGGTGATTCGCGGCAACACGATTCAGGCGGTGGGTGCCAACGCGTCGATCCCGGCGGGCGCGCGTGTGGTTGATGCCCGCGGCGGCAACGTGTATCCGGGATTCATCGACGCGCAGACCGACCTCGGCCTCAACGAACCTGGCGTGCGCAACTTCGATGACGTCAACGAGATCCTGACGTTCAACCAGATGCTGCGCACCAAGGTGGCGTATCAGTCCGACAGCGACGCGATTGCGGTCGCGCGCACGGAGGGCATCACGTCGGCGGGCATCTTCCCGGGCGGCGGCATCATCGGGGGCGAAGTGCCGCTCATGAACCTCGACGGGTGGACGTGGGAAGAAAACGTCGTGCGAGGGGCGGCCGGCCAGGCGTTTTCGTGGCCTGGCGGCGGTGGCGGCCGGGGCGGATTCCCCGGCGGCGGCCGCGCAGGTGGCGCGAACAACTCCGGTCTGCGTGAACTCGAGGCGCTGCTGGCCCAGGCGAAGGTCTACGGCCAGAACCCGAATCGCGACATGAACTGGAACCTCGAGCCGTTCCTGCCGATCCTCAACAAGCAGCAGGCGTTCTACATCAGCGCGGGCAGCGACGCGGCCATCACGCAGGCGCTGCAGTGGGCACAGCGGCAGAACGTCAACATCGTCATCCGCACCAGCCCGCAGACGGCCGTCTCGAGCGCGGCGGCGCTCAAGGCCGCCAACGTGCCGGTCATCATCAGCACGATCCTCGCGCTGCCCCAGGGCAGTGACGACACGTTCCACGCGGCGACGTATCAGGCGCCGGCGGAACTCGAGAAGGCCGGTGTCACGTTCGCGTTTTCGAGCGGCGGCTTCGAGACCGTGCGCCTGATTCCGTTCCAGGCGGCGATGGCATCGGCGTGGGGGCTCAGCAAGGAGCGCGCGCTGCAGGCCATGACCCTTGACGCGGCGAAGATCTTCGGCGCCGACAAGCTGGTCGGATCCATCGAGCCCGGCAAGGTGGCCAACCTCGTCGTCACCAACGGTGACGCGATGGAAATCCGGTCGCGCGTCATGCATGTGGTCATCGCGGGCAAGGACGTCGCCCTGACCAACAAGCAGACCGAGTTGTTCAACCGTTACATGGGTCGTCAGTAGGAGGACTCGATCAATGCGCAACCTGAAATCTCTGTTTGTTCAGGGCGCCGCGGTCCTCGCTGCGGCACTCACGTTCACCATCTCCGGAGGCGCGTTTGCGCCGGCCGGCATGACCTACGCCATTCGCGGCGCGAAGATCGTGACGGTCTCCGGCGCCACGATTGACAACGGCACGGTGCTCATCCGTGACGGTGTCATTCAGGCGGTTGGCACCTCCGTCAACGTCCCGGTTGACGCCATCGTCACCGACGGCACGGGGCTCACGGTGTACCCCGGATTCATCGACCTCATGAGCGGCGCGCCACTCGGCGAATCCGCCCAGGCGGCGGCCCCTGGCGGCGGGCGCGGCGGCGGACGTGGCGGTGGCGCCGAGTCGACGTTCTCGAGCCGTGAGGAGGCGGAGCGCGCCAAGCGTGAAGCCATCCTGCGGCCCGACTTCATGGCCGCGTCCAACCTGGTCGAGTCGAGCGACACGCTGACAACGATGGCGCAGGCCGGGATTACCTCCGTGCTGGCGGTCCCGTCGCAGGGCATCTTCAAGGGTCAGAGCGCGCTCGTCAACACGATGTATCCACCCGACGATCCGATGATCAGCACCGTCGCGGACTACCGGCGTGGCCTCGCCGTGGTGAAGGCGCCGGTGGCGCAGCACGTGAACATCGGTGGACGCGGTGGCGGCACGGGCTACCCGAATTCGCTGCTGGGCACGATTGCGTTCACGCGTCAGGGCTTCCTCGACGCGAAGTGGCAGCGAGACGCCACGGCCATCTACGAAAAAAACGGTGGCGTGGGACCGAGGCCGCTGGTTGAGCCGTCGCTGGATGCGCTCAAGCCCGCACTGGCGAAGGAAGTGCCGACGGCGTTTGACGCCAACCAGGCGCGCGAGATCGATCGCTCCCTCATCATGGCAAACGACTTCGGTCTCGATCCGATCATCGTGGGTGGAGCGGAATCCCACAAACGCATCGAGGATCTCCAGAAGGCCAAGGCGCGCGTCATTCTCGGCGTGAACTTCCAGGCCGGCGGTGGCGGCGGGGGGCGAGGCGGTGGCGGCGGCGCAGCCGGTGGTCAGAGCATGCAGCAGGCCATCATGGAAGCCACCAAGACCGCGGCACGGCTGGCCGAAGCCGGGATCCTGTTTGGATTCACGGGCGGCGGCGTGTTGCAGCCGTCAGCGTTCATGACCAACGTTGGCCGCACGATCAAGGACGGTGGCCTGCCGGCGGCAACAGCGCTGCGCGCGCTGACGCTTGATGCGGCCCGCGTGGCAGGCGCGGCAGATCGCCTCGGCTCAATCGACCAGGGCAAGATTGCCAACCTGGTCGTGATGGAAGGCGAGTTGTTCGAAGGGAACGCGCGCGTGCGGCAGGTCTTCATCGACGGTCGTCCAATCGACATGGGCAGCGCGGCGCCGGCCGGCGGCACGGGCCGCGGCGGACGCGGCGGCGGTCAGTAGGATCTCGACGCCGGGACTGCTGCGTCACCGCGGCGGTCCCGGCGCCGGCATCACTTCATGATGCCGGCAAAAAACAGCCCCAGTTCCAGCACCAGAATCAGCACGATCACCAATTCCAGCAGGTTCGCCTGCGCCATGCCGGTGTGCTCAATCGCAAACCGGTGAATGTCGTCGAGTGTCTTCAGCTTCTCGTCGACGTTCCGTTTCCATTCGGCCAACCCCATCCGGCTGCCTACGAGGTTGAACAGCCTGGCCGCGTACACGTCGCCCACCATCTTGACCGCATTTTCCATGCGATCGGTGAGCTCGTTGACATCGATGAACAGTGCGTGCAGGCGCCGCGTGGCCTTGGTGTGGCGCCGGCCGAACCAGCGGTCGCTCCACGACGGTTGCTGCACCTGGCGATAGATCGTCGACAGCTCGTGTTCGAGCAGGTCGTCGTGGTAGCGGAACTCGAGCAGGTGGGAGTTCGCGTACTCGATGATGTCCATCGCGGCATTCGCCGCCGGCTCCCGGTCGTAGATGAATGCGGCGTTCCACGTCGCGACCACAAGGTCATCGTCAAAGTAGGAGAGGCGGTGGCGTAGAACCTCGTCAACCTCCTGCCTGCCGAGCGCCGCGCGTTCGCCGCGCAGGAGCTGAGCGATGTCGTGACCCAGGTCTGCGATGACCTGCTCGGCGGTTCTTGGCGCGTCGAAGGAGTGCACGGCAAAGAGCAGGTAGTCTTCGGAGAGGAACTGGGCGCGCGGTCGCGCCAGCGCGCCGGCAATCTGCGTAGTCATCGCACGACAGATGTCGCCGGCAGCCCGTTCAAGCGCGCCGTGCTCGAGCAGCACCTGCCCATCCGAGACGAAGTCACGCCACGCTCCCGCGAACGAACGGTGCAGCAGCACCGAGACGACGCCGTAGTCGAAGAACTTGAGCCGCACCTGGTAGTCGGGCGGGGCAGGCAGGCCGAGGCCCGCGCCGTCGGCGATGACCGGCGGCTGCTGATATCGGACACGCGGCGGCCCGGCGCTCTTGTCCGACAACTCGGCGCTGGCGCCGTGCGCGCCGAGCACGCCACGAACAGCCGCAAGGTCGATGGCCTCGGCAATGTCGAACAGGTAGACCGCAGAGATCGAGCCGGAGACATGCATACTGCCATCCTACCCCCCAGGGGTATCAGCGATGTCTCGATAGAGCCAGGTCAACGCGTCAGGGAGGCGCCTGGCCCAGCTGTCCTCTGTGTGATCCCCCTGCTGCTCCTCGTATCCGCCCAGCTGGCCCGCGTCCAGCTGATCCCGCAGCAGCCGGCGCAGGCGACGGACGTTCTGGAGTGCTTCGCGTCCCTCCTGATGACCAATGTCGAGCCACACCCGCGTGTTCGGCACCAGGGGGGATCGTCGGAGTCGCCTGAGGATCAGTGCCTCGTCCCACCAGATTGACGGCGACATCACCAGGAGCCGTCCGAACCTGCCCGGGTACTGCTGGGCAAGGGTCAGGGTGACGAGTCCACCCAGCGACGAGCCGCCCATGGCAAGCGCGCCGGGTCTGGTGTCGACGCCGTACGTACTCGCGAGGATGGGGAGCAGGTCCTCCATGACAAAACGCCCGTACCGCCAGGCGTCCCCGCCCTGGCGCGCACCCTCCGAGGGCGTCAACTCACGAAGCCGGTCCTCCTCCGCATGGTCGATTCCTGCCACGACCAGCGGGGGAAGGAGTCCGGCGGCAGTCAGCGTCGAGAGCGTCTCAGCGACCCGCCAGTGATGGCCGGGCCGATGCGCCCGTTCCGGGTCGAAGAGGTTCTGCCCGTCATGCAGGATGAGGCAGGAGGTGCGGGGTGCCGGAGTTCCGAGGGGCCGAGGTTCCGGGGTCCAGACCGTCACACGGCGGATGCCCCCAAGCCACGTCGAGTCGATGTCGTAGCGCGTCATCAGATGACGTAGTATCGGGCATCATGCGTCGCGAGTACCACCGCTGGTTCGCCCAGCCCCTGGGTCGAGACATGGAAATGCTGACGTTCGGCCATGCCGGGCGCGCGATGATCGTGTTTCCGACCTCGATGGGTTCCTTCTTCGAATACGAAGACCGCGGCATGATCGGGGCCCTGCATGACAAGCTCGACGGCGGACTCCTCCAACTCTTCTGCGTCTCGACCGTCGACACGGAATCGTTCTACGGCTCGATGCTCGATCCGCGGGATCGCATCTCGCGGTACCTGCAGTACGAACGGTACCTGGTGGACGAGGTCGTGCCGTTCGTGCGGCAGCACAACGGCGGCGACACGATGGGGGTCACCGGCTGCAGCTTCGGCGCCTACCACGCCATGACCATGGCGCTGCGGCACCCGGATGTCTTCACGTCGTGCATCACGATGGGAGGCGCGTTCGACATCATGCGCTTCCTCCATGGCTACTTCGACGAAGACGCGTACCTGCTGTCCCCTCCACACTTTCTTCCCAATCTGACCGATCCCTGGTTCCTCGATCGCTTCCGGTTGAACAAGTGGGTGCTGGTGTCGGGCGAGCGCGACATCTGCCGCGCGGACACCGAGCACATGGCCCGGCTGCTCGCGCACAAGGACATTCCGCACAGCCTGCATGTCTGGGGCAACGGTTCCCTGCACGACTGGCCCGAGTGGCTCAAGATGGCAAGCGCGTACGTGCCGTGAGCGGAGTGCCGAAGTTCCGGAGTTCCGGAGTTCCGGAGTTCCGGAGCCTTGGCGGAGGCTGGTCAGGCCCGCCGAGTGATGAGATGAGGGATCAACGATGAAGACAATCGGTGTGCTGTTTGGTATGGAGCAGACGTTTCCGCCGGCGGTGGTGGAGCGTATCAACAACATGAACATCCCGGACGTGCGCGCTGAAGCGGTGTCGATAGGCGCGATCCGGATGGATGAGCCGCAGCGATACCGCGTCATCATCGACCGCATCTCCCATGACATTCCCTTCTACCGCGCGTTCGTCAAGAACGCCGCGCTGACGGGCACGGCGATCATCAACAATCCCTTCTGGTGGAGCGCCGACGACAAGTTCTTCAACTATGCGCTGGCAACCCGTCTGGGCGTGGCAATTCCCCCGACCGTCATCCTGCCGCACAAGACACATCCGCCCGGCACGACTGATCAGTCGATGCGCAATCTCGAATATCCCCTCAACTGGGAAGAAGTGTTTGCCTACGTCGGCTTCCCGGCATTTCTCAAGCCGTTTGACGGCGGTGGGTGGAAGGACGTCTATCAGGTGCGGTCGCCGAAGGAGTTCTTCGCGGCGTACGACCAGACCGGCACGTTGTGCATGACGCTCCAGAAGGGAGTCAACTTCAAGGAGTACTTCCGCTGCTACGTGATTGGCCAGGAGAAGGTGCACATCATGCCGTACGATCCCCGGCAGCCGTTCCACGAACGGTACATCAAGCACCCGCCGGCCTACGATCCCGCGCTGCTCGAGCGCGTCGAGCGCGACGCGCTCACACTCTGCCGCGCCCTGGGCTACGACCTGAACACGGTGGAATTCGCCGTTGAGGACGGCGTGCCTTACGCCATCGATTTCATGAATCCGGCTCCCGATGCCGACCGGCATTCGGTCGGCGAGGCCAACTTCGCCTGGATCATCGACGCCGTCGCGGAGCTTGCCGTTCGCAAGGCGCAGGAACCCGTCACCCCGCTCGACCTTCGCTGGAATGCCTTCCTGAAAGGCTGATCATGTCCACGCCGTCGTTCACGCTCGGAATCGAAGAGGAATACCAGACGATCGACCCGCGCACCTACGACCTGCGCTCCCACATCCAGACCGAGATCGTCGAAGAGGGCAAACGGCGGATGAAGGAAAAGGTGAAGTCCGAGATGCACCAGTCGGTGGTCGAGGTCGGCACCGGCGTCTGCCGCACGGTCAAGGAGGCCCGCGCGGATCTCTGTGACCTGCGCCGGCAGATGATCGGCCTGACCGAAGAGCACGGCCTGCTGCTCATCTCGGGCGCCACCCATCCGTTCGCGGACTGGCGGGTACAGGACATCTCCCCGGACGCCCGCTACGTCCAGGTGCTCGAAGACATGCAGATCGTGGCGAGGGCCAACCTGATCTTCGGCCTGCACGTGCACGTCGGTATCGAGGACCGCGAAACGCTCATCCACCTGATGAACCAGATGCGGTACTTCCTGCCGCACCTGCTCGCGTTGTCCTCGAACTCGCCGTTCTGGATCGGCATGAACACCGGCCTCAAGTCGTACCGGACGAAGGTCTTCGACCGGTTCCCCCGCACGAACATCCCCGACATCTTCCAGTCATGGGCGGACTTTGACGGGTTCGTGAATCTCCTGGTCCGCACACGCTCCATCGACAACGCCAAGAAAATCTGGTGGGATATCCGGCCGCACCCGGTGTTCAACACACTCGAAGTGCGTGTGTGTGACATCCCGATGCGGGTGGACGAGACGATTGCCCTTGCGGCGCTGATCCAGGCCACGCTGGTCAAGCTGTATCGGCTGCACGCCCAGAATCAGAGTTGGCGCGTGTACAGCCGGGCGCTGTTGATGGAAAACAAGTGGCGGGCCGCCCGGTATGGCCTCGACGGCATGCTCATCGACTTCGGGAAGGAACGCGAGGTGCCGGAGCGCGAACTCATCCTCGAATACCTCGACTGGATTGACGATGTGCTCGACGAGCTCGACAGTCGCGAAGAAATCGAGACCATCAAATGGATCCTGGCCAACGGCACCGGCGCCGACCGTCAACTGGCCGTGTATGAACGTTCAGGTCACGACTTCAAGGCCGTCGTGGACTTCATGATCTCCGAGACCCGCGAGGGACTCTGAGTCCTTGCTCGAGGCGCTGCGCCGGAGCGGTGGTCGGACCGACCCCGGCGCAGCGTCGACACGTCAGTTAGAAGCGGTAGCCGAAGCCAACACCGATCAACCAGGGGTCCAGCTTCACGAGGCTGACCTTCGTCCCGCCCGCCTTGAGCAGCACGTCCGACCGCAACGCGACGTACTTGAGATCGGCGTTCAGGAAAAGGGCGCACCATCCCGTCCGGCGCAAAGTGGTACTGCAGGCTGAGCACGGGCGGCAGGTGCTTGAACGTGCCGATCTTGGCGCCCGCCACTTCGACGTCATGTTGCTGCGGATACGTCAGGATCAGCTCAGCCGCCAGGTTCTTGTTGAAGAAATACGTGATGTCGACTTCAGGGATCAGCTTCTTGCTGACCGTGATCGCGTCAGCGGGCACCGCGAGCGCGGGAATCGCGTCCGACTTGTCGGCTGTTGAAATGTAGACGCCGCGCGCGCGAATCATGAGCGGACCTTCCTGGGCGAAGGCAATGACCGGCGCCAGCACGGACGCAGCGAGCGCAAGAGCGATGAAACGGGTAGTTTTCACGAGTCCTCCTGTGGAGCATTGATGTGCGCAAGACCGACGCGCGCCCCGTTATGAAGATTCGACTATACCAGCGTGTAACGCTCGTCACTCACTCGAACGAGTGAGTGATTGTGAATTATTCGTGAGTGCCGGAATGTCGGCAGACTCGCGCGGCCGCGTGCCGGAAAGTCGGCACTCCATGACGACGTCGCGATATGATCATCGGCGCATGTTGGAGCTCCAACCGGGCGCTGAAAACGCCATCCGCACGTGTCTGAACGTCCAGCCCTCCGAGCGTGTCACGGTGATTACCGACCGCCAGACCCGCCATATTGCTGCCGCGCTGGCAGCCGAGATCGATCGCGTCGGCGCCGCGTGGAGCCTGTTCGTGCTCGAAGATGAGGCCCCTCGGCCCCTGACCGACCTGCCCGCGTCGATCGCCGCCGACATGGAACTGAGTCACGTCAGCATCTTCGCCGCGCAGGTCCAGCAGCACGAGTTGGGATCGCGCATGCAGATGACCGACATCGTGAACCGTCGGCGGATGCGGCACGCGCACATGGTCAACATCACCGATCGCATCATGGTGGAGGGCATGCGCGCGGACTTCCACGCCGTCGACGACATCAGTCGCCGCGTCATTGACAAGGTGCGCCAGGCTCGGCGCATACGCGCCACCACGCCGGCCGGCAGTGACTTCACCGCCGACCTCAACCCCGGCTACCGCTGGATCAAGACGAGCGGGCTCATCAGCCCGGAAAAGTGGGGCAACCTTCCCGGCGGTGAAGTCTTCACGACGCCAGGGGAGGTCAACGGCACGTTTGTCATCGACGGCGTCGTCGGGGATTGGCTCTGCGATCGCTACGGCAACCTCAAGGACTCCCCTCTGACGGTGCGTATCGAGGGGAACCGGCTGGTGGACGCCACCTCCACCAATCAGGCCCTGC
Organism: uncultured Acidimicrobiia bacterium; assembly: GCA_966252305.1. Classification (GTDB taxonomy): domain Bacteria; phylum Acidobacteriota; class Vicinamibacteria; order Vicinamibacterales; family SCN-69-37; genus SYFT01. Next base: position 49,911 of record CBINOO010000015.1, read on the forward strand.
GCGATGATTTCTGGGCGTACACACACACCGATGAGAACAGCGACCGCGTCGGCGAATTCGCCATCGGCACGAACATCGGCATCAAGGAAGTGATCGGGCACATTCTGCAGGACGAGAAGTTCCCGGGCATCCACATCGCGTTCGGCAATCCGTACGGCGCGCACACAGGCGCGGACTGGTACTCGTCCACCCACATCGATGTCGTCGGCACACGCTTCGACATCTGGGTCGACGATGAGCGGATCATGGCCGACGGCCAGTTCCTGATCTGAGCAGACGATGATTCCGTCCGCGCGCCAGCGCTTCAACGCCGAGTTCTCCGACGCCACTCATCAGGCACTGCTCCACGTACTGGCGTCACGCGTGGGCGGCGCCATTCCGTTCAGGATTTCTGAGACGCCGTGTTTCTTCGAACCGGACCTCCTCGACCGGCTGTCCGATGCGGCTCGGACGATGGTCAGTCAGCTGCTGAACGATTCGGCGTATCGGCGCGCGGCGGACGCGGCGGTGCCTGCCCGGTTCAGGATCCAGAAAGGGGAAACGCTGCCGACATGTGTGCAGGTCGACTTCGGCCTGCTCAGGCGTGGCCATGACGAGGTGGAGGGCCGGCTTGTGGAATTGCAGGCCTTCCCGTCGCTCTACGGCTTCCAGATGGCACTCGCGGAGGCCAGTGCCGAGGCCTGGTCGAATCCCTCGCAGGGCTCGCACCTCCGGGCTCATTTCCTCTCGGGGCTCGAACGTGAGGGCTACGTCGAGCTGATGCGGCGTGTGCTGGTCGGTCCCCATGATCCGCGCGAAGTCGTGCTCATGGAAATTCAGCCCGACCAGCAGAAGACCCGACCCGACTTCGTCGTGACGGAGGCGACGTGGGGGATTCGCGCGGTGGACACGGCTGACGTGATCAAGGACGGCCGGGGACTCTACTACCGGCGCGATGGTGTGCTCACGCCGATCCGGCGCATCTACAACCGCGTCATCCCGGACGAACTTGAGCGAACCGGCGTCACGCTGCCCTTCGACTACCGGGACGAACTCGACGTGGAGTGGGTCGGTGGTCCCGACTGGTTCTTCCGCATCAGCAAGTTCTCGCTGCCATGGCTGTCACACCCGTGGGTGCCCGAGACGCGTTTTTTGTCCGAGGTGCGCGAGTGGCCGGCCGACCGGGAGGACTGGCTGCTCAAGCCGCTGTTTTCGTTTGCCGGCGGCGGCATTGTGTTCGCGCCCACTGATGCACAACTTGACGCGATCCCCGAGCGGGAGCGGCAGCTGTACGTGCTGCAGCGACGGGTGGCGTTCACCCCCGTCATCGAGACGCCGCACGGGCCGACGCAAGCCGAACTGCGAATCATGATGGTGCGCGACGGCGATGACTATCGCGCCGTCCTTCCGCTCGTGCGCATGGGCCGCGGCCGCATGATGGGCGTTGACCACAACAAGGGGCTCTCCTGGGTCGGCGCCTCAGCCGCCCTCAGCACCTAGCATCCGCCTTCGCCAGGGCTTCGGCGCGACAAGCCGTCAGCACTCAGCACTCAGCACGTCGCACTCAGCACTTCGCACTTCGCACTACTAGGTATGCACCCCCGGCGCCTCGCGGCCGGTGCGCTCGACGTATTCCGGATACGTCCCAGGGAACACCAGCGGAGAGGGACCGCCCAACTCGAGCACACGTGTCGTCAGGCTGCGAAGGAACGAGCGGTCGTGGGAGACGAAGATCATCGTGCCTTCAAAGTCCTTCAGCGCGCGAATGAGCATGTCTTTCGTGGTCAGGTCGAGGTGATTGGTGGGCTCGTCGAGGACCAGCAGGTTCGGCGGATACATCAGCATCCGCGCGAGCACCAGGCGGGAGCGTTCACCGCCGGAGAGGAATCGGATCTTCTTTTCGACATCATCACCGGAGAACTGGAACGCGCCGGCGAGGTTGCGAATGGCGCCCACTGACTCCTGTGGGAAATCGTTCTGCAGTTGTTCCCAGATCGTCTTGTCAGGGTCCAGGACCTGCAGGGCCTGCTGCGCGAAGTAGCCCATCTGCACGGCCGCGCCGATCGTCACGGTGCCACTGTCGGGCTCAAGCGCGCCGGCCACCATGCGCAGCAGCGTGGTCTTGCCTGCGCCGTTGGCGCCCATCACCGCCCAGCGCTCACCGCGCTGGATGGTGAGGTTCAGCCCGTCGTAGATCACGTGACTGCCGTACGCCTTGTGGAGGTCAGTCACCGTCACGACCTTGTCACCCGACCGCGGCGGTTGGCGGAACTCGAAGTCGATGACCTTCCGGCGTTTGGGAGGCTCGACCTTCTCGATCTTTTCGAGCGCCTTGACGCGGCTCTGCACCTGAGCCGCCTTTGCCGCATGCGCGGCGAATCGCTCGATGAATCGCTGCTCTTTCGCAAACATCGCCTGCTGCCGCGCGTACGCCGCTTCGCGATTGGCTTCCCGAATGGCGCGTTCACGTTCGTAGAACTCGTAGTTGCCTGAGTACACGGTGATCTCGCCGCCGTCGATCTCGGCGATGCGGGACACGATCCGGTTCATGAAGTCCCGGTCGTGCGACGTCATCAGCAATGCCGACGGCAACGTCTTGAGGAAGCCCTCCAGCCAGATGATCGATTCGATGTCGAGATGGTTCGTCGGTTCGTCCATCAGCAGCACGTCGGGCCGACCGAGCAGGACGCGAGCCATGGCCACGCGCATCTTCCATCCGCCCGAGAGCGCCCCGACGTCGCCATCGATCCGGGCGTCATCAAATCCTAGGCCGTGTAGTACTTCGCGGGCCTGGCTTTCGAGGGAGTAGCCGCCCAGATGGTCGTATTCCTCCTGCACTTCACCGAAACGCGC
>CBINOO010000016.1:0-48042 GCA_966252305.1 uncultured Acidimicrobiia bacterium
CCGTGCACCTCCGCCTCGTCAGGCATCAGTTCTGCCAGCACGCGACCCAGACGCATCGCTTCATCACACAGCGCGGGACGTGTCCAGTCGTCGCCGGCAGTGGCGGCGTATCCCTCGTTGAAGATGAGATAGAGCACTTCCAGCACCGCCGGCACCCGCTCATGCAGCGCATCCGGGGCCGGGATGTCGAACGGCACGCGGGCTTCGGCGAGCGTGCGTTTTGCCCGCACCAGGCGCTGCGCCAGAGTCGGCTCTGACGCCAGGAAGGCCCGCGCGATTTCTGCCGTCGACAGGCCCGCGACCAGCTTCAGCGTGAGCGCCACTCTCGCCTCCCTGGACAAGACGGGGTGGCACGCCGTCAACATCAGGCGCAACACATCGTCACTGACCGGCGAGGCGTCGACGACCACATCTGGAGCCTGAAACGATTCGGCCGTGCGCGCGATTTCCTGGTGTTTTGTCTCCACCATGCGCCGCCGACGCGCCGCATCGACCGCCCGGTTCTTGGCGGTCGTCATCAGCCACGCCCCGGGATTGGCGGGAATGCCGGATGTCGGCCAGCGTTCCAGCGCGGCGACCAGGGCATCCTGAGCCATATCTTCCGCACGATCGAGGTCGCCGGTGAAGCGCACGAGGCCCCCGATGAGCCGGGGAGCCTCGATGCGCCAGATGGTCTCGACTGTCGAACGCGTGCGCGCGTCGTCAGCCACGAGCGGTCAGCCCTTCTGCTGCCGTTCGATTTCCTGTCGCAGGCGCTCGTCGCGTGCCTGCACTTCGGGCGTCAGGGCATCGCCGAAGTCGGCAAGTTCGTACACCGGACGGATCTCCAGGATCGATTCCTCGCCCGGCATCGGATCCGGACACCGGCGGGCCCATTCGACCGCTTCTTCCATCGACCGCACCTGCCAGATCCAGAAGCCAGCAATCAGTTCCTTCGTTTCGGCAAATGGGCCATCAACGATGGTCCGCTTGCCGGGTTCGAGCAGGATGCGCTTGCCGTGTGAGCTGGGCTTCAGGCCGTCGCCCGCCAGCATGATGCCGGCCTTGACCAATTCCTCGTTGAAGGCCCCCATCGCGTCGAGCAGTTCGGAGGAGGGCAGCTTGCCCTCTTCGCTGTTTTTCGTGGCCTTCACAATCACCATGACTCGCATTCGTTTCTCCTTCGAAATGGCGCTCCGTCCATCGTCGCACCTTCATAGAGGCGACGAGCGGGGATCGCCCAGATCGACAACATCGTCAAGGGTAGCCCGATGCCACATCTGGGCAGTGCAAACGACCTCGTGGGGTTCGGCGGGAGGAGGCTCGATGCAGGTGGCTGGCAGACACCTTGCAGCCACCCCCACCACCGTGACCACCTGCCTGCTTGTGCGACATGGCGCCACCGATGCCCTTGGACACGTCCTGGCAGGCCGTGCGGCCGGATATCCCCTGAGCCCTGTCGGCCGGGAACAGGTGCGGCGGCTGGCCGAACGGTTGAGTCGGCGCACGGACATCGCTGCGATCTATACCGGCCCGCTCGACCGCGCATCCTCAACGGCTCACGCGATTGCTGACGCTGTGTCGGCGCCGGTGCGGATGGTGGTGGCCCTCGATGAAGTCGACTACGGAACCTGGACCGGTCGCCAGTTCGGGGAGTTGTCGTCTGACCGGCGCTGGCGCACCTTCAACAACCAACGGACGTTCGCCGCCATTCCTTCGGGCGAGGACTTCCTTCATGTGCAACTGCGCGCCGTCCGCCTGCTGCACGAACTGGCTGGCAAACATCCGGACGAGGCCGTCGTGGTCGTCACCCACGCCGACGTCATTCGCGCAGCACTTGCGGCGTCGGTAGGCATGGCCCCCGACCTCGTTTCGCGCTTTGACATCGCCCCCTCCTCCATCACAACGGTGCGTGTCCGCGCGGGCCGTGCCCATATCGGCGGCGTGAACGATACGGCGCACCTGAGCGACTGACGGCGATCATGGCGTCACTCTTGCAAACGGCATGAGCATGGCTTCCGAGTACTCGGCCGCGGATTTGATCGTCGACACCTTGATCGAATCGGGTGTTGACGTCGCCTTTGGCGTGCCGGGTGCGGGGCTGGGGGGCATCCTCACTGCGCTCGAATCGAGGAGCGGCCAGATTCGATTTGTCGCCGCGATGCAGGAACACGCCGCCGCGTTCATGGCGTGTGCTTACGCGAAGTGGACCGGGCGCCTGGGATGCTGCCTGGCAAGTCACAACGCCGGCGGCGTCAACCTGCTCAGCGGGTTGTATGACGCGGCGCATGAGAGCGCGCCGGTGATCGCCGTCACCGGCCAGCCGGATTCCAGGAACACACGGCGTGCCCTGGATGCGGAAATTGACCTCCTGCGACTTTTCCGCAACGTCGCGGTCCACTCCGCCGGCGTCGCGGCTGTGGACCATGCGCATACGGCGGTGATGCTTGCCTGTCACATCGCCGATGTTCGTCGCGGAGTGGCCCACCTGTCGGTACCGGCGAGCGTCCAGGCACAACCTGCCGATCACGCGCGCACTCGAGCGCGGGTGACGGCTCCCGGTCCGGAACCGCGCACCCGCCTCGTGCCCACCGCGCGCGACGTCGAGGCAGGCGCCGAGATCCTTCATCAGGCCAAACGAGTCGCCATCCTTGCCGGACAAGGTGTGGCCGGCGCCGTGCCTGAGCTGTTGCGCCTCGCCGAACGTCTTGGCGCGCCGATCGCGACCGCACATCCGGGCAAAGCCGTAGTTCCCGGTGATCACCCGAATGTCGTCGGCAGCATCGGCGTGGTGGGGACACACGCGGCCGAGCTCGCATTTGACGAGTGTGATGCGTTGCTCATCGTCGGTTCGTCCTGCCCATGGGTGGAGAGTTACCCGCCCGCCTCGCAGGTCCGAACGGTCCAGATCGACATTGACCCGACCCGCATTGGTCTTCGATTCCCAGTGGACGCCGGCATCGTCGGAGATGCGGCAGAGGCGCTCCGCGCACTCACGCCGCTGCTCCCGGAGAAGACCGGCCGCGAATTTCTGACTCGAGTGCAATCGCGCAAGCAGTCGTGGCTGCAGTCGCTCGAGCGTCCGGCTGACGAGGCAGACCCCGCTTTGCCGGCGCTGCACGTCATTCGTCAGCTCGATACGCGTTTGACTCCGGATGCCGTGATCACGGCAGACTGCGGGCCGCACACATCACTGGCGACACAGTTCCTCGCCGTCCGACTGCAGCAACGCCTGTCGGTGGCCGGGGCGTTGGGGGCAACAGGCGGCGGATTGCCGTACGCCATCGCCGCCGCAGTGGCCTACCCGCAGCGGCAGGTGGTGACCATCGTGGCGGACGACAGCCTCGCGGCGAGCGCATCCGAACTGGCCACCTGCGCGAGGTACGAGCTCCCGGTCAAGGTCGTCGTGCTGAACGATGGATCGGCGCGAACGCGCTGGGAGTCGGTCGCCACGGGATTCGGCGTGCGCGCATTCACGGCCACGGACGCCGCCGGTCTGAGCGATGGATTCGATGCCGCGTTCACTCACGCCGGACCGGCGCTCGTCGACGCCGTCGTTCAGGCTCCCCTGCTCGACGAGGAGTACACCCACCATGGAACACATCAAACAGACCGTCATCGTCAACCGCCCCGCGACCGAAGTGTTCGCCTTCTGGCGTAACCTCGAAAATCTTCCGCGATTCATGTCGAACCTGCGCGAGGTGCAATCCCTCGGGAAACACTCGCACTGGATTGCCGAGGGGCCTCTGGGCAACTCTGTGGAATGGGACGCGGAGATCCTTGAAGAGAAGCCGGGTGAAACACTCGTGTGGCGAACCGTAGGGGACAGCGGTCTGAAACATTTCGGCAGCGTGCATTTTCGCGAACTGGATGCTGCGAGCACCGAAGTCTCGGTGTCGTTCGCCATCGACCCGCCGGGTGGACGCGTCGCCACGGCGGTGGCGGCGTTGCTGGGCGCCGATCCGGAGGAGATGGTGTTTGAGGACCTTCAGCGATTCAAACAGATCATGGAAACCGGCGAAATCGCCCGGCCGGATGAGCCGGCGAGGCACTGAGGTCGGGCCCTAGCCCAACCCCAGCTCGCGCGCCCGCAACGCCGCCTGGGTGCGGTCCCGAACGTCGAGTTTCACAAGGATGTTCGTGACGTGGTTCTTGACCGTGCCCTCAGCCAGGCACAGCCGGTCAGCAATCTCCTTGTTTGACGCGCCGGTGGAGACCAGCCGCAGGATCTCGCGCTCGCGCGACGACAGGGGCATGACGAGTGCCGAGGCCGCAGGGCCCGCCGACATCAGGCGCGTGAGCGCATCCACGACCGTGCCGGTGACCGTGCTCTGCAGAAACGACTCTCCGCGCGCAGCGGCGTGAATGGCGCCGACCAGCGTCTCCACCGACGCATCCTTCAGCAGATAACCCGCAGCACCTGCTCGCAGCGCGCCGATCACATTGGTCTCATCATCAAACGTCGTCAGGACCAGCACTCGCACATCGGGCAGACGGTCGCGTAGCGCCGCCGTGGCGCGCACACCATCCATGACCGGCATCTGCAGGTCCATCAAGACGACGTCCGGCCTGGCGTCGGCAGCGACCGACAGCGCCTGTGCGCCGTCGCCGGCTTCACCTACGACCTCGAGATCCGCGCGGGTAGACAGCAGCGTTCGCAGCCCCTCACGGAACAGCGACTGATCATCAACAAGCAACACGCGGACGGTCGGTGTCATGCGGGCAGCTCAATGGTCACGGTGAATCCCTGGCCCGGCGCAGATACCCAGCGCGCGACGCCCCCGAGGTCCTCCGCTCGCTCACGCATACCCACGAGGCCGAATCCGCCCTCCGCCCGTTCGGCGCCTTCCCCGTCGTCTACCACCGTGAGCGTGACGCGGCCCTGTGGCGCGAAGGTGAGTTGCACGTCCGCCTTCTTCGCGCGCGCGTGGCGGCGAACGTTGGTGAGCGCCTCAAGCGCAGACCGATGCAGCGCCAGCGCCACGGCGGGACGCACTGGACGCGGCTCGCCGCTCACCGTCAGGGTCGCCGCGAAGCTGTCGTCCTGCACCGCGTCCACGAGCGTACGCAGTTGATCCACCACCGACTGCACGGGCCCGTCGTCGCGAAGGGTACGCACCGACTGCCGGACGGCGGTCAGTCCGTCCTTGGCGAGTGACTGCGCGCGATTGATGGCCAGAGCCGCCTTGTCGGCATCGGTGGGTGCGACGGCTCGCGCGGCCTCGAGCTGCACATGGATCACGGTCAGATAATGCCCGAGCGTGTCGTGAATTTCTCTCGCAAGCCGATTGCGTTCGTTCGCGGCGGCGAGATCAGCGACCTGCGACGACAGCTGTTCGACGCGTTCGCGTGCATCACGCTCCCGCACCGCGACGCTGACGTACACGACGACAAACGCCACACCGGCAGTGGCAATGGCCAGATTCCGGAACCAGTCGGGCCAGGAAGGCACCCAGCTCAGATTGCCGCTGACGCCAACAACGACCAGCGCGCACACGGCCAGCGCCCACCACCGCGGCAACAGCCAGACCGCCTGCGCCGCGATCGGCAGCAGGATGACCGGCAGCGTGCCGTCAAGCGCAATGCGGTTGACCCAAATGCCCAGGGCAAACTGCACCAGCAGATATCCGAGCGAGACAGGCAGGCGTCGCACACGGGTGGCGTACTCAAATCCCCAGATGCCCATCACGAGATACGCCAGGCTCACGGGAATGAGCCACCGCATGTCGGGCGGACCCCAGCGATACGGCAGCAGCGCGATGAGCGTGAAGTAGCTGATCGCCACCACAGCGAGGAAGGTGCGATAGCCGGCGATGTGCGGAACCGGGCGCGTCTCGGTATTCACTGTGCTCAGTATCGATACGTCGCAGGCAGGCGGCAAGTCCTCATGACCAGAACGTGACTTTCGGCACATGCGCCGTGACGCGGCCCCTCGCGACCATGACGCATGCGCCCTCTACGCGTTGCCGTTCTCCTCTACACGCTTGCCGTACTCGTCATCGTTCCTCCGGCAGCAAAGGCCCAGACTCGCGCCATCACGGATCCGATGCCGCTCGCGCGGACGGCCAGCCCCATCGTCATCGACGGCGAGATGGACGATGCCGGTTGGACAGGCGTGGAACCCCTGCCGTTGACCATGCACCTGCCGGTGTTCCGGGGAACGCCGGTCCAGCGGTCGGAGATCCGCGTGGTCTACGACAACGACTTCATCTACTTCGGCGGGTGGTTCTGGGATTCGTCGCCGAAGGAGATTCGCGCGAACTCGCTCTACCGCGACCGGTTCAGCGGTGACGACACGCTCGCGATCTACATCGATCCGTTTAATGACAACCAGAACTCGAAGTGGTTCGGCATCACGCCGGCGGGCATGCGCTTCGACATCCTGGTGTCAGAGGATGGGAACACGTCGAACGGGAATTGGGACGGTTTCTGGGATGCCAGGACGCAGGTGACCGACGAAGGCTGGTTTGTCGAGACGCGCATTCCGTTTTCGACGCTTGGCTTCATCGCTGATCCCAGTGGCGACACCGTGATGGGCTTGACGGTGACACGGCTCGTGTCGCGCACGGGAGAACGCGTGACGTTTCCGGCGATTGATCCGGCGCAGACATTCAGGCGGCCGTCGCTGGCGCAGGATGTGATCGTGAGCGGGGTCGAGACCCGGCGGCCCGTGTACGTGACGCCTTATGTCTTGTCTGGCCGTCAGCGGTTTGGTGTCGCGGATGCGAAGACGCCGCGCGAAGTTGGCATTGACGTGAAGATGCCGGTGTCCAGCCAGCTGACGCTCGATCTCACGGTGAACACTGACTTCGCGCAGGTGGAGGCGGACGATCAGCAGGTGGCGCTTGATCGGTTTCCACTCTTCTTCCCGGAGCGTCGCCGCTTCTTTCAGGAGAATTCCGGCATCTTCGACTTCCAGACATCCAACGGCACGCGGCTCTTTCACTCCAGGCGCATCGGCCTGGCAGCAGATCAGACGCCGGTGCCCATCCTCGCGGGCGTGCGGCTCGCTGGTCGCGCTGCGGGTTGGGACGTGGGTGCCTTGTCCGTGATGACCGACAAACACGGCGAGACGTCGCGCGAGCACTTCGGGGTCGTTCGATTGCGGCGGCAAGTCATCAATCCGTTTTCCACCGCAGGCCTGATGGTCACATCCGTGGCTGGAGAAGGGCCACACAACCTTGGTGTTGGCGCGGATACGTCGATTCGTGTCCAGGGTGATCACTATCTCTCGCTCAAGTGGGCGTCGACGTTTGACTCATCCATCCGACCGGGCGCCAGTGTGGCAGACAAGAGCCACTGGTTTTCGAAATGGGAACGGCGCACCGGACGTGGACTTGGATATTCGCTGCAGTACGCGCGAGTGGGATCTGACTTCTCGCCCGAGCTGGGCTTCCTTCCCAGACGCGACGTGTCATCGTTTGACGTCGTCGGCAACTACTACATCTTTACGGATGGGCACCGATTCCTCCGACGCGTCTATCCAGGCGCGCTGGCGTTCTCGACGATTCGCAACAGCGATGGCGCGTTGGAATCCGGCCAGTACGCCTTCTGGGTGCAGTGGGACACGAAGGCAGGTGGTGGTGGGTGGATTGAGCCCAAATGGTTCCGGGAGAACGTCGCCACCCCCTTCCGCATCGGCGGCAAGGTCGACATCCCGGCCGGTCGGTATCGCTTCGTTGATCTGCAGGTGGCTCTGACGATGGCGCAGGGCGCGCGGTTGCGGACCAACATCGACTTCCGTGCCGGCAGCTACTTCGACGGGCGGCGCACGCAGATCATCCTGACGCCCACGTGGAACGTGTCCAAGCATCTGGAAATCGGCGGCAGCTATCAACTCACCGCGCTCCGCTTTCCGGTGCGCAATCAGCAGGTGGATATCCATCTCGCCGGCCTCCGCATTGGCGCGGCGCTCGACGTGCGTTGGTCGGGCACCGCGCTGCTGCAGTACAACTCGACGACTCGCCGACTCGATTCGAATCTGCGGCTGCGCTTCAACATGCGGGAAGGCAGCGACCTCTGGGTGGTCTTCAACGAAGGTACCGACCTGCGCGACCGTCATGACCTGCTGTTACCCGGCGGGCAGCGGTCATTGGCCCGTACCTTCCTGGTCAAGCTGACGCGGACGCTTCAGTAGCGGGAGGCGCGTCAACAGCGGACCTGAAGGTCCGCCCCACTTGCCCTACTTGCGTGACACGCACGAACGCACGCAATCACGCAGCCAGGCATGTACCGGATCCGCGTGCATGCGTGGATGCCACAACATCGAGACCTTGATCGTTGGGAGTGGAATGGGCACCTTGAAGGTGTACATTCCGTCGCGCAGCGCTGTGGTGTGCCGCTCGGGCACCGTCGCCACGAGGTCAGACCGCCGAGCAATCGCGATTGCCGTCGCAAAGCCGCTCACCGAGGCCGCAACACGGCGCTCAAGTCCGAGTGTCGCCAGCGCGTCCTCGACCCATCCCTGATCGACGGTGGCTCTCGATATCCCAACGTGCGCTGCTGCTGCGTAGGCGGCCGCAGTGATTCGGCGTTTACGCAGTACGTGATCTGATCGCACGACCCCGACCAGGCGATCCTCGAAGAGCGGCACCTGCCGCAGTTCAGGGCTCGTCGCATTGTCCACAACCCCTGTTTCCAGATCCACGCTGCCGTCTCTGAGGCCCGATGCATCTCTGCTGGTTCGCGGAACGAACCTGAGATGGACACCGGGAGCGTCGGCCACTACCCGTGAGATCAGCGCCGGGCCAAACGTCTCGGCAAACCCTTCGCTCGACCGCAGTGTGAACGTGCGCACGACCCGCCGCAGGTCCGGCGCTCGTGTGGGCAGTAGAACGGCGTGCGCATCCTGGATCAACGCATCCACGCGCTCTCGTATTTCCAGCGCCCGCGGCGTCGGCACGAGCGTTCGCCCGGCCTTGACCAGGATCGGGTCGCCAACGGTCTCCCGCACCCTGGCCAGGGCGCGGCTCATCGCCGAGGGACTCAGCTGCAGACGCTGCGCGGCACGGATGACACTGTTCTCCCGAAGGACGGCCTCAAGGACAAACAGCTGATTCAGATCCGGTGTGGGCATGCCAGACGGTCCCACGGTTCATGACTGGCGTCAAGCGCACGCCTGAAGTGCAAACGTTGCGTCTTCCGCCCGTGCTTGCCCGTCGATAGTCTGACGACCATGATGAACCTCACACGTCATTTACGTGTCCCTCGTGACCTGCTGGTGCCGTCCCTGTTGCTGATTCTGGGGATCGTCCCCACGATTGCCGGCATCGCCCGGCTGGTAATTCTGTATTCCGGAAACACCTCGGCCGAAAATGTCCGGTTCGCCGAACAACCGGTCGTCGCCGTCCTGCACATTGTGACCATCATCCCGTATGCGTTGCTTGGCGCACTGCAGTTCGCACCAGCACTGCGGCGCAGAGGGTGGCACAGAACAGCGGGCATCGCGCTTGTGCCGCTCGGCCTTGGGGCGGCATTGACCGGCCTGTGGATGACCCTTTCCTATCCCACGGCGCCAGGCGATGGCCCGGCAGTGTTCGCGATGCGTTTGGTCGTGGGCGTATCGGTAGCCACGTTCATCACACTTGGAGTCCGATCACTCGCGAAGCGGGACTTCGCGCTGCACGGCGCGTGGATGTTGCGGGGATATGCGCTGGCCATGGGTGCCGGCACGCATGTGTTCACGCACCTGCCGTGGTTCATCCTGGTTGACGAGCCGCCAAGCGGCGTTCCGAGGGCGTTGATGATGGCCGCGGGATGGATCATCAACGCGGTCGTTGCCGAGGTAATCATCCGCACGACGTCCGTCAACGCGACCCCTGCATTGCAGCCGAGGCACTCATGACCGCGCCTCCAACAATCGATTGGGCTGCTGCGCGCAGCGAAAAGTGGTGCCGGCATCTCGATGGACTCGAGACGATGCTCGCGCCGCTTGATGCGGCTCTGATCGCGGCTCTCGACATACACGCGCCTCTCCGCGTGGCCGACGTCGGCTGTGGCAGCGGCGCGACGACGATGGCTCTGCTCGCGTCCGCGCCAGAGGGCACGGTCGCCGAAGGCTTCGACTTGTCGCCGGCGCTTGTAGAGGTCGCCCGACGCAAGCATCAGGCGGTGGGCCTGACAACCTCGTTCGAGGTGGCGGACATGTCGTCGTACGGTCCTCCCGGAGCGCCCTACGATCGCCTCGTCTCGAGGCTCGGCGTCATGTTCTTCGCTGAGCCGCCGGCCGCGTTCTCGAACCTGCGGCGGTGGCTGACGTCCGACGGGCGTTTCGCGTTTGCGGTGTGGGGTCCGATCGAAGACAACGAGTGGATGGCGCACACGCAGGCAGCGGTTGCCTCAGCAGTTGACGTCCCGTCCGCGGATCCCTCAGCGCCCGGTGCGTTCCGCTACGGGAACGTCGCCCAGCTGGTGGCCGAGCTTGCTGAGGCCGGCTTCGCCGACATCGTTGTCCAGGATTGGAAGGGCATGCTGCCCATCGGCAACGGTCAAAGCCCGGCGGACGCCGCGCGTTTCGCTATTGCCGCGTTTTCGTCGTTCGACGAAGTACTGTCACGCGCGGGTGTACAAGCGTGGGAGCACGCGCTCCGCGACTTGACGAGACGGTTCGCTCGATACGAACTCGCCGGCCGCATTCTCATGCCCGCGCGAGTCCACATCGTCGCGGGTGTCCTGGCGTCGAATGCCGCAGAGGGAGCCCGATGACCGACGCCATGGAGTTCCTCACACGGGCGGTCTTCATCGGCATCGGCGGCACCGTCATGATGGACCTCTGGGCCGCGGTGCTCAGGCGCGTTGGTATCCCCTCACTCAACATGGCGTTGCTCGGGCGGTGGGTCGGTCATCTTCTTCGTGGTCGGTGGCGACACACAAGCATCGCGGCGGCGGCCGTCGTCCGACACGAGTCGCCCGTCGGATGGGCTTCCCACTACACGATTGGAGTCACGTTCGCAGGACTGCTGCTGGCAACGCAGGGACCGTCGTGGGCGCAGTCGCCAACATTGGGCCCGTCGCTGCTTGTGGGACTTGTCACCGTCGCGGCGCCGTTGTTGATTCTGCAGCCGGGGATGGGTGGCGGCATTGCGTTCAGGCACACCGCCACGCCGCTGTTCAACACGACCAAGAGTGTGGTGACCCACGCCGTGTTTGGCATCGGCATGTACCTCGCGGCGGAAGCGATGGCCGCACTGCGACTCTGGTGAACTCGAATCGCATGAGCGTCGTCCGATGCTGAGTATCGATGCTGACACCTGATGTGATCTTTTTGGTCGTGGTACTCGCGCTTGGAGGGTGGCGACTCTTCAGTCCGGAACGACAGCCACGACTACGGATCGCCGCTGTCGCCGTCAGTGCGCTGCTGGCGGTCGCGCAGTGGGTAATGTGCGGCTTCACATGGCAGTTCCTTCCGGCCTATCCGCTTCTCGCACTCAGCGCCTTGCCTCCGCTGCGAACCGGAGCGACGCTTCGTTGGCTGGGCCGCACCTGGCTCGTTGGCATCGGCGCAGCCACCGCGGGCGCCTGGATCCTTCCGGCCGTACCCGAACTTCCTCAACCTGATGGCCCATATGCGGTAGGGACGGAGGTCTACCGCTGGACTGACGATTCGCGAGAGGAGCCGCAGACGAAGGACCCGACCGACCGCCGTAGCGTCATTGCGCAGGCCTGGTATCCAGCGTTGCCACCGGAGCACACGGGTACTGACATGCGGATCCCGTACATCGACGGGACCACCAACATGCCGCCGCAGGTCAGCGTGATGCCCGGCTTCATGTTGCGCCGCTACGACCAGATCGACACACACGCGGTGGCCGATGCTGCGCTCGCCACGGGCGCTCGACCGTGGCCCGTCGTGATCTTCCTGCCTGGTTATGGCGCGCCTCGAGCGGCCTACACCGGGCTTGTGACCCGCCTCGCCAGTCGCGGCTTCGTCGTCTTCACGCTGGATCATCCGTTCGAGTCTGCGGTGACCGAGTTACCAAACGGTCAGGTGGTCGGCACCCGCGAACGTATCCTGCCTGGCGAGCGCGACCGTACGAGCTACATGGCGCGACAGCAGGTCGTCAGGACCGCTGACGCACGTTTTGTGATCGACCAATTGAGCTCACCGGGCGTGTTGTCCCCACGGCTGGAGGCAGGACAGATCGACGTTTCGAAGGTCGCGGTAATCGGCCACTCGTTCGGAGGCGCGGCGTCGGTTGCCGCGATGACCGAGGATTCGCGAATCGTCGCCGCCGCCAACATTGACGGCACTCCTTATGGTGACCTGCCCGGTCGCCGGCTGACGCAGCCGTTCCTGCTGCTTCAGAGCGATACCGCAGAGACGCACCACGGCGATCTGTTTGTCGACGGGAATGGCAAGCTGCTCGCGAACATGGCCGCGCCTGGTTACCACTACGAGATTACGCGTGCCAACCACTACAGCTTCACTGACGTACCACTGTTTTTCGCGATGCCAGGCCGCTGGCTGCTGACCCTCGTCATGGGAGGCGCACGCGGTCCGGCGGCGACTCAGCTGGCGACCGCCGACATCCTCGCCGCCTTTCTCGCCGGTCCACTCAGAGGCGAGACGCACAACCTTGCCGGAGTCGTCGCGCGATATCCGGGGGTCATCGACAAACGGGGGCGCTAGCGCGAGATAGCATGGGGGCAGGACATCCCCATGACAGATCTGCTCCTGCTTTTTGCACTCATCGTGCTCAACGGCGTCTTCGCGCTTTCGGAAATCGCCATTGTCAGTTCGCGTCGATCGCGGCTGATGCAGCTGGCCGATGCCGGCACGGGCGGTGCGCGCCAGGCGCTGGCGCTCTCTGATGAGCCCACGCGGTTTTTGTCCAGCGTGCAGGTGGGCATCACCAGCATCGGCATCCTCAGCGGCGCGCTTGGGGAGGAGGCGATTGCCGCGCGGCTGCAGCCCCTGCTTGAGCGCGTTCCGGTTGTTGCGCCGTACGCCGACACCGCATCGCTGGTCGTCATGGTCGCCGTCCTCACGTATGTGTCGCTGATCATCGGAGAGCTCGTCCCCAAGCGCCTCGCACTCACGAGGCTCGAGACCATTGCGAGTCTCATTGCCCGGCCGATGCATGTGATGGCGCGCCGAGCACAGCCTCGATGCCAATCGACGAACGCGAGTGAGGAGATTGGCGGAGAGGGTGGGATTCGTATCTACTCGCGGATCAGATCGCTGAGAATGGCGCGAAACACTGAGCTATTGAGTCGATAGAAACCATAGAATTCCTAGTCTAGCTAGGTGGCCGTACAAAACTCGTACGCGAAATCGTGCAGCGTAGTACCCTCGGACCATGCCTCAAGGGGCGCTCGCGCTCTACCGGCGGCACCTGGCTGCGTGCGGCCATTACAGCAAGGGCAACCAGTGGACCCGCTGCCAATGCCCGATCTGGGTCCAGGGCTCGATCGGCGGCGAGGCCGTCCGACGGAGCATGAACACGGCCAACTGGACGGCGGCGTCGACCAGCGTCCACCAGTGGCAATCGACCGGCCGAATCGGTGTCCTGAAGCCCGAATTGCCTGACCTGGCGGTGGCCATCGAGAAGTTTCTCAAGGAAGCCGAGACCCGCAACCTCGCCGCCACGACGATCAAGAAAAGACGAGAACTGCTCGAGGGCAAGCTCTTGGCGTACTGCAAGCGCAAGGGCTACCGACACCTCCGCGACTTGACGGTCGGGCGACTCCGCGATTTCCGGCACGGCTGGACGTACTCGCCACTTTCCGCCGCCAAACGGCTGGAGTACCTGCGGGCGTTCTGCCGCTTCTGCGTAGACTCCAGCTGGATGGACCGGAATCCCGCGTCGGCCCTCAAGCCAACGAAGGTGTCGCATCGTCCGACGCTTCCGTATTCCGACGAGGAAGTCGAGCGCCTGCTGAAGGCGGCCAGAGGGATGACGGAGTTCGGCCGCTACGGTCCCCGCATCGAGCCGATGATCCTCCTGCTGAGGTACTCGGGACTCCGCATTCAAGATGCCGCGTGTCTCGAACGGAAGCGCCTGATGGGCGACAGGATCTTCGTCTACCAGCAGAAGACGGAAACGCCAGTCTACTGCCCACTCCCTCAGGACGTCGTCACGAAGCTCACCGCAGTTGCCAACGACAACGACCGTTACTTCTTCTACGACGGGAGCAGCCAGCCCGAGAGCATGGTCAAGAGCTGGGATCGTGTCTTCAAGAAGGTCGGCCAGACGGCCAAGCCGTCGGTGGCGAACTGCCACCCGCATCGATTCAGGGACACGTTCGCCGTGTCCCTGCTGCTGAAGGGGGTTTCACTTGACAGCGTCTCCAAGCTGCTCGGCCACAGTTCCATCAAGGTTACCGAGCGGCACTATGCTCCGTGGATCAAGGCCAGGCAGGATCAGCTGGAGGCCGAGGTTCGCAGGATCTGGGACTAGGCCCGGCTCCTCGTCGTACCCCAGTTAGCGCGCGACCGCGTAAGCAAGGTGCCCACATTTGGCGCCTCGAACCCGCGGGCCGAAGCTGGCGAGTTTGCGCTGGAGCAAAGGCATCGTGCCAGCGCGAATGAGATGCTTCCTGGATGACGCCTCTTTGGCATGTCGGGTTCAGGCCGCTCACTGAGTCACGTGTTGACGCCTGGCAGGCGTGTCTCGTTCCGCCAACATCAAAGGCCGTCCTGACGGGCCGATGGCCGTGCGCAACCGTCGGCGACACTCGGACACGGAGCGGGCGTACCCGCAGAGTATCCGCGCTCCGTCAGCTAGAATGACCGCACTATGGTCGCGGCCGAATCGGCATCGGCCGACGATCGCGCAGACTGTTGTGTTCGTTGGAGACCATCGCAGAGGTGCTCGCATGAAGAGAGTCGGGGTCATCCTGGTCGCGCTCGCGGTGCTCCTCGGTGCCGGACCGGCGGCCCAGCAGCCGACGACGGATCCGGAGGTTCGGCTGGTGCTCCTCATCGCCGTCGATCAGTTCCGTTACGACTACCTGACGCGATTCCGAAGGGACTACACAGCCGGCTTCACGAAGCTGCTGGCCGACGGCGCAGTCTTCACGAACGCCTACCTCGAGCACTACCCCACGGTCACGGCGATCGGGCACGCGACGATGCTGTCGGGCGCCACGCCATCGGTGAGCGGAATCATCGGCAACGACTGGTTCGATCGCGAGTCGGGGACCACGGTCGCGAGCATCACTGATCACACCGTCAAGCCCGTCGGAGCCCCGAATGCAGCCACGGCCTCCCCCCGGCGCCTGCTGGTGTCGACTGTTGGAGACGAGATGAGGCTTGCGTCCGGCGGGCAGAAGGGCACGCCATCGGCGCCGCGCGTCATCGGCGTGTCCCTGAAGGACCGTGCCGCGATCATGCCCGTGGGTCGCGGCGCCGATGCGGCGTACTGGTTCGACACCAAGACCGGCAGTTTTGTCACCAGCACGTACTACATGAGCGACGTGCCCGCCTGGGTGCGCGCCTTCAACGAGCGCCGCGCTGCGGATGGGGTCGCGGGACACACATGGGCCACGCTCTCCGCTCCTCCGTCGATTCTGCGTCAGCTCCCAGCAGAACCGGGTGCGCCTCTGTACGAGGCCGTCTACGGAAGCCCCTTCGGACACCAGATGCTGCTCGACTTTGCCACGGCGGCCATCACCGCAGAGCGATTAGGGCAGCGCGGCATCACGGACCTGTTGTCCGTCCGTTTCTCGTCGAATGATGCTGTCGGTCATGCCTACGGGCCTGATTCGCCGCAGGTCCATGACATGGCGGTTCGAACGGATCGAGCTATTGGCGCGCTACTCGAGCACGTCGACGCCCTGGTCGGACTCGAGCACACCGTTGTCGCGCTGACGGCCGACCATGGCGTGGCCCCCGTGCCGGAAGCGCTGGCCGAGCGTTCGCTCCCAGGCGGCCGGATCACGAACAAGACGCTCTTCGGCGCAATCGAACAAGCGCTCTCGCTGCGGTTCGGTGCGGGGCAATGGTTGATCGCCACCGCAGGTTCATCGCCCTACCTGAACTACGCGTTGATCGATACCCTGAAGCTCGAGGCGTCGGACGTTCGTCGCGTAGCGGCAGCGGCGGCCATGGCCGTGCCGCACGTGGCACGCGTCTACAGCCGAGATCAGCTTCTGCGCGGGGAGGCTGCGAACGACCTCATTGGCAGTCGGGTGCTCCGCGGCTTTCACGCGCAACGCTCGGGCGATCTGGAGATCGTTCTGGATCCGTATTGGATGCGCCAGGCCGCCGGCACCACACACGGCAGCCCCTACAACTACGATGCCCATATTCCGCTGATCCTGATGGGCGCGCGCATCAAGGCGGGTAGATACCCGGGCAACGTCGCGCTGAACGACCTGGCCCCAACCCTGGCAGCGCTGGTCGAGGTCGATGCACCGTCTGGCTCGTCTGGCCGCGTTCTGACCGAAGCGCTCGCAAATGGACTCGAGGTGAGGGCCGTGGCGCGAGTGGAGCCGACCCGTTCGCGGCTCCGCCGCACCAGTACGACGCGCCCGGCGCCGCAGTAGAATGGAAGTGACGTCATCATGAAGCCATCGCATGAGTCCGTCAGGGCGGCGTTCCGGGCCGCCGGCACGACCGCGCTCCTTGCCGTCCTCATCGTCGTGGGTTCGCGCAACTTCGCGCACTTCGACGCGGCGCTCGTGGCGTATACGTTTGCGGTCCTATTTGCCGCGTTCGGCCTCACGTACCGCTACGCGATGTGGCTGCAGCGCCCACCGACGAATCTCTTTTGGCGGCGCGGATGGCAGGCATTCACCACACGCGGCAGCCGCGGCCGGAATCTCGGCCTCTGGCTTCACCGCCTCGTGAGCGATTTCGCCGCCAATCGCTTCATCTTCCGGCGCGACCGGCTGCGGGGCCTCACGCACCTCCTGATCATGTGGGGCTGCCTGCTGGCAGTCGCCATCACCTTTCCGCTTGTCTTCGGGTGGTTGCACTTCAGACCGGTCCCGTCCGATCTGTCGCTGTACGAAGTGGTCGTCTTCGGTTTTTCAACCGTCCGGTTCCCACACGACTCCGCGCTTGCGTTCGTGATCTTCCACGGTCTCGTGTGGTCCTCCTTCTTGGTCATTGCCGGTGTGATGCTGGCCATGCGGCGACGCATGCGCGACGAGGGCGCGGCCGCCGTGCAGCGGTTCGCGGAAGACGTCCTGCCACTGGTCCTCCTCTTCGCGGTCAGCGCCACGGGCCTGATGTTAACGGCCAGCTACACGTGGATGAATGGCTACGCCTATACCTTCATCGCCATCCTGCACGCCATCACCGTCATCGGCACGTTCCTGTGGTTGCCGTTCGGCAAGTTCTTCCACATCGTGCAGCGGCCGGCGCAGCTCGGCGTCAGCTTCTACCAGGACCTGGGGCGTTCCGGAGATGCCGCCCACTGCCGCCGCTGCGGTCATGCCTTCAGCTCGAGAATGCACGTGGAGGATCTGATTGAGGTCGAGCGTCGGCTCGGGTACCGATACGACATCCCGGGGAGTCCGGCGGAACATTATCAGTGGATCTGCCCGCCGTGCCGACGCGCCTCGTACGGCATGGCACAGGCGCTGACGTGGCAGGGGCTCCGCGGCGGCGCCGCGCTCGAAGGGACCGGACCGATGCCGCCCATGCCGCGCTATGCCAACGACGGGCTCGGCGAGGGGCCGCTTGGTCCTGAAGACGCAAGGAACTTTCACCCATGAGTACGATCAGACCGCCGGCACCTCCTCTCGATCTCGAGACCATTCGGACCTACGGCCCCCACACCTCCTATGCACGTGACGTTCGGACCGAGTCCGGCGTCGAGCCAGATCGGTACGTCAAGACGCATTGCTGTTTTTGTGGCCAGCAGTGCGGCATGCAGCTCAAGGTGAAGGACAACACGATCATCGGCATCGAGCCCTGGTACGACTTCCCCTTCAATGGCGGCATGCTCTGCCCCAAGGGCGTCAAGCGCTATCTCCAGCAGGCGCATCCCGACCGCCTGCTGCACGCCCTTGAGGCCGCGCCGGCAACACCGTCCGGGTTTCAGAAGTTGGACTACGACGCCGCGATCCGCCGGACGGCCGATGCCATCGATCGGATCCAGCGCGAACATGGCCGAGACGCCTTCGCGGTGCTCTCGGGCGCGAGCTTGACCACGGAGAAGACGTACCTGATGGGCAAGTTCGCCCACATGTGCCTCCGGACCGCCAACATCGACTACAACGGCCGGCTGTGTATGGTGAGCGCCGCCGCCGGCAACAAAAAGGCGTTCGGCATCGACCGGGCGGCGAATCCGTGGAGTGACATCCTCGACGCGGACGTCGTCCTCGTCGCCGGCGCGAACGTCGCGGAATGTGCGCCGATCACGACCAACTACATCTGGCAAGCTCGGGAGCGCGGCGCCAAAGTGATGGTCGTAGACCCGCGCATCACGCCACTTGCACGCACCTGCGACCTGTTCCTCCCGGTGAAGCCAGGACGCGACACGGCCCTCTTCAACGGGTTGCTCCACCTGATGATCGAACACGGCTGGATCGATCGCGCGTTCATCGACGCGCACACGGTGGGGTTCGACGCGGTTGCCGCCGAAGTGGCTGCCTGGACGCCGCTCCGCACGGCGGAAGTCACGGGCATTGCGGAGGCACGTATCCGGCAGGCGGCTGAGTGGTGGGGCACGGCTCGGAGCAGCTTTCTCCTGCACGCCCGCGGGCTCGAGCATCACAGCCACGGCGTGGCCAACGTGTTGAGCACCATCAACATCGTCCTCGCCTCGGGCCGCATCGGCCGGTCAGGCTGTGGATACGCCACGATCACGGGCCAGGGCAACGGCCAGGGCGGCCGTGAGCACGGCCAGAAGTGTGACCAGTTGCCCGGCGGCCGCGACCTGGGCAATCCGCAGCATCGTGGCGAAATCGCCGCGATCTGGGACATGCCGGTGGACGATCTTCCGCAGCCCGGCGTCGATGCCTACGAGATCGTACGCAAGATCGATCGAGGTGAGATCAAGGGCCTGCTGAGCGTGTGCTTCAACCCGGTGGTCTCGCTGCCGGACAACAACTTCGTGCGACAGGCCCTCGACAAGCTCGACTTCTACGTCGCCATCGACTTCTTCCTGAGTGAAAGCGCTCGTTACGCAGACGTCGTACTGCCTGGCTCGCTGCACGAGGAGGACGAGGGCACGGTCACGCAGATCGAAGGCCGCGTGATTCGCATCAACAAGGCGGTTGAGCCGCCCGGCGAGGCGCGGGCTGACTGGCGAATCATCCAGGACCTGGCGCGTGCCCTCGGCCGCGAACGTGGCCTCACGTTCGAGAACCCCGCCGCAATCTTCGAGGAGTTGCGCGTCGCCTCGCGCGGCACCGTCATCGACTACTCCGGCATCACCTACGACCGCATCGAGCGCCAATACGGGGTCTTCTGGCCCTGTCCGGCCGAAGTACCGGACGGGGCGTCGCTGCCGGGACCGGAGGGCACGGTCCGGTTGTTCGAACCTGGGTCGTGGAACCCTGTGGCGCGTGGCGCAGGTCCGTTCTACTTCCCTGACGGCAAGGCCCGCTTCCTAGCGACGCCATATCAGGGACCAGCCGAGGATATCGACGCCGAGTATCCCGTCATCCTGACGACGGGCCGGGTCGTCAGCCAGTTTCTCTCCGGCAACCAGACGCGCCGGATCGGTCCACTCGTGGATCACTATCCTGAGCCGCGTCTCGAACTGCATCCTCGACTCGCGGCGACGCTTGGGATCGATGACGGCGACTGGGTCATGGTCGAGAGCCGGCGCGGCGACTGTACTCTCCGCGCCTCGGTCGTCCGCACGATCAGGCCCGACACCGTCTTCATTCCGTATCACTGGGCCGGGCGCAAGAGCGCCAACCAGCTCACGATTGCGGCGCAGGATCCCATCTCGAAGATTCCCGAGTTCAAAGTCTGCGCCGTGCGCCTTCGTAAGGTTGAAGATGCGCCCGAGTACGCCGGCGCGCTCGAATCCCAGCAATAGGAGAGAGGCCGCTGAATGTCTGTCTCGGACCGCTATGAGTTCTTTGTCGATCCGGCCCGCTGCATCGGCTGCCAGTCGTGCATCCAGGCCTGCACCGAGTGCGGCACGCACAAGGGCCAGTCGATGATTCAGCTCGACGTGCTTGACCGGTCGGGCTCGACGCAGACGGTGCCGGTGGTGTGTATGCACTGCGACTCGCCGACCTGCGCCGAGGTCTGTCCCGCCGATGCCATCAAGCGCACCGAGGACGGCGTGGTGCAGACAGCACGCAAGCCACGGTGCATCGCCTGCAACAACTGCGTGCTCGCCTGCCCATTCGGCGTGCCCAAGATGCAGTCACGCTTCGGCCTGATGATGAAGTGTGACATGTGCTACGACCGGACATCTGCGGGGCTGAAGCCGATGTGCGCGTCCGTATGTCCCAGCCAGGCGCTGGCCTTCGGGACGCGTGAGGAAATGCGTCGTCTGCGCCCGCATGCACGGCCGGTCAACACGTTTCAGTTCGGCGCGCAGACCATCCGTACTAAGGTGAACGTGATGGTGCCCGCAGATCTGTCAACCGAGGTGATTGACGTCACCGCCGCCATGTTCGAGCCGACGGTGGGACATGAAGTGCTCGAGGATGTTTTTGACGAGCCTGTTCGCGGGAGGACGTCGTGATTTCGCGGAACCCCGGCTCGCTGGTGGACGCAGACCGCCCGGTGGTGCCCCCGGATCGAGGCGAAACGGCGTCGCAGCCGAAATGGCGTCGCGACTTTCCGATCGACGCAGGACAGGACGAGTTCGTGTCGCGACGCGAGCTCGTGAAGTTCATGGTCCTCACGAGCGGGGCTTTCGTCGCCGGACACGTGTGGCTGCTCGTCAAGAGTCTCGTCGAGCGGGCGCCGTCCGGCTTACCTGCGGTTTCGGTCGCGACCGTCGACGAACTTCCCGTTGGCGGCGCCAAGACTTTTCAGTATCCGGCGGGCAGTACGCCCCGCCTCCTCGTGCGCACCGGCGCCACAACGTTCGTCGCGTACGATCAGCAGTGCACGCACCTCGCGTGTCCGGTCGTGCCGGTGGTCGCGCAGGGCCGGTTGCATTGCCCATGTCATAACGGATGGTTCGACCTGACCACGGGACGACCGGTGGCGGGGCCGCCCCAACGGCCCCTGCTCCGGGTGTCGCTCGACGTACGGGACGGATCGGTCTACGCCACCGGAGTGGAGGAACCGTCGTCATGACCCGGCCGCGGCCTTTGATACGCAGTCAACGGATGACGATCGTCACAGGCATGCTGGTGTTCGTCTTGATTCTCATCGTCTTGCAACTGTGGCTCCTGACGGCCAGCGTGAACGCATATCTCGGAGGCGAGCGTTCGATCGTCCTGCCCGCGCTCGGGGCCAGTGCGCTGTGTTTCGCGCTCAACGCCGGACTGCTTCGGTATCTGTATCGGCTCGAATAGACGCGGTATGTGAGGAAATGTCATGCCCATCCACATTGGCGGTCACACGGACCATGGATTCACTGAACCCCTTGGCCTGCTGAGCGACTGCCATCGCCGTATCGAGCACTTCCTGCAGTTGCTGATCACCGTCGACTTGAAAGCCGCTGGCGGCACACTCAGCCTCGAGTATCGCCGGGCGTTGGAGGGTGCGTTGAAGTACTTCGAGACCGCCGCCCCGACCCACACGGCTGACGAGGAAGACAGTCTCTTCCCACGACTGCGTGCCAGCGACCGCCCAGACGCGAAGCGGGCACTGACGCTCATTGAGCAGCTCGAGCACGACCATGTCGCGGCCGACCAGCATCACGCCGCCGTGAACATGCTCGTGCGCCGCTGGATCGAGGCCGATCGCCTCGACATGGCCGATGCCACCGCACTCCGCACGCACCTGACGGCACTGCAGGCCCTCTACAGCGCACACATCGCCGTGGAGGATGACGACCTGTTTCCGGCGGCTGCGCGGGCCCTGGACGCACCGGCGCTGCAGGCGATCGGCCGGGAGATGGCGGCACGTCGGAACGTCTCGCTGCCACACCTCGTGAAGTGAGTCACGGTGATTGTCCTGAAGCGCGCGTATGAGCGGCCATCACGAAGCGATGGGCGGCGCTTCCTCGTCGAGCGGCTCTGGCCACGGGGGTTGACGAAAGAACAGCTTTGCGTGGATGCCTGGCTGAAGGACGCCGCGCCGTCGACGCAATTACGCAGGTGGTTCGCGCACGACCCGGACAAGTGGGGCGAGTTCCGGAAACGGTACCGACGTGAACTCGACACCGTTCCGGAGGCATGGGCGCCCATCCTGGCGGCAGGCCGTCTCGGACGGGTGACCCTCGTCTACAGTTCGCGCGACACCGAGCACAACAACGCGATCATCCTGCGCGAGTGTGTCGGCAACAGGCTTAGACGGTCGAAACCCGGTGCGGCCGCTCGGACTGGCCGAAGGAGGTCTCCATGACGGACGCGAGCGACTCAGGGGCGGCGCGGCGACGTCCACACCCGCAGCCGATGGCAGCAACCTATCTCGAGTTCGACCTCGCACGCGAAGTCGATGGACTCCTTCGAGAGCCTCAATGGAATACCGGCCGGAACGCGAAGACCCTGGTGAAATACGACGACCTTCGCGTAGTGCTCCTGGCGCTGCGCGCACTCACGCGAATCCCGGACCACCGCACCGAGGGGCGCATCACGATTCAGGCCATTCGCGGCCATCTTCGGGTCCATGCCGAGAGCCGAACGTTCGACCTTCCGGCGGGCGGACTACTGGCGCTGGATGGGGGCCTGGTGCATGACGTCGAGGCCATCGAGGACAGCGCACTCCTGCTGACGATCGCATGGCCACGATGACAGGTCGGATCAAGGAGTGCCCATGATACGCGCCGGGGACTTGGTACCACACTTCGCGGTGACCGACATCAGT
Source organism: uncultured Acidimicrobiia bacterium (assembly GCA_966252305.1). GTDB lineage: Bacteria > Acidobacteriota > Vicinamibacteria > Vicinamibacterales > SCN-69-37 > SYFT01. Next base: position 22,823 of record CBINOO010000016.1, read on the forward strand.
GGGCGGTTGGTTCGCTACGATGTCATCTGGCAACGCCGGGCTCTCGTGCTCGTGTGTCTGCCATCGGATGTCTCCAGCTCGGTCACCGGCAACATCTCGCGCCTTGTGTCAGGAATAGCGCAATACGCCGACGACACGACGTGCGTCGTCACCCATGATCCCGTCGCACACGTCGACGCGCCGGCCGTGGTGGTGGCGGATCAGTGGGGCGAAGTCGCCCACGTCGCCGCCGCAGCCACGGTGGATGCCCTTCCGGACCCGGAGGAAGTGCTGACCTGGGTTCATTTTCTGCGCATCCGCTGTCCGGAGTGCGAGGGCGAGGCCCGTTAATCCGGTCGTTCGTGTGACCCCTTGCGCCAGCGCAAGGTTCCAACGCCTCGGTCACCCTAGACTGGCGGCATGAGTACCCCTGCTGCGTCCCATACCTTCGCCGTCGCCGCGGCGCGCGACGCAGCGCGAGCCACGCTGCTGCGCGCCTTCCTGGCGTCGGGCTTGGTGTTCATGGTCGGACCCGGTACGTTGCTGGGTGTAATGAACCTCCTGCAGATCAGTGGGCGAGAGAGCGTGGCGCTCACCTCGCCAGCCTGGATTCAGGCGCACGGCCACGCACTGATCTTCGGCTGGGTCGGCAGCTTCATGCTCGGGATCGGCGTCTATTCGGTACCCTCAGTACACCTTCGTCATCGCGCCCTGCAGGTCGGGTGGGCGCTGTGGGCGCTATGGACCGCCGGTGTGGCGCTGCGTTGGACCACGAACGTGTACGGATGGCAGTGGCGGGCGCTCCTCCCATTGTCAGCGGTCGCAGAGCTGACCGCCTTCCTGCTCTTCCTGTATGTCGTGTCCAGCCATCGGCCCGCCGCGCCGGCTGCCGGAGCACAGCCTTCGCGCGCGTGGCTTGTCGTCGTCATGAGCGGCGTCGTGGCCTGGATCACGGCTCTCCTGCTGAACGTTGACACAACCGTGGCGCTGGCCAGGCATGCCGGTGATGCGAGCGTGCCGCACGTCGCCAACCAGCGCCAGCTCGCGCTGCTCACGTGGGGCATCCTCGCACCTTTCATCTGGGGATTCACGGCGCGCTGGATGCCCGTGCTGCTCGGTCTCCCAGCACTGCGACCCCGTGTACTCCTGGGCGCGGTCGCCGCCAACGTCGCCGGGCTCGTGTGCATCTTCACCGGGCACCACGGCATCGGGACCACGCTCGCGGCCGGTGCTGCGGTGCTGGCGGTCGCGGGACTCCGTCTCTTCGAGCGACCGGTTGCCGAAGCCAAAACGCGCGGCGTGCATGTGCGATTTCCGAGTTTCGTACGACTGGCCTACGTCTGGCTTCTCGTGGCTGCTGCACTGGGGGCTGCCGCGGCACACTGGGATGTCGCCGGCGGTCTGTGGGGCGCCTCGCGGCACGCGTTCACGGTCGGCTTTGTCGCGGCGATGGTACTGGCTGTCGGCCAGCGGATGCTACCTGGTTTTGCCGCGCATCAACCGCTCTGGAGCCCTGCCCTGATGGGACTGGGACTGGCCCTCCTCATGCTCGGCTGTTTGCTGCGCGTCTCGAGCGAGATTCTCGCGTATGAGCAGTACGCAGAATGGGCGTGGGCGGTGCTGCCGGTCTCGAGAGTAATCGAACTGGTCGCGCTGAGCATTTTTGCGTTCAACCTCTATCGAACGCTGTGGGCGCCGCATCCCGTGCTCGACGCCGCGCTGATGCGTGTCGGGCAGTGACTGCTCCCCGCGATCGACCTGAGGATGGCAAGGCGTGCCAGCCGCTATTCCTCCACAGCGCGACTGAGCGCCTCGAGTCGTTTGGGCGCGCGAACGAGCAACTGCCGGCGGGTAGACAGCAGAACGCCCTCCGCCTGCCAGCGTGAAAGCGTCCGGCTCACCGTATAGAGCGTCGTCCCGGTCAGGTCGGCCAGCTCCTGCCGGGTGAGGGGGTGCGCAATCAGCACGCCATCAGGTGCCGGAGTTCCGGCCTGGCGCATCAGCCGCAACAGTGTGTGCGCCAGGCGCTGGCTGACGCGCTCGGTCGCGAGTTCGCGCACCCGAGTGAGCGCGTCGGTCATATGTGCCGCGATCTCGCGCGTGATGTTCAGCCGCACCTGTGGGTATCGGTCCAGCAGCGGCCAGAGCACCTCAGCCGGCCACGCCAACAGGCGTGTCGGTTCCTGGGCGAGGGCCGTCACCGGATAGGCTGTCGCCTCCAGCACGGCGATCCCCCCGAACGGTTCGCCAGGACCTACGAATCGCACGATGAGCTCGCGGCCGTCGGGCGTGAGCTGCAGAAGTTTGAGCAAGCCGGACTCGACCAGTGCCAATGCCCGCACGGGTTCACCCTGGCGCGCCACCGGCTCGTTCCGTCCGGCGTCGCGCCGCCGCGCGGCCCCAAGCCAGTGGCGGCGTTCCGTCTCGGTCAGGCCGTCGAAGATGCGCGAACGCATCATATCCATAGGCTCATGGTACGAGACTTTGCGCTGGCGCAACGAACGCCGAGGCTTCGGTTGCTACCGTCGTGTCGACAGCCTCAGGAGGCCGGTCACGCGTGCCGTGGGCCTGCCGGAGCGGGAGAGTGTGCAATGAACATCACCAGGGATTCACGGGTGTCAGATGTGGCGACCGAGGCGCCGGCAACGATCAGGATCTTCCAGGAGCACGGCATCGATTTCTGTTGTGGCGGGAAGCGCCCAATCGCCGCCGCGTGTGTCGAGCAGGGACTCGACGTCGATCAGCTTGTGACCAGGCTACAGGCAGCCACTCGGACGGCGGACGGCGAGAGGAACTGGCACATGGCGCCGCTCGGTGAGCTGGTCGCGCACATCCAGGAGCGCTTCCACGAACCGTTGCGTGAGGAACTGCCTCGGCTCACGGCGATGATGGCGAAGGTCGTGAGTCGACACGGCGACCATCTCCCAGACACCCTGCAACCACTGCAAGCGACATTGGCCGCGTTGCGCGACGAGCTCCTCGAGCACATGGCCAAGGAGGACGGGGTTCTCTTCCCCGCTATAGTCGCCGCCGAGGCGGGACAGGCAGCCTCAAGCTCGTGGATCAGTCAGCCGATTGCCACGATGGAGGCCGAACACGATCATGCGGGCCAGGCGCTCGACAGGATGCGTGAGCTGACCGCCGGCTACACGCCGCCCGAGTGGGCGTGCCCTACCTTCCGAGGCCTGTATTTCGGCCTGGCGGAGCTGGAGCGCGACATGCACCTGCATGTGCACCTGGAGAACAACATCCTGTTTCCTCGGGCGACATCGATGGTTGAAGCAGGATAGGATCCGCTCGTATGCGTACAGACACTCGACGGCGCGCCCGTCGAGCGCGGGTCCGAGTGTGCTGGCTGGCTTGGGCGGCATCACGGTGCGGAGTCAGACGGTGAGAGGCGCGGCGGCCCCAGCACGCGCCTCGGCCCTCGCCGATCTTCATCCAGCCTACTTCGCGATGGTGATGGCCACGGGCATCGTGTCCATCGCCTCGGTGCTCGTGGGCTTTCGGACGCTCGGCGAGGCGCTTCTACCGGCCAACGTGATTTTCGCGGCCGTCCTCGCCACGCTGACGCTCGTCCGTATCATCCGATTCCCCGCGCGAGTTGTTGCAGACCTCTCGGATCACAGGCGAGCGGTGGGATTCTTCACGCTGGTCGCGGCCACGTCCGTACTGGGCAGCCAGGTACTGCTCGTCACGGAGGTTCGGTCGATCGCGATAGGCCTCTGGATTCTGGCGATCGTCCTGTGGGCAGCGCTCACCTACGGCGTGTTCACGGCCTTGACGGTCACCCGCGTCAAGCCCACGCTGGCCGAAGGCATCAACGGGGGATGGCTCGTAGCGGTCGTCGCGCCGCAGTCGATCGTCGTCCTTGGCGCCCAACTCGCCTCTGGCTTCGGCTCCCACCAGCAGGAGGTGCTGTTCTTCTGCCTAACGATGTGGCTGGGTGCGGGCATGCTCTACATTTGGATCATCTCGCTGATCTTCTATCGCTATACGTTCTTCGTGCTCGAACCATCCGATCTCGCCCCGCCCTACTGGATCAACATGGGGGCGGTCGCCATTTCCACGTTGGCCGGAAGTTTCCTCGTCCTCGAAGCGCAGCGATCCGCGCTGCTCGCTCAGCTGCTTCCTTTTCTGAAGGGATTCACGCTGCTCTTCTGGGCGACCGCAACATGGTGGATTCCGATGCTCGTGATCCTGGGCATCTGGAGACACGGCATTCAGCGGTTCCCGCTGCGCTACGATCCGCTGTATTGGGGTGCGGTGTTCCCGCTCGGCATGTACACCGCCTGCACCTGGCGACTGTCCGAAGCCCTTACGTTGCCCTCGCTGACGGCCATTCCGCGCGTCTTCATCTTCGTCGCGTTGACAGCGTGGATCCTGACATTTGCGGGCCTTGTACACAGGCTCGTCTCCGGTCGGTAGACTGTCGGCATGAGTGACATCCCTGCCTGGGAACCGCTGGCGGAACCTGCGCTGGCGGACCAACGCGGAACTTACGATCGCATGCGTGCCGCCTGTCCTCTGGCCCGGTCACCGCGCGGCGTCACGCTGTTCCGCCACGCGGACGTCGTTGCGGCAGCGCTCGACCCGACAACGTTCTCATCGGCGGTCTCGGCGCACCGCCAGATCCCCAACAGTCTCGACCCACCGGAGCACACGGCATTCCGCACAGTGATCGACACGTTCTTCTCTGCTGAGCGCATGCGCGCGCTCGAACCGAAGCTTCGGGTGGAAGCGCGCGACATCGTGGGTTCTCTCCCCCGAGCGGCCACCATCGACGCGGTGCGTGATTTCGGCTATCCCTTTGCCGTTCGGGCGCAGACAGCATGGCTCGGCTGGCAGGGGGCAGAGCCGACACTGCTGGCGTGGATGCACGAGAATCATCACGCTACGCGCTCGGGGGAGCGTTCACGAACCGCCGCGGTGGCGGCCGCCTTCGATGAGATCGTCGCCGAACAGGTTCGCTCGCGCCGAGCACAAGGCAGTGGCGCACCTGATGACCCTACGACGGAGTTGCTTCGCGTCCACGTCAACGGACGGCGGCTGGCCGACGAAGACATCGTATCGATCCTGCGCAACTGGACGGCCGGTGACCTCGGATCCATGGCGGCATCGATCGGCGTTGTCGTGCACTTCATCGCGAGCCATGCAGGCGTGCAGGCGGCGCTGCGTGCGGATACGAGCCAACTCGCCCGCGCCGTCGATGAAATGCTCCGGATCGACGATCCCTTCCTGGTCAACCGACGTGTCGTGACCAGGCGGACGCAGGTGGCCGGGTTCGACTTGGAACCCGGCACGCGCGTGTACCTCAATTGGACGTCAGCCAATCGCGACGAAGCTGCCTTCGCCGAGGCCACCGCCTATCGGCCGGTCGAACACGCGTCGCGAAACCTCGTTTACGGAGTGGGGATCCATGCCTGTCCTGGCCGGCCCCTCGCGACTCTCGAGCTCGTCGTCGCACTCGAGACACTGCTAGCCTCGACCGTCCATGTCCACCTCGCGCCTGATGCAGCTCCGCAGCGAGAGACCTACCCGGTCGGCGGCTGGCGGCAGCTACCGATTCGGTTGAGTTGATACCAGCGACGCCCGCGCTCGGGTCTTCCCGGCCGGCGCACCCGACGCCTTTCCCACCTCGCTGGTGAGCAACGACGCGTCCCTTCTGCTGTCGCGGGACATCGAGGGTGACCGCCACCACGCCGAAGACGATCGGAATCCGCTATCATCATTACATGGTCTCCCATGCATCGACCACGGCTGATGACGCGCGGGCGTTGCTCGATGCCATTCGGCGCATCGTTCAGCGCCTGCACGAGTCGTCCCGCGACAGTCAGGGGAGGATCGGACTGAGCGCGGCACAGCTGTTCGTCCTGCGGACCGTGGAGCGGTCGGAAGGCATGTCCATCAACGAGGTAGCCGCCAGAACCTTCACGCATCAGAGCTCGGTGTCGGTGGTGGTGTCACGACTGGAATCGCGTCGTTTGGTCAGACGTCGGGTTGACCGGGCTGACGCGCGACGGAGGTTGATCGCGCTGACGCCGGCCGGACGGCGTGTCCTGCAATCGGCCCCGGAGGCCGCTCAGGAGCTGCTTGTCAGCGCCGTGCTGGCCATGCCGCCGACGACGCGGCAGTCGACGGCGCGCGCCCTGGGTCGGCTGGCGGATGCCATGGCGGCGCGAAGGCGCCCTTCGATGTTTCTGGAACCCGGAAATTCACAGTGACCGACCGACGTCTTCCCATCGCTCCCTCGCTGGCGCCGACACTGGAGCGGGCGGGTGTGCCATCCGCATTCCCCGTGGATCGCCGCGTGTTGTATACGAGTGGGCTCGCCGTCGCGCTGGGTGTTGCGGCGGCCTTTGTCGCGGAGGCACTGACGCGGTTGATCGTGCTGGTCACCAACGTGTCGTTCTACGGACACGGGTCTCTCGTCGCCACATCACCCGCCGACAATCGCCTGGGGCTGCTTGTCGTCGTGCCGCCCATGGTTGGGGGCCTGATCGTCGGGCTGATGGCTCGATTCGGCTCCGCCGCCATTCGCGGCCATGGCATCCCCGAGGCCATGGAGCAAGTACTGACAAACCGCAGCCGAATCCCGCCGCGTCTGACCGTCCTCAAGCCAGTGTCCGCGGCCATCGCCATTGGCACCGGCGGACCGTTCGGCGCGGAAGGCCCCATCATCGCTACGGGCGGAGCGCTTGGCTCGCTGGTTGGCCAGCTCATCACGGTCACCTCGATCGAACGAAAGATCCTCCTGGCCGCGGGTGCAGCCGCAGGAATGGCCGCGACGTTCGGCACGCCCGTGGCTGGTGTCCTGCTTGCCGTCGAACTGCTGCTCTTCGAGTTCCGGGCCCGGTCCGTGATTCCAGTGGCCCTGGCCACAGCGACCGCGACGGCAGTTCGCATCGGCTTCCACGGTTCGGCCCCCGTCTTTGCCATGCCGACGCTCCCGCAGCCCGGCGGCCTAGCTATCGCCGCGTACATCGCGCTCGGCGCGGTCATGGGCCTGATGGGTGTCGCGGTCACACGAGCCGTCTTCGCGGTTGAGGACGCGTTCGAGCGTCTGCCAATCCACTGGATGTGGTGGCCAATCATCGGCGGTGTGGCCGTGGGTATGGTGGGCTTCGTTGAGCCAACGACGCTCGGCGTCGGCTACGAGAACATCGAACGGATTCTGCAGGGGCTCATCTCGTGGAAGGGGCTGCTCCTCCTTGGGACGTTGAAGTTCATCTCGTGGTCACTCGCGCTTGGCAGTGGCACCTCCGGTGGAACGCTGGCACCGTTGTTTACCGTCGGCGGTGCCATTGGAGCAACGGTCGGTATCGTACTGGCCGCTTTGTTTCCACAGCTGGGGGTGGACCCCCGACTCGCCGGCCTCGTGGGGATGGCGGCGCTCTTTACCGGGGCATCCCACTCGATGCTGGCCTGGGTGGTGTTCGCGTTCGAGACAACTCGCCAACCAGTGGGCCTCCTCCCACTGCTGGGCGGCTGCGCCGCCGCCTATCTCATTTCCATGCTCAACATGCGCTACTCGATCATGACCGAGAAGATCGTCCGGCGAGGGATTCCCGTGGCGCGTGGTTATGAGGTCGACTACCTGCGCCAGCAGTCCGTCGAGGAGTGGGCCTCGTCGCCGGTCGTGACGCTTCAGTCCGACGAGATGCTGCACGAAGTCAGGAGCAGGCTCGACGACACACCAGCGCTCACGCATCAGGGCTTTCCAGTCGTGACACCGCACGGACAGCTCGTCGGCGTGATCACGCGGCGCGATGTCTTCGGCGGCGACCCGGATGCGCCAGTCGGCGACGTTGTGACGCGGGCGCCAGTCGTCGCCTATACCCACTGGTCGTTGAGAGACGCGGCAGACGCGATGGTTCGTCACGGCGTCGGACGACTGCCCGTCGTCGAGCGCGATCGTGGCGAGGTGCTGGGTATCCTGACGCGGAGTGATCTCCTACGTGCGCATGCCGACCGGTTGGGCGAATTGCACGACCGAGAGGAAGCTCCCGTCGGTCGATGGCTGCGAGACCGGCGTCGCGGCGGCGTTCGGTGAGGCACCGGATAATGGGCTGTGCATCTGCGGACATCGAACCCACGGGCAACGGCCTGGCTGCCAGACGCTCTGCTCTGAGTCGCAGCCGAGAGCAACCTGCGCCCGCGAGGATTGCGTGATGTTCACGTTTCGCTTCCCCGGGCAAGGGGATAGAGCGCACGCGGACCCGGTCGCGGCGATCTTCACGGCGATCAGACGCCAGGTTCCACGGTGCCGGCACGGCGTGCTGCAGCGGCTGCTCGAACTGGCGATAGAGATCGCGCGGGAGGGGCGCGAGGGCCGACGGATCGGCACCGTGTTTACGCTCGGTGGAGCGGATCGAGTCCTGGCGCTCTCTCGGCCGCTCATTCTCGACCCTCTGGCTGGACACGCTCCTAATGGCACGAGCATCTTCGACGACAGTGCCTGCGGCACGATCAAGGAACTGGCACACGCGGGCCTCATCGTGCTGGACGAGGGACACATGCTAGGCCCGAACGAGCGTGAGGTCCGATACGAGGCATTGGTCCAGCGTTTGGTTCGTCGCTCGGACGCAGCCGAGCGACGCATAGTGTGCCTCTCAGCTCTCTTCTCGACGCCCCAGGAAATGAGCGATCTTGTCGCCTGGCTCAGGGCCGACGAGCCGGGTGATCCGATACACTCGGCATGGCGCCCGACTCGACAGCGCTTCGGCACTCTGCGATGAACCTCGGCATCTGCGCGGCTCGACGTGAAGGTCGAAGAGAAAAGCCCGTTCGTGCCGCGTTTCGTCGAGCAAAAGCTACCGCCGAAGGGCTCGCGTCGTCGGAAGGCCTTTCCGGCAGACAAGAACGAGTTGACGCTTGCCGCAGCGTGGCGTTTCGTCGAGCAGGAAAAGGACGTGCTCGTCTACAGCGTCTTAAGAAAGTCGGTAGAGACGCTCGGTTCACTGGTCCTGGAGTGCATCCGGCACAAGGTGCTCACGTCGCTCGGAGTGCCGACCCAACGCGTGAGAGACGCGATGGCGGTTGGTGCCGAGTGGCTCGGGGCCGAGCACCCCGCTGTCGCGTGCCTTGAACACGGGGTTGCCCTCCACCACGGTGGGCTACCTCGTCCTTTTCTCCATGAAGTGGAACGTCTGCTGCGTGCCGGAGACTGCCGCCTCACGGTTGCCTCACCCACGCTGGCGCAAGGGTTGAACCTCTCTACTAGCGTGCTCCTCGTTCCGTCGATCTGGCGGAACCGGGACATAATCCCGCCCGCCGAGTTTGCGAACGTCGCTGGACGAGCCGGACGCGCGTTCGTCGATGTCGAAGGGCTGGTCCTTCACGTCGTGTGGGAGGACTCGACTCGCGGCACCAACCGAGCGATTCGGAACTGGGAGAACCTTGTTGCGGCAGCGAAGGCACCGAAGGTTGCGAGCGGCATCCTGCAGCTTTCGGCCAACATTTTCAGTCGCATCGCGGCGAAGGCGGGTATCAAGCCCGACGAGGTCCTCGAGTATGTCGCCAACCAGGACTCTGCATGGGACTTCGGTGCTTCGAAGCGAGAACTCGACGTAGGTGAGCAAGGGTGGAACCGCGACATCGCATCGCTTGACGCCGCAATTCTAGCCTTGCTCGACGGCGAAACCGAAGACGAAGCGGTAGAAACAGAGCTCCACGCCGTCCTCGATGGTTCGCTCTTCTCGCGCGAGCTCGCGAGGGAAGAAGCGATGGTCCAAGAGCTGCTGCGCGCATTCGTCGCCGCTCGAGCGCAACGCATCTGGTTGGAGACCACGCCGGCGCAGCGGAAGGGATTCCACGCCGCGGGGATTGGGCTCTTGGCCGGTAAGTTCGTTGACACGAATCTCGAAACACTCATCACGCTCCGGGCGCAGGCCGAGGCCGCCATCACGCTCGGCGCTGAGGCCGATGCAGGAAGGGCCGTCGTGGCGTTTGCCGATTTCGTGTTCCAGACGGCACTGTTCCAGTCTCCGAAGCCGCTTCCTGCCAGGTGGCGAGAAGCCCTGCAGGCATGGCTCGCAGGGACCCCATCAGCCGATGTTCTTGCACTCTGTGACGACGAAGGCGTCGACCTCATTCAGGAAGCGCTGGCCTACCGCCTGCCCTGGGCAATGGAGGCCGTGCGCGTGCATGCCCAAGCCGTGACGCACGAGAGCGTCGACGCCGTGACCGGGCTCGCGGCACTCGCAGTGGAGGCAGGCAGCTCAAAGCTCCCGGTCATCACGTTGGTGCGCGCAGGCCTGAGTTCTCGGGAGGCCGCAGCGGCAGCGGTTGATGACACAGAGGCGGTATTCACCGATCGGAACGGCATGTACGAGTGGCTCAACTCTGAGCTGATCGAGGAGGAACCATGCGTGAGGTGGTGGGCGCTCAAGTCGACGCCCATGGGGGGCTGAAGCTGGAGTTCTTCGGGCCTCTTCGCGCTCGCTAGAGCAAGATGCACAGGAGCGTCAGACCGCGCAGATCGCTTGCGCGAGTTGGGCCTACAGGTCGACGTCGCGTACAAATCTCGTACGCAAAATCGAATCGACCAAGACAACATGTTTGTTTTCAAGAGTTTATGGATGGCGGAGAGGGTGGGATTCGAACCCACGTGCCCTTTTGGAGCAAGACGCTTTCGAGGCGCCCCCGTTATGACCACTTCGGTACCTCTCCGCAGAGGTGGGACGACCATCAAGGATGGCACATCAGGACGGTTGGCGGCAACCGCGAGCGGTGTCCGGCGGGCCTGACCCGCCTTCGCCAAGGCTACGGCGCGTCCGCCAAAGCTTCAGCGACGGCGGAAGGCCCGCCCCACTTTCACCGCCGCTCACGAAAAAACGCCTGGAGCAGCGCGCGGCTTTCGGCAGCCAGCACACCCGAGACAGTCGCCAGCCGGTGATTAAGTGCGGGGTGTTCGTGCGCCTGCTGGGTCGACTCCATCGCCCCCGCCTTCGGCTCCGTCGCGCCATACACGACCGTGCCGATCCGCGCGTGCACCATGGCGCCCACACACATCACACACGGCTCAAGCGTCACGTATAACACCGCGCCAGGCAGCCGGTAGTTGCCCACGCGCGCGGCGGCATCCCGCAACGCCGCAATCTCCGCATGGGCCGTCGGGTCATGCGCGGCAATGGGTCGATTGCGTCCCCGCCCCACAACCGCATCACCAAGAACGATGACCGCGCCGACAGGGACTTCGCCTTCCTCAGCCGACTCGCGCGCCAGCGCGAGCGCCTCGCGCATGAAGGCGTCATGCACGCTCAGCGCCCGATCGACACCATCACGCGGAAGGACATCCCGCCGAGGTTGTCTTCGCCAAAGGCTTCCAACGCCCCGCCGGGGTCCTTGACCTTCGCCGTGCGCCACGCGACCTCGGCACCCGCCGATACCGCGCGCCACACCGAAACGTCGAGTCCGCCAAACAGCACGGCGCCGCTGTACGTCTCGTTGACGTCATCGGCAGACGTGCCGCCAGACTCCTCCTTGAACTTCATCCACAACGCGCCGGCGCCCACATACGGCGTCACGCGCTGACCGACCGGCTTGAACCGCCAGCCGGCGCCCAGCTCGATCGGCGTCAACGTCAGCGTCAGCGCCTGACCAAGCGGAAACACCGTGCCGTTGAACACGAAGATGCGCTCACCCACGGCTTCCATCTTCGACACAGAGGCACGCAGAAACACGCGCTTCCACACGCGGTGCAACTCGAGCCCGCCACCAATCCCGTCAACCGTTGACGAGTCGGCGATGGCCTCGAAGGAGTCCTTCGCGGTCATCTGCTGCCAGTCGCCCATGACGAACGCGCGTCCGCCGACACGCGCCCCCGTCGTCTGTGCCGCCGCCGGCGCCGCCGCAGCGCACACCACGAGCGCCGCCCCGAGAATTGTTCGTACTGTCATCGAAGTACCTTTGCTCAGCGAATCAGCCCGAACCCGCGAAGCGCGGCCCTGGGCTGAATGAATCCGTGTCCGAAGTCGTTGTCTTTGCCCTTGGTGCCCAGGTCCTGGGCAGTGCGGGTGATGAGAGCCTCAACAGCCGCGGGCGACGTGACGCCCTGGCTCATGAGGAGCGCGGCCAGGCCGGCCACGTGAGGGGATGCCATCGACGTGCCCTGCAGCGGCACATCCGTGTAGCGATCAAAACGCGGGAAGATGACCGTGAACTCGTTGAAGTCCGAACCCAGGAGGCCCGCCTGCCAGATCGCTCCTGCGGACCCGCCGTCGCTGAAATTGCCGCCAGGCGCCGCAATCTCGACGAATTCTCCCGTCGTCGAATAACCGGCACGGGTCAGCGATCGCCCCACCGCGCCGACCGACATGACGCCCGCAATCGCCGGGGCGTAAGAGGCGGGATACGTCGTGGGATTGCCGTCATTAAACTCGTTGCCCGCTGAGAGTGCGATGAACACCCCACGCGACACGGCGTATTCCAGGGAGTCACGCGTCGACTGCGACGGATTGGTGCCGCCAAGACTCATGTTGATGACCTTGGCGCCGTTGTCGGCGGCGTACCGGATGGCCTGATTGATCGCCGAGTTGGAGCAACCGCCCGATCCAGGGGGAAAGAAGCCTTCTTCTCCGGCATCACTGGCGAGGATCTGCAAATCCCAGTAGCTGTAACAGACCTTGAGGGGCATGATGCGCGCGTTGTACGCCATGCCGGCAAAGCCAAGACTGTTGTTGGTCGACTGCGCGACAGTGCCGGCCACGTGGGTGCCGTGCCCGTCCATGTCGAGCACCGGTCCGTTCCAGAAGATGAAGTCGCGTCCACCGGTGAAACGATTGATGTCGAGATCGGGGTTGATGGCGTACTCCATCGTGTCCTGCACAATGGCCGCGCCGTCCCAGGTCGGGAACGAGTACGTCGCATTGACCGACGTCACCCCGGTGTCAATAACGGCCACGATGATGCCGTTCCCGGTGTTGATGTCCCAGACCGACGGCATGCTGAGCGCCGACATGTTCCACTGCCGGGCCGCATACGACGTGTCGTTGGGCACGGAGTGTGTCTTGAGCAGCCAGTTGGGATGCGCGTACTCGACTTCGGGCTGACGGGAGAGATTGGCCGCGATCCCGATGCTGTCGGGATCGGTGGCCACGCGCAGGCGCGCGGTGCGGTCAGCAATCCACTGCAATTCCTGCGGCAGGGGACGCGACCGCAGCGAATCCATCGCGCGCATCTGGCCCGTCGTGGTGGTGCCCTCACGGAACTTGATGATGACTTCGCCGGGCACGTAGTTCAGCCCCCGTCGCGCCGCCGCCGCATGCGCCCGGACTTCCTCGCGGGACATCAGAAACTGATACGTCGGCGTCTGTTGCTGCGCCTCGAGCGGACGCAACGCCAGCCCGGCCCCCAGGGCCAGTCCCACACACAACACCACCTTCACACGTGACATCCGCCACCTCACTCCCCTCGGCTGGCACCGGGAAACCCGCTCCAGCTTAGCCGATTCGATGAGGCGCACCTACTCCTGTCTGAGCGCTTTCAGCGGGTCGAGCCGCGCGGCACGCAGGGCCGGCACTGCACAGGCCACTGCCGCCACGACGAGGAAGGCTGCCGCAAGCGCGGCGTAGGTCAGCGGATCAGTCGGACTGACATCCACCAGCGAGGCGCCGATAGCCTGCGACAACAAGACGGCGGCAGGCACACCAATGAGGACGCCGATACCACTGAGGATCAGTCCGTGGCCAACGACCAGACTGAAGATGCTGCGCGCCTGCGCGCCAAAGGCCATGCGCACGCCGATTTCCGCCGTGCGCTGACGCACGGATGTCGAGAGCACGCTGTAGAGCCCCACCGCCGCGAGCACCATGGCCACGCCGGCAAAGACCGACAGCAGCCACAACACAAAACGGGTGCCTGCGGCCGACTCCCCAATCCACTGCTCCATCGTCCTCGCCTCGAAGACGCCGAGGGCCGGACTCACCGCCGCGATTTCCCTGCGGACAGCCGCCTCGATCGCGGCAGGTTCACCCGTCACACGGAGGGCCCAGCGACCCGGCGCGCCAACAACCGCCTCGGGAAAGTAGATGGCTTCGCGACCATTGGCAGCCGGCGAAACATCGCGCAGGTGCGAGACAACCCCGATGATCGTGAACGGATCGGGCTCATTCCGTTGGGTGCGCACGTAGAGACGCTGCCCGACGGCGCGTTCACCAGGAAACATCTTGTCGGCCAGCAGCGAATCGATGAGCACCGATTGCGGCTGTGGGACATTGTCCGCCTCGGTGAAAGCGCGACCGTCGATCACACGCGCTCCCATCACCTCGAAGTAGTTGGGGCTGACCAGCACGTTGTTGCCCTGCTGGAACCTGGCGGGATCGCTCAGCGCATCCTCGCGCCCGTATCGCGTGAGCGGTTGTGGCGCGCCGGTCAACGGCAGGTAGGTCGACAGCGCCACACCCGACACGCCCGGCAGCGCTTCAAGGCGTGTGCGAATGTCGTTCTGCAACGCGCGCACTCCGGCCGGCCCCTGGGCCGCCTGTCCCTGCCCGGTGAGTTGAAAGGTGAAGAGTTGCTTCGCGTCGAAGCCCGGATTGGCGTTCATGATGGCCACAAAGCTGCGCACCATCAGGCCGGACCCCACGAGCAATACAAAACAGAGCGCCACTTCGGCCACCGCCACCGCATCACGCAGCCATCGCCCCTGGCCGAGTCCATCGCTGCGACCCGACCGTCGAAGAATGTCGATGACATCGGGTCGTGAGCCACGAATAGCCGGCAACGTGGCGAACACCATCGTCGACGCCACGGCAAGTGCGACACCGAACGCCACAACAACCGGGTCTACCGTGACCTGATCGAGACGCGGGAGGTTTTCGGGACCAAGCGCCCGCAACCCGCGCACAAGCGCCTGCGCCAGCAGCAGTCCCACTGCGGAGGCGACCAGACTCATGACCAGGCCTTCGAGCAACAACTCACGCATCAGACGCCAGCGCGCGCCGCCCAGCGCGGTGCGAATCGCAAGGTCGCGTTCGCGCGCAGCCGTGCGTACAAGCATCAGGTTCGCCACATTGGCGCACGCGATCAGGAGCACAAAGGCCACGGCGCCCATCAGCGCCCACACCACCGTGCGGACATCCGCGACCAGGTCCTCATGCAGGGGCTCCACGCGGAAGAACACGCCGGCCGTCTGCTTGATCGGGAAACGCTCCCGCAGGTCGGCGCCAATCCGATCGATGGCCGCTTGCGCATCGGTGCGCGTCACCCCGGCCTTGAGGCGCGCCACCACGCGCAAGGCGACATTGATGCGCGAACCGTTGGCAAAGTCCGTCCGATCGGCAATCCAGACATCGGGGGTGCGGTCCACACCAAGCGCTGGAGGAAACAACAACTCACTGCCCTCCTCGAGCACCCCGACGATGAGCACTGGTTGACCGCCGAGTTGCCGAACCGTGCCAACCACCGACGGGTCACTGCCGAAACGCCGCGCGAAAAACGACTCGCTGAGCATGACCGCCTGCGGCGGGGGCGGCGTCTGCGGGGGCAAGGTCTGGCCGGTGACCGGATCGATGGGCTGCGGCGGAAGCGGGGCGCCGTCTTCGGCGACAAACGCGCGGCCGCGCGATACGCGGAATCCAAGTACCTCCGGCAGACTTGTGGACACGATGGCGACCGGCGCCTGCTCGGTCTGCAGGCCTGCTCCGTCACCGATGAACGTCTGGCGGAACGTGAATACCGACCCGACACTCTCGAACGTGTCGGTCATCTGGCGAAAGTCGTGAAAGTCACCAGGCGCAATCGGAAAGTCGACGACGTCGCGCGCACGCATGTCTTGCGCGATGTGCATGAGCCGGTCGGCGTTGGGATACGGCAGCGGCTGCAGCAGCACGGCCTGCACCACGCTGAAAATCGCCGCCGTGGCGCCGATGCCCAGGGCCAGGGTCCCGATGGCAGTCGCGGCAAATCCGGGGTGTTTGAACAGACTGCGTACCGCCTGTGACACGTCTCGAAGCCAGGTCATAGTCGAGTGGCTACGCAGGACTCATGCCGACGGTCGCGCCTCGAAAAGCAGTCAAATCCTGGCTGGTACGGCCATCTTCGAACATGCGACAACCATGACTGGGATTGCCCCGTATCGAGAGTGGGACCCAGGCGACTTGACCAACTTGACCAACACGTCGTCCTGCGGTAGCGTCGTCGTCATGCACCAGCTCCTCAATCTCTACGACGCCAAAGCCCGGCTCTCGGCGCTGGTCGAGGAGGCCGCCGCAGGCGCAGAAATCATCATCGCCAAAAACGGTAAACCCCGCGCGCGCCTGGTGCCGATCCGGCAGCAGACGCGGCGGGAACCCGGCGGAGCCAAAGGCAAGATCTGGATCGCCCAGGATTTCGACGCGCCGCTGCCTGAGGATTTGGCCCGCGCTTTTGGTGGCCACAACGAGTGAAGCTGCTGCTCGACACCCATGTGATCCTCTGGTGGCAGCGCGACGACCGCAGGCTCGGCCGCGCCGCCCGCGAGGCCATCGCCACGGCCGACATCGTGTGGGTCAGCACGGCATCCGCCTGGGAGGTCTCCATCAAGTGTGCCCTGGGCCGGCTGCGCCTCGATGAGCCGTTTGCCGCGCTGCTGGCCGCCGACGACTTCACGGAGTTGCCGGTGAGGCTGACGCACACTTCGGCGCTTGATCATTTGCCTCCACGCCACACAGATCCTTTCGACCGGCTGCTGGTTGCGCAGGCGATGGCAGAACGCGCGACGATCGTCACCCACGATCGCGCGTTCGAAGGCTACGGGACGCCGGTGATCTGGACGTAGCCGTCAGAACAGCGATGCCTGAGTCCCGCCGGGGCGACGGAAGGCGGCAGAGGAGAGTCGACGCTTCGCAGTGAGTCCGTTCTTGCGGCGATGCAGATCGAACATGTGATGAATCGCGTCGGCGAACGGGCCGCTGCCGACCATGCGGCTCCCGAACGCGCTGTCGTTGAGCGCGCCGTCGCGCATGCTGCGCAGGCGGTTAAGCACCTTGTCGCGGCGGTCGGGCGCGTGTACCGACAGCCACTCGGCAAACAGGCCTTTGACGCCGTGAGGCAGCCGCACCACGTTGTGCCCTGCCGTGAATGCGCCGGCCTGTGCCGCCGCTGCGAGGATGGCGGGCACTTCGTGATCGGTCAGCCCGGGAATGATGGGGGCCACCATGACGCCCACGGGGATCCCGGCCTGGGCGAGGGTCCGCACGGCGTCAAGGCGCCGCTGCGGCGTCGACGCACGAGGCTCCATCACATTGGCGAGGCCTTCATCAAGCGTGGTGATCGAGAGGAAGACCTGGGCGGCGTCCACCTCGGCCAACTCTCGCAGGACGTCGATGTCGCGGGTAACGAGGTGGTTCTTCGTGATGACCGCCACAGGATTGCGAAATTCAGCCAGCACTTCGAGACAGGCCCGCGAGAGCCGGAACGAACGTTCCACGGGCTGGTAGGGGTCCGTGACGCCTGAAAGACCGATGTGGGTCGGCACCCACTTCGGAGAGGCGAGTTCGGCACGCAGCAAGGCCGCCGCGTCGGTCTTGACGAAGATCTTGCGCTCGAAATCCAGTCCGGCCGACAGCCCGAGGTACTCGTGGTAGGGCCTCGCGTAGCAGTAGATGCAGCCGTGTTCGCAGCCTCGATAGGGGTTGACCGTGACCTCCATCGGCACGTCGGGGCTGTCGTTGCGGGTCAGGATGGACCTGGATGTGTCGCGGTAACACTCCGTCCTGCCTGCACGGTTCTGTTCGTCCGGATCCGGCCATTCTTCCGGTTCCAGGTCAAGCGCGAGGCGCTCGAATCGTCCGGCCGGATTGGCAGGGGCGCCGCGCCCCTTGATTGGCGGCTGAGTCACTCTTCCAGCCTACCCGGAGGCCGTCGGGAAACGGGCACCTGCTGTACGGCGTAAGCCGAGAAGAAAGCAGCTCCCGAGTGTTTGCACGAAGCCTCGCCATCAGCCTTGTCGCCCTGTCTGCCGGACTGGCCGCCAGCCCTGCCACTGACAACACCGCCCCCCGGCCGTTTGTGGTCGAAGAAACCACCATCGCGCAGGTGCATGACGCGATGCGCGCTGGAACGCTGACGTGCCGCACGCTGGTGGAGACCTACCTCGAACGCATTGAGCGGTACAACCGTCAGGGGCCGACACTGAATGCCGTCACGAGCATCAATCCGCAGGTGCTTGTCGAGGCCGATCGGCTCGACGCCGCATTCAAGGCCAACGGCCTGACCGGTCCGCTGCACTGTGTGCCGGTCATCCTCAAGGACAACATTGAAACCGCGGGCTGGGAAACCACCGCCGGATCCCTTGCGCTGAGAGGCTTCGTTCCCGAGCACGATGCCACGGCGGTCGCACGCCTCAAGGCGGCGGGCGCCTTGATGCTGGCCAAGGGCAACATGTCGGACCTGGCGCTCAACGCGCTCACGACCGTGAACCGGGTCTACGGCCCGACACGGAATCCCTATGACCTCGATCGCGTGCCCGCGGGTTCGAGCGGCGGCACGGCAGTTGCCATCGCCGCCAATTTCGCACTGGTGGGGCTCGGCACTGACACCGGCAGTTCGGTGCGAGGTCCCGCAGCGCACACGTCGCTGGTCGGCGTGCGGCCAACGATGGGACTCATCAGCCGGGCCGGGCTGATCCCCCTGGACCGGCTGTCGGACACCGTGGGACCGATCGCGCGCACGGTCGAGGACGCCAGCCTGCTGCTCGACGTGCTGAGCGGGTACGACCCGGAAGACCCCTCCACCGAGGCCGTACGGCGGCTCGGCACGTTGTCCTCGTTTTCATCAATGACGGGCCCCAACCTCTCTGGGCTGCGGATCGGCATTCTCTCGCAGGCCTATCAGGGCGGCCCGCTGAAGATCGACGAGCGCGTCACACGGCTCTTCGCGCGGGCGCTCAACGACCTCACGACACTCGGCGCCGAGATCGTCACCGACGTCACGCTCAGCCAGGTGCCGTCGCGTCCCGAAGCCGAGCTGTGCCAGGGCCTGAAATTCGACCTCAACGCCTACCTCGCCAGCCGCGGCGATCGCGTGCCGGTGCACAGCCTCACCGAAATCCTGCACAGTGGCCGATTCGATCCGTCGATCACCGAGGACCTGCGCGCGATGGAAGCGAGTCCGCAGGAAGGCCCGGGCAGCCCGGCGTGCGCGGCCAATGCCGCGTACCGCGCCGCGATCGCGGCGTCGCTGGGCGCGGCCATGGACCGGCAGCAGCTCGACGCGCTGGTGTATCCCACCTGGAGCCAGCTGCCCCAGCCGACCGATCAGATCGACATGGCGCGCGCCGGCCAGACGCTGCGATTTGCGACGGCCGCCGGATTCCCCGCGATCACCGTGCCGATGGGCTTTGCCGAGGAGGTCTTGCCGGTCGGCTTGTCGATCCTCGGACGCGGCTGGTCGGAACAGACGCTGATCCGCGTGGCTCACGCCTACGAACAGGCGACGGGTCATCGGCGGCCGCCGGTGCTGGCCCCGCCGATCGCCTGCAAGTGTGACGTGGGTCGGTAGACGTTCTCTGGAAGAGGTGGTGCGCCCTGCACGATTCGAACGTGCGACCTCCTGGTTCGTAGCCAGACGCTCTATCCAGCTGAGCTAAGGGCGCCCAAGAGAACCCGACGAGTATATCAGGTCCCGGGCAGCGTACGCAGCAGGCCGAAGCCAACTTCGAACAATCCGGGCAACGTGACGGGCAGTCGTCCGGCAATCGGGGCTTCCCCGGCCAGCGCGCGTACGGCGGACAACTCGGCGTTGTCGTAGAAGTCGTAGGTCAGCAACACGGCCGGCAGTTCCGGCAGGAACATCGGCACGTACGGGTTGCCGAAAAACGTCGTCACCAGCGGGCGCGGCGTATTGGCCGTCTGTCGCGCGAGGTCCTGCAACAGTCGCGTCAGCGCTGGAGCCAGATCCATGCGGCCGCTGCCCGATGAGGCGCGCACGAACACGGAGATGACGATCGCGTCGTAGCGGGAGGCGGTGGCGCGCACCAGGTCAATTTCTGACGGCGTCGATCGATCCGACAGTTCGATGGCCGTCACGTTTGGCCAACGACGCCGCAACTCGGGGATCATCGTCCGGCTCGGCGCGGCGATGCGCCAGTTGCCCGGGTAGTCGAGCACCGACAGGTACAACACCGACGACTCCCGGGGCACACGAAGCGGCACCTGATTGCGTTCGTCCTTGAGCAGCGTGATCGAACGCTGGCTGACGACGCGCGCGGCGTCCGCGTGTGCGCGTCCCCCGACCACGGTCGGCACCGCCTCAAGGGAGACCGTGCGCTGTCGATGGAGACCGAGGCGTGCCTTGGCGCGCAGGATGCGCCGGACCGACGCGTCAATCTGGGCCATGGGAATCGTCCCGTTGGTGACGGCGTCCTTCACTCCCGCAATCGCGGCCGCGTCGTCTGGCGACTGCAGGATGAGGTCGTTGCCGGCGGCGACGGCGCGAACGGCGGCCTCGCCCGGAGACAGGCGCCGCGAGACGGCGTCCATGGTCATGGCGTCGGTCACCACCAGGCCGTTGAACTGGAGGGTGTCGCGCAGCAGTCCTGTGACAATCGGCCGGCTGAGCGTGCTCGGGCTGAACTCTCCGCTGTCATACGCGGGGAGCTGGATGTGCGCGGTCATCACGGCGTCGGCCCCTGCCTCGATGCCGGCCTTGAACGACGGCAACTCCACGGCCTCGAGACGCTCACGCGGATGCGCAATGATCGGCAGTCCGATGTGCGAGTCGACGTCTGTATCGCCGTGACCGGGAAAGTGCTTCAGCGTCGACAACATGCCGCCGGCTTTCAGGCCCCGGATGTACGCGCTGTTGAGCCGTCCCACGTCGGCAGGCACCTCGCCGAAGGCGCGCGTGTTGATGACCGGATTGCGCGCGTTGTTGTTCACGTCGGCGACGGGCGCAAAGTTCATGTGTACGCCGAGGGCCCGCCCTTCGAGCGCGGTGATGCGCGCGGCATCAAAGACCAGTTGTTCATCACCCGTCGCGCCAAACGCCATCGCGCGCGGAAACGCCGTGGCTCCGGCGATGCGAAACGCCACCCCGGTTTCGAAGTCGGCGGCCGTGAGCAGCGGCACCGCGGCCGCCTGCTGCAGGCGATTCAGGGTCGACGCCGCCGCAAGCGGATGGCCGAGGGTGACCGTGCCGTACGCGTTGTTGAGCAACACCCCGGGCGCGCGTTCGCTGCCGCCGAACACGATGATGCCCCCAACCTTGAGTGTGGCGACCGTGTCGACAAGGGCCTCGAAGCGATCCGTATCGGACGCGAGGTACATCGAGTCGATCGATGTCATGAACAGCTGGCCGATCTTGTCGTCGAGCGTGAAACGCTTGAACGTCTCCTCCACCCACCGCTCGGCCTGACGATCCAGCGTATCGGTCAGGACGGGCCCCTGGCCTGGCGCACCGGCCTGGCCGGCGGCAGTGGGAAAGGGACGCTGGGCGATTACCACAGTGGAGGCGGCACAGGCGGCGACCACGGCCGCCACACGCAGAAGATGTGTCATCGGGACAGTTCCCAGACGATATGTGACAGTTCGGGAAGAATCAGCCGATCCATCGCGAGGCGCACGGCGGCTTCCGACCCGGGGAGCACGAACACGATGCGGCCGGCGATGACGCCGGCACACGCGCGACTGAGCATCGCGGCGGCGCCCACCTGATCGTAGCTCAGCATCCGGAACAGTTCGCCGAAGCCATCGAGCCGACGCACAAACATCGGCGCCACCGTATCCACGGTGGTGTCGCGCGGCGCGAGGCCCGTGCCTCCCGTCAGAATCACCGCCTGCGCCGACCCATGGAGGTGCTGGCTGAGCACGGCGGCGATCCGGGCCGGCTCATCGGGCACCAGTTCGCGGGCGATCACCTGATGTCCCTCGGCCGCCAGGCGCTCGGCAATCGCGCGCCCACCGGTATCGGTGTCAGGCGTGCGCGTGTCACTGACCGTGATCACCACACAGGTCACGGACACGCGCGCGGCTCGATGCTGGGCAACCGACATGGGACGCATGATACAACCTTTCAATCAGCCGACGGTCAACCTTTCAATCAGCCGACATCCAACCTTGCAATCAGCCGACGGGTCCGCTTACGATCAGCCGGGCCATGCCTCGACACCTCCTGCCTCGCCTGGTCGAGCCGTTGCTGCGGCGCACACTCGCCGACACGCCGGTGGTACTCATCCAGGGGCCTCGGCAGTGCGGGAAGACGACGCTCGCGCAGGCCGTCGGATCCGATCGGCGTTATGGCTATCTGTCATTGGATGACCCGGCGGTGCGCGAGGCCGCCATCGCCGACCCGTCGGGATTTGTGGCCGACTTGCCGCCACGCGTCGTGCTCGACGAAGTGCAGCGCGCGCCGGAGATCTTCACCGCGATCAAGGCCACCGTTGATCGCCGACGCATTCCCGGCCACTTCCTGCTGACCGGTTCAACCAACGTGATGCTGCTGCCGAAACTGGCGGATTCACTGGCGGGCCGCCTTGGCTTCGTGCGGTTGCATCCGCTGACCCAGGCCGAACTGCAACAGCAGCATCCCCCACTCATCGATCGGTTGTTTCGCGGGCGGTTCCGCGTGAAACCGGCCGAACGACTGGGCCGGGCGCTGGCGACACGCGTCGTCGCTGGAGGGTTCCCGTCGGCGCTCGCACGTCGCGGACAAGCCCGGCGCCGTGCCTGGTATCGCGACTATGTCGATACGATCGTCCAGCGGGACGTTCGCGACCTCGCGAAGATTGCGTCGCTGCAGACCGTGCCTCGGCTGCTGTCAGTCGCGGCCACACAGACGGCGCAGCTGCTCAACGTCGCGGAGCTGGCCGGCCCGTTCCAGGTGAGCCGGCCGACAATCGCCGACTACATGACGCTGCTCCAGCGGGTGTTTCTCGTCGACATGCTTCCGCCATGGCATCAGAACCGGCTCAATCGGCTGGTCAAGACGCCGAAGATGCACATTGCCGACACCGGCCTCGCATGCGCGCTGCTCAACCTTGACGCAGACGCGTTGTGGCGTGATCGCACCAGGCTCGGCCCGATGCTCGAGACGTTCGTGCTCCAGGAACTGCGACGCCTGGCCGGAGCCATCGATGACGACCTGCGTTTTCATCACTATCGGGATCGTGACGGCTACGAAGTCGACATCGTGATCGAACGTGGGAACGGCGCCGTCGCCGGCGTGGAGGTAAAGGCCTCGAGCACGGTCACGGCCAACGACTTCCGCGGGTTGCGGCGCCTGCGCGACGCATCAGGCGGCCGCATGGTCAGCGGCGTGGTGTTCTACGATGGCGAGGCGGCCGTCCCGTTCGGCAACGGGCTCTTCGCCCTGCCCATCTCCTACCTCTGGAATTTCACAAAGGACTGATCTGTGAGCATGCGGCCCTTTACCGGCACCCTCTCCTTCGACGATGCCCTCGGGATCGTGAAGGGAGCCGCGCGTCCACTCGCGCGCACGGAGACCCTGGGTCTGTCCGCCCTTGACGGCCGTGTCCTGGCCGAGACGATCGTGGCCGATCAGGACGTGCCGGCCTTCGATCGCGCGGCCATGGATGGCTATGCCGTGGTTGCCGCCGATACCACAGGGGCCACCGCCTCCGCCCCCGTGTCCCTGCAACTGGCGGGCCGCGTTGACGCCGGGCACCCGCGCGTGGTCGAGGTCGGCGCCGGCACCTGCGTGCAGGTCGCCACCGGCGCGCCGCTTCCCCCCGGCGCTGACGCCGTCGTGATGGTGGAGCACACTCGACGCGACGGCGATCTCATTCATGTGGAGAAGCCCGCGACACCACGCCAGCACGTCGGCGCCCGCGGCGCGGACATTCGCCGCGGCGAAACCGTGATCACCGCCGGCACACTGCTCACGCCCGCGCGCGTCGGCGCCATCGCGGCGATTGGGCGCGCGCAGGCAACGGTGCTGAACAAGCCTCGCGTGGCCATCATGTGTACCGGCGACGAAGTCGTCAGCCCCGGCGTGCCTCTGCAGGGCGGGCAGGTGTACAACGTGAATCGCTACACGCTCGAGGCCCTGGTGACCCGGCACGGCGGGCAGCCAGTCATCGTGCCGACCACAGGCGATTCACTCTCGGCGCTCAACGCCTCTCTTGAGGTCGCCCGCGAATGTGACCTGATCGTCTCATCGGGCGGCAGTTCGGTTGGTGAACACGATCTCGTGATCGATGCGCTGCGCCAGCACGGCGACGTGTTGTTCCACGGCGTGGCGATCAAGCCGGGCAAACCGACTGTCTTCGGGCGGTTGTACCACGCGTTCTGGCTGGGACTCTCCGGCTATCCGGCGTCGTGCCTGTCAAACGCGTACATCTTTCTCGTGCCGCTGCTGAGACAGATCGCCGGATTGCCCGAGTGGCAGCCGCGACGGCTCGCCTTGCCGCTGGCGCGCCGCATCACGTCCCCACGTGGGCGCGTGCAGTTTTATCAGGTGCGCGTGGAAGGGGGCCGGATCGTTCCGGCGTTCAAGGCGTCCGGTGACATCACGTCAATGGCGCACGCGGATGGATACGTCACCGTTCCCGTCGACGACGAGGTGGTCGACGCGGGAACGGTGATGGAGATGACGATGTACGACTAGCCGAGCCGCTTGGCGACTTCGTTCCAGTTGATGACGTTCCACCAGGCCGACAGATAGTCGGGCCGGCGGTTCTGGTACTTCAGGTAGTACGCGTGCTCCCACACGTCGATGCCGAAGATCGGGCGCTTGCCTTCCATCAGCGGACTGTCCTGGTTCGCGGTGCTCTCGACGGCCAGCTTGCCGCCGTTGTCGACCAGCCACACCCAGCCGCTGCCGAAACGGCCCGCGCCGCCCTTGTTCATCTGGTCCTTGAACGTGTCGAAGCTCCCGAACGCGGCGTTGATGGCATCGGCCACCTTGCCCGTGGGCGTGCCGCCGCCACCGGGGCCCATGATCTGCCAGAACATCGTGTGGTTGACGTGACCGCCACCGTTGTTGCGCACCGCGGTGCGAATCGCCTCGGGCACGGCCGACAGATCCTTGATCAGGTCTTCGGCGCTCTTGCCCTGCAACTCCGGGAACTTCTCGAGCGCGGCATTCAGGTTGTTCACGTACGCGGCGTGATGTTTCCCATGGTGAATCTGCATGGTCTGCGCATCGATATGCGGCTCGAGGGCGTCAGGGGCGTACGGAAGCGCGGGCAGTTCATGTGCCATGTCGATAACTCCTTCGTGAAAACGTCTGTCAGATGGTAGTCAACATTCTATCAAGGGCGATGCGGGCCCAGGCCTTCGTGGGTTCCGGCACGACGATGC
>CBINOO010000017.1:0-47027 GCA_966252305.1 uncultured Acidimicrobiia bacterium
AACTCCATCCCGCTTGGTGAGGCGTACCACATCGCACCGGCGCTGGGCGATCTGGACGCGGACGGTGATCTCGACATGCTGGTCGGCACCTGGAACACCAACGTCCAGTACTACCGGAATGACGGCACGTCCACGGCGCCGCGATGGGTGCATGTCCCCGAGGCGGAGATCGTCCCCGAGCGCGCCAGCAACATCATTCCCACACTGGTGGACATCGACGGCGACAAGGACCTCGACCTGTTCATCGGCAGCGCCAATGGCGTCGTGGGCTTTTATCGCAACACCGGCACACCCGCCGCGCCGACGTTCACGCTGGTCACCGACCGCCTCGAGAACGTGAAGGCCGGACGCCGCGGCGCCCCGGCATTTCTGGACGTCGACGGTGACGGCCGGCTCGACCTGCTGCTCGGCCAGGAAGCCTCCGAGGTGCTCGTGTATCGAAACACGGGCACAGCCAAAGACCCGGCATTTGCCCCATACACGGGCCTGCCGCTCGAACTGCCCCACATGGGCACGCCCGCCGTGGCCGATCTCGACGGCGACGGTCGCCCCGACCTGGTGGCCGGCACGGTGTCGGGTGGCCTGGTGTTCCTGAAGGGACGCTGATCTTTTTTCTGACGGACGTGAACCTCGGCCGACCTCGCCCGTATTAAGTTGACAATGTCACCTTATGGGCAAAGACGGACTCGGCGAATTTGAACTCCTGGTACTCCTGGCGGCGGTGCGGATCGGCCCGGCCGAGGCGTACGCGGTCTCCATCGTCGACGACATCCGCGAGCGCACCGGTCGCGAGATTCATCGCGCGGCGGTCTACGTCACCCTGCAGCGCCTTGAAGACAAGGGCCTCATCCGGTCGCAACTGGGCGCTCCGCTGCCCGAGCGTGGCGGCAAGGCGCGCAGGCTGGTCGACGTGACGCCGGCGGGACGGGCTGCCGTGCGGGACGCGCGCGAGGCCTTTCAGCGCATGTGGGGCGGACTCACCCGCCGGTTATCGGACTGATGCGCGCGCCTCGCCTTGCTCGCCTGCTCCTGCGGCTGACCGTCCCGGCCGATCGCCGCGACGAAGCACTCGGAGACCTGGAGGAATCACATCGCGGCCGTCTCCGTTCGACGTGGGACGCCGCGCGGATTGCCGCCGCCTTTGCCCGCCACCGGCTCACCGCCGCCAGTTCACGAGGTTCCTTCATGACGCTCACCGATCTCCGGCACGCCGCGCGCCTGCTAATCCGGCAGCCTCTCACGTCCCTCACGGCGATCATCGCGCTCACGCTGGGCATCGCCATCGCCACGGTCGGCTTCGCGACCATGGAGGCGATGTTGTTCAGTCGTCTGCCCTGGGACGCGGACGGGCGCTGGATCAAGTTGCAGGCCGTCAGTCATCCGTCGGGCGAGCCAACAACCCTGGTCCCTGGGGATCTGGCCAGACTCACGCAGCTGGACGGACTCATCCATGTCGGCGCCGCATCAAGCACACGTGCCACCCTCGCCTGGCAGGATGGCCGAACCGACGAAGTGGTGGTGGCGGGCATCACGCCGTCATCGCTGGCCCTGCTCCCCGTGATGCCGCAACGCGGCCGCACCCTGGTGACCGACGATGCGTCGCCGGGCGCGCCGCCGGTGGTCATGCTCAGCGAGCGGCTGCTGCGCCGGACTGGCGTCGGGTACGGCGACATCAACAGCACGATCACGCTCGCCGGCACGCCGCATCTGGTGATTGGCGTCCTGCCCGATGACGTGAAGTTTCCCATCACACCCGATGTCTGGATTCCGATCGACGAGGGCTTCCGCTCGGGCGCCAGAGCCCTTGACGGTGACGCGCGGTTGTTTGCGGTGCTGGCTCCGGGTGTGACCCTGGCCGACATCGGCGCGCGTGTGGCGGCCATGGACGGCGCGTTGGCCGGCGGCAGAGATCGGTCACCGGCGCGTGTGGACGTCACGGCCTACACCGATGTCGGTCGCATGGGTGCGGAGTTGTCGACCGCCATCGTGATCGCGGTGATTGCCGTGTTGCTGGTGATCGCGGCCAACGTCGGCAACCTCGTGCTCGCGCGATCGTTTGCGCGCAACCATGAATTCGCATTGCGGGCTGCGCTGGGCGCATCACGACGACGACTCGTGATGCAGGTGGCGCTTGAAGTGCTGTGTGTCGGGGTGATTGCGGCCGGCCTCGGGGTGCTCGTGGCCGGCGCCATCCTCCGGCAACTCAATGCAATGGAGGAACTGCCCTTCTGGGTGGACTTTACCGGCGGCCCCGTCACAGCGGGCCTGGTGGCAGTGGCGACGCTGCTGGCGACTCTGGTCACCGGCGCGTGGCCGGCCCTGCGAGCGACGCGACGCGACCTGCTGCCCGGCCTGCAGAGTGGCAACGCGCGCGGCGGTGACGTGCGATTTGGACGCATGGCCGGCGGCATGGTCATCGCGCAGATCGCCGTGTCGGTGATGATGCTGCACGGGGCGCTGGTGGTGGCCCAGGCGTTCCGCTCGTACACGCAGGTGGATCTGCCGTTGCCGGACAACGTGTTGACGACCGGCCTCAACGTCAACGCGGTTCGCACGGCTCCTGATGGATCGCGCGCCACACCGCTGACAGCCGAGTCGGTGGCCGAGGCCGTCGCTGCCGTTCCCGGCGTGATGGCGTCGGGAGTCACCACCGCGCTTCCACGGCACAGTCCCGCTGCGCGCCGCATCGAGATTGACGGCCCAGCCGGCCCTTCGTTTGCCAGCACGCCGTCGGCCGGTGTCTCTGAGGGCTACTTCGCGGCGCTCGGCGCCGAGGCCTCTGCGGGCCGCCTTTTCACGCGCGGGGATGTCCGTCCCGGTGCTCTTCCGGTCGCCATCGTCAATGAACCGTTCGTGGAGCGGCTGGTCGGACGCACACCGGTCGGCATGCGATTCAGAGAAGTCCGCGAGGACAATCCCGGTCCGTGGATCACGATCATTGGGGTCGTGCCGGACCTGGGGCTCTCGGTCGGCAACCCGGATTTTGCCGCCGGGTATTACACGCCGATCAGTCCAGATGAGAACCAGTTCTACATCGCCGCACGTGTGACGGGTCCCCCGCTGCCGTTCGCCGGCCCAATCCGCGACGCCTTGCGTGCGCGTGATCCACTCGTGACGCCGTTTACGTTTCAGCGGCTGGCTGATGTGGCATCCGAGGACGTGGCCTTTTTCGCTGGATTCAGTCAGGCGCTGCTTGTGATGGGTGTCGTCACGCTCGGGCTCGCGCTCGTCGGCGTGTATTCGATGATGGCGCTGCTGGTGTCGCGGCGCACTCGCGAGATCGGCATTCGGATGGCGCTGGGCGCGTCCACACAGCGCATCATCGGTTCCATTGCGGGACGCGCGGCCGCGCAAATATTGGCCGGCGCCGTCCTGGGTGGCGTGCTGGCCGTCGCCTCATTGCAGCTGCGCAGCGTGCTGGTATCGCGAATGGGCGACGGCGGCTCATGGACCTTGCCCATCGTGCTCACCACGCTAGCCGGCGCTGCGCTGGCCGCCACGTGGATCCCGGTTCGCCGCGCCCTCAGCGTCCGGCCGCAGGACGCGCTGCGCGCCGACTGAGCTCTGGTTCCCGCGTCCCCGGCGACGTTCAGAACTGGAAGTAGATGAAGTCGAGTGACTGCCGGCTGCGGAACACGGCGATCGCAGCGACCGCCAGCGCAATCAGGACTGCGCGGCCGATCAGCCCAGCCATCGACCACGTGCCTGCCTCGTCGCGTCGCACGAAGTGCGGCGCCACGTATGCATGCCACACGCTGTCGACCCACAGCGGCAGCGCGTACACGAGCGCGAGCAGCGCCCGATAGCCGCCGATACGCCACTCGGCGGCAGGCACATCAACCGGCAGCAGTGTCAGCGCGCGCCACAATGCCGCGGTATCCGTCTCTCGGAACATCAGCCAGCCGAGGAGCACCAGCGCGAACGTCCCGACGACGCGGACCGGCAACAGGGTCCGCAGCAACACGCGAGGCAGGTGCGGACGCGGCAAGGCACGAGCCACGATGACCAGTGCGCCGTGGTAGGCGCCCCACATGACGAAGTTCCAACTGGCGCCATGCCAGAGGCCGGACACCACGAAGGTCACGAACAGATTCCGCGCAGTGGCCCACTCGCCTGCCCTCGACCCACCGAGGGGGATGTACACGTAGTCGCGGAACCACGTCGACAGCGAGATGTGCCAGCGGCGCCAGAAGTCGGACGGCCCGGTCGCCAGGTACGGGTGATCAAAATTGCGCATCAGATCAAAACCGAGCCATCGGCCAACGCCGCGGGCAATGTCCGTGTATGCCGAGAAGTCCGCGTAGATCTGCATCGCGAACGCGAACACGCCGGCCCACAGCACCGGGAACGACGGCGCGCGATCACCGCGTCCAGCTCGGGCTCTGCGTCGCCGGCCACCTCGTCGAGCATCACCCGGTAGTCACCGAGCAGCCGGAACGTGAGGTCGGTCAGATTCGTGTCCCGGAAGAACACCAGCGTCAAGGCCGGGCGGCTTCCGCTGGCGATTACATAGTTCTTGAATGCGAGATACCAATATCCCGGGCCGCTGGCATTCCGCAGGATGGGCGCCACGCGGACACCCAGGCGCGCGTCAAGCAGGAACTCGTTGACGCGTCCCGCCATGGAGTCGCCGATGACGACGACGCCTGGCTGGAGGTCGCGCAGGTCCACCAACGGGTTGTCGTTGAACGGCGCCCGCGGTCGCGTCTCTTCGACCGAGGGGAGATAGCTGGAGACCGCGTCTGGTTCCGGAACGCGCTCAGCCACGATGCGCCAGGCCATGGGCCCGAGCGCGGCGGCAACGAGCAGGACGAGAGTGGCCAGACGGGCACGTCGGTCTGCGTGTGTCATCGATAGACCGGCAGCACCCGTTCCAGTTCGGCCGAGATGGCGCTGACGCGCTCGGGCCACTCCGCGTCCTCACTGCCCTGCTCGATGTCCCGCTCGATGCCGGCGGCCAGCACTTCCACGCTGGTCGCCCCCATCATGCTTGCGCCGCCGCGCAACAGATGAGCCAGGCGCCGGAGTTCAGCCCGGTCACCTGCCGCGGCAGCCGACCTCAACTGTCCCACCGTCTCGCGCGCGTGTGACTCGAACACGCGTACGGTCTCCCCCCATTCCGCGCCGAGCATCTCGCGCAGCGCAGCCACACGTTCCAGGCTCGACGCCGGAGCGACATTCCGCGGAGCCGCGGCAGTCAGACCGGGCACCCACCGTTCGAGCGCCGCCGAAAGCTCCGGCACTCGCACCGGCTTGGGGAGGAAGTCATCCATTCCGGCGCCGAGACAGCGGTCGCGCTCCCCCTTCAGGACGTTGGCGGTCATCGCAATCATCGGCACACGCACGCGTCCATCACGCTGCTCAAGCGTCCGGATGCGACGCGCGGCTTCGTAGCCATCCATCTCCGGCATCTGGCAGTCCATGAGAATGACGTCGTACGGCACGCGTTCCACCGCTTCGACCGCCTCCCTGCCGGTCGCCGCCTTGTCTGCGCGAATCCCCAGCCGTCGCAGCATCGCGGCCGCCACCACCTGAGTGGCGGGGTTGTCCTCCACGATCAGCGCGCGGACGCGCGCGGCGGCCTCCGGGGACACGTGACTCACCCGCGGTTCCACACGCGGCGGCAGCGACTCGGCCGGCGCCAGCTGGACCGGCACGACCACGGTGAATTCGCTCCCTTCTCCCACGATGCTCTTCGCCATGATTGATCCGCCCATCAATCGCGTCAGGCGGTCACTGATGGCGAGGCCCAGGCCTGTGCCTCCGTATCGGCGACTCATCGAACTGTCGGCCTGCGTGAATGGACGGAACAACCGCGCGAGCGCGTCCTCCCCAATCCCGACACCCGTATCACGCACCACCAGTTCCAGGGCGCCGTCACGGCAGTCCTGGGTCACGACAATGCGACCGTGCCGGGTGAACTTGACGGCGTTGGCCAGCAGATTACTCAGGACCTGCCGCAGGCGGCTCGGGTCGGCAACCACCGCAGGCGGCACGCCCGGCAGGTTGACCATCTCGAGCACGAGACCTTTTTCCTCGGCGGACGGCCGGAACAGATCGACCACATCGCTGAGCAGTTCTGCAGGCGCAAACGTCAGTTGTTCAAGCACCAGCTGTCCCGCATCAATCTTCGAGAAATCGAGGATGTCATTGATGATGGTCAACAACGCTTCCCCGGACTCACGCACAGTCGTCAGGTACCGTCGCGCCTGCTCGGGTACGTCGGAGTCGAGCGTCAAGCCCGTGAGGCCGATGATGGCATTCATCGGCGTGCGGATTTCGTGGCTCATCGTGGCGAGAAAATCCGCCTTGGCCGCCGCCGCGGCTTCCGCCTCGTCCTTGGCGCGGCGCAACGCCGCTTCGGCCTCGCGCCGATCGGAGATGTCGCGCAGAAATCCACTGAACAGCACCGGCCAGCCGCCCGTCCTCGCGTCGTCCACCCGTGACTCTGCCCGATGTACCGGCGAGATCGACAGCTCGACGACAAACTCACGGCCATCCTTGTGAATGGCCGGCAGTTCGAGGCGCTGTCCGATCACGCGGCCTTCACCCGTCTCGCGGTACCGGCGCATACCGGCCTTGTGGGCCTCGCGCAGAGCCGGCGGCACGATGAGGTCATTGAGTTCGCGTCCAATCGCTTCGGCAGCGGTCCAGCCGAACGTGCGTTCCGCCTGCGGATTCCACTCGTGTACGACGCCGAGCGCATCGATGATGACGACCGCGTCGATGGCCGAATCGATGATGAGTCGCATCCGCGCTTCGCTTTCCCGCAACGCGGTCTCCATGCGGCGCCTGTGGAGGAATTGACCGATTTGGCTGCCCAGCGCCGACATGACTTCCAGCAGGCCGGACTCCGGAGGATCGCTGGTGGCCCCAAAGGCCTCAAGGACCCCGGCCACGCCGCCCGGCGCCCCCGACGACTGCTGCGGCAGGATGATCGGCAGCGCAAAGGCGCCGCGCAGACCGGACGCACGGGCGGCCGACGCACGCGGGAAGTTCGGATCCGTGGTCACGTCCTCCACCCACAGGGCGTTGCCAGACGCCCACACGCGTCCGGGGAGCCCTTCTCCGCGGGCAAACCGGCGCGCGCGTGTGGCCGCGTCGAACACGCCGGCGGTCCCCGGACGTGACCAGGTACCGATGGGCCGGAGATAGTCGGAGTCCCGCCGGTCGATTTGCCAGACGGCGCCGAAGTGCCAGCCGACGAGATCACACAGCGCCCGAATCAGTTCCGGCGCCGCGGCCTCAAGTGACGGCGCGTCGGCCAGCACCTTCGTGACCTGGAACTGCACCACGGCCGACTGCGTCGCGCGCCGCTCCCGTCCCTGCTGGTCAGCCATCTGCGCCGCAATGCGCCGCGCGTCGGCAATTGCCGAGTCTTTCGACTGCAAGGCAAACAGGAAGTCGCGGTCGTGGTGCGTGAGGTCCTGCAGCGACACCCCGTATTGCTCGAGCTCGCGCGCATTGGTCAACCAGAGACTGCCCAGGAACACGAGCAAGTCATCGTTGACCCGCACCAACGGTCCGCGCAGCGGCAGACCAGTCCGTCGCATGGAGAGGAACAGGGCGGACGATGCGCGCTGGGCGAGTTCGTCAAACTCGAGTGGACAGACCGGACGATCGATCCGGATCAGATCACCAAGGAACTGCCCGGGCGCGGCGGCGGGATCGGCGTGTGACCATGACGGCCCCAGCGCCGAGACGGTGAGGTCGCGGCGGAACGCGAGCAGGAACGGCGCCACGGCGCCGAGATGTTCTGGGCCCAGCCTGAGATCAGGCATGCAACCGTCCCGACATGTACGTCCGTAACTCTATCGCACGACCAGCAACGTCACGCTCTGCGCCGGCAGGATGATTCCCAACTCGGAGCCAACGGTCGCGTCCGGCATCCGCCGCAGCGGCTGCCCATCCGTCACCTGGTATCGCTCACACGTCCGCACGCGGCGTCCCGCAATGTCCAGCCGCACGTCGGCGACGGCCGTGGGACGTTTGTTGTTCAGCACGACGGTCAGCGAACCGTCGGCGGAGCGCTCCGCGGCGTACACGGCGACGTCATCCGGATCGGGCGCGCTCGCGCGGACCGAGACGTCGCCGAACCCCGACCGCCGGCCGTCGTAGTTGCGGAACAGCTTCATCACCTGAAACACCGGTGACGATGCCGCCGGCGTCCCCCATCGTGCCGCGATGTCGAGCCCCTCGCGCCCGAAGATGCCAAGCAGATCGGCCTGCGCGATGGCGCCGCTCATGTGGGTGTCCGCGCCCCAGTGGTATTCCGTCAGCGCGATCGGCACGCCGGGAACGTAGTGCGTATCTACCCACGCCCGCAGGCGAGGGATGAGCGCCACCGGCATCCCAATCCACGACTCGTCGACGTACGCGGGGTCCCACAGCGCTCGTGTCGAGCGTGCCCGTCGTCGTTGCATTGACACCGAGACATCGGTGCTGAACTCGCCGCCAACCGGGTAGTAGTGCACGCTGACGACATCCACCGGCAAGCGCCCGGTGCTCAGCGCCTCGGACCGCCACTGCGTCAGCATCCACGGCAGGTAGTCGGCGCCATTGTGGGCCGCGCGATCGGGGAACCGGCTCCACCAGCCGTGTGCCTGCGCGTATTGCTGGTCGGCCCCGGAATAGTGAAATCCCAGCCACCCCCATTCCTCGGGCGCCATGACCTTCGCGTCGACATCGGCGGCGCGAATCATGGCAGCCGTCTCGAGAATCCGCCGGCTGGTCTCCGCCATGCCGAGCCCGCTCGGATGAACATCGCGGTGGGTGTCGAACCACAAGCTTGGTTCGTTGTCGACGAGGTACCACTGCACGGCCGGCGCCAGCTGCCGCACCCAGGGCGCATGGAATGCCGGCGTCACGCGGAGGTTTGCGTCCGTCGGGTCATTGGTCGTCAGCCTCCTTCCATCAGCCGCTACGCCGTTGCCGGCGTCAGGAAACCACTGCGCGTCCACGCGTTGTTGCGCGCCGTACTTACGCACCGAAAAACTGGCGAGACGCGTGCGGTCCGGTCCCAGGCGGGCCACCCAGTCGCCCATCGGAATGGTGACGGCCGGCACGGCGCCGGCACTCCGCGCCTGCTCAACAAACGTGTGCACGAACGCGCCGGGCGACGTTCCCGGGTCGGACACACTCTCGAAGAACCAGTCCGCCGCGCGGTTGGAGGCGTTGGCGCGCCAGTTGTAACGCGACGTGGGATTGCCGCCGAGTCGGTGCCACGAGGCGTTCAGTTCCCGCAGCTGCTCGGGGGTCGCATTGGCCGTGCCGTAGATCAGCGGATTGATCGGTCGACGCGGCGCACGAACGTCGATGGTGATCCGGACGGTGGCAGGCGGATTCGGCAGGGGCGCCTCATCGGCGCGGCCTGCGCCTCCACACAGCCCGAGCACTACCAGGACACATCCACGCGTCACGCTCATGCCAACGCCGCCGCCGCACGCGTGACCTGCCGGGCGCGCCCACGCCCGCGCGTGGTCACGGCCGCCACCGGCGGCATCACCAGGCTTCGCGCGGGAACCGACCGCATCAACACCGCGCCGGCCCCGACCTTGGACTCCGCACCAACGACGATGGGCCCCAGGAGCGATGCGCCGGGTCCGATGTGCACGTCAGCCTCGAGCCGGGGCGCGCCTATCGCGCCGGTCACCGGATCGACGCTTTCACCCAGCGTGACGCCCTGAAACAGGATGCACCCGGGCCCCACGTCCGCGGCGTGGCTGATGACGAGCCCGGTGCCATGAACGATCGAGACGCCGGGCGCCAGCCGCGCACGCCAGTGGATCTCGGCGCCATACACGTGCCGGATCAGCCGGGAGATGACCATCGGCGCCACGGGCACGCGCAGCTCATCCAGGCACCGCATGACGCGGTACGATGCGAGCATCTGCAGCCCCACTTTCTGGACCAGGGCGGGGCCGAGGCGACCGCCCGAATCGTTGTGATACTTGCGGCGCACGCGCTGCAGTTGCGTGTGGTCCTCACGGATTGCCGCCAGGCACCGCGCGATCGGGCCACGCGCGGTCTCACGTTCTTCATCGCGCAGGCCGTGGAAGTACTCGGCCGCGTAGGTCATCGCCGTGCCGGTCACCGCCAACGAACGCAGCCCCACGCGGTCACACAGGCGAGCCAGTCTATAAGCCAGTCGCGCCAACGGGCGTCCGGTCGACGGCACGAGACGGACGGCCCACAACACCGGCTTCGACAGTGGATGCACAAGACTCCAGAAACGCCACGGATCGGCATCAGTCGCCGCCGGGTGCTTGCGCGCGATCTTCAAGTCGTACCGTCCGTACAGATAGGCGCGCTGCAGCCACACATCGATGCGGTCATGGTCGGAGCAATGCGTGGACGCCGCGTCGTCACCAAACACCAGCGCGCAGCCGGACAGTTCCAGACGGACGCCCAGCTCACGATCTTCAGACCGGCGCAACGAGGCATCGAACCCGCCGACCTGCTCGAAGTCCGCGCGTGTCATCGAGACGTTGCCCATGCACAGCTGCACGCCACGCGGGCGATCCGCGCCGGTGCGCATGGCCTCATGCCACCGCTCCAGCTGCCGCGCGTGATACCGCTCGAAGAGCGGCATCCGCTCGAGCCCTGGGGCCGGATCGATGCGCCCCAACACAACCGCGCGAGGGGTCCGCAGGTGATAACGCAGATGGGCCGACAGAAACTCCGGCGCCACCCGCATGTCATCGTCGAGGAAGACCAGCACTTCACCAGTGGCGAGCGTGCAGGCCCGCTGCCGCGCAGCCGACTGCCCTACACCTTCGGTGCGGGTGTGACGCAGCCGTCCGGCGGCCACCCGGGGTGCCAGCAGCGGCGCAACGGGGTCGGATGAACCATCGTCGACAACGACGACATTCCAGAGCTCGGGCGAGAGGGCCTGTGTATCGAGGTCGTCAAGCAGCGCAAGGAGGCTCTGTGAACGATTACGGGTAGCGATGATGACGGTGATGATGGGGGTCACGACTGAACTCCACGAACACGAACGATCCGAGCGGGGGCGCCGACGGCCACGGCGCCGGCAGGAATGTCTGACAAGACGACGGCATTGGCGCCAATCACCGCGCCCTTGCCGATGCGAACAGGGCCGAGCACACGCGCGCCCGCGCCAATCTCGACGTCGTCTTCAATGACGGGATAACCGTTGTCACTCGCTGTGCCAATGGTGTTGTTGCCCATGAAACGCACCCGGGCTCCCACCGCGGCGGTGCCGCCGACCACCGTGCCGAGCGAGTGAATGAAATAGACGCCGGGACCAAGGCGGACCTCGTTGCCGAGTTCCACGCCGCCGAACATCATCTGCATCAGTCGCAGCACCCGATTGGCCAGCGGAATACGCAGGCGACGCGCGGCCTGGCGCAGACGGAACAGCGCCAGCAGCCAGTAGGCGTCGGTCGTCATCATGTGCAACACGTCACGCCGGTCGGTGTCACGCCGGGCGGCCGCAGCGAGTTCACGGGCGTCCGTCCAGAAAATGGTGCTCACAGTGACTCTCCTTCTCGGGTCGTCCGCACCCAGACTTCTGGCGTGCGGCGCAGCCCACGGATGGCGATCACGGCTTTGCTCCAGGCATAGGCCGGCACGTGCTGTACCGCGCGCAGCAGGTCGGTGCCACGATTCACCAGCACCGCCGCGAGCGTTACATGTATGGCCACCAGCACCAGCGCCATCACGAACATCGCTGCGGGCACGACGCTGCCGCCGAGCGCCCACGTGGCGAGGCTGACCATCGCGCCGGCCGTCGCTGCAATGACGACGGCGGAGATGGGCGGGACGACGAGGTCGACGGCGAGATCCAGCGCCATCACGGACCGGTGGGCCCACGTGTATCGCAGAAGCGGTCCAAGCCAGTTCCGCGCCACTGCGGCCCGGCCGCCGATCCAGCGTTCGCGTTGACGCGCGACCACCACCTCGCGCTCGGGCATGTCGCCGCGCACACAGGTGTCGCCGGCAAACGCCACACGCACACCACGCAGGCCGAGTTGCACGCCGAACTCGAGGTCTTCCGTGCGGGAATGTGCGGCATGCGGCACTGCAGCGAGCAGGCGGCGACTGAACGCCATGCCATTGCCGCGCAAGCCGCAGGATAGTCCAAGGCGCTCACGCGCACCTGAACGCACCAGATGGAATGCCGCGAAGGCCACATCGGTGATGACCGACAGCGGCCCTGTGCCTGCGGTGGGCAGATAGGCGGCCTGGACGGCGTCGGCGCCCGCGGCGAGATGTCCCGCCAGCACCATGAAGGTCTTCGTTTCCACCTGCGTGTCCGCGTCAATCACCACCAGGCCGTCCCAGGCGTCAGCCGGTTCGGTCAACAGCTGGTCAATCGCCGTCTGCAGGGCGAAGCCCTTGCCTCGGCGTGCCTCGTCGTGACGTTCGATGACCTCGGCGCCGGCGGCGCGGGCGATCGCCGCGGTGTCGTCGGTGCAGTTGTCGGCAATCACGATGATGCGGCGACGGTCAACGACGTAGTCGGCCGCGCGAAGGCTCGCAATCGTGCGGGCGATTCCGCCCGATTCATTGTGGGCGGGCACGAGCACAGCCAGGCGGCGTGTGTCGGACAGCGCGACCGCGGAAGGCCGTCGCCACACCAGCGTGAGCGCTCCAAGGTACGCCGCCACCAGCGCCACAGGCACGG
The DNA here is from genome assembly GCA_966252305.1 of uncultured Acidimicrobiia bacterium. Taxonomy (GTDB): domain Bacteria; phylum Acidobacteriota; class Vicinamibacteria; order Vicinamibacterales; family SCN-69-37; genus SYFT01. Next base: position 12,650 of record CBINOO010000017.1, read on the forward strand.
CTGCAGCCATCAACACGAACGTGAATACAGTCAACACGACGATGCCTCCGAAGACGTGGCGGCAGCCAGGGCCGCCGTGCTGCCGGCCAGGCTCGACCACACGAGCATGCCCATCCAGCTTTGAAGGCCCATGTCGCCCCACGCCTGCATCAGCAGGCTGATGGTCGCCGCGACGAGGCCAAACGTGAGCACGCGGTCAAACGGCGCGACGGACCGGCGATGGGTCCACAACGCCACGCTCACCGCCGTGACAAACAAGGCCCACAGGCCGGTGAAGAAGATCCAGCCCGACAGAGACAGCAGCCACAACACGCTGTTGTGCGCAATGAACTTGTATTGCGCGAACAGATGGTCGACGCGGTAGGCCTGGACGACCTCGTTGTACTCGTGGCCAAATCCGGAACCGGCAAGGGCCCGCGGCTTGAGTGTTTGAATCAGGTTGTAGTTTTCGATGTCGCGCGTCTGACTCGACGTGTCTTCGCTGGTCAGGATCGCGCGCACGGTCGCCACCGGCGCAAACACACGCGCGGACGAATTCCAGCCGGCCGCCAGGTACACGAGCCCCAGCGGAATCGCGAGAATCACCAGCCGGCGCACCCAGATGCGCCACCACGCCGGTCCCATCAACACAAACGCCACCGCGCCACAGGCCAGCGACACCATGGCGATGCGGCGGTCGTTCACATACAGGCCGAGCAGCAGCACCGGCTGCACGAGCAGATTGGTCAGCACATGATCACGGCCTGGCCGCTCCACGAGCGCGGCAGCCGTGACGAGGATCGCGACCACGCCGAGAATCGCGTCCGAGTGGGTCATTGTGTATTCGAGGGACCAGCCCGACGGCCGCGCGATGGCGTAGGTGAAGTAGATGCCAACCAGGCTCCGGATCCACGCCGCTGCGACAATCACGCGCAACAACGCGACGCGCGCGCCGGCGGTCTTGAACGCGCGCCCGAACAGCAGCGTGAGCATCGGCAGCCAGAACAACTGCCGCGCCTGCCAGAGCGAATTCTTGAAGTCGCCACCACGCAGCAGCCCCCACACTTCCAGGGCCACGATGGTCCCGGCAAATACCAGCGTGGCCTGCCGCAGCGTCGTCACCACGTGCCCCTGGCCCTGCGGGTCATCGATGTCGTCGCCGCGCAGCGTCCGCGCGATTGACAATGCAATCAGCCCCCCAATGAGCAATTCGAGCAGGCTGAATCGCAGCGCGCCGATGCCGGTGTGGTGGTGGAGGTTTTCGTAGACCAGCTGGCCAAGCGCAAACAGCGGCGATTCCCACCGCCCTTCCATCGGCCGTTCGCCGGGGTTGTCCACGAGCAACGCAACCCCCACCAGCACCAGCGCGGACGTCTGCAATCGGGCTGACAGCACCACGCCGACGGCCACCACGCCGACGACAGGCAGCCAGGCCACGGTGCCGGCGCCCACGAGGATCATCGCGACGGCCGCAAATGCCGCGGGCCCGAACGACCAGCGCAAGGGCGCGAGACGATCGGCGATGGCGACGCTGCTCACGCCCGCGCCTCGGTCAACACCAGCATCCGCACCTCACCGGCAACTGCCCGAAGCATTCCCAGCGCGAGACCCGCCAGAAGCGCACCGACGACGGTCACGACTGTGCTGGGCGAATCGGATCGTCGCGGCAGCTGCGCGGGCTTGATGATCGTGTAGCGATAGTCAAAAGCGGCGCGGGCCGTCTCGAGTTCGATCCGTGTATTCGACAGCCGCTCGAGCAGGTCCTGATACGACGCAATGGAGCTCTCCAGCAGCGAACGCGCATACACGGTCGCCGCATCGTCACCCACGATGCGCGTGAGGCTGACGCCGGGCGTTGAGGGCGCCGGCGAAGGGACCGTGAAGCGGGCGATGGAGCCCTCGACCAGATCCGCTTCGGACCCGCCCGCGGCCAGGAACGCGTTGAGCTGCCGCCGGGCGACCGTGTCGGCCTCGACCTGTTCGGGAGACGGTACGCGCGCCTGCTCGAGGCGTCGACGGAGCGCCACCACGTCGGGATGACGATCGGTCGCTCGCGACAACTTCTCGGTCAGTTGCGTCTCGAGGGCCTGGACGTCCTTCTGCTGGGTGGCGTTCAGGGCGTCAACGTCACGGCGCGCGGCCAGGACGTCGGCACGCAGCGCGACCAGCGTCTGCATCTTCGCGATCGCCGCGCTGTCGGCCCGTGTCGCGGCAGCCGCGTCCGCGGACTGGGCCGCCGGGGCCGCCGGCGCCCGGCCCCCGGGGCAGGGCGCGGCCGGAAGCAGCGGCGGTCAGCGGGAGCACACGCCGGCGCATCCTGCGCCGGCACACGGGGCATGGACGCGGCCGTGGCGACACGGCGTTCCACGTCGGCGCGCGCCACCTCCGCCGTGCGTTCGAGCAACGTGTACGTTTCGGCGATGGCGTCGATGTCCACGCGGCGACGAGCGCGCAGAAACGCCTCCGTCGCGCCGTTCACCACGTCGACGGCGGTCGCGGGATCGGACCACTTCGCGCTCACGCGGACCACGTCACCATCGACGGTGACCATCACGCGTTTGGCGAGCACGTCGATGAGACTCTCCAGGCGCTGTTCACGCGTCGGAGTGCCGCCAATCCACGAAAACACCGTGTCCTTGAAGCCATAGAGGGGTGACCGCGACGATTCCCATCGGGTCAGCAAGTCGTATTGCTCCACAATCCCTCGCAGGGCCTGGCGATCGCGCACGAGGTCCCCGGCAGATTGTGTGAGGCTCTCCGCGCTTGCGGGCACCGACCGGCGCGGATGCGCCAGCGCGGGCATGACGTCCGTGCGCCGAGCCAGGAGCCGCGCTTCGGCCGAGTACGTCCTGGGCATCTGCGTCGCCGCCGTCACGCCCAGTCCGGCGAACGCCACGGCGAACACCGCAATCGACATTCGCGACCGCAGGATGGCGGCCATCGCTCGCGCGGCGAATTCCCGCCAGCGCTGCAGGTCCCCGGTGCCAAACAGTGAGGGTTGCGATGTCATGACACCCTCCGCTGCGCGCGGCGTGTCCACAATACATTCCGCACCGTGGTGTCGAGCGTCAGTGAATCAACCGGCTTCGACAAAAACGCGTCGGCGCCGGCCTCCAGGGCAGCCGCGCGATCCTGCGGGTAGGGCCGCGCCGAGATCACCACCACGGCGGCCCCGGCGGTCTCCGGCGTCGACCGCAGCATGCGGCACACGTCCAGGCCGGACGTGTGCGGCAACATCAGATCGACACAGATCAACGCCGGCTGCTGCGCAACCGCCTGGGCGAGTCCTGATTCGCCATCGCGCGCTTCCAGCACACGCATTCCCTGCCGGCGCAGCAGTCCCGCCAGCAGCGACCGGACAACCGGCGAATCATCGATGACAAGAGCCGTCAGAACATCAGACACAACACACACCCTCCTTCAGGGCAGACGCGGAACGATCACGAGCAACGCGAAGATGTAGAAGAGGACCAGCACAGCCGTGGCCCGCAGCACACGACCAAACGCAGCGGGCCTGTCTCCGGCGGCCCAACGGGTCGGCAGGATGAACGTGCCGGCAAGCAGCGACAACAACAGCAGCGGTCTCACGCCGCACACACAGGGCAACTCCTGTGCCAGCCGCCGAGCCCGAGGAATCACCTCACAGTCCGACAGGAAGCCGTGTACCGCGTCTCACCTGTTTCATCCTGAGACAGGTGAGATGACTCGTCTTGAGACGCACCGCTCGTCACGGTGCGCCAATCGGGGAGTTGAAGTGTGGTTTGACCTGGCACGCGCCTTGCCCTATGAGGCGGCGTCATGCGACTTCGTTCGACTATCGGCTCCGTTCCCCTCGATCGCGTCAACCGCGACGAGGCGCTCACCCACATTGATGCGTTGATCGCGCAGCGCCGTGGCGGCTACATCGTCACGCCCAACATCGATCACGTCGTACTCGCGCACAAGCAGCCGACGCTGCGGCGGGTCTATGCCGAGGCGGCGCTGTCGCTGGCTGACGGGCAGCCGCTCGTGTGGCTCGCGCGTGTGTTGGGTCAGCCGGTGCCTGAGCGTGTATCGGGTTCGGATCTGCTTGCGCCGTTGATGGCGTTGGCGGCAGACCGACGGTATCCGGTGTTCCTGTTCGGCGCCTCGCCTGACGTATCGCGGGAAGCCGCCCGCCGGCTGACCACGCGTCATCCCGGCCTCGACATCGTCGGCCGCGACTGCCGGATGTGGACGCCTGACGACGCGACATCCCCGGACGCCTCACCCGTCGTCCGCCGCATCGCGCAAAGCGGTGCGCGCCTGGTCGTGCTCGCCATGGGCGCGCCCAAGCAGGAGATCTGGATGCACCGGCATCGCGCCGCGCTGGGATCGGCGGTGGCGATTGGTCTGGGGGCATCACTCGACTTCGTGGCGGGCGCCGTTCGCCGAGCGCCGTCGTGGATGTCCAACGCGGGGCTCGAGTGGGCATTCCGCCTCTCCCAGGAGCCCGTGCGCCTCGCGCATCGCTATCTCGTCCGTGACCTCGCCATCGTGCCCATCGTTGCCCGGCAATGGGCGCATTCGAAAGGACAGCAGTAATCCATGACTCGTACCGCCTCTGACGTATTGATAGTCGGCACCGGCACACTCGCGCGTGCCACAGCCGCCTCGCTGAAGGAACGCCACCGTGTGGTCGGCGCCTTTTCACTGCCGCGCGAAGGCCACGTGCCCGACCTCGGTGTGCCCCGGCTTGGTCCGGTCGAAGACCTGGGCGCGTACCTGATGCTCAACCCGGTGGACGAGGTGTATTTCGCCACCAGCGTGCCCAGGCATCACGCGGTGATCGAAGACGCCGTGCACACCTGTGAACGTCTCGGGATTCCCTTCGCGATTCCGGCCCACACCGTGCGGCTCAATCGCGCGCTGCCGGCCAACCGCCGCGCAGTCGCGGATGGCTATCTGCACTACGTGCTGACGGTCACCCACCCGGTACAGGATGCAATCAAACGTGGGCTCGACATGGCCCTGTCGGGTCTCGCCTTGCTGGCGCTCTCTCCGCTGCTGCTCCTGGTGGCGCTCGGCATCAAGGTCACGTCGCCGGGCCCTATCCTCTTCCGGCAGGTGCGCGTCGGTCTGCGCGGCCGTCACTTCCACATGCTGAAGTTCCGCTCGATGGTTGTGGATGCCGAGGCGCGGCTGGCCGCCCTGCAGGCGCAGAACGAACAGAGCGGCCCGGTCTTCAAGATGACGCACGATCCCCGCGTCACCCGGATCGGCCGCATCATCCGCAAGTACTCCATCGACGAACTGCCGCAGCTCATCAACATCCTCCGCGGCGAAATGTCCATCGTGGGGCCCCGCCCGCCGGTGCCGGCCGAAGTCTCGCACTACGAGCCGTGGCAGCGTCGACGGCTGTCGGTGCGCCCGGGCCTCACGTGCCACTGGCAGGTGCAGGGCCGCAACAGCATCGGCTTCGACGAATGGATGTACCTCGACATGCAATACGTCGATCAGGGTTCGCTGGCGACGGACATCCGCCTCGTGGCGCAGACCATTCCGGTGGTCGTCACCGGCCAGGGAGCTTCCTGATGGACGCCCGCATGCTCGTTCATCAAATCGTGCACAAGGCGCGGCGCGATGCCGGCCTGCCCCTCCGCATCCGTCTCTCGAAAGGGCTCCGGTACCTGCGCGAACTCGCCACCGCGCGCCTGCACCTGCGCGCCGTCACCCGCGTCGGAGCGCGCGTCCGCACACTGGGGCGCCCCAGGCTGCTGGCCGACGGACACATCGAAATTGGCGATGACGTGGTGCTCCGCAGCGTCATGGTGCCCGTGGAGCTGGGCACCAGCCACCAGGGCCGCCTCGTCATCGGCGACAAGGTCTCGATCAACTACGGCACGTCCATCTTCGCGCAACACGCGATCACGATCGGCGACCGTGTGCGCATCGGGCCGTTTGTCTCAATCGCCGACACGGACTTTCACGACGCGCACGATCGCAACAAACGTCCCGCCGGTCAGCCCATTCACATCGACGACGATGCGTGGATTGGGACGCGGGCGCTCATCCTCAAAGGCATCCGCATCGGGAAGGGCGCCATCGTCGCGGCCGGCTCGGTGGTGACGAGGGACGTCGCCCCGTTCCAGGTCGTCGCAGGTGTGCCGGCCAAACCAGTGCGCACGCTCGACCGCGACAAGTTCGTACCGCAGGACACCCCATGACGGAATCACTGCGCGCCGCACGCCATGCGGTCACCCTCGGGTCGGCCCTCGCCGTCACCAGTGTCATTGCCCTGTGTGTGCGGCTGCTGCTGCCACGCATGCTCGGCCCGGAAGCCTTTGGCCAACTGCGGCTGGCCGAGAGTTTTGCGGAGATGTTGTTTGTCGTGCTGACACTCGGCGTCGACCAGCACCTCCGCCAGCACGCCGCCGTCGATCCAACGGGCGCGAGGCAGTACCTGACCGGCCTGAGCGTGTGGCGACTCGGCCTCGCCATCCTCACCACCGTGACCGGCGCGTGGGTGCTGCATCTGACCGGCGCCTCGACCGACGTGGTCACGATCTTCGCCGCGCTGGCCGTGGCGCAGACGTGTCTGGTGCTCAACAACTCGCTGGCGGCGTATGAACAGGCCGCGGGTGACGTCGCCTGGCTGGCGCGCACGAACTTCGGCGTGAAGGTCGTGTGGGCGGGCGTTGTGCTGGCGACCGTCGTGGAGTTGCGGAGCGGCCTGGCGGTGGCCATCGCCGGCGCCCTGGTGGAGGCCCTGCGTTTTGGCTGGATGTTGTCGCGCGGGTTGCGACGCCACGGCTTTGGCCTTCGTCCGGACCTTCGCCTGGCCGGCGCGGCCATCGTCACGAGCCTGCCCTTCTTCGTGCACCTGCTGGCGCATTCGCTGTACGCGCGGCTGGGTATTGGCTGGCTGGGCGCCATTGGCACCGATGTCGAGGTCGGCCTGTTTGGCGCGGCCGCCACGTTTGCCGGCGTCGCGCTGCTGGGCATGCCGCTGCTGACCTGGGTGCTCGTGCCGTCTGCGGCACGCGCGGACGCGCAGGGGGACCTCGATGGCCTGGTTGCCGGAGCGCTCCGTACGTCACTGCTGGCCGCAGTGCCGATGGCCTTCCTCTTTCACCTGTTTGCCGCCGACCTGCTGGGTGTGGCGTTTGGTGACGGATTCCGTCCGGCCGCTGCGACGTTGCAGTTGCTGGCGCCGACGTTTGCCCTTGCGTACGTCTCGACCGTGTGCGCGATTGTGTTGCTGCAGCGGGGCCGCGTGCGCCTGGTCGCCACGATCTCCATCGCGGGACTGGTGCTGACAGCCGCGATCGACGCAGTGGCCATTCCGCGCCTGATGGCGGAAGGCGCAGCGCTGGCGACTCTGCTGACCGAGATCGTAGTCACCACGGCGCTGGCCGCATCCGCGCGCCTGCCGTGGTCACGCCACCAGTTGGGCCGCACCGCCATCGCATTGGCGGCCGCATCCGTGATCGGCGGGATGGTGCACGCGTTGTGGCCCGCGCAGATTCCCGCCGCAGTGCTCTCGTTCCTGGGTGTCCTCGTCAGCGCCGGCGGCGTGACGTGGGAGGACGCCGGATTTATTCGTCGTGTTCTGGTCCGGCAGGTGCCGGCCGCTTCGGAGGTTGCATGAAACGCCTGATCTCATTCCTGATGGCCGCGCTGGCTGTCACCACCCTGACCACGTCCCTGCGGGCCTCGCAGGCCAGCGACTACGTCATCGGACCCGATGACGTGCTTGAGGTGTCGTTCTGGCGCGACAAGGAGCACTCGGCCGAAGTGGTCGTCCGGCCCGACGGCATGATCTCGCTGCCGCTGATTGCCGAAGTGCAGGCCGGGGGCCTCACGCCAGGCGCCGTGGCCGAGACCGTCCGCAAGAAGGCGGCGGAGTTCCTCCAGGACCCCGTCGTTACAGTGGTCGTCAAACGTGTGAACAGCCGCAAGGCCTTCATCACGGGCGAAGTGGCACGGCCCGGCGCATACCCGCTCAACGGGCCAACGACCCTGCTCCAGCTGATCGCCACGGCCGGAGGCCTGACTGACTTCGCCGATCGCGATCACATCGTCGTGATTCGCGCCGGCGACAAGGCTGAGCACCTGGTCGTGAACTACAAGAAGCTGGCGCGGCTGGAAGCGCTCGACCAGAACATCGAGCTCAAGCCGGGCGACACGGTCGTGGTGCGCTGACATGTGGCGCAGCCAGTCCTTCCTGTTCGCGGCTGTCGGCCTGCTGCTGATGGCGGCGCCGGCGTCGGCCCAGTTGTCGAGCCGTCGACCACCGCTGTTCAACGTGCACATGTTCGAGGCGCATGAGCGCGACGAACACTCGTCCGATACCTTCACCGGGGCCGCACTCGAGGCTACGCGCGCGAAGGTGGCCCGGCGGTACACGGTGAGCGGTACGCTCCGGACGCGACTCCGGTGGTCGGCACGCGAGGGATTGGGCGGCGACGTGTATTCACTGGAAGGTCACACACTCGCGCGGCTGACTCCACGCGCGACGTTGACCGGCACGCACCGGGTCTCGTATGCCGGCCGCATGGGAGACGACTGGACCAATCAGGCAGGCCTCACGTCCGGGGTCACGATGGGTTCGGTGCTCGGTCTCACCCAGCGCGCCACCAGCCGCCTGACGCTGGGCCTGGCCTACCGCGTCGACCGCGCCGCGTATGAACACGACGACCGCGCGACGCTCGCGCAGGGGGTTACCGTGGGTCTCTGGCGTGCGTCGAGCCGCTACACCACCTGGCAGATCGCCGTGGACCGCGGATGGGCCGCCACAACCACCGCCACCGCCCGCACGCACATGTCGACCAGTGCCGCCGTATTTCAGTGGCAGTTCCGCCCGCACTCGGATGAACACACGACATTTGCCGTGACGCTGCGTCCGACGGTCAGCCGCTCGAATACCACTCGCTCGATCGTGTGGGCCGGCAGCCTGCGGGCCGACCGACGCCTCAGCGACACCAGGCGCGTCAGCGTGTCGTACGAGCGCGCCGTCTCGTTGCTCGACTATGCCGAGTCGCCGCTCGTCGCACACACGATTGCGGCAACCTTCGACACGCGTGTGCACCGCCGCACCAACGTGAGCGGCACGGTGTATTACTCGACCGGCGCCACCAGAGTCGGCCAGGTCTCAGGACGGTCCACACGGATGAACGTCTCGGCACGGGTGGCGGTGCAGTTCACACCAGCCACCGGGGGGTTCGTCGAGTTCACCCACATCGGGTCCGCGCTCCACACGCCCGCCAATGTCGGGTCCTGGTCGTTCGCGCGTCAGACGATACGGGCCGGCGTCATCCTGCCGGTGGGCACGCGCCGGTAGTACACTCCTCTGCGCATGGCAGAGGTGCTGGTCGTCGACGACGACCCGGTCACGGCGCGAATCATCTCGGCAACACTCCGCAAGGCCGGGCATGAGCCGACCCTTGCGGCCACGGGCGCGGACGCCCTGGATGCTCTCGAACATCGCTCGCCAGACGTCGTCTGTCTCGACCTCATGCTGCCGGACGCCAGCGGAGAGCAGATACTCGTCCGCATCCGCGACACCCATCCCGATCTGCCGGTCATCGTCCTCTCGGCCCAGGCGGATGTGGCGCGTGCCGTAGACACGATGAAGCTGCGCCCCTTCGACTACGTCGTGAAGCCGTTTGAGCCCGAGCGGCTGCTGCGATCGGTCGACGCCGCGCAGCAGGCTCGCGCCCTGCGCCAGCGCGTGCAGCAACTCGAGCGCGAAGTCCAGACACATCTGCGATTCGACGAGATCATCGGACACTCCCCGCGGATGCAGGCGGTGTACGAGCAGATCGACAAGGTGCTCGGCAACCGCGTGCCCGTGTTCATCCACGGCGAGAGTGGCACCGGCAAGGAGCTCATCGCCCGGGCGATTCACTATCACGGGATCCGCAGGTCCGGTCCGTTTGTCGCGATCAACTGCGGGGCCATTGCGGAGAGCCTGCAGGAAAGTGAACTCTTCGGGCACGAGCGAGGCGCCTTCACGGGCGCGGCCACCCAATACCGCGGTCGCTTCGAGCAGGCCCACGGCGGCACGTTGTTTCTTGATGAAGTCGGAGAACTCAGTCCCGCGGTGCAGACGCGCCTGCTGCGCGTGCTGCAGGAAGGTGAACTGCAGCGACTGGGCGGCAGCCAGACGATCAAGGTCGACGTGCGGGTCATCTCGGCCACACATCGCCACCTCGAGAAACTGGTCTTCGAGGGCCGCTTCCGCGAAGACCTGTTCTACCGCCTGATGGTGTTCCCCATTGAAGTGCCGCCACTGTCGGCACGCATCGAAGACATCCCCCTGCTCAGCCGGCACTTCGCGCGCAAACACGCAAAACAACTCGGCGTCGGGGATGCCACCTTCGACTCGGACGCCATTGACGTGTTGTGCCGCTACGACTGGCCGGGCAATGTGCGCGAGCTGGAGAACGTCATCGTGCGCACGCTCGTGTCCGGCGGCGGAGGCACCATCGGCGTCGAGGCCCTGCCGCCCGCGCTTGTGCTCAAGGCCATGAAACTGGGCGTCACTCCCCTGCCGGCGGGCCCCACGGCCGATGACGACACGGCATCCGCGCCGGCGGCGATCACCACGCCCACGGCCAACACCGCCGACGACATCCTGCCGCTTGAGGAACTCGAACGCCGCGCCATCGTCCGCGCGCTCGAACTGTGTGACGGCAACATGTCCGTGGCCGCCAAGCGCCTCGGCCTGGGCCGCGCAACGCTCTACCGCAAACTCGCGCAATACGCGGAGTAGGTGCCGGGGTGCCGAGGTGCCGAGGTCCCGGAGTGCCGGAGTGCCGAGGTGCCGAGGTGCCGGAGTGCCGAAGCTAGCGATTCTCCAGTGATTCGCGGAGGCGGCGGATGGCGGCGCCACAGATGCGCTCGTGGACGCGAAGTGGTTCCAGCATCCTGGCCGGATAGTAGCCGCGTGCGACGCCGTCTTCGAGCCAGGTCCATGCCTCGTCGAGCGAACCCGACGCGTATCGCAGGAACTGACAGAACTCTTTGGGTCTTCCGCGCGCCCAACCTTCGGCAATTGAAGCAGCGACACCGGAGACCGCTTCGAACAACTGCGACTTCCACCGAAAGTCGCGTTCCGCCGATGGAAACGCCTGCACCAACGCGTATGTCGCGTCTCGCAGCAACACCGCACGCTGGAACGCCACCAGGTCCTTCAATGCCTTCACGCCCATTGGGGGTATCGAGTGCACACCTGGGGCCCAGCGATTCACCAGCCGGCCGCCCACACCCCGCAGAAACTACGTACTCGTCAGAGTCTCCCAATCGCAGTTTCTGCCATCATCCCCGCCCTTCGGCACCCCGGCACTCCGGCACTCCGGCACCTCGGCACTTCGGCACCTCGGCACTCCGGCACCTCGGCACTCCGGCACCCCGGCACCCCGTCTATCTCCCCGCCACCGCCCGCCCCTTCGCGACCGCGCGGAAGGCGCCATCGTTGAACGACTGCAGAATGCCGACGGTGAAGCCCTGCTGCATGCGCGTTTCGATGTCGGCCTCCGACACGGGATACGCGCACGGCTTCTTGAACTCCTTGCACGTCGCGAGGATGGTCTGAATCGCCCCCTCCCACGCCGCATCGTCACGTACACGGCGACCGTCGGCGCCGGTGGTCGAGAACACGCCGCCGAGTGTGCCCGCGCCGGCCGCGATGACACTCAGGCCAGGCACCTGCGCGATTTCCTTGATGTTGGCGAGGCCTTCCTTCGACTCGATGATCGCCCACACGACGATTTCGCCTTCGGGATTGAGCGGCCACACATCGGCCTTGCGGCGATAGTCGGCTTCCGAGAGGCCCCAGTACTTCGGCGCGTTGCCCACGTTCTCAGCGCGCGTGCCGCCCTTTGACGCAAACCGCAGCGCGTTGATGCCCATCTTGAGTTCTTCGGCGCTGTCGACTTCCACAAACGAGATCACCGACACGCCGGCGTTGAGCTGACGGCTGAGGTTGTTGATGTAGTCGGACGGCTGCGGATTACCGGGGGACGTGATGTTGGGCGCCTTGGAGTTGATCGGTGCGAGCAGGCGACGCGGTGATCCACCCACGGGGCCGGCGGCTGCCATCGCCTCCTGAAACGCCGTGACCATCGTCTCGCCCGCGTCGATGTTGCGTTCCATGGCGGCCGTGAAGAACCAGTCCGCTTCCTGATGCGCGATCGCATCAGCCGCGAGTTCGGCCGGCGTCTTTGGAGGAGTGGCTGGAGCCGTCGGTGTCGGCCGCGGCATCTGCACCGACGCACCCGTCATGCCTCCGCCAACAGAACCCGCTGCGCTACCCGCCGCACCCGCTCCGCCGCCTCCGGCGCGACCGCCTCCGGTGCCGCCACCCGCGCGGCCACCACCCTGACGTCCCGCCGTCGGCAGGCCCAGACCAAACATGGCCTTGTTCGCCTTGAGCAGTTCAACCATCGGATTGAGGTGGGTGGACTGCCGCCCCTGGGCGACCACGGATACGAGCACAACGGCACACAGGCTGGCAATCAGACGAACACGCATGGCAATTCCTCCGGGTGCGCGCATCATAACGCAAACAACCGTGGGAACGCCGCGAAGGAGGTCACTCGTGCCGCAGGGCCGTCAGCGGACTGACGCGGCTCGCACGACGAGCCGGGATGTAGGAGGCGGCTACGGCTGCGCTGACGACGAGCATGACGACGCCGGCCAGGAGCGCGCCCCGTTGTCCCTCGACCCCAAGCAGAAAACTCGACAAGGCTTCGCCGGTCGCCAGCGCCAGAGCGAGGCCGACGACCAGCCCACCACACACGGTGACCAGCGACTGGCGCATCACGCGGCCCAACACGCCGCGATCGGACTCCCCCAGCGCCAGGCGAATGCCGATTTCGCGAGTCTGCCCGGCCACGGCATCAGCGAGGACCCCGTAAATTCCCAGCGCTGACAGACACAGCGCCATGAGCCCCAATGCGCTGACGAGCACGGCGCGGAACCGCTGAGGTGCGGTGACCTTCTCGAGACGCTCATCAAGCGTCGCGATGTCGATCGGCGGGATCGTCGGGTCGACACTCGCCAGCGCGCGGCGCATGTCCGCCATCGCTGGCGCGTCCGGACCACTCGACCGCACCACGAAATAACGGCTGCCGCGTGTGAACTGGCGTGTATGCAGATACATCTGCGGCCCGGACACTGCCGTCATCGAGGCCATGCGCATCGGGCCGGCGACACCGACGATCGTCCACGTGTCGCGATTGAACTCAATCTGATGTCCAAGCGGAGCCTGACCGCCGTAATACTTGTCGACGGCCGCCTGATTCAGGATCACCACCCGAGGCGCGTCCATCCCGTCAGCCGGCGTAAAGGCAAGCCCGGCGTCGATCCGGCCCCCCATCACCTCCCAGTAGGCAGGGCTGACGACACTCACGCGCACATTCGGGTTCCGCGGGCCAAGGTCGCCGTGTTCCTTCATGACGAACACGTCGCTGGCGAGATTCCCCGTGAATGGCATGTCCGTCGCCGTCGCCACACCCACAACGCCCGGCAAGGCCGCCAGGGCATCACTCGCGCGATCGAAGTACAACTCAATGGCAGCCGCAGTCGGATACCGCGCAGGCGGCGTCGACATCTGGAAGCTCGCCACACTCGCCGTGCGGAAACCAGGGTCCGTCTCAGCCAGCGTGACCATCGTCTTGATCAGCAACACCGAGGCAAACGCCAGCGCGCATGACAGCGCGACCTGCGCGCCTATCAGCACGCGTCCGCGCCAGGAGCGGGCCGCGCTGTGGCCACGCCCCGCCTGCCGGAGGTCTCTCGACAACCGGAGCTTGGCGATTCGGCTCCCGAGCGGCAGTCCGGCAACAACCGCGGCAAGCATCGTCAATGCCATGGCCACCGCCACAACAGCTCCGTTCATGGCCACTTCCCTGAGGCGCGGCAACTGCCCCGGGTACAGCGTGAGGAGCACGCGCGTAAACAGCGGCGCCATCAGGATTCCCAGTGCCCCGCCCGCCAGCGCGAGGACGCCACTCTCGGTCAACACCTGCAGACGCAATCGGGACGTGCGGCCACCGAGCGCCGAGCGCACCGCAAATTCCTTCGCGCGCACCTGCGAATGGCTCAGGAGCAGGTTCGCGACGTTGACACACGCCACGAGCAACACCGCCGCCACCGCGAACGACATCAACAGCAACATCGACCGCGCATCCGCGGTCTCGCCGTCGCGCAGCGACTCGGTCCAGAACGCCAGGCCGCTGTATGCATCGGGAAACCGCTGCGCAATTCCCGAGGTGATCGTCAGGATCTCCGCATTGGCCTGCGCCAGGGTCACCCCGGGCTTCACACGCCCGGCGGCTCGCAGCCACAGTGCGCCCCGGTTCATGTGAAACGACGTCGGATCAGGTCGCAGAGGGCCAAGCAGGCCGAGTCCTGGAAACGGATAGGTGTACGCCATGTCGGGCAACACACCGATCACTGTCGCAGGCTGATGATCGATGTGAATGGTCCGCCCGATCACTGAAGGGTCGCTGCCGAACCGGTCCCGCCAGAGCGGGTACATCAACAGGACGACTCTCGGGGAACCGACCGCGTACTCGGACGGCTCGAAGAAGCGACCGTGCAGGGGCCGGACGCGGAAGACCTCGTCGTACGCGTGATCCACGTACGCGATCAGCTGGTGCTCGGGGTTGTTGTCCCCGGTCAACGCCACTCCGGACAGACGCACCGCCGTGATGTCAGACAACGTCTGCGTTGCCTGCCGGATATCCTCGATGTCCGGCAGGGCCAGATTCGTGACGCGCCGGCCGTCACGCAGGGTCATGCCCAGCCGGATGACCTGGTCCGAATCCGGAAATGGCAGCGGCGCCAGCACCACCGCATGCACGACCGCGAACACCGACGTCGTCACACCGATCCCGACCGCGAGCGTCACGACCACCGCCGCCGACACCAGCCGATACCGGAGTGACACTCGCAGGGCATACCGCACGTCGTCGATCAGGGTCATCACGAACTCCAATAGGGATCTCGTCGGGAGGGGGTCAGGACCGGCCTCGGGCCTGATTCGTCTGGCGCTGCCGTGCGCGTGCGGCACCGCCTCGAACAACTCATCGAACGGCACGTTCAGGACGTCAAGCAGCTTCTGTCGCGTGCGCGCGGAGATGTAGGGATGGCGCCCCTTCAGCAGGTCGGACAGATGGCCGCGGGAAATGCCGAATTTGAGCGCCCAGTGGTTCTGACTCAGGCGACTGTCGGCAAGCAGCGCAGCCAGGCGATCGTGTTTCAGTCGGATTCGAGGCGGCATCGGCAGTCGCCATTTTGACGATGGCCGACGCTGATCCGGCAGCGAATGGGGCCGACCGGCCCTCACAAAGTGTTCGGAGTTGTTCGGACTGATGCTGTCGCAGGCTCAGGCGACCGCTTACGAGGCAAACAACCGCGGGAACGCCGCGATGGCGCCGAATCGCACGAGCCTGCCGGCAAACGCCACAAGCGCAAATCGCACCGGCGGTGCCTTGACGATGCCGGCCGCAAGCGTCAGCAGGTGGAACGGCGGCAGCGACAACGTGGCGCTTGAGGCGATCACGCCGACGCCGGCAATGGGATGTCTGGCCGCCGCGACCCGCGCCTTCTCGATCTGCGCCCGAATCTTCGGATGACGAATCCACCGCTCCGCCCGGGCAGCGGCGTACCAGGCCATCTTGCCCAGGACGTGGCCCGCGGTGAACGCGATGAGCACACCGGTACGTTCAAACGGCGAGGCGATCGCGCCGGCCGCCAGGGCTGTGGCCTCGGCCAGGGCAAACGGAAACAGGCCGGTCGTCAGGCCAACAAGAAATGCCGCGCCCAGTGTCACGCGCCCGGCCCATCGTCTTTGCAGGGCAAGCCGGCCACGGGGGGCGTCCAGTCTGCGGCGGGCACACCGGGAAGCGGTCGTCCCCACACTCCTTTGGTCGCCTTGCCGCGCAGATGGCTCACCACGAGACGCTGTGCGAGATTGAGGCTTGGCAACAAGGCGTGGAAACCCGCGGCGATGAGCATGGCTTTGTCCTTCAGTTCCCAGTAGCCGAAGTCATCGGGCCGCACACACACGACATGACGATGGTCGAGGAAGGCAGGGAGCGCACCTGCAAGCGGCACCGTGCCGTCTCCAGTGTGCCATCGTTCGGGGCCGGCAGACGGCCACGCGTTCACCCGATCCTCGCCGGTCAGATCAAAGTACGGCGTGCCGCCCTTGTTCCTGATGTGCAACCGCACACGCGTGCGCGCATCGACACCGGCAATACACAGCCAGCCGTCGGGTCCGCCCACACTTGTGTTCGCGAGATCCAGCCGTTCAATGCGACGCCGATGTGCGCGCGCCACCGTCAGCATCTCACCAAGCAGCGACGACGCGGCCTCGCGCCGCGCAGCGAGGCTGGATCCCGGCCGGAGTCCATGGAGGCGAATGAACTCGGCGAGTGTGTCGACCACGCCCTGCTGCCACGTGCCAACCGAGTACAGATCGTCAGGCAGTCCGGGGTCGGACGACACCGCGCCGTTGAAGCTCGGCAGCAGGTGATACAGCGCCGGCGTCAGTCGCGCGGCTTCGCGTTCGCGTGAATCGTTCGAGCCTTCAGGGCCGATGGACGCGGTGCCGGTCACGATTTTCAGCGGCGCCTCAAACGATCCGCGGAATGGCGAGCCCAGCGTCGCCACCTTCTCAACGCGTGCCTGCGTACCCGCTCGTTGCAGGTAGCCGGCGATGATGAGTCCGCCCATCGAATGGCCCACAAGGTTCACCGTCGGCGCGTCGGCGTAGCCCGCCTTGTCGTAGTGGCGCAGCAACTTCGTGCGGCCGATGACTTCCTCGACAAACAGCTCCAGCTGCCGTTCGATCAAGTCGAGGGGCTGCCGCCAGTCGTACGCAAACGGATACACCGGCACCGGCTTGTCGCGATGTTCGGTCAGGTTGTGCCGCAGTTCCTCGATGAGCGATCCGTACGGTGTGCCAAACACCGCCGTCGGCACCACACGCGCAGGCTCCTGCAGCTCATACCGCCGGTCGTCCGGGTGCAGCATGATGCGGTCGTAGTGTTTGTTCAGCAGCAGCGACCACACGGTCTCCGGCGAGACGATGTACGTGTCTTTCAAATCACTCGCGGTAATCCCTGGGATGACGATGGTGGGAGCCGGAAGCGGGGGTGGCATGTCCTACGCCTTGGTGATCACCCGCATTGCCGTCACGAACTGGTCGAGTTCCGCGGTGGTCGTGTAGAGGTGCGGCGTCACGCGGATGCCCCGCGCTGAAGGGTTGGTGACCGTCTGCACGTAGATGCGGTGGTCATCCCACAGGCGCGTGGACAGTTCCTGAGGCGTCATGCCCGCGACCGCGACGTTGGCAATCGCACATGCCTGCGCGCCGCGAGGTGTGTTGAGTTTGACGCCCGGGAAGTCGGCGATGCGCGACGTCCAGTACTCCTGCGCCCAGCGCAGCCGCGCTTCCTTGCGAGCCGCGCCGATCATCTTGTGGAAGCGGATCGCGTCGCTGATCGCGAGCACGTTCCACATCGGGCGTGTGCCGCGGCGGTCGAGTTTCTTGATGTCGTCCACCGGCCGTGTGGTCTCCCCCATCAGCGGCCAGATGGACGCGATGCGGTCCTTCCGCACGTGCAGCAGTCCGTTGCCCACTGGGGTCGAGAGCCACTTGTGCAGGCTGGCGCCGAGGAAGTCGCCGCCCAGGTCCGGCACCTTGTAGTCGAGGTGGGCAAAGGCGTGCGCCGAGTCGATGATGGTCATCACCCCACGCGCGCGGGCCATGTCGGCAATCTGCCGCACCGGGATGATGAGGCCGGTGATGTTGTTGAGGTGTGTGAGCAGGATTGCCTTGGTGCGCGGCGTGATCGCGCCTTCATACAACGACACGATTTGTGCATCACTGGTCGGATGCAGGGGCATCGTGAGTCCGACGAGGTTCACGCCATGGCGGGCGCGCTCCTGGCGGAACTGCTGAATCATCGAGCTGTAGTCGAGGTCCGCAATGATGGCTTCGTCACCCGACCGCCATTCGATCCCGTGAATGACCGTGCCGAGTGACTCGGTGGTGTTCCGGGTGATCAGCAGTTCTTCAACCGGGACGCCGGCCAGCTCTGCCAGTTCCTTGTAGACGCGCTCCTCTTCCGCCGCGGCTTCCCTGCGCGCGTAATAGGACAGGTTGTCGTTGACGTGTTTGCTGTACTTCGCAAAGGCCTCAAACGTCGGCGCCGGCTGCGGGCTCGAGAAGCCGTTCTCCAGGTGGACGTAACCTTCGGGCACCGGATACAGACGCCGGATCTCATCCCAGAACGCCTGGTCGGAAGCCGTGGCCTGGGCGCTCTGGCGAGCAAACGGTTCGAGGCGACGCTCAAGCGCGTCGAGGGTTCTTGCACCCAGCAGCGGCACGGTCGCGGCCGCTCCGGCGGTCTTCAGAAAGTCGCGTCGGGTTCGCACGCGCGACACGCTACCACGAACCTGTTGCACCCGTGAGGCGGGCCTGAAGGCCCGCCACCACAGCTACTCGTAGGGCGGGGCTTCAGCCCCGCCAGGTCATGGCGGGCCTGAAGGCCCGCCCCACAGGTAGTCGTAGGGCGGGGCTTTAGCCCCGCCAGGTCATGGCAGGCCTGAAGGCCTGCCCCACAGGTACATGTGTGGGGGCGGGGCTTCAGCCCCGCCCGAGATGAGGCACAGTTCCTGCAATAGCTGCTACAGGAGCTAATCATGAAGAACGACGCCAACCAACCAGTAGGCACCGCCGTGCCAGATAACGAACGCCGACAGCCCTCGTCGCCACAGCGCTCGCCCGAAAAGGCCCCCGGCCAGCAGGAACACGAAGGCGCACGTGGCGACCAGGTCGACGACCGCCGCGGCCCCGGCGTGGGCTACGACCAGGAGCCCGAAAAGGTGCGCGACCAGGGCGGCGTCACACCAAGTTAGGGCGGCCGCGATACTGACGAAGTCTTTCGTGTAGACTGGGTGGCGATGCCGCCCAGTCCGTCGCCCTTCCCCACCGCCAGCGAGATGGAGATCCTCCAGGTCATCTGGCAGCGGGGGCCCAGCACCGTGCGCGAGGTGTACCGTCACTTGTCGGAAGGCAAGGAAGTCGGGTACTCGACGGTGCTCAAGTTCATGCAGATCATGACGGACAAGGGCACGTTGCTGCGCGACGACACCGTGCGGCCGCAGTTGTACCGTGCCGCGAAGCCCCAGGAACAGACGCAGCGCAGCATCCTGCGTGATCTCGCCACCCGCGCGTTTGGCGGCTCGTCGGCATCGCTGGCGATGCAGGCCCTTTCGGATCGACGCGCGACGCCAGAAGAACGCCGGCAGATTCGGGAACTGCTGGACTCGATGGAATCCTCCTCCCAGCGAAAGAAGAAGTAACGATGCTTGCCCTGGCCGGCTGGTCCATCGTGCACGCACTCTGGGTGGGGCCGCTGCTGGCGGCGGCACTGCTTCTCTGGTTTCACACCCGCGCGACCTCCGCGGCGCATCGCTGCTCGGCTGCCCTCATGACACTCGCGCTGATGGTCGTGGCGCCGATCACGATTGCCGTCACGACCGCGGATCCACTCGTGCCCACCGTCCGAATGGTTTTGACCAGCGTGGTTGACTCAAGCGTCGGCTTCGCGGAGTTCCTGGGTGGCCGACGCGTGCTCGTGCCCGCAGCCGCAGTGTTGTGGCTTACCGGCGTCCTGGTTGGTCTCGTCCGCGTCGCCCGCCAGTGGCGCGTGCTCCGGACGTTGCGCGCCACCAGCAATCCGGCCGGAGGCCGCGCAAACAACGTCCTCACCCAGGTGCAGCTGTCGCGTCCGGTGCGTGGTCGGGTCACGCTGGCCAATTCCGAAAGCGTCCGGGTCCCAATGGTGTTTGGCCTCCAGCACCCGCTGCTGCTCCTGCCGCGTGATGCCGGTGACACCCTCTCAGACACTCAACTCCACGGCATCGTCATTCACGAACTCGCCCACGTGCAGCGCCGCGACTACGTGTGGAATCTCGCGCAGACGGCCCTCGACATCGTGTTGTGGTTCAACCCGGCGGCGCGTTGGGTATCCAGACAGGCGCGCCTCTACCGTGAGGTGTGCTGCGACGAGGAAGTCGTGAAGGCAGGCATCAGCGCGCACGCGTATGCATCTGCGCTGGCCTCACTGGACGCCTCGGCAGACGATCACAGTCTGGCCATCGCCGCTTCGTCGGGCACGCTCGTCGAGCGCATCGCGCGGCTTGCCGGCCGGCCGCAGCGACGTTCCCACGCGCATGTGGCCGGTCTGGTGACAGCCGCCCTCGTGTTCGCAGCCACCGTCTTTGGCGCGGCGTTCACCATCCCGCCCGGCATCGACCTCAACGCACAGCTGCGGCAACGCGCGCCGGGCCCGGCCGGCGACTCGATGCCGACCGGCCCGACATTCCCTCGTCGCCCCGCAGGTCAGTAAGCCGGAGCGCCTCCCCACTTCGGGTTGCCCTCGGCGTCACGCAACTCCAATACACGCGTGCCCACCTTGATCGTCCGCGGCATCATCGCCGGGTTGCCGTTGTATCTGGCTCCCTGAAGTCCTGTGACTTCCACGGCGGCGCCTTCCTTGAACGATACGGATTGCGACTTGAACCAGGCGTCAGGTCCCAGGAACACCGCCAGCGGCGCGTCCTTGTAGGTGACCATCAGGATGGCCTGCGCGGGCCCCTGCGGCGGCTGTGAAGACTCAACGCCGCGCACGACCGCGGTCACGGTTGTTTCCTTCGCGCGATCGTAAGGCGGCGGCCCCGCCTGCCGGCGCTCCTGCGCGGACGCGACGGCACACGCGCTGAGCATCAACGCACCACACACCAATCGGGATACTCGACGAATCAACATGTTCACGCTCCTTGTCAGTCCTCGCGCAGGGCGGCCAGCACGCTGATTCGCGCGGCTCGCCTGGCGGGTATGTAGGCAGCCACGATCGCCGTGGCCGCCAGGGTGATGCTCACGACGCTCACGATGGCGATCGGTTGCGTCGACACGTCGTCGAACGACGACCGCATCATCCGGCTCAGCCAGATCGACGCCGGCACTCCAGCGCCGATGGCGGCAGCGACGATGAGGAGACCGTCGCGGAGGACGACACCCGTCACCCGCGCGCGCGTGGCCCCCAGGGCCAGTCGCACGCCGATGTCCCTCGTTCGTCTGGCGGCCTGATACGCGACGACGCCATACACGCCAATCGCGGCCATCACAAACGCGATGAGTGAAAAGAGGGAGACCACCGTCGCGCTGAAGCGGGGACCGGCGACCAGTCGCGACACTTCGTCCTCGAGGGTGCGAATGTTGAACGGCGCCATGTCAGGGTCGAGTTCGCGCAAGACGTCACGTACCGAAGCCACCGGCGCCATCATCCTGGCCGAGTGGATGACGAGTGTCACCGTCGCGAACTGCTCGAAGACGTCAGGAGTCTGGCGCAACGGTACATACACGGACGGGTCGTGTTGCGGCAGGCCCGTCACGGCCGGCCGCACATCGCCGGCGACACCCACCACCCTCAGCGCACCCGAGCCTGTGAACAGCGTCCTGCCGACGGGATCCATCCCAGGGAAATGCTGCGCTGCCGACGCTGCGGAGATCACCGCCACCGGTTCACTGCCCGCGGTGTCGTCGCTGCTGATATCCCGCCCGCGCAGGAGCGGCACGCCCAGCGCCGCCAGCCCTCCTGCCGTGATCATCCGGACCTCTCCGAGCGTGTGAGAACCCGGAGGGGCAAACGGATCGATCCCGATGGGATCAAACGCCTGGCGCGCGGTCGGCTGTCGGTTTGGCATCGCCGTGGTGACGGCCGCGGCGGTGATACCTGGGAGGGAGCGCGTGCGTTCCAGCACGCGCTCGACAAACGCCATGCGGGCCTCGGGCGTGGGATATTGGGCCCGCGGCATCGTGAATTGCAGCGCGGTGCGATTGCGCTCGTCGAAGCCCTGGTCCACTGACACCTGTCGCACGAACGACTCGAGCAGGAGCGACGAAGCGGTCAGCAGCACGAGCGCGAGCGTGGTTTCGGCGGCGGCCAGCATCAGCAGGCGCCCGCGGACGGGCCTGGCCATCCGCGAGCGTTCGTGTGTCCCCCGCAGCACGGGGACGGCCGACAGCACACTGAACGCGGCGGCCGCCACGGCGGCCACGACAATCGCAAACAACACGGCCGCGAGGTCGAGGCCGGCTTCGTCGAGGCGAGGAATCTCTGGAGGTGCAAGCGTGCGCAGCGCGTGAACGATCAGGAACGCCAGCGCCACGCCGGCAGCGGCGCCTTTCCCCGTCAGCACGACCGCCTCGGTCACCAGCAGCCGCACAAGTTGCTTCCGGTCTGCGCCGAGAGCCGAGCGCAGCGCAAACTCCGCCTGGCGGGCCGTGCCTCGCGTGACCAGCAGCAGCGCGATGTTCACGATGGCCACGAGCGCAACCAGCGACACGGCGGCCATGAACAGCCACAACGTCCGGCTCACCTGCCCGACCATCGACTCCTGCAGAGTCGGCAGCAGCAGCCGGGCGTCAAACCCGCCGCCTTCGGCCGCCACGTGTGCGTGTCCCTCCTCGATGGCGGCATCAATCGGAATGCCATCACGTACACGCGCAAGCACCGGCAGCAACATCCCCCGGGACCCGCCGGTATCGAGCCGCACCGGAATCCAGAACATCGTCTCCGGCGTCGGAAAGTGGAATCGTTCCGGCATCACGCCGGTGACCCGAAACGGCTGCCCGTCCATCTGGACCACGGTGCCGACGATGGCCGGGTCGGCGTGAAAGTGCGTACGCCACGCGTGGTCGCTCAGGACGACCTGCAGCATGTCGTTGTCGCTCGACGAGAACACACGGCCCATCGCCGGCGCCGTGCCCAGCAGTTCAAACAGATTCGGCGTCGTCGACAACCCCGTCAGCCGTTCGGGCCCAGCCGACGTTCGCGCCGTGCGGGCCGTCTCGTTGTAGATCGCGAGCCCGTCGAGTGTGTTCGTGGCCGCCGCCCAGTCGCCTGCCGCGGAGACCGGCATCGCGTCGAATCCGATCACACCGCGCGGGGTCGTGGACTCCATGCGCACGCGCACGAGTCGATCCGGCGCCGCGTACGGCAGCGGGCGCAGCAGCACGGCATTCACGATGGCGAAGATGGCCGTCGGCGCGCCGATGCCCAGCGCCAGGGTCAGGATGGCTGCGTGCTTCACATCGACAGTTGACGATGTTTTTCGTCACTTGTCACGAAATATTTCGTTAAATCTGGAGACGTGCGGAATTGAACAGCCGCATCCACGGCGGACCTGAAGGTCCACCCTACATGTACCTGTGGGGCGGGTCTTCAGACCCGCCGTCACGGTTTCGGCCAGCCTCAGGAGTCCATCCGCAGCACCGAATAGGGGGCCGCTGCGGCGGCTCGGCGGGCCGGCAGCCACGCGGCCAGCAGGACAGAAAGCGCCAGCAGGGTGAATGCGGCCGAGTACGCGATCACGTCCCACGGTGTGATGCCGTACAGCATTGTCGCCATCAACCGCGACAGGCCAAGGGCGGCGAGTGCCCCCGCGATCAGGCCGATTGCACCGAGTCGTCCGGCGTCGGCCAGCGCCAGCCGGACGATCGACGACGGCTCTGCGCCACACACCTGCCGAATGCTGAACTCGGAAGCCCGTAACGCCACCGTGTACGCCATCACGCCATACACGCCCACACCGGCCAGCACCACCGCCACCACGGCAAACGTCACGGCCACGACGGTGGTGAACCGGGCGGGTGCCCTGGCGGTGTCGACATACGAGTCGAGGGTTCGCACATCATAGATGGGCACGGAGGCATCGAGGCGTCGCACCGCTTCGCGGACGCCCGACGCCACCGCGTGCGGATCGTGGGTCGTGCGCACCACGTAGGACGTGGGACTGCGCGGCCAGAACCTCGACGACACGAACAACTGCTCCCGGCCGGCCTCGACCAACGACCGATGCCGCAGGTGGCTGACCACACCGATCACTTCCATCGGCATCATCTGCCCCGCGCCGGAGAGGTCAGCCACCTGCGGCCAAGGGGCGACTCTGCGCCGAACAGCTTCGCCGCCATCAGGTCGTCGATGACGACCGGCAGGGCTGGTGTTCGCGTATCACTCTCGTCGAACGAGCGGCCGGCGATGATGCGGGCACCCACGGCCTCAAACAATCCTGGACTGACCGTTCGCGTGTCGGCAAGGCCCGCCTTGCTGCCGTCCATCTCATCGAGCGGCAGGTACGGGGTGCCCCAATTCGGCAGGTTGTCATAGGGAAGATGGCTGACGGCACCCACGGCGGTCACACCCGGAACCGCAAGCAGCTGGGCGGTCAGATCGCGATGGAACGCATTCATTCCATCAAGCGGCCGATACCGCTGGGTGGGCGGGGCGATACGGAACGTCAACGCTCGATCCGTCTGAAACCCGGGATCGAGCCGCATCAATCCGTCAAATGATCGGGCCAGCAGCGCAGCGCCCACCAGGAGCACGAAGCCGAGGGCAATTTGCGCCACGACCATCGTTCCCCGCAGCCGAAGGGCGGCCGGGGCCACCGTGGACCGGCTGCCGTAGTGCAGGACACTCGACACACGTTCGCGACGGACCTCGCGCCACGGCAGCAACGAAAACGCCAGGCCCCAGACCAGCGACGCGGCAGCCGCAAACAGGAGGACGCCGGAGTCGAGGCTGGTCTCCTGCACGCGAGGGAGTGAGGCCGGCGCAAGACTGATGAGCATCCGCAGCCCACCCCAGGCCACGCCGACGCCGAGAATGCCGCCCAGGAGTGCGAGCAACAGCCCTTCGACCAGGCACTGCCGCAGGAGCCGGCCGGCGCCGGATCCGAGTGCCAGCCGCACCGACGTTTCGTGACGGCGCTCAGAGGCTCGCACGACGAGCAGGCCCGCGATGTTCACGCACGCGATCGCCAGCAGGATCAGCACTGCGCCAAACACCGCCAGCATTGCCGGGCGGAGAGGTCGCACGGTGTCGTCTTTCATGCCGACGGCATAAAACCGTGATCCCGGCGTGTAGGCGCCCAGGTTTTCGCTCATGATGCCGGCCCCGACGGCCGACACCTCCTCCGCCGCCGCGCTCATCCGCACATCGTCCTTGAGGCGGGCGACCACCCGCAGGTACTGCTGCCCTCGTGGTTGCTTGGCCAGTTGAGGTGATCCGGGAATCCACGCCTGCAAGTCCGTCGGAACCGCGGCGTCAGGCGGGAACAGCAACTCGAAGGACTCCGGCATGACCCCTGCCACGATGGCGGGACGGCCGTTGAGCGAGACCTTACGGCCAACCACCTCCGAGTCCGCGCCGAAGCTGTGCGTCCACAACGCGTGGCTGAGCAGCAGCGGTGTGACCGGCTGTCCGAAGTCGCCGGAGCCGAGAACGCGTCCCAGCGCGGGCTCAACGCCAAGGGTCGCAAAGAAGTCCGGCGTCACCGTGGCGATGCGCAGGTGTTCGGGTTCGCCGTGTTCCGCAAGGGTCGCATTCGTGGCCCACACCCCGCCCATGCTGCTGAAGCTGGACGAGCGCTGCTGGAACTCGGTGAGTTCCACTCCGGCCAGCGGCGCGTGCGGATAGCCGAGGTCAGTGAGATCGGCCCAGATGAACGCCAGGCGATCGGAATCGCGATACGGCAGCGGCTCGAGAAGTATCGTTTTGACCACGGAGAAGATCGCGGTTGTCGCGCCGATACCGAGAGCAAACGTGAGGATGGCCGTCACGGTGAAGCCGGGCGAGCGCCTCAGGGCCCGGAGGGCATACCGCGCGTCGGTCCATGTGGATTCCCACTGGATGCCGTTCCGCACGGCGACCGCTTCTTCCCTGGCTTGTGCGACCCCGCCGAACTCGAGTGCGGCCAGGCGTCGCGCCTCATCAGGCGGCAGGCCACGCGCGACATGTCTGGCAGTGATGGTCTCCATCCAATCGGCCAGCTCATCGTCGAGTTCCTGGCGCACACGGGTGCCCCGGAACAACGTTCGGAGCAGTTCACGGAACCGATGCCACACGCGCATGTCCCCTCCTCAGGCTTCGTCGAGCACCTGTCCAACAGCCGCTGCAATCACGGCCCACTGCTTCTTTTCACGCGCGAGTTGACGACGCCCGGCCACCGTGAGTGTGTACTCACGCGCCCGTCGGCCCTGCTCCGACACGAACCACTGCCCGCGAATCCAGCCTTCCTGCTCGAGGCGATGGAGTGCTGGAAACAACGAGCCGGGGCCGACGACGAAGGTGCCGCCGGTGACCTGCTGGATCCGCTCGGCAATGGCAATGCCGTGCAGCGGCCGCAACTCCAGCGTGCGTAACACCAGCATGTCGAGTGTGCCGCGCAGCATGTCGGTCTTCGATGGCTTCCTGGGGCTCATCGTGATGCTCCAGACGGCGCCATGTGCCAGCCGGGATTCACCCATCCGTTGCCGCGGCGCACGAACACCTCGGTCGCGGAGCCCTGTGTGGTCTGCCGTTGTCCGTCGGGGCCCTCCAGCTCGTAGAGGTACGTCGTGTAGACGATGGCGGTGAAGCCGTACACCTGGATCTCCGTCTGCGGAAACTCCAGCCGCACCAGTTTCGTGCCCCGCTCGGCACGGCGACGGGCGCTCTCCAGGATCTCGGCCTGCCGCAGGATCGGTGTCTCGGCGTTGCCCTGCAGCACCATCGTGTCCTCGGGCACCAGCTTGGCGAGTGTGGCCTGATCGTTGGCGAAGAACGCGCGCCACACGGCCTCTCGGGTGTCGAGCAGTTGCTGGCGCAGCGGTGGCGGCAGCGTGGAGTTCTGTGTGATCTGGGCGTTCTTCCACGTCGGATCGACGACCGTGTGTGACGCGGCCTGGTTCCAGTCGCCGTTGCGGCGCACGTAGACGTCCATGATGCGGTACCGCGTGCCGGTGGTGAATTCGCCGTTCACCGTGTTGCCGAAGTCGACGAAGAAATTCACGACGGCCAGGTCGGCCGCATAGAAGTGCACGTCGAAGTCGAACACCGTGAACGTGCGGGTGGGATCGGCGGGGCCGGCATTGGGTCGCGCGGGTTGTCCCGCCTTGGGCGGCCACGTGAAGCCGTTGGCCCGCATGTACGCGTCGATGCCTTTGATGGGGGTGCGTGAGTTTTCGAGGAAGCCGCGCCAGTCCTCGGTATGTGTCGCGTGGATGGCTGTGACGTCATTCTCAATGAACGCCTGGCAGATCTTTTCGATGTGGGTCCGGATGGCCGCGCGATCGGCATCGCGGCCGTCCTGCGTCCCTCCGGTCATCGCCATGAACACCAGCGTCAGCACGATCGGCACCATTGGTCGTCTCCTTCCTGCGATATCGGAACCTGATATCGAGTTTCGATAGCATACGCCGACTCCCGGCGATTCGTTCCCTGTCCGCGTTCGACGCCCGAAAGTGAACAGCCGCATTCACGGCACTTGCACTTCGTATCTATTTTGTAGATATTAGCGGCATGGGCGGCAAACAGACCTACCTCGGAGAGTTCGAACAGATCGTCCTGCTCGCCGTCGCGCGGCTGGGGGACGAGGCGTACGGGATGGCCATCAAGGCGGCCATCGCCGAGCGCACCGGTCGCGCGGTGACCATCGGCGCGATGTATGCGACGCTCGATCGGCTCACCACGAAGGGCTACCTGCGATCGCGTGATGAGGCATCGGAAGGCCGACCGCGCCGCTTCTTTGCCATCACGCCGGAGGGTGTCGCGGCGCTTGAGGCCGCGCGGGAACTCCAGCGGCGGATGTGGGCCGGTCTGCGGCTTCCGAAAGGCACACGATGAACCCGGCCACCCGCCTGCTCCGCCGCCTCGTCGCGCGGCTGCTGCCCGACGAACACCGCGGCGTGGTCACTGCCCATCTCGACGCGGAAGCGTCGACCTGGCAGTGGATCGCCGCCCTCCCGGCGGCGTGTCGCCTGCGCCTGCGCGCCCTCACCCGTGGGTTCGGCGCTGACCTCCGCCATGGCGCGCGCGTCGCGCGTCGGCGACCCGGTCTCACCGCCGCAGTCACGCTGACGCTGATGCTCGGTGTAGCCGCGACCAATGCCGTCATCACCGTGGCTCACGCCGTGCTCCTGCGCCCGTTGTCGATTCCCGACGCGGACTCGGTCGTGAGCATCCGCGAGACCGATAAGACAGGCGAAGAGGCGGGGCCCAATCTGTCGTGGCCGGATTTCCTCGCATACCTGGACCGGTCGAACACGCTCGCGGCCATCGCGGGTTTTAACGGCGGCAGCCGCACGCTGCAGCGGGAAGACGGGACCGTCGACAGACTGCCGGTAGCACAGGTCACAGGCCGCTTCTTTGACGTGGTCGCCACGCCGGCGACGCTCGGTCGCACGATCACCGATGCGGACACGGTTGACGGCGGCCCGTCGGTCGTCGTGTTGTCTCACGCAACCTGGCAGAGCCGTTTCGGCGCTCGGCCCGACATCATCGGCCAGTCGATCCTCCTCAACACCGTACCGACCACCGTGATTGGCGTCCTGCCTGAGGCGTTCGAGTTTGCGCCGCGCGGCACCGCCGAACTCTGGCTGCCGCTCCGACCCAACCAGGCGCAACGGGAGCGGAAGTACTTCCACTGGATGCAGGGGGTGGCGCGAATCGCGCCGGGTGTCACCGTGGCGCAGGCGGAGGCGGACCTCGACCGTGTCGCTCGAGGCTTTGCCCAAGAGGATCCCAAATTCCACGCGTCGACCGGTGTGCGCCTCATGCCCCTGCGCGAGCGCATCGTCGGCGAAGTGCGCCCCATGTTGCTGCTGCTGACGGCCGCAGCGCTGCTCGTGTTGGTTGTGGCGTCAACCAACGTCGCGGGCCTTCTGCTCTCCGCCGGCGCCGCTCGTCGTGGCGAGATGGGCGTGCGGCACGCCCTGGGAGCCGCGCGCTGGCGTGTGGTTCGGCAGCTCGTCGTTGAACATGTCGTGATGACGCTGCCCGGCATCCTGCTCGGCCTGGTGGTTGGATTCGTGGCCGTCCGGATGTTCGTGCAGACGCTGCCGTCGTATACACGCGCAGGCCTGCCCCACCTGCGCGACCTCCAGCTCGATCCCGTGGTTGCAGTGCTCACCCTGCTCTGCGTGCTGGGGGTGGTGGCGGTCACCGGCGCCCTGCCCGCGTGGCGAACGGCCGGCGATGCGCGGCTCCAGGGTCGGGGCCTCGTGGGTCGCCAATCGCGGGTGCAGTGGGTGCTCGTCAGCGCGCAGGTCGCGATGGCCGTCACACTCCTCACCGGCGCGGGTCTCATGGTGCAGAGCATGCGGCGGCTGCTCGATGTCTCACCCGGCTTTGAAGCGGAGGGACTGCTGACGTTCACGGTCAATCCGTCAGGTCCGCGGTATCAGACACCGGAAGCAGTCGCGCAACTCTACGACCGCGTCATCGCGGATCTCTCGGCCGTGCCCGGAGTAACCGGCGTCTCCTTCATCAATCAGTTGCCGCTGCAGGGCGGTGGAGACAACGGCAGCTTCACGGTCGTTGGCCCGGAGGCGCCGGCGCAGTTCACGTTGCTGCGCAGTGTGGACGCGGCGTACTTCGACGTCATGGGTGTGCCCGTTGACAGCGGCCGGAGGTTTGGCGCGAGTGAACGGCCCGACTCGCCGCGAGTGGTCATCGTCAATCGCCTCCTCGCTGATGCGCGATTCGCCGGCGAGGCGCTCGGTAAGCAGATTGTGTTCCCCTTCACCGGGCCCGACCCATTCACCATCGTCGGCATCGTCGGCAACGAGTTGTTTGACTCGCTCGATCAGCCCATGCAGCCCGTCGTGTATTTCTCCAGCGCGCAGTCGCCGTCGGGAGGGCAAAGTGTGGTCGTGCGCGCGGCATCGCCTGAGGCGATCGTGCCGGCCGTCCGCTCGCGGGTTGCGGCCATCGATCCAGCTCTCCCCGTGTATTCGGTCGCGACGATGGAGGATATTGCCGCGTCGACCGACGCCGTCCTGCGTCGGCGGGTGGTCATGACGCTGCTGACCGGCTTTGCGACGGTCGCGGTCGTGCTTGTCGCGGTTGGCGTGTATGGCGTGCTCGCGCAGCTTGTGGCGTCGCGCACCAGGGAGATCGGCGTGCGGCTTGCGCTTGGTGCCCGCGCGGGCAATGTGTCGGCGGTGATCGTGACGCCTGGCGCGGCAGCGGCGGCCGTCGGGCTGGCTATGGGACTCGCCGGCAGCCTCATCGTCGGTCGCGCCCTTGGCTCGTTGCTCTACGGCACGGCACCGGCCGACCTTGGGGCCCTCCTCGTGGTTGTTGTCACCATCGCGCTCGCGGTCGCGATTGCTGCGCTCCTGCCGACGCGGCGGGCACTGCTGATCGACCCAATTGAGGCGCTTCGGGGGGAGTGATTCAGTGGCTAACCATGGAGGCATCGAGGAATCGCCGACTCGGCGATTTCCCGGCGGGCCTGAAGGCCCGCCCTACAGCTACATGTGGGCCCCGCCGTTAGTCTGCCGGCCGGAACCGGGTCCCCGCCGGATGCGGATGGCGAGCATCGCCATGAACAGCGGCGCCGTGATCGCCCACGGGAACGCGACCATCAGAAGCGCGTTCGAAAACGTGGGCGCAAAGTAGACTACGGCGATGACTGGTGTCATCACGACGTGCGCCTGCAGGGCGAGGCGCACCTTGCGATCGAATCCGGTCCGCCCCACCGCCGGAATCACCAGCAGAGCCACGAGGCCCATGGCGATGTAGCCGATGGCGTCGAAGTCCCAGAACATCGAGTGCGGCGTCTGGTTGAGCAGCTGCACGGCGTCACCGTTGCCTTGCAGTCGCGCGGGAATGACCGTCGCCAGTTGCACCACGTAGTTGGCGGTCACGAAGACGGCGTAGACGACCGTCCAGACGAGCGCGCTCAGGGTCCAGAATCTCGCGTCGCCGCTGCTCAGGTGATGGAGCGCCGTCATCTCGAGCACGAACGGAACCACGATGCACAGCGACGTGCTGTAGATCAGGATTTCGTCAGTGGGAAACCTCAGCCAGCCGGCGACCTGCATCAGTTGGACGATGGCGAAGGCCGAACTCGCGGCTGCGGCCGTGATCCCGGAGCGATAGCCCACCTCTTCGATACGCATGCTGCGGGAAGGGCATGAACCGTGCCGGAATCTCCGGCCTCGCCGGACTGGAGATACCCCGAGTTCACGGGCAGGCGCCGGCGACTTTTCCGCGCGGGCGTCGAAATGTCACCGCAGCATCAGCAACAGCAGCAGCAAGCTAACGAGCCGGCCGATTCGCCCGGACCTCTTTCAGGATTTCACTCAGCAGCACGTCCTGTCGGTCAAGACGTCGGGTCAGGCGGTTCTCGGTCGCTCTCAACTCGCGTCGTGCCTTGTCGAAGCGGAACGTGGTGAAATCGCGCTGCTCGACAAAGGCAACCGAGACCTCATCGAACCGCTCGTCCATCGTCTTTGGCCTGGTGGCCTTGTCCTGTCCGTTCATTCGCGAATCTCCGGCTTCAGCGAGACGACGACGATACCATCGTCCGGAAACCGGGCGGCAGGCCTGAAGGCCTGCCCCACAGGTACATGTAGGGCGGGTCTTTAGACCCGCCATTCACCGCGGCGGCCACTCCCCTTGCATCCCGCACAGCGCCTCCAGTTCAGTCACGCGTGTGTCGAGGTCATCGATCACGCGCGGATGATGGCCGCTTGCGCGGTAGGCCGTGATCAGGCCGCGGTAGTAGCCGACGCGGCCCGCCTTGCCGCCCTCTCGTTTTGCGAACAGCGCCTCGCCTTGGTCGAGATAGTCGTCGATGATGGCGCCCACGCTGTAGATCTTGTCGGCGGCTGACACGAGGATGACTGACTCGGGTTCATCGGGAACGCGGTCGACGTAGCGCTGCTTGCGCGCGATCCACGCGTCATCGCCGGCCTCCAAGTTGTCCGAGCACCCTTCGACAATCCGCGCCACCTTGTCGCCAAACGTGGCCCTGATGTCGGCCAGGCGATCGTGACCGCCCGCGTCTTCAACCGCATCGTGCAACAGCGCGCCGATGGCCTCCGTCTCGGAGCCGCCGTAGCTCAGCACCAGCGACGTGACGCCCATCAGGTGAGCCATGTAGGGCTCCCCCTGCCGCATCATGCCGCCGTGAACGTCAAGTGCATACACGAAGGCGTCGGCGAGTCGTGGGGAGAGGTGCATCGTTAATTCCCCCCGCAGCACTTCTTGTACTTGCGCCCGCTGCCGCAGGGGCACAGCGCATTGCGGCCGACCTTGGGACCTTCCCGCCGCACAGGCGTGGGACCAGGGTCGGTATTGAGTACCTGTTCGATCACGCGTCCGAACCGGGCATAGTCGGCGATGACGTGCGGAAAGGCATCGCGAAAGATCTCGGCCAGGGCCTCGACGTCCGTGCGTTTGAGCTCCCTGGCAAATGCGGCGGCAATCCGCGGCGTTGCAAAGAAGCCCAGGGTCATCAGTTGCAGACCGAGCTCATCGCTGACGTCATCGGGCACATAGGGGTCCCACGACTCCAGTAGCCACTGATGTCCTTGCGAGAATCCACGGGACCACTGTGAGATGGGTGCGTCGAGATCGAAATTCGACATCAGCGCGTCACGGAAGGCACAGTCGTCGGGCAGCGTCGCTCGGTCGCTCCTGACGCGGGCGGTCACATCGTTGTAGACGGCCATGATGTCCTGCGTCATCGCCTCAGCCTGCTGCTCGTTGTCGAATGCCGGTGCGTCGCCGCCAAAGATCATTGGCAACCACTCGGACGGCATGACCAGGTCGGGGGCCGCCGCCACGGCGAACAGGAACCCCTGTAATTCGTGGTAGCTCATTGTCCCTTTCGGCCGTTCGTGGGCGGACAGGAACGAGGCAAGTGCGGGGAACTGCTGAGGCAGGCTCACGCCTCAACGTAGCGCGATCCCGCGTGGTACATCAATCGACAGGCGTACCGTCTACTTGCCCAACCGACGATGGTATCGTCGTCGTCTCAGATCGGCGGAGGGTAGGCATGCAGGACGTTCTTGAGCGCCTGGAACGCAAGATGGACGAGGGTTTCGCCCGTATCGACGAGCGATTCGCGAAGGTGGACCAGCAATTCGCGAGGATCGACCAGCAATTCGGGAAGGTGGACGAGCGATTCAGCGGCATTGACGCGCAATTGCACAAGCAGGGCGTGCTGCTCGAGGCGCTGTCCGCTGACGTCAAGCTTGCGCTGGAGGGTGTGAACGGCAACCGGCAGGTGCTCGATGAGAAGTTTGCCGAGCTCTCCAGAAAGCTCGACGAGCGTGTGCAGCCGGTCGAGCTTGCGAGTCGGCACTTCGCGCGCACACTCGCGTCAACATCCGAGCGGCCGCGCCCGAAGCGCAGGAAGGTGTAGGCAGACCACCGTAGCCTTGGCGAAGGTGGTCTGCCCCGCCATTCACCGAGGTGGCCACTCCCCTCGCATCCCGCACAGCGCTTCCAGTTGAGTCACACGCATGTCCAGGTCGTCAACGACACGCGGATGGTGTCCGCTTGCGCGATAGGCCGTGACCAGGCCGCGGTAGTAGCCGACGCGGCCCGCCTTACCGCCTTCCCGTCTTGCGAAGAGCGCCTCGCCTTGTTGGCGATAGTCCTCGATGATGGCGCCCACGTTGTAGATCTTGTCGGCGGCTGACACGAGAATGACCGGCGCCGGTTCATCGGGCACACGGTCTACGTAGCGCCGCTTGCGTTCGATCCACGCATCATCACCGGCCTCCAGGTTGTCCGAGCACCCTTCGACAATCCGCGCCACATCTTCGCCAAACGTGGCCCTGATGTCGGCCAGGCGATCGTGCCCGCCGCCGTCCTCAGCCGCATCGTGCAACAGCGCGCCGATGGCCTCGGTTTCCGACCCGCCGTAGTGCAGCACGAGCGACGTCACACCCATCAGGTGCGCCATGTAGGGCTCCCCCTGACGCCTCATGCCGCCGTGGACGTCAAGTGCATACACGAAGGCGTCGGCGAATCGTGGCGAGAGGGTCACTCCTCAACGTAGCGCGATCAATCGTGGTACATCAATCCACACCTGCGCCACGAGCGGACCCGGACGTCAAGTCGACGAACGCGTGCAGCCGGTCGAGCTTGCGGGTCGGCAGGCCTGAAGGCCTGGCCTACTGCTGTCCATGAAGCGGGGCCACGAGACTGTCGTGGGGCGGGAGTAGGATGCAGCCGTGGGGCGGGGCTTCCGCCTTCGCTGCAGCTTCGGCGGACCACCGTAGCCTTGGCGAAGGTGGTCAGCCCCGCCGTGACACAACGGCCTTCAACTTCAGGCGCGCAAGGCGGCGGGTGATCGCGACGGCCGGCATGTGCTCGGCATCCCACATGCCGCCGACCCACTCCTTGCGTGCTGCGTGCTCAGGATGCCCGGGATCCGCCAGCGCCGCCAAAAAGTCCATGTAGGCGTAAGGCCCCCCGCAGTCTTCCGGCGGACATGCGCGTCGGCCTCCCAGCACCACGACTGGCTTCATCTCGTCCGCACCATCGTCATGCACCTGCTCAACGACAAT
>CBINOO010000018.1:0-46613 GCA_966252305.1 uncultured Acidimicrobiia bacterium
GCGAAGGGCGCGGAGATCCGACAGGGCATCCATGTGCGCGACGTCATCATGGACGGCTCGCGCGTGGTTGGTGTGACCTATGACGAGGTCGACGGGCGCAAGGGCTTGGAGCTGCGCGCGAAGGTGGTGGTCGACGCGTCAGGCCGAGACTCCCTGCTCTCGCGCAAGTTCCAGTGGAAGGATCGCGATCCGGAACTGAACAAGATCGCGGTGTGGAGTTATTTCAAGGGCGCCAAGCGCGATCCGGGCGTGGATGAGGGTGCGACCACGGTTGCCTACGTCCCCAACAAGGGCTGGTTCTGGTACATCCCGCAGCACTCCGACATCGTCTCGGTCGGTGTTGTGGGGGAGCCGGGATATCTCTATCGCGACACCAGGAATCCCGAGGAGATCTTCGCGCGCGAAGTGCAGGCCTGTTCGTGGGTGCATGACCACGTGAAAGACAGCGAGCAGATCGAACCCGTTCGCGTCACCGGTGAATATTCGTACCACTCGAAACACATTGCCGGCGACGGGTTCTGCCTTGTGGGCGATGCGTTCGCATTCCTCGATCCGCTGTTTTCAACCGGCGTGTTCCTTGCGCTCAAGAGCGGCGAGATGGCGGCGGACGCCATTCACGAGGGGCTTGCTGCCGGCGACGTCAACGCGGCGTGTTTTACCACCTACCTCGAGCGGCAACGCCATGCGGTCAAGAGCTTCCGCGCGCTGGTGACTGCGTTCTACGACCTCAGCTTCAGCTTCCGCGAGTTCCTGCAGGTCTACCCCCACCTCCACAGCTCCATCGTGGACACCCTGGTCGGCAACGTGTTCACCGACCTCGACCCGCTCTACAAGGCGCT
Source organism: uncultured Acidimicrobiia bacterium (assembly GCA_966252305.1). GTDB lineage: Bacteria > Acidobacteriota > Vicinamibacteria > Vicinamibacterales > SCN-69-37 > SYFT01. The sequence continues at coordinate 840 of CBINOO010000018.1, forward strand.
CGGCGAGTTCAACAGCCGCGACACCAGGTCCGAAATCGCGATCACCACCGCCTGAGTGGTTCACCATGAAGTCATGGAGCCCATGGAGAATTTCAGGTGAATTCCTTCATCTATCGCCGTCGCGTCCAGTTTGCCGAGACTGATCTGGCAGGCATCGTTCATTTCAGCTGGTATTTCCGTTACATGGAGGAGGCCGAGCATGCCTGGTGGCGATCGCTCGGACTAAAGATCGCTCCGGAAGGCAACAACGTCGGCTGGCCTCGGGTGTCGGCGTCGTGCGACTTCAAGGCGCCCCTGCGGTTTGAGGACGAGTTCGAGGTCCATGTGCGGGTTGCGGCGGTGGGTCGACGGTCCCTCCGTTACGCCTTCTCGCTGCGGCGCGGCGAGGCGCTGCTGGCGACGGGGGAAATGACGTCGGTCTGCGTCACGAAGGCGCCGGACGGCTCCGTGGCCTCCCGCGAACTTCCCCCTGAGGTCGCGGCCCGGCTGGGATAGAATCGCCGTTCGGTTACGGTCAATGACGCCTGCAGATCTGTTTGTCCTCAGCAACGCCATCGTGCTTCCGGGGTGGATTCTGCTCGCGGTCCTTCCGGCGTGGAAGTGGACCCGCATCCTCGCGGCCTACGCCATTCCGGTGGGACTCTCAGCGCTGTACTCCATCGTGATGGTCAGCGACGTGGGCCGCTTTTCGGGCAGCTTTGCCTCCATCGAAGACGTCGGCCACCTGTTTCAGAACGAGTGGTTGCTGCTGGCCGGCTGGGTGCACTATCTCGCGTTTGATCTGTTCGTCGGCGCCTGGGAAGTGCGCGACGCCCAGCGGCTCGAAGTTCCGCACCTCTACGTGCTGCCCTGTCTGGCCTTGACGTTTATCGCCGGGCCCATCGGGTTGACGGCCTACTTCGTGGTTCGCGCGGCTGTCGTGCGCAAGTGGCCTGGCTCTGAACCGCCAACCTCTCACCGAGCCCCACGTTCCCGTCACCCGGTCACTCCGCCATCTGCCTGACTTGGCCCGGCGTGGGATAATCCGCGTTCCATGCCACATCTGATTCGGCCGCTCACCGTGGCGCTTGTCGCCACGATCGGTGACTTCATCTGGTTTGAGTTCGGCGTGCGTCACACCGCCATGGCCGGCGTCATCCATGGCGCCGTGCTCCTGCTGGCTGTCGGCGTCGCGCTCGGACATGCGGCAGGTCGCCTCTGGCGAGGATCTCTGGGCGGGATTGTCGCGGGGGTCGCCGGTGCCGGCGCCTTCTACGCGGTAGCTGGAGCCCTTGGTTACATCGGCGCGCTGATCGCCGCGTGGACCTTCATGTGGCTCGTGCTGGCTGCCATCAACGCCTGGCTCTACGACGAACAGTCGCAACCTCGCACCTGGCTGGCCCGTGGAGCCGTTGCTGCCGTCGCCAGCGGCGCCTCGTTCTATTTCGTCGCCGGCATCTGGACCGACCGCATTCCCGACGGCGAACGCAACTACCTCTGGCATCTCGTGGCGTGGACCATCGCCTGGGCGCCTGGGCTGGCGGCGCTTACGCTCAGGTGGCCCGACGGGGAATGGGGAAATGGGGAAATGGGGAAATGAGGGAATGACTGTGCGCTTCGCGATATTCCTCCTGGCTTCGGCGGTTGTTTCGGCGCAGGCACCCGCGCCGGCGCCTGCCTCAGCAGACCAGCTGCAGGCGCGGCTGCAGGCCGTCGTTGACCAATGGCATGCGGCTTCGTCGGCGCCGGGTGTGAGTGTCGCGCTTGCCTTGCCGGATGGGCGCACGGTCACTGTAGTCGCCGGTCTGGCGGATCGCGCCACGAACACGCCAATGGCGCCCACACACGTCATGCCTGCAGGCAGCACCGGCAAGACGTTCTTCGCCGCGCTCGCGTTGCAGTTTGTCGCTGAGGGCCGCCTGGACCTCGATGCGAAGATCTCGGCGTGGTTCGGCAACGAACCGTGGTTCAGGCGCCTGCCCAATGCGTCATCGATTACCGTGCGCCACCTGATGACGCACACCAGCGGCCTGGTGCGCTACGAACTGAATCCGAAATTTCTTGATGACCTGAAGGCGCAGCCGTACCGCGTCTGGACGCCGGTCGAGCAACTCGCGTATCTCTTCGACGCCACACCGCCATTTGCCGCAGGTGAAGGCTGGGACTACTCCGACACCAACTTCATCGTCCTGGCCATGATCACCGAGAAGATCACCGGCCGACCGGCGTACGCAGAAATTGAGCGACGCTTTCTGACGCCACGCGACCTCACGGGCATCGTGGCGCAGACAGGACCGACCCTGCCGGGCCTGGCCAACGGGTACGCCGGACCCAACAATCCGTTCGGCGCCTTCGACGCGATGGTCAGCAATGGCCGGATGGCGCTCAACCCCTCGTTTGAATGGGGCGGTGGTGGCTTTGCGACCCGACCGCTCGATCTGGCGCGATGGGGACATGCGCTGTATTCAGGCGACGTGCTTCCCGAGCAGCAACGTCGTCAGATGGTCGACGCCGCAGTACCTGCTCAGCTTGGTCCTGGTGTGCTCTACGGCCTCGGAGCGATCGTGCGACCTTCAACTCCTGTAGGTCCGACGGTTGGCCACAGCGGGTTCTTCCCCGGGTACATGAGCGAGCTTGTGCACGCGCGCGATCACGGCATCACCGTCGCGGTGCAGGTGAACTCCTCGGCCGGTGTCCGTGGCCTGCTGCGTCTCGCCCACGACGTGATCGCACTCGGAGAACCGCACTTCACTTCCTCATTTCCCCATTTCCCCATTCACTCGTTCCTGAGCCCCTCGACGGGATCAACGCGCATCGCGCGCCACGCCGGCGGCACACACGCGATCGTTGACACAAGGAGGAGCAGCAGCGCTGCCGACGCGAGCGACAGCGGATCGCTGGGCGCCACATCAAACAGCACCGACGTCAGCCATCGGCTCGCGGCCTGCACGGCCACGATGCCGAGCACCAGGCCTGCGATCGCCAGCGACAGTCCCTGCACAATGACGCTGGTCCCGACACGGGACGGGCGCTCGCCAAGCGTCAATCGAATCGCGAGCTCGCGCTTTCGCAGCGCCACTGACCACGAGAACAGTCCGTAGACCCCGAGCGCCGCCAGCAACGCGGCCAATCCACCAAACACGCTCAGCATCGTCATCAGCAGACGCGGCTCGGCCGTTCGCGAGCTCAGGCGGCCCGGCCATGTCTCGACCAGGCCAATCGGCGTGGACGGAGATACGTCCCGCAGCGCGTTCTTGATCGCCGCTGTGGCCGCCGCTGTGTCCCTGGCATTCACCGTGACATGGAGCGCTGAGAACGGGAACTGCCGCGTGGGAAAGTACACGGCCGGCTCGGGTGTCATGCCGAGCGCGACATTCTGAATGTCTGCCACGACGCCAACCACACGCACGGTGGGTTGTACGCGCGTGCCTTCGGGCGTGACCGCCCACGTGAGGTTACGCCCGAGGGGGCCGATTTGCGACGACCACGATCGCATCTGGCGGCCCACCGGAGACTCCGTGCCGAAGTACCGGCGCGCCGCCGTTTCGTTGAGGATGACGACAGGCTCCGTGTCCGGCCGGTCCTGAGCCGTGAAATCACGGCCCTCGATCAGTGTTGCGCCAATGGTTGAGAAGAAACCTTCGCTGATGGAGATGTGTTGCGCCTGAGGGGCCTCGTTCTGCGGGACCGGTTGATCCGCTCGAATCAGCGGACCGCGCCACCCGTTGTCGAGCGGCAGTCGGTTTGTCATTGCCGCTGAGAGTACGGCGGGCTGCTCACGCAGGCGGTCGAGGATCTGCGCGTGTGCCGTTCCCACCTGCTGCCACGCAGCGAGGCCCGAGTCTACCGCGTTGATTTGAATCGAACTGAGTACCGTGCCCGATCCGTCCACGCCGAGCGGCACCGCCATCATGCCGTTCACCGTGCGGACGAGCAGCGCGCAGCTGACGAGCAGGGCGCACGCCAGGGCCACCTCGCCGACGACCAGGCCGCGGTAGATTCGTCGCGCGCCTTTGGAGCTTCCGCGTTCCCCTGACCGAAGGTCGCTCGCAATCTGCCGCTTGAGCAGGACGAGCGCGGGCACCAGCCCGAACACAAACGTCATGGCCACCACCAGGCCCAGGCACAACACAAGCACGCGCATGTTGATCGCCGCCTCCGCCAGGCGCGGAATCTCGACCGGTGTCAGGGCCACCACGATCGGCAGCGTGACAAAGGCGATCACCAGGCCCGCCACTGCGCCGGCCAACGACAGGACGAGGCTTTCCGCAATCAGCTGCGTGACGATCTGTCTCGGCGCGGCGCCCAGCGCGGTACGTACCGCCATCTCACGCTCACGTGAGAGTGCGCGCGTGAGCAGCAGAGAGGCTACGTTCAGGCAGCCAATGATAAGGAGCAGCGCCACCGCGCCAATCAGCACATAGAGGGCAGGTTGGTAGTACCCGAGCTGATCATCAAGCAGCGGCGTAATCGCGAAACTCCAGCCCTTGTTGCTGGCCGCGAACTCCGTACCCAGACGTTCCGCCAGTGCCCGGCCGTCCGCCTGCGCGCGTTCGAGTGTGACACCGTCCGCCAACCGTGCAACCGCCTCCACGAAATGCGCGTGGCGGCTGTGCTGTGCGAGGTCCCAGGTCAAGCGCTGCCAGATGTCCACCTCGTCCGGAAAGCGGAATCCAGCCGGCATGACGCCGACAACCAGATGCGGCCGCTCATTGAGCGACAGCTGTTTGCCGACGATGTTCGGGTCGGCGTTGTAGCGGGTGCGCCAGAGCCGGTCGCTGATGACAATCTGCAATTCGCCACGGTTGTACAGCTGTTCTTCTTCGGCGAAACCGGGCCCGAGCTGCGGCGACACGCCGAGCAACCTGAAGAGATTGCTGCTGGTCTCGATCGTGGAAACTCGCAGCGGCTCCATGTCCGGGTCAACCAGGTTGATGTCTGGGCGCCACCATCCTGCGGCATCTGCAAACGCCGGCAACGCCCGGTAGTCCATGAAGGTGACGGGCGAAATTGGGTCCCGCGTCAACGACTGCTCGGCGTTGGTATCCCAGAACGTCACCAGCCGCTCTGGCTGTGTGTAGGGCAGCGGCCTGAGGATGACCGCGTCAACCACGGTGTACACAACCGTTGCCGCCCCAGTGCCCAGGCCCAGGACGAGAACGGTGAGCAGTGCAAATGTGGGACGCAGCCGGAACTGTCGCAGGGCCATACGGAGTGCAGACATCAGTGAAAAACTCCCAGTGCGTGCGAGATCTGGTTGGGGAGGCCGCTTCAAGGGCAACAGGCCTGAACGTTCCAGTGCGGCTCTGGCCGAGTGCACGGCAGCCGCATGCGACATGCCCGATTGCCGGGCCGACAGATAGTGATCTTCCAGGTGGGACGCCAGTTCGTCGATGGTCTGTGGTGACAGATCAATTGCGTGCGTGCGCGCATGACGCCTCACCTCGTCGCGCCACTCGCCGAATGTCACGCGAACCTCACCCCCGCCACGTCCTGGAGGGCGGTCACGAATCGGGCCCAGTCTTCACGCTGCGTCGCGAGCACCCGGCGCCCCTCGGCCGTCAGGCGGTAGTGGCGGCGCCTGCGCTGTCCAGCCTTTTCCACCCATTTGCCGGAGATCCAGCGACGGCCTTCGAGCCGGTACAACGTGGCATACAGCCCTGCCAGGGTGAACGACAGTGTCCCGTTCGAACGCGCCTCGATCTGCCTGGCAATTTCGTAGCCGTGCAGGTCGTCGTGTTCGACCAGGGCGAGGATCAGCAGCTCGGCGCTGCCGCGTTTGGCTTCGTCTATGGCGGATCTGTCACTCATACTCAAGAACGTGATGTATCACGTTGTTTGAGCTTTGACGGGGGCCGGGACGAAAAGGTTGGTGCGGGGGATTATTGCCCGAAGGCGTAGATGCGGCCGTCGCCGTCGCCGATGACCAGGCGGCCACCTGAGACGGCAGGGGAAGCAGTGAATGGCGCCCCGGCCTCGAAGTCCCAGGTGCGGGCGCCGGTCGCGAGATCGAGGGCGTACAGCCGTCCGTCGCTCGATCCGACGAACACGCGATTGCCGACAACAGCGGGGGACGACTCCACGCGGGCGCGCGTGGCGAAGGCCCACCGGGGCTTGCCGGAGGCGAGATCGATGGAGCGGACCATCTTGTCGCGCCCACCCAGCACCATGGCGCCGTTGGTGATCGCCGCCGATGAATAAAACGGGAACTGGCGGTCCGGGTCCACGAATCGCCACAGCACCTTCTTCGCGGCAATGTCCACGGCCACGACCTCGTTGGCGAACGTGCCGTAGTACGCGACACCGTTCACGATGGCGGGAGACGCCGCGGTGTAGGCCTGCGTCGGCAGCGACAGGACATGCGCGCCATCGCTGATGCGCACGCCGTGGAAGATTTCGTCGCAGCCGCCAAAGTACGCGACGCCGTTCCAAACTGCGGGCGTGGCGTGCACGTAGTTGTCGGTCTGCACCTTCCAGCGTTCTTTGCCCGTGGCCGTATCAAGGCCGTAGAGATATCCGTCATACGAGCCAATCAGCACGGTGTTGCCGACGACCACCGGCGAGGATTTGATCTCGGCCCCGGTCTTGAACGTCCACCGTGCCTTGCCCGATCCCGCGTCAACGGCATGGAAGACGCCCGCCAGGTCACCGATGTACACCACACCATTGGAGACCGCCGGCGACGACTCACCGATCCCGTAGTCGTTTGAAACGGCCTGATACGCCCACCGCAATTTCCCGGATCCGCCTTCGATGGCGAGCAGCCGGCCATCACCCGCGCCGACATACACGACCCCGTCGACGATCGCTGCCGACGAATCGACCGCTGCGCCCGCCTCAAATGTCCAGAGCAGACGAGGGGATGCCGGCAGCGTCGTTTCGGCCACACCCGTCAGCGTCGGCGTCCGCCGGAACTGCGACCAGTTGGGCGACTGGAAGAATGGGGAAATCTTGGAATGAGGAAATGGGGAAATGGGGGAATGAGGAAATGCGGAAATGGAGGCGCCCAGCAGCAGCACCGCAGCGACCCACGCCGCCACGACTGCCGATTTGTTCACGCCCTCATTTCCCCACGTCCTCATTTCAGCATTCCCTCATTTCCCCATTTCCTCATTCCAAGACTTCCCCATTCACTTGGTCTTGGCGCCCTGCGCAATCGCGTAGAGGTTGTTGCGCGTCATGATGTACATCGTCCCGTTGGCGGTGACGGGCGTCGAGTAGACCGAGCTGCCCATGTTCACTTCGCCGAGGACCTTCTTCTCGCGGCCGTGCTGGAAGATCGTGACGTCGCCGTCTTCGTCTCCTAGGTACACCTTGCCGTCCATCACCATCGTGGAACTCCACATCGCGGCAAACATGTCGTGCGTCCAGAGCACTTCGCCCGTCTTGGCGTCCAGCGCGTGGAGGAAACCGGAGAAGTCGGGATGGTAGATGATGCCGTCCTTCACTGACGCGGTCGAGATACTGCGGCGGATCTTGTCGTAGTGCCACAGGCGTCCACTCTGCGTGATGTCGCCGCGCTTGGTGGCGTCGATGGCGTAGAGATGTCCGACGCCTTCGCCGTGTTCGGGATCCTGACCGTTGGCGATGTACACCACATCACCCACGGCCACCGGCGTCGCGATGATCTCGTTGCGTGTCTTCGGCCACACCGCGTCTTTCGGGTTGGTGTCGAATTCCCAGAGCTTTTCGCCGGTCTTTGCGTTGTAGCCGCGAATCCAGCCGTCACCCTGTCCATGGATCGCCTGCGTGACGCCCCCGATCGTGGCAATCGTCGGCGTGGACCACTGGCCGTGGAGGATGCGGTCGCCGGGTGACGCGTCTTCCCACACCAGCTCGCCGGTCACGCGGTCGAGCGCGATGATGGCCGGCGCGTTCGGTGACGGGATGTTCACGTGGCTTTCGTCCTGGCCGTTGCCGGTCGAGACGTAGATCATGTTCTCGAACACAACCGGCGACGAGTTCGCCAGGTTGTGCGGGAACGCGCCCACTTCCTCCATCATGTCGAACTGCCAGATCACGTCGGGGTCGTGCGTGCCCTTGAGTTCCTCATCCTTGAACGGGCCGTCATTTTCGCCATCGTGGAATCCGTGAATGTCGACAGCATGGACGATGCCGCGATTGGACACGAAGTAGGCGACCTCCCCGATCACCAGCGGCGACGACGCGATGCCCTGGAAGGGCCAGTCATTGGCGCGGCCAGATGACAGCTTCGGGTACGTCGCCTGCCAGAGGAACTCCCCATCGGACTCGCGGAACGCCATCACAACACCGCGATCTCCCGCCTGCTTGGGGTCGCGTGTGGCTTCGTTGTTGGTGCCCACCATCACGACACCACCGGCGACCACCGGGTTGCCGTAGCTCTGGGATCCGAGCGCGGCCACCCACTTGATGTTCTGGCCGGTCTTGACGTCCCAAGTGGTCGGCATGCCCGTGGCGTCCGACACCATGTTGCGGTCGGGCGAACCTCCCCACATCGGCCATTCGGTCACGCCCTTGCCCGCGCCCGTTGAGCTGGCGGCGGCCGCCAGTGCGCACACGACTACTGCAGTAAATTTCTTCATGACCGTCCTACTGGTTCCGATACACCTTGAAGTTGTCGAACATCACGTCTGAAATGCCGTCGCCATACAGTCCAGGCGCGCCGTGACGATGTCCGATGCGATCCACTTTTTCAATCGTCCATGCGGACGGCTCAGGCTGGTCGGCCGGCCACACCTTGCCTTGCGCGATCGTCGTGCCGTCCGGGCGATTCTGCACGCGCAGCTTCATGCGGTACCACGTGTCCACCGGCCAGTCGAACTTCGGTACGGAAACCGTCATTTCGTTCGCGGCCTGCCACGGCTGCAATTCGATCTTCTGGTTGTTGCCGAACATCATCAGCACGTAGCGCTGGTTGATGATGCCGACGTCGCCGCGCTGCCGGCGCGCCAGCGATCCTCGCACGTCGACCTCCACCGTGTAGTCAGACCACTCGGGCTTGCCCATCAGGAACTTCGTGCGGCGGCCCACGGTGTCATCACGCGGTCGCACGAGCGCCGTATTGCCATCCAGTTCACGCGGGGACGCCTTGAGGTTCGAGATCCACCACGCAGGCGTGGCCTTGGTGCCCTCGAAGTCCATCGACCAGGGCAGCGCGGGCACGACGCGCACACGCGCCTGTCCGGTCACACCACCCACCGTCGCCTTGACGAGGCCTGCCGTGCCTTCAGCAGGCGCGACATAACGGCCGGCCGCTGTGACACTGCCCGCCAGTTGATCGACGGACCACTGCACGTCGGACGCCGCCGCGTTGCGAAGGAAGTTGCCCTTTTCATCGAACAGCTTCACCTGGAAATCCACCGTCTGACCCGGATCCAGGAGTGATTCGTAGGGGAACACCTGCACCTGCGCCACCGCCCCGCTGCCGGCCATTGGCGCCGGCGGCTTCTGCGTGGACGCCGCGCTCGCGGGTGTCTTCGGACCGATCGCATAGAGGCGGTCCATGGACGTCACGTAGACGCGGCCTCCAGCCACGATCGGCGTTGCGACGATGACTTCGGGATTGTCGGGGGTGCCCAGCAGGTCTTCGTCCAGCACGTCCACGCCTGTGGCCGACGGCCGCAGAATGAAGAACTTGCCGTTTTCGGTGCCGACGTACAGTTTGCCGTCCGCCAGCGTCGGCGAACCCTTCTGCAGCGTGCCGAGTGTCTTCGTCCACACCTGCTCGCCGGTCTTGCGGTTGAAGGCGCCGACAATGGCGCCGTTGTCCAGCGCGTACACACGTTCGGCATCCACGACCGGCGATGCAAATGTCGGCAGGAATCCAAGCGTCTTCCACTGCATGGCCGTCAACGGAATCTCGCCGGTCTTGCCGGTGAGATCCACGGCGGCGACCATGCCCATCTGCGTCGTGTCCAGATTCTCCTCACCGTGCGTCAGGTACATCGTCTGGCCGCTGACGATTGGACTGTTGAGGAGGGCGCGTTTGCTGACTTCGAGGCGCCACACCGGCTTGCCGGTGTTGAGCTGCAGGCCATGGAAGGCGCCGTCCGTGCCGCCGACGATCACCTGGCGGACGCCGTCAATGGTGGCGACGATGGGTGAGGAGTAGTTGGTGTCGTAGTGGCGCGGCTGTGGCGCGCTGACCCAGATTGTCTGCCCGGTGGTCTTGTCGAAGGCGAAGTAACGGTTGCCCGGACGACCGAGGTCGCCCCAGCCCTGCAGCAGCGTGTTGAGAATGACCTTGTCACCCTCGACGATCGGCGAGGTCGTGCGGCCGCCGTGGGTGGTGATGGCGCCGTATTCTTCCGGGAGCGACCTGCACCACAGCACCTTGCCCTCGGGCGAGAGCGCAAACAGCTCCGCCGAGATCGTGAACATGTAGATGTTGCCCGTCTGCGGGTCCACCGCCGGGGAGGCCCACGCCGCGCGATGTTGTGGTACGTCCGAAAGGTACTGACTGGCCTTGTGTTCCCACAGAACCCGGCCTGTGGCCACATCGACCGCCACCAGGCGTTCCTGTGTCTCGGCGACATCACCGTCAGTGACCGTCTGCAGGTAGAGACGATTGCCGTGGACGACCGGGGCCGACCGGCCGCCAAATGGAAGGGTCCAGGCGAGGTTTTCGCCCGAGGGCGACCAGCTGGAGGGCAGGTTTCGCTCGGCCGACGAGCCGTCCCGGTTGGGCCCACGCGATTCGGGCCACTGGGAAGCGCCCAGCACGGGCGCGGTCATCAACAGGGCAAGAGCAATGAAATGTCTGCTGCGCATGGGAATACCCGCGACGTTACCTTGATGAGCCGTGGGGGTCAATTCCTCTGGGGTGAACGCCGGACGAAGGTAAAATGCCCTCGGATGGCGCCCCCCAGCCCCCTCAAGACTTACGCCGCCGCCCTGTTGGGCGTTGCCGTCGGGCTGGCCGGCCTGTCGCTGGCCGGCTGCGGGCCCAGCGCCGAAGAGCAGCAGCTGCGTTCCACATCCAAGGGCTCCTACGACCCGCAGACGGGTCAATTGCGGGCAATCACCTACGATCGCAACAAGAACGGGCGAATAGACACCTGGGTCCGGATGGAGGGCACACGCCCGATTTCTGCCCAACTCGACACCAATGAAGACGGGGTCATCGATCGCTGGGAAGAGTACGACCCGAAAGAAGCGCTGGTCCGCGCCGGATGGATTCGCGCGCACTCGGAGACCTTGCCCGATGCCGCCACGCTCGGGACGGCCGCAGCGGCCGCCACGCCGCTGGCGACACCTCCGCCGACGACCGCCGAACCCGACAGCTGGTTGTATCCGGGCGCCGACGGGCGCTCGCACCGCATCGAATACCTCGACATCGACAACGCGGGCAATCAGGTGGTGGCCCGCCGCGAGTTCTTCGAAGAGGCCCAGCTCGTGCGCGTCGAGGAAGACAAGGACGGCGACGGCCTCTTTGACCAGTGGGAGCAGCACCGCGACGGCCTGTTGCTGTCTGTCGAGTTTGACGATGGCCGGGACGGCAAGCCGGATCGCCGATTTACCTATTCGAAGGGCATGCTGGTCTTAATCGAGAGCGAACCCGACGCGAACGGGACCTACACCCGTCGCGTCACGCCAGGAGGGCGATAGGGATGCTGAGGATCGGCTGCGATCTCGACGGAACATTGGCGGACCTGTCGACGGCGTACCAGCGTGTCGCGGCCGAGGTGCACTCCGATTCGGACGCCCACGTGTGGGACACCATTCGCACCGTCGAGAACTTCTGGATGGGTCTCGAGCCGCTGGAGGCCGACGTGGTTCATCGCCTCTACGAAGCGTCACGTCAGGCGCAGTGGGAGATCTTCTTCATCACGCAGCGCCCGACGACCGTTGGTGAATCCGTGCAGCGCCAGACGCAACATTGGCTCCGCAAGCAGGGTTTCGAGACACCAAGCGTGCTCACGGTCCCCGGCAATCGGGGAAAAGCCGCGCTTGCGCTGGAGCTTGACTACCTGATTGACGATCTGCCGCGCAACTGCATTGACGTGGCGGCTGAGTCGCGATGCCATCCGCTGCTGGTCTGCCGGCATCCCGATCCCGATACGGAAAACACGGCGGCTCGCTTCAAGATCAGCGTGACGCGGTCGGTGAGCGAAGCGATCGACTACATTCACGCGGCGTTGCCGTCACAGCAGCCGCAGGAAACCGGTTCACGCTGGCTCAGAAAACTCGGCCTCGCCTGACACGATCGCGCGCAGGCGGTCGACGTTGATTTCATCCAGCGAGTCGATCACGTGATCGGCATCGGTGAGCGCGGCCCTCGGATAACTCGTGCTGATGCCGATCGTGTGCAGGCCCGCTCCGCGCGCCGACTGCAGCCCCCAGGGAGAGTCTTCAATCGCCACCGTCCGGCCAGGGGTCACGCCCAGCGCTGTCACCGCCCTGGCGTAGGACTCCGGCGCCGGCTTGCCCTCCACCACATCGTCCGCGCCAACGATGATCGTGAAATGGTGACGCAGGCCATTGGCTGAGAGGATGTGTTCGATCTCGCCGCGCAGCGAACCGGATGCGATCGCCAGCGGGATGTGGGCGGCAAGGCGTTCGATGCAGGTGCGCGCGGTGGGAAACAGGACATCGCCGGCAGCCAGCAGCGCGAGATATCGACGCGTCTTGTCTTCAAGCACGGCGGCCGCAGCATCCGGCGCAATCGCGAGTCCTTCGCGCTGCGCGAACGCGGCAATACATCCGCGGTCGTCGTACCCGAGGTAGTGGGTGAAGTAGTCCGCTTCGGTGAGCGTCCAGCCCCGTTCGGCGAATGCGGCGGTCAGCGCGCGCAGATGCAGGCGTTCCGAGTCGGCGATGACGCCGTCGAAGTCAAAAACAACGGCGTCGATCACGGCGTGGTCTTCGGCGCGGCGAGACGCTCTCCAGCCCTGACGGCGATGTCGAGCCGATTCTCGCGAGGAGGCACCGGGCACACGTAGTTCACGTTGTACACGCAGTACGGGTGATAGGCGCGGTTGAAGTCGAGATCGTAGAACCCCGTCGGTGTTCTTGTCAGGTCGAGATAACGCCCGCCCTGATAGGTCTCGGTGCCGCTGGTGAGGTCGCCGAACGGGACGAAGAGGCGAGTGATCTGGGTGACACCTTCGTCGGCAAACGCCGTCAGCGTCAGGGATCGCCCTGCGAACGCGAAGTGCAAGGTGCCCACACGCTGCATGCGACGCAACTCGGTGGATGACGTTGGCAGTTCGATGATGTGGGTGTTCGACCGGTCTTCTTCCAGGCGCGCAGCCATCCGGAACGTGGAGTTGACCGGCCAGTACGGCAGCCCCGTGAAGGCGGCACGGTCGGCCGGCAGCAAGGGGCTGTCCTTGTCGGTCGCGAGCATGGCGTTTTTCGCGGCACGCCACGCCTGAATCTCGCGCTCGTAGCCGGATTCGTCCATCGGCTGCGGCCCGGACGTGCAGGCCGCGGCGACGATGGCCAGAAGGCAGATCAGCAGACGCACGGCATCATTGTCGCATTCCCACGCGCGCTCACGCGAACAGGTAGCGCGTACGCTCGAGCGCGGCATCGGCGAGCCGACGACGCGCGGCGATGGTGTCGGCCGGCGCCACCTTGAGCACCTTGCGCAGCGCCGCCAGCATCGTGCGTTGGGTATCTCCAGTGGCCATGTGCTGAATGGCGGTCCGTGCCGCTGCCTCGGCGCGCAGGCTGCCGTCGTGCAGCAGCACCGACGCCGCATCAGCCTGCAGACCCGCGGTGGCGACGCCGGCCGCCGCGCTCCGCTCCGCACGCAGCAGCGCACTCTCGATGATGAACGCCTCGATCAGGATGTCGGCCGCGCTCATCAAGACTTCCTGCTCCTGCTCCACCGACGTGCCATACGTCTGCATGGCCAGGCCAAGGACCATGATGGCGGCCTTCTTGACACTGGTGCCACCAGCACCGCCCGCGCCCCCCACACCACCAAGGACTTCTTCCTGCAGCTCCTTCGCCGCGCGAATCAGCGGCAGGCCGCCCTTGAGCCCGCGCTTCATCAGCATGCCGGGGACCAGCAGGCGGTTGATTTCGTTGGTGCCTTCAAAGATGCGGTTGACGCGTGCGTCACGGTAGTGGCGTTCCGCGGGGTAGTCGCGCACGAATCCGTTGCCGCCGTGGATCTGGATGTTCTCATCCAGCACGTAGTCGATCATTTCGCTCGCCGCGACCTTGAGGATCGAGGCCTCGATGGCGTACTCCTCAAGAGCGGCAAGCGCGGCAGCGGACGAACCTCCACCCTGCTCGATGGCCGCATCGATCAGGCCCGTTGTGCGATACAAGGCGCTCTCCACCCCGTATGTGCGCGCCGTCATTTCGCCCAGCTTCGACTTGATCGCGCCAAACGACCCGATGGGCTGCCCGAACTGGCGGCGGGTGGCCGCGTAGCGGGCAGCCTCGCCGATGACGCGCTTCGCGCCACCGCTGCACATGCCGGCCAGCTTGAAGCGGCCGTAGTTGAGCACGTTGAACGCGATCTTGTGGCCCTTGCCGATTTCTCCAAGCAGGTTCTCGGCAGGCACACGCGCATCCTGCAGAATCACGGGCGTCGTTGATGAACCGTGCAGGCCCATCTTGTGTTCTTCCTTGCCGTGGGAGACACCGGGGAAGTCCTTCTCGACGATGAACGCGGAGAAGTGCTCGCCGTCGACCTTCGCGAAGACGATGTAGACATCGGCGAAACCGCCGTTGGTGATCCACATCTTCTCGCCGTTCAGCACCCAGGAACCGTCGGCCTGTTTTGTTGCCCGAGTCCGCGCGCTGAGCGCATCCGACCCCGAACCGGACTCGCTGAGGCAATACGCGCCCACCAGCTCGCCGCTGACGATGCCAGGCAGGTATTTCTGCTGCTGCGCCTCGGTGCCAAAGCAGAGGATCGGGATGATGGCCAGGCCCGTCTGTGCGCCAAACGTCGTGGCAAACGACGCGCTGCCGCCGATTCCTTCACCGACGACGATGGCCGCGGCCTTGTCGAGTGCGATGCCGCCAAACGCTTCCGGCACATCGGTGCCGAGCAGACCAAGTTCGCCGCAGCGCCTCACCAGCTGGCGAGCCAGGCCCCAGTCCTTTGTTTCGAGACGATCGATCGCCGGCAGGACTTCCTTCTCGAGGAACTCCTGGGCGGTCTGGGCCATCATCCGGTGTTCATCGCTCAGGCTTTCCGGGGTGAACACTGCGTCGTGAGAGGTCGGCGCAAACAGCCATTCGGCGCCGCGCAGGGTGGCAGAAGATGCAGTGGTCATCAGTGGCTCCGTTCAAACAAGGCGGCCGCGCCCATCCCGCCGCCGACACACATCGTGACGAGTCCGTATCGGCCCTGGCGGCGACGCAATTCGTGCAGCAGCGACGTGGTGAGGCGCGCGCCGGTACACCCCAGCGGATGCCCGAGTGCGATCGCTCCACCGTTGACATTCAGTCGTGCGGGGTTCATCGGCAACTCCGCCGTGCAGGCCAGCACCTGGGCGGCGAACGCCTCGTTGAGTTCGATCAGGTCGATGCTGTCGAGCGTGACCCCCGTGCGCGCCAGCAACTTCGTGATGGCGGGCACCGGACCGGTACCGAAGAGTTCCGGTTTGACTCCCGCCGTCGCGTACCCCACCCACCGCGCCATCGGCGTGAGCTTCAGTTGGGCGGCACGTTCCGCGGTCATCACAAGCACCGCTGCAGCGGCATCGGATGTCTGCGACGAGTTGCCGGCAGTCACCGTGCCTTTTGCGTGAAACGCCGGCTTGAGCGCTGCCAGCGCTTCCAGGGAAGTCTGACGCCTGGGGCCCTCGTCGACCACGACCTGCCGGGTCCCGTCGAGCGTGGCGACGTCAACGGGAACGATTTCCTCGGTGAAGCGCCCGTCGTCGATGGCGGCAAGGGCCCGACGATGGCTCTCCAGGGCGAAGGCGTCCTGCGCCTCGCGCGAGATGCCGCTTTGCCGCGCGTGATTCTCGGCCACGAGTCCCGTCGACAGGTAGACGTCCGGATACGTGTCCACGAGTCCAGGGTTGGGAGCGATGGTGTGTCCCCCCATCGGGATGAGACTCATCGATTCAGTGCCGCCGGCGATGATGATGTCCGCCGATCCCGTCGCGATGCGGCCCACCGCCTGTGCAATGGCCTCGAGGCCGGACGCGCAGAAGCGATTGATGGTGACGGCAGCCGCGCTGACGGGGATGCCGGCGCGCAAGCTGGCGATGCGCGCGACATTGAGGCCCTGTTCAGCCTCCGGCATCGCACACCCCAGCATCACATCGTCCACCAGGGCAGGATCAAATGTCGGCACGCGCGCCAGCAGGCCTGAAATCGCCGTGGCCGCCAGGTCGTCCGGTCGGGTGGTCCGGAAGACCCCGTTGGGGGCCTTTCCGATCGGCGTCCGCGCAGCCGCGACGATGACGATATCGGTCATGAGAAGTCTCCCAGCAGATCTTCGAGCGCCTGGCCGAGCTCCTGCGTGCGGCCGGTGAAGAGATGATCCGCGCCTTCGACCACCACGAGTTCTTTGGGTTCGGGCAGGCGCGCATAGAACGAGCGGAGGTCCTTCAGCAGGCACAGTTCGTCCAGGTCGCCCTGAATCAGGAATTTCGGGGTGTTCGATTCCAGTGACAGCGGAAATGACAGGCCATGGCCCTGCACTGGTGGCGCGATGCCGACCAGCGCCGTCACCCGTGGGTCGGTCGCGCCGGTTTCCATGGCTACCCAGGCCCCGAACGAGAAGCCGGCCGCCCACAGCGGGAGGTTGGGATAGCGGTCGGCCATGTCGTTGAGTGCGGCGCGGAAGTCATCGACCTCGCCGATGCCCTGATCAAACGCGCCCTCGCTGATGCCGACGCCTCGAAAGTTGAAGCGCAGTACTGCGCATCCGATTCGCGTGAGGGCCTTGGCGGACTCGAACACGCCGCGGGTATGCATCGTGCCGCCGAGTGTCGGCATGGGATGACCGAAGACCACCGCCGCTCGCGGTGGGTCAGCGGGCAGGTCGAGACGTGCTTCAAGCCGTCCGGCGGGTCCGGGTATCACCAAGGTCATCGAGAAAACTTCCTACAAGCGCCGCAAACCGATCGGGGCGGGAGACAAGTCCGATATGTCCCGTGCGCTCGAGTCGCGCCGTGGATGTACCGGGAATGAGGGTCACGTAGTCGAGTGTGCTGTCGACCGGCACGACGCGGTCGAGCGCCGGATCGCCGGTGATGACGTGTGTGGGCGCCACGATCGCGTCGCACAAGGAGGCCAGGTCGCGTCCCTGCCAGTTGCGCACCCAGCGCGCTGTTTGCGCAGGTGCGAGGGGCCATCGCAGGACGCGCCAGCCGTACGTCGCCAGGAACATGAGGCGCGCGCGCCAGGTGGGCAGCGCGGCAAACACTTCGGGCAGCAGGCGTCGCAGTCCTCGCATCGCGAACAGCGGCAGCAGCGCAATCGGATGCGCTAGCAGCTGCGACTCGTCACGGGTCAACGTCTTGCGGGGGGACGGCGCCGAGACCAGCACGAGGGCCGTGACTCGCTGCGGCCGCGTGGCGGCGTAGTACATCGCCACCAGGCCCCCGAACGAGACCCCGACCAGCGCGGCCGCTGACTGACCCGTCGCGGCAATCTGTCGGTCGATCTCGGCTGCCCAGGCTTCAAACGGGTCCGCGGCGTCACCGCAGACGTTGAGCGAAAACGTGCGAACGGTCCGCTGTTCCGCCAGAGCGTCGATGGCGGGGGTCATCCATTGCCAATGCCCCTGGATGCCGGGGATGACGATGATCGGCGGCTTCATGATCAATTCCTCAACGTCTTGCCGGTCTTCAGCGTGTATGCGATCCGCTCCTGCGTTTTGGGTTCACCGCACAGACTCAGGAAGGCCTCGCGCTCGAGATCGAGCACCTGATCTTCGGTGAGGGTTGTCGCGTGAGGCACACGGCCGCCGGTGAGAATCCACGCGAGTTTGCGGCCGATCGTGACGTCGTGATCGCTGATGCGGCCGGCTCGGTGCGCGAGGTGGATGCCCAACGCCAGTGTGGCGTACGCGGTAGGGCCACCCACCGGAATCGCCGTGTGCTTCACTGGCGGTTGATAACCGGCAGCCGCCAGCGCGAGCACTGCAGTCCTGGCATCGTCGATCAGCCGCTCCCGATTCATGGTGATCCCGTCGGCCTGACGGAGATAGCCCAGTTCGCGCGCGTGCGGGCCGCTGGTTGAGACCTTGCCGAAGCCGATCGTCTCAAAGGCCGCCTGCACGTTCGGCGCGCGCAGCAACATTTCCTTCGTGCCGCCGCCACCCGGGATCAGGCCGACGCCCACCTCGACGAGCCCCATGTACGTTTCGGCTGCCGCCTGCACGCGACCGGCATGGAGACTGATTTCACAACCCCCGCCGAGCGTCAGGCCGCCAGGGGCGACGACCACCGGCACAGCCGCGTATTTGAGCGCCATCGTGGCGCCCTGGAACGCGCGGACCATCATGTCCACCTCGTCCCAGTTCTCCTCCTGGGCCTCAAGCAACAGGAGCAGGAGGTTGGCACCCGCGGAGAAGTGCGGGCCATCGTTGCCGACGACCAGACCGGCGAATCCCGATTCAGCTTCGCGTACGCCCGCGTGCAGCATTTCGATCGTGTCGCCGCCGATCGCGTTCATCTTCGAGTGGAACTCGACGCACAAGACGCCTTCACCGATGTCGATGAGGCTGGCACCGGCGTTACTTCGAACGACGCGGTGTTGTTCGCGGGAGGTCTGCAGCAGGAGCTGCCCTGGCGCAGCAGGCGGAAGTGCGCCGACGCGGAAGCGGTCGCGACCGGCGAGCAGCCGCGAGACACTGTCCGGCATTGGCTGGACGGTGGCCGCGACGACGGCATCAACACCGATGGCATCCCACAACTCGAAAGGCCCGAGTTCCCATCCAAAGCCCCACCGCATGGCCCGATCGATGTCATCGATCGAATGTGCCACGTCGTCGGCGATGTGGGCAGCGTAGAGCAGGGTCGGCGCGAGCGTATCGCGCAGGAGTTGTCCAGTCTTGTGGTGGCCGTTGAAGAGTAGGCGCAGCCGCTCACGCATGTCCGTGACCGACGCGGTCGCTTCCAGTTCCGGCAGCCTCGCGCTCTGCTTCGCTCTGTAGGTGAGTGAGGCGAGGTCCAGGGTCTGGATTTCAGTGCCGTCGGCGGACATGAGCTTCTTGTAGAACCCCTGTCCGGCCTTGTCGCCGATGAGACCGGCGGCCAGCATTCGATCGACAAACGGGGGGACCACGAAGTGGGCGCGATCGTCGACGCGCGGCAGCCGCGCAGCCAGGTCCGCCGCGACCTTCGCGAGGATGTCGAGTCCGGCGAGATCGATGGTGCGGAACGTCGCGCTCTTGGGTCGGCCGATGGCCGGTCCGGTGATCGCGTCGACCTCTTCAATCGTGTAGCGGCCCGTTGCGACTGCGTCGAGCAGCCGCACGACACCGAACATGCCAAGGTGGTTGGCGATGAAGGCCGGGGAGTCCTTTGCGACGACGACACCCTTGCCGAGATGGCGATCGATCCAGTCGCCCAGCGCGGTTGCCAACGCGGCATTCGTGTCGGCGGTCGGAATCAGCTCGAGCAGCCGCAGGTATCGGGGCGGATTAAAGAAGTGGGTGCCGAGCCAGTGACGTCGGAACGACTCGGAGCGGCCTGCCGCAAGCGCGGCCAGCGGGATTCCCGACGTGTTCGACGACACGATCGTGTGCGCGCCCCGGGCGACGTCGACACGAGCCAGCAACTCGCGTTTGATGGCCAGGTCTTCAACGATGGCCTCGATGACCCAGTCGCACGTGGCCAGGTGGTCGAGTGAGTCGAGCGAGCCGGTCTGGATGAGCGCGCGGGTCTGCTTCGTGAAGAAGGGATCCGGAGACAGTCTGGTCGCGCGGGTCAGGCCGGCCGCAGCGGCGTCGGCAGTCACGTCGAGCAGGTGGACGCGGACGCCGGCGTTGGCGAGGTGTGCGGCGACTTGCGCGCCCATCACGCCTGCGCCGAGCACGGCCGCTTGTCGAATGTGCAGGGTCATCACGAGTTCCTCGCGGCTACGCCGTGGAGAAAGACATCCACGATCGTGTCGGCATCGTCGGCCAGCGCGTAGCGCCGTTCGCTGAGAATCCAGTTGGTGGCCATTTCGTCGAGCGCGCCAAAAAACATCTTGGCCGCCAGCGTCGGCGGGATGCCCTGACGGAATTCTCCCGAGGCCTGTCCCTCGGCGATGGTGTCACGGATGAGGCCCAGGTACGTGCGCAGTCTCGTGGCCGACAGGCGCGCCATGAATTTCGTCGACTGCCGGAGTTCCACCTGAAAGACGATCGCGAGGGCCCGGTCGCGTCCCAGTCGCTCGAGGTGCACACGGGCGATTTCGCGCAGGCGTTCACCGGGTGTTGGCGCGACAGCGATGGCGTCTTTGCCCTCGCGGATGGCCTCCTGCATCGTGCGGTCGAACAGGGAAGTGAGGATCTCGTCCTTGCTGCGGAAGTAGAGGTAGACCGTACCGGCGGCGATACCGGCGCGCCTGGCGATGTCGGCGACCTGCGCGGCAAAAAATCCGCGTTCGGCGAACACGTGAGTGGCGGCGTCGAGGATCAGTTGCCTTTTGTCGATGTCGGGGCCGGGACGGGCGATTTTGAGCGCTCTGGAGGTGGCCACTGAATGAATAGTCATTCATTTTGCACTGTCCAGTCAAGGCATGAAACACCTCTGGAGGTGGGTCGTAATGCCATCCATGCTCGACGCCGCACAGCAGCAGCTTCTGGTCACCCGTCTCAACAGGATCGAGGGCCAGGTTCGGGGAATCAGGCGCATGGTGCAGGAACCGCGTCTCTGCGTGGATATCCTGCAGCAGCTGGCCGCCGCAGAAGCCGCGCTCAACAGGGTGAGCCTGGCCGTGCTCAAGTACCACGTCGAGCACTGTGTGCCCGAAGGAGTGTCGCTCGGCCCCGAAGAAAGCAACCAGCGCCTCAAGGAATTGGTCGACATCTTCGACCGGTTCACGTCCTGACGAAGGCGCCCTCCGTCCGCCACAGCGGACCCTGTCCATCACAAAGTCCTACCTTCAGTAGTTTCAGTCGCGGCCGTCACAGCTCGATGTGTGTGAAATCCAACACATTGAACGCCCCGATCCGGTCATCCGGGCCTAATCCATCACTCTAAGCACGGATCTCGCCACTTTTGGCCCATTTCCGGACGTTTCTAGCGTCCCGGAAGTGGACGTGTACTTGCAACATCGATGCAAACATCGGTCTCTCCGGCCAGGCACAGGGTCTGTCACCGGGGGGAATGGAGGACACATGACACAAAAGATGGTGCGGATTGCCGTACTGGCGCTCTGCTCGGCCTTCGTGGCGTCACACGCCATGGCCCAGACCTTCACGGGACGTATTGAAGTCACCGTGGTCGACAGCACCGGCGCGGTGCTGCCCGGGGCAACGGTTGAGCTGGCGGGCCAGCAAACGGCCAACACCGTGACCGACGCACGGGGCGAGGCGCGATTCCTCAACCTGGCGCCGGGCAAGTACATGGTGACGGCGAAACTCAGTGGCTTCGGCGACTGGAAAAACGACAACGTGATGGTCAGTGCCGGCCAGAACGTCGCGCTGCGCGCGTCGATGGCGGTTGGCGGCGTCAACACGACCGTTGACGTGACGGCCACCACCCCGACCATTGACGCCAAGCGCACGGCGCAGTCGACCAACATCACCTACGAGGAACTGCAGTCGATCCCCTCGTCGCGTGACCCGTGGGTTGTGCTGCAGACCGTACCCGGCGTCATCGTCGACCGCGTGAACGTCGGCGGCGCCGAGTCGGGCCAGCAGTCGAACTTCATCGGCAAGGGCGCCGCGGGTGGCGAAAACACCTGGTCCATCGACGGTGTGCCCATCACGGACATGTCGGCGCTGGGCTCGTCGCCCACCTACTACGACTTCGACATGTTCCAGGAAATGCAGGCGACCACGGGCGGTGCCGATGTCGGCAACGCGACGCCAGGTGTGGCCCTGAACTTCGTGCTCAAGAGCGGCACCAACGCCTACCGCGGCTCGGGCCGGTTCTATTTTGAGAACGAGAGCCTGCAGGCGAACAACATGCCGTCCGACCTGGCTGCCATCATCGGTGGCACGTCGGGCAAGGGCAACCGCATGAAGGAGTACAAGGACTACGGCGGTGAGGTCGGCGGACCGATCCTCCGCGACCGGCTGTGGTTCTGGGGCGCATACGGCAAGACCGACGTCACCGTCCTGACACTGGCCAGCACCCCCGACCAGACGATTCTCGACAACTACTCGGCGAAGCTGACCGGCCAGGTGTCGCAGAACCTCCGCGCGAACTTCACCTACTACCGCGGCGAAAAGCAGAAGTTCGGCCGCAGCGCCAGCACGACGCGTCCGCCTGCGACGACCTGGAACCAGGGTGGCCCGACCGAGATGTTCAAGGGCGAAGCCAACATGACCGTCGGCAACGACATGTTCGTGACCGGCCGTTACGCCTACACCAAGGGCGGCTTCTTCCTGACGCCCCAGGGCGGTCTCGACGTCAACATGATCTGGTCTGACGACGCGGGTATCGCGCGCAACTCGTGGTACGAGTACCGCACGGACCGTCCGCAGCAGATCGCGCTGGTCGAAGCCAACCTGTTCCGTGGCCGTCACGAACTGAAGGCCGGCTTCAGCTACCGCACGGCTGACGTGGATTCGGCATATACCGTGCCGGGCAACGCGGTCATCACCTACCACGACGGCTACCCGAACATGATCGCGGAAGTGACCGCCTGGAATCAGGACACGGGCACAACCGGCCGCTACGTGAGCGGCTTCATCTCGGACACGATCTCGCTCGACCGCATGACGATCAACCTCGGCCTCCGTTGGGACCGCCAGAGTTCGTCGGTGCGTGCGTACTCGCAGGCGGGCAACCCGCTCCTGCCGACGCTGCTGCCCGACCTCACGGGCCAGGCCGCTGATGACGTGATTGTGTGGAACTCGCTCACACCGCGCGTGGGTGTGACATATGCGATGGACGAAGAGCGCAAGACCATCGCGCGCGCGAGCTACGCGTCGTTTGCCTCGCAGATGAACGCCGGCGCCGGCGGCTTCTTCTCCACGGTCGGGTCTTCCCGAGGCGTGTACTTCTACGATGTGCGTGACCTCAACGGTAACGGTACCGCCGATGCCGCCGAGTTCGCCGGTCGGACGCCTGACAACTGGTACGGGTTCAACATCAACAACCCGTCCAACGTGTCAACGCCGAACCACGTGATTGGCGACTACAGCACGCCGATGACGCACGAACTGATTCTCGGCGTCGATCGCGAAGTGGCGGCCAACATCGGCGTCAGCGCGAGCTACACGTTCCGCTACTTCAACAACTTCAACTGGCGTCCGGTGGAAGGCCTGCGTTCTGACGACTACGTGCAGCTCGGCACGTTCACGGGGTCGTTGTCGCCGGTGGGTTCGTTCTCAGTGCCGTACTACGGCGTCTCCACACTTCCGGCCGACCGCACGCGCACGGAGTACGTCAACCGCGACGGCTACACGCAGCGGTACAACGGCCTTGAGTTGTCTGCGACCAAGCGCATGTCCAATCGCTGGATGGCGCGCTTCGGCTTCTCGTGGAACCAGCACAAGGAGTACTTCGATGGCGCGAACGCGCTGGGTGATCCAACGTCGACCGTGGCGAACCCCAATATTGATGGCGGCGACGTCATGCGCGCGAGCGGCGGCTCGGGCAAGAGCCAGATCTATCTGGTGCTGCCGAAGTACCAGTTCATCCTGAATGGCGCCTACCAGGCGCCGTGGGGCATCAACCTGGGCCTCAACATGGTGAACCGTCAGGGCTACGCGATGCCGTACAACCGCTCGAACGTGGCGACCGGTGACCCGCTCGGCAACAACAAGACGCTCCTGCTGGTCAACAACGTGACGGACTTCCGTCTGCCGTCCGTGACCTCGCTCGACCTGCGTCTCGGCAAGGAGATCGCGTACAACAACACGCGTCTCAACCTCGACCTCGACGTGTTCAACGTGCTGAACTCGGCGACGGTGCTTGGCCGTCAGTACGACCTCCGCGTGACCACGGCGGACCAGGTGCGCGAAATCATGAATCCGCGCATCCTCCGTCTGGGCGTCCGGTTCTCGTTCTAACGCCGGCGTCTGTTCGACCTGCCCCGGAGTCGCGTCAGCGGCTCCGGGGCAACTTTTTTCTGAAAGGCCGATTCATGACTCATCCGCCCTCTCGCATCACGACAATCGCCATCGGCACGCTGACCATCCTGGCCATCGTCACGGCCAGCGCTTCGGCGCAGGTCTGGCGGGGGCAGGGAAGGATTGCCGGAAAAGTCACCGATCCTGACGGCAAGCCGATCGAGGGCGCGGTGATTACGGCAACGCTGCCATCGGCCGAGAACAGAGGCCCGTCGCCGCAGAAGACCAACAACAAGGGCGACTGGTCGATTGGTGGCATTGCCGGAGGCACGTGGGCATTGGAGGTGAGCAAGGAGGGGTTCATCACCCGGACCCTGACCGTCCCCGTGAGTGAAGCCAACCGCATGCCGCCCATGGGTATCACGCTTGAGCCGGCACCGGTGGTCGTGGATCCAAACGACGTGATCCGTGAACGGCTGACCGAAGCCGCCGCGCTCATGACGGCGAGGCGTTTTACCGAAGCGCGTGAGATTTATGAGGCCCTGGCGAAGCAGTACCCTACGGTGACGCAGTTCACGCCGCTGCTGGCTCGCGCCTACTATGCGGAAGGGAACTCCGCGAAGGCCATTGAACTCCTGCAGCAGGCGGTGAAGAACGACCCTGCGGCCATTGACGTGCAGGTGCTGCTTGGCACGGTGCTGATCGAAGCCGGACGGCTCGAAGAAGGCCAGCAGGTGCTGTCGTCGATTGACGCCAGCAAGGTGACTGACCCACTCGTGTTCGTCAACATTGCCATTGGCCTGATCAACGACAAGAAGCAGGCGGACGCGATCACCTGGCTCGACAAGGCCATCGCGGTGTTCCCAGCTGATCCCAGCGCGTATTACTACCGCGGCATTTCGTACCTGGCGCTCGACAAGAAGGCGGAGGCCAAAGCTGACCTCCAGAAGTTCGTGTCCCTCGCCCCGGCAGATGCGCCTGAACTCGCTACAGCGAAGAAGATTCTCGAAACGTTGAAATAACGCCGAGTGCGTCAGCGGCCGCCGCGAAGTGCTCTCAAGGCGTCCTCTGCCATCCGCAGGTCAGGCTCGATGCGAAGGGCATCCCGGTAGTGACGTTCTGCCTCGGCTGCACGCCCCTGCAAGGCGGCCAGCTGCCCCAGCGCCAGATGCATCCGTGACGGCTGGTGCCCCACGGCCAGCAGCGCGCGCAGCTCGGCTTCGGCTGCGGGGAAGTCCTTGAGTTGTGATGCGACGCGCACGAGCATCATGCGCGGCCGCGGCGCTGCGGGGTTCAGGGCAATCGCGCGTCGGTATGCCGCCATCGCATCGGTCGGACGTCCCTCAGCTTCGAGAATCAACCCGTCAACCAGCGCGACATCAAAGGACTGTGGCGCGATTGACCTCGCCTGCGCCCAGCGCGCACGGGCATCACGAACATCCCCACGTCGCAACTGCAGCTCGGCTGCCGAGAGCAACGGAGACGCGGCAGCGGGATTCAACAGCGCCGCCATCTCGAACTCACCGAGCGCGGCATCCGGACGACCCTGGCGCAGATAGGCCTCACCCAGCATCTCGTGCAGATCGAAGGCGCGGTCGTTGATGCGGATCAGCTCGCGCAGGCCCCTGACGGCCTCCTCGAGACGATTGGCCGCGAGGTCATCGATCACGGCGGTCAGCAGTCGTTTGAATGTGCGGCGTTCTTCGATGCGATCCTTGGGATCCGGCCCGCGATCTGAGGAATCCAACTGCGGAGTGGATGTGCCGACGTATCCGAGGCTCCGCAGTCGCTCGAGTGTGTCCGGACTCGGTGCCGGCGTCGTCACGGCCTTGCCTCCAGTCAGGCTGTGCTCGATCGCCTGTGCCTCAGACACCATACGTTGGGCCAGGGACTGCTGGGTGTCGACGAGGTTGTTCATCTCGCGCGGATCTTTGTCGATGGCGTACAACTCGGGTCGTGGCGCATCGATGACCTTCCAGCCGTCCGCGCGCAACGCGCGGAGCTCACTCCACCCGTAGTGCCATTTCGGGTAGTACGACTCGGCGTACGCCACAGGAACCGTCGACCGTGATTCGCCCCGTAGAAGCGTCGATAGAGACTCACCATCGGCGTCCGTCGCAGGCGCGACATCAAGGAGATCAAGCACCGTTGGCGCGACATCGATGGACCGGACCTGCTCAGCAATCACCAGCCCCTGCCGCGCCGGCGGCCCGGCCACCAGGAACGGCACGCGGATGACCGACTCATACAGGAAGACGCCGTGTTCATCCTCGCCGTGTTCCCCGAGTGACTCTCCGTGATCGGCGATCGCGACCACCAGACTGTCATCGAACATGCCGCGATTTCTCAGCGCGTCCAACACGCGACCGACCTGCGCATCCATGTAGGAGACTTCGTCGACGTACGGTCGATCTGGATGGCGGCCGGCAAACGGCGCCGGTGCGGAATACGGCGCGTGGGGATCGTACAGGTGCACCCAGAGAAAGACGCGCTGGCCCGGGTCGACGCCCGCCAGCCACTCGAGGGCTTCGTCAACGACGGCGTCTCCCCGGCGTTCAGCATTCGCCTCGCGGCCGGCCTCCACCCGGTCGAACCCTTCGAAGGCGTCGAATCCCTGCGCAAAGCCATACGCGCGGTCGAGCACAAACGCGCCGATGAACCCGCCGGTCGAAAACCCCGCATCCCGCAGTCGCTCCGCCAGCGTGACGGCTTCATCAGGGAGCGGCGTCGTGGCGTTGTCGCGCACTCCGTACCTCGCAGGGTATCGCCCTGTCATCACCGCCGCGTGAGCCGGTCCGGTGATCGGTGACGATGAAACGGCGTTGTCAAAGCGCACGCCCGCTGCCGCGAGTTGATCGAGATGCGGCGTGGCCGACACAGGCCCGCCATAACTGCCGAGGGCGTCGGCCCTGGTGGTGTCCAGGGTGAACAACACTAGGTGACGTGGCGGCGCCCCAGCGTCGGTACCGGGCCGCGTCATCACGAAGATCGCGATTGCCCCGGCCGCCAGCGCACTCCAGAACAGGAGGCTGCGTTGCAACGTGGACATCATGGGTGGCGCTTGATGGGAGCCGGCGTGAGCAGCTGCGTCGACGGCAACGCCAGATAACCGCGCCTGGCCCGCACCACCACGCCTGGGCGTTTCACGCGGACATCAATCGCGTGAAAGCTGCCGTCAAGCGTCAAGGCGAGCGGCTCGTAGGCCAGCACGTAGTACTGCGTCGTGTCGCGCTCAACCAGCGACAGGGCCTGCGTCAGGTCGTTGCGATGCTGGATGAACATGCCGCCGGTGTCGACCGCCAGGCTGTTGGGAGCGTCCAGCGTCAGATCGAACCGGGCCGGAGCCCCGGCGTTGTCCTCTGCCGCGGCCCGATCGCCAATGTCGGATGACGCGCCTCGATTGAGGCCCCGCACGTCGATCGCGTAGATCCGCGCGCCCGCTCGTGACGTCTGACCGACGGTCGCGCGCAGCGCGCCCTCCAACTCCTGTGTGACGAAACCCTCACTCAACAACACCACGGTCTTTGGGCCAGGCACTCGGGCAAGTCCGTTCGCCAGCGCGGTGAGCGTATTCAGCGAGTCGAGCGAGGACCGCTGCATGAGCGACCGGAAGCGTTGCGCCTTCTCCCGCAGCATGACGTCGGCGTTCTGGCACAGCTGGGCGTCTTCGGCACAGGCCCGGACGGTCGCGCGCTGAAGTGCCTCGGTGTTTCCCGAGGCGATCGCCAGCGCCTCGGCCTCATCCCTGATGCGTGGGAACTCTCGGGTCAACTCGACCACGCGAGTCCGCGCGTCGGGAGATGGCTTCAGCGCGCTGACGGCCGCGTCGAGTTCCGCGCGTACACTCGTCAGCCGGTTGCCGACCATGGTGGCTCCTGCCAGTACGCCGCCGAGATCGCCGTCGCGGAACCGCTCACGCAAGAACGTGCGCACGGCTGTTCTCGCCCGGTCGAAGCCTCCACCGGGCGGCAGGTGATTCAGGTCAAACGCGAAGATCCACGTCTGCCGTACCGCGGTGACCGGTGGCGCCGTCGCGAGTTCGGCCGGCGCTCCGCGCCAGCTGACGAGCGGGGCGGCGCGGTCCTTGGCGTCCGGCGCCGGCGCGACGAAGTAGAGGCCGCGCACTGGCTGCGCCCTGTCGCGTTCGAACACCTCGAAGTCGTCCATCGTGAGGTCATCCACAAAACGGCCTTCTGCGTCGAAGACCCGGACGTCGACCTCCACGAGTTGTGTGGACGCGCGGAATGTGGGCGCTTGTGCCGGCGCGGACTGCTGTTGCGCCACGGGGCGCGCGGCTGCAATGCCAGATACCACGGCTGCGCAGGCCGCAACCCGCAGCAACGGCGTCACTGGCCTCCTTCGATTTCGCGAAGGCGCGTCAGCAATTCCGGTGAGTTCGGGTTCGCGTCGAGTCCGGCGCGCAACGCCTGCCGTGCCAACGCCGGCTGCTTCAGTTTGAGATAGCCGTCGGCCAGGGCCAGGTGCGCGGACGTCATGAGCGGATCAATATGGGCGGCGCCTCGCCAGGACGTGAGCGCGGCAATCGTGTCACCCGCTCGGTCCTGCGCCCATCCGAGAAAGAACAGCGTCAGCGCGTGTTGGGGCTCGGCCGTTCGCGCCTCGTCCCAGGCCTCCGTGGCCCCCTTGTAGTCTTCACGCACGAAACGGGAGAGCGCGCGGAGTGATGCCCCGACAAATACCGGCGCGCCGGCCGGCGTCGTCCGGGTCGCCGCCTCGACGCGTTCCCACTGCCCGCGCACCGCATCGTCAGCCGCGGCGGACAGCGGCGTCCCTCGCGAGAGTTCCAGCAACTCCGCAACGAGCGCCTGTCCCAGCTGACCTTCAACGATGGCCGCCGGAGGCACCACCGCTGCTGGAGGAGGTGGCGCCGTGGCAGGGCGCTCCCGACCGAGACCCGATGTGCCAGCGACGACGTCGACGAACCGGGTGCGCTCCGCGAGCACTCCGTCCCGAGAGGTCACCGTGGCGTAAGCGACGTACGCGCCTGGAGCCACCCCAGTCAGCGGCACCTGGAACGGCGCGCGGATGATGAAGCCCCGGCCATCGGCCACCGGAGCCGGCAGAGGCGACGAGTAGGTCGCAAACGCCTGCGTGCCGTCGATCGTGCGGACACTGACCGTCAGCGAGAGATCCTGCAGCTGGTTGGCCGCGCGTGCGTACGACTCGATGACGCCCGACAGGCCGTCCTCGACATGCGCCGTCGCGCGGACAGGAATGGCGGCTGCGCTCGATCCCAGGATGAGGTCGCTGACGGCGATATCCGGCGTGTCGAGGGCGCGCACTTCGATTCGGCGGTCCGCGCTGCCGGCCAGGCCTCCCGGCTCTCGCACGACGGCGCGCATCAGATAGTTGCCTGGCGGCACAGAGAACTGCACACGCCAGGTACCGGTGCCGGTTGTCGAGCCCGCTGCCGGCGCCGCCGGCAACGGCAGGCTGTCTGAACCGCTGGCGACGACGCGACCGTCGCGAACATCACGCGCCACAAACACCACGTCTGCCGTGTCACCCTCACGTGAGCGGATGGGCAGCTGCGCCGACAGGCTGACGATGACCCGCTGCTGGCCTGGGACATCGGCCTTCATCAGGTACGTCGTGTAGTCGAGCTTGAGTCCCTGCTGAACGAACGGGGCGCCGAGAACCGCGGAAATCGCCCGCTGGCGATCAGCCGTGACCGCTGCCGATCGCAAGGCGTACCCCGTGCGTGTGGAGACACGCGCGCCGGGGCGTGTCACCCGCACCTTCACGCGGCGGTACTCACCTCGCTTTTCCAGCGCGGCAGCCGAAGGCTCGAAGCCGACGAGGTAATAGTCCTGAGCCTCAGTCGCAATCCGCGTCAACGCATCGTCGACGCGATTTGACGCGTCGATGACCAGTTCTCCTGCCGTTTCGACGGCGAGCGAACCCAGGGGGGCCAGGCGCGCCTGCACTTCGGAACCAAGCGGCGACGAAGCCGGGGACGCCTCGGTGATCGAGAGCATCCGGCTGTTGAGATCGAGTGCGTAGAACACGGAGTACGTTTGCGCGGCCGCGGCCGCGACGTCTTCGAGCTCCTGCGACAGATTGTCCTGGAAGAACCCTTCCGAGAAATAGACCACCGTCTTGCGACCTTCAATATCGCCGAGGCCACGGATGACGTCCGCCAGCCGTTGCAGCAGCTGCCGCGACTCGGCGTCGGTCTGCTTCACGATCGTCTGCGCATTCTCGATGAGCAGACGACGAGCAATGGCCGGGTCTTCGGCACTGATTGCACCGCCGCGTGTTGTCGTCGTTGCCGCTGAGACACCAAGCACATCGCCGCCCCCCTCCTTGGCCAGGCGCTCCATGGTGTCGTTGATCAGCCGGTCGTCGCCCTGTGCAATTCGGTGCGCGTCGTAGACAGGCAGGTTGCCGAACGGCGTGGTGGCGATGCGCTGGTAGGTGCCGCGCACCCGGGCCAGTTCGTCGAGCAGGCGCGTGCGGTCGGCGGTAAATCCGACTTGTGGCCCCGGTCCTGGAATCGCAAACAACGCGACGCGATCCGAGGGACGCACGTGGCGACGGACGAACTGCTCGGCAGCGAGTCGCGCTCGCTGCTCATTGCCCGTGGTGATGTGGGTCTGGTCAAAGACGAGCAGGTAGAGATGTCCCCGCGGAAAGGCCTCGTTGGACGACACCTCCGCGGTGATCGCTCGCGCGGCCTGATCGACGAACAGTTCCGCGGGTTCGCTGACGCGCTGGAAGTAGACCGTCGGCCGCAATTGGCCTTCCTCGACGATCTCGATCTCGTCCTGTCGCAAGTCGGTGATCGGACGCCCCGCGTTGTCGACGACGCGGACGTCCAGCCGCACGATGTCGGTGCCTGATCGGAAAGTGGGTTGCGCCTGTCCCTGCAGCAGTGCCGATGCCGCGCCCAGGGTCGCCACCCCGACGATGAGTGTTCGGAGCGGAGTCACTCGTCGATCTTACCGCCCTGCTCGTGCCCGTGCAGCAGCGGCCCTTGCGGGTTCCCCCAGCACGGTCCAGAGCTGGGCGGCGGCCGCAAACGCGGCGGGATCCGCTGTGGTGCGCCCGATGGCCTCAAGGGCAACCACGGTTTCTACTGCCTCACGTCGTCGCCCTGTCGATAACTGGACGAGGGCCACGCCGACCCGGGCGCGAATGTGGCCGGGGAAGGCGGCAAGTTCGGCCCGGAACCATCGCTCGGCTTCGGCGAACTGCTCCTGCCTCGCGAGGGCGTCGCCCAGCAGATACCGGACGTCTGCCACCTGCTCGGTGCGGCGGCTCAGGGCCTCGGCCGCCTGTCGCAGCGGGGCGACTGACGCTGCGTACGCGCCCTGGTTGTAGAGGATGAGCCCGTCGATGAACGAGGGCATCGGCAAGGCGGGATCCGCGTCGGCCGCGCGGCGGGCATGGAGGCGGGCCGCATCGGCATCCCCACGCTGCACGGCCAGCCGGGCGAGCAGCTCCTCCGCGGCTGCCGGCGCGACATCCACCGCAAGTTCGGCGTGTGCCCGCGCCTCATCAAATCGGCCGAGGGCCACCAGCAGCGCGGCCGCGCCGGTGAGCGCCGCCGCGTTCTTGCCGTCGCGTGTGAGCACTGCGCGATACGCGTTGAGCGCCGCCGTCCGGCGGCCGGCGCGTTCCTCGGCCTGCGCCAGACGCAGCCACCCATCGAGCATGTCCGGCTCCGCCGCAACGAGCGCGCGATAGGCGTCCGCGGCCTCGGGCCACTGTGATGCGGTGGCCAGTGCGTTGGCCTGCTGGTAGCGGCGCAGTACGTCACGTTTGTCCTTGGGATCGGGTCGCTCGAGCGAGTTCGCGGTGGCGCTGCCGGTCTGGGAGCCGACATATCCAAGCGCGGCCAGACGCTGACGGTCAGCCTCTGAGACGGCCGATGGTGCACCGACGTCCGCTCCGTCAATCAGGGAATCCAGCGCGGCGCGCATGGCCGTGTGCACCGAGGTGCGATCGGCATGCACCGACTCCAACTCACCAGGATCCTGCTGCAGGTCGAACAGTTCGTCGCGTGGCGCGCGAATCAACCGGTAGCGCTCATCAGTCAGCGCGTACAACTCACTCCAGCCGAAGTGATACCGCGCCGACATGGCCTCGGCGTAGATCGGCGCCGCCGGCAGTGTCGTCTCGCCTCCGAGAACTCCGCGCAGCGAACGTCCGCGAAGCGTCGGATCGGGTGTGAGCCCCTGCAGGTCGATCAGCGTCGGCGCCAGATCGATGTGCTGGACAGGTGTGGCCACACGGCGCCCGGCAATCGCCGATGGGTGCTTGATGATCAACGGCGTCTGAATCGTTGTGCGATACAGGAACAATCCGTGTTCGTCTTCGCCGTGATCCCCGAGGCCCTCGCCGTGATCGGACAGCAGGACGATCGTTGCGCGCTGGTAGTCATCACGAGCCTTGACGGCGTCAATCACGCGTCCGACGATTCGGTCGGCGTCGGTGACCTCACCGTCGTATCGATCGCCGGAGGCCGGCACGACGCTTGGGGTGTACGGCGTGTGCGGCTCGTAGATGTGGAAGAACAGGAAATAGGGACGGCCAGGCGCTTGTGCCTGCAGCCACGCGATCGCCGCATCCGCCGTCTGCCCTCCTGGCCGCTGCAGTTCGCCGAGAGGGGTGTCGACGCCCGCAGGCGCCAGGGCATCGTCATACGTCCCGAATCCGGTTGCGAGGCCGACCTGCCGGCGCAGCACATACGTCGAGACGAAGGCGCCCGTCGCGAAGCCGCTCGTCAGGAACCGCGCGGCGAGTGTCGTGGCGTCCGGAGGCAGCGAGAAGCCGATGTTGTCGCGGACGCCATGTTCAAAAGGCCAGCGGCCCGTGAGGATGGACGTGTGTGACGGCAACGTCTGTGGGGAATGCGCCCACGCGGAATCAAAAACGACGCTGTCGCGGGCAAGTGCATCGATGTTCGGCGTGTGCCCGGCGGCGTACCCGTAGAGCGGAAGTCGATCCGCGCGAAGTGTGTCGATCGAAATGAGAATGACCGGACCGGGACGTCTGTCGTGATTCAGCCATTTAGGGACGAATAGCAGTCCGATAACGAGCAATGCTCCCGCCGCGACGCACGCAGCGAGGATTGTCCGGCGACCTCGGTCAGCATCGGCAGAGACCACAGTAGCCAAGTATACCGAGCCGCGCCTTGAGGACCCCGGCGCCGACAGATTGGATTCTGATGTTCAACCCGTTGGTGTCTCCGCACGCATCCTGGTCGAATTCGCGACAACGGAGCCGGTGGCGATGTCCACTCTGTTTCGCATGCGGACAGGTGACATGTGTCCCGACCCTTGCAGTGTGTGACCTATCGGTCCAGGGCGTCGGCGATGGTCGCCGAAGCGTCCTGGAATGGAGGAACACATGACACAACGCATGGGACGAGTGCTCTTGTTGGCACTCAGCCTGACGGTCTGTGCCGTGCCCGCATTCGCACAAGTGTTTACGGGACGCATTGATCTGACGGTAACCGATGGCACCGGAGCGGTGCTGCCGGGCGTGACGGTCGACCTGACCGGGCCGCAGGCATCAAGCACGGTCACCAACGAACGCGGGGAAGCCAGGTTCCTGAACCTGGCCCCGGGCCAGTACACCGTGGTCGCGAAGCTCTCCGGCTTCAGCGACTATCGCAACACCAACGTGCCGGTCGGCGCCGGGTCGATTGTCACGCTCAAGGCCACGATGGCTGTCGGCGGGATGGCGACATCGGTCGACGTGCAGGCGACGACGCCCGTGATTGAAACCAAGAAGCAGACCATCTCGACGAACGTCACGCTGGATGAACTGCAGAACATCCCGACCTCACGCGACCCCTGGGTCGTGCTGCAGACGGTGCCCAGCATCATCGTCGACCGCGTGAACGTCGGCGGCGCGGAATCAGGGCAGCAGTCGAACTACGTGGCCAAGGGCGCCAACGGCGGCGACAACACCTGGAACATCGACGGCATCGCCATCACCGACATGGGATCGTTGGGATCCTCGCCGACCTATTACGACTTCGACATGTTCCAGGAGATGCAGGTCACGACCGGTGGGGCGGACCCGCAGACACCGACGCCCGGTGTGCAGCTGAACTTCGTGCTCCGAGGCGGCACGAATGTGTGGCGAGGATCGGGTCGCTACTACTTCGAGAACAACAGCCTGCAGAGCGACAACGTGCCCGACGATCTGCGCGGGACGCTCGGCAGCTACAACCGCGTGGCCAAGTACCAGGACTACGGCGTCGAGCTGGGCGGCCCCATCCTGCGCAACCGCCTCTTCTTCTGGGGCGCGGTTGGCAAGACGGTGCCGGAGATGGACGTGTTCGCGTACAGCGGCGGCGGCGCCACTCGCATCGTTCCCTCAAAGGGCTGCGGTCCGACCGAGCCGGTGACGGTTGCTGCGGGCTCCTATGGCCTGAGCGCGCGCGACTGCACGACGCTGGAAAACTACTCGGCCAAGGCATCGGCGGAGATCGACGCGAACACGCGCGGCAGCTTCACGTTCTTTTACGGCGACAAGATCAAGATGGGCCGCGGCGCCTCGGGCACACGTCCCGCCGAGACGACGTGGAACCAGACGGGCCCCACGAAGCTGTTCAAGGGCGAACTGAGCCGCACGATTGGCAACACGGCGTTTGTGACGGCGCGCTACGCGCGCGTGGAGAGCGGCTTCAGCCTCACGCCTCAGGGCGGCAACGACGCTGCCCACTACCGTGACGATGCGCGCGTGCATCACGGCAGCTATGCGCGGTACAGCACCAACCGTCCCCAGGACAACGTCACACTCGACGGCAACTACTTCAAGGGCAACCACGAATTGAAGTTCGGCTTCGGCTGGAAGCGCGCAGCCGTGACCTCCGAAAGTGGCTGGCCGGGCCTGGGCATCCAGACCCGTCACGCCGGCTACCCGACGATGACGGCCGTTGTGGTGCGCGATTTTGCGGCTGCCGCCGAAGGCAAATACTGGAACGCATATGTCGGCGACACGATCAGCATGGACCGGCTGACGGTGAACCTCGGTGTGCGCTGGGACCGCTCGGTCAGCAGCATCACGCCGGCCTCCGTGCCGGGCAACTCGGTGTTGCCGGACCTGCTGCCCGCGCTCAACGCGCCCGCGGTGGAAAACGCGATCGTGTGGAACACCGTGACGCCTCGCGTGGGTGTGACGTACGCGTTGACCGAGTCGCGCAAGACGATCGCGCGCGCAAGCTACGCGATGTTCGCCTCACAGCTGGCCGCGAACCAGTCGTCACTCATCGCGTCGGCGATTCCGTACTACTCGTACGTGTACTACCGCGCGACCGACACCAACGGCAACAACGTGGCCGATGCGTCGGAGATTGCCGCCGGGACGTTCCTTGGCACGGCCGGATTCGATCCGTCCAACCCGCTGGGCGGCAATCCGGACACGATCGGTGACTACGGCGTGCCGCGCACGCACGAAGTCGTGCTCGGGCTCGAGCACGAGCTCCGCGCCAACATCGGCCTGTCGGGCGCGTTCACGTGGCGCCGCTACACGAACTTCAACTGGCAGCATCAGCGCGGCGTCACCGGTGCCAACTACACGCGTGTTGGCGACGTGACGGGCAGCCACCCGGCTGTCGGCAGCTACTCGGTTCCGCTCTACGCGGTCAACGAAGGGGCGTTGCCTGATGACAACGGTCGTGTGTTCGAAAAGCGTCCGGGCTATCACCAGCAGTATTGGGGCCTGGAGCTGTCGGCGACCAAGCGCATGTCGAACAACTGGATGATGCGCGCCGGGTTCTCAACCGGTGAACACACCGAGTACTTCGACAGCGACGAGGCGCGATTCGATCCGACGGCCAACCTGCCCCTGGCCGCGGCGCCCCTGGCGTCACCCAACGTGAACGGCGGACTCGTGCTGACGCAGACGTCGGGCAGCGGCAAGAGCAACGTCTTCCTCGTGGCGCCGAAGTACCAGTTCATCCTGACCTCGGCATATCAGGCCCGATACGGCATCAACCTCGGCATGAACTACGTCGCGCGCCAGGGTTACTCCACGCCGTACTACCTGGGCGAACACGCAGGCACGGAGGACGCGTTGAACCCGAGCGGCCGGAACATCCTCATCACCACGGACATTGGTGATGCGCGCCTGCCGATGGTGCATTCGTTCGACGCCCGCATCAGCAAGACCTTGCGGATCGATCGCGTGTCGGCCGACCTGGATCTCGACTTCTTCAACCTGTTTAATGCCTCGACGATCCTGGGTCGCCAGTTCGACCTCAACGCCTCGACGGCCGACCAGCCGCTCGAGATCATGAACCCCCGCGTCGTGCGCCTCGGCGTGCGCGTCCGGTTCTGAGACGAACGTCCAATACACGAAAGGGGTGGCGCCGGAACACCGGCGCCACCCCTTTGTTTGTCTCCTGCGTGGATCCACTACTTCACGGCGGCCACAACCAAGGCGTATGACGACCGGCCTGTCTTCTGCAAATACGCGAGCTGCTTGCCGTCCGGCGACCAGGCCGGCAACGTGACGTCCTTCGTGCCTTCGACACGGTGCACCTTGCCGTCGGCGCTCATGACCGCCAGTTTGCCTGCCTGATCCGCGAAAGCGATCAACGCCAGCCCCTTTGGCGCCCATCCAAATGTGAGGCCGGGCACGATGGGGTGATTCTCCCACTGGCCGACAATCTCGCCATTGAGCCGCATCGTGTAGACGTCGACGTTATCGGACTGCGCTGCCGCTGCAACGACGGATTCGACGGCAATGCCGCCCGTCGGATCAACCGACCCGCCGCGAGCGAGGTCTCCGCCCATCGGGATGCTCGTCGCCGAGCGGATCTTCTTCTCACTCGACACGTCAATCTTCCACGACGGGTCCGAGGGGGACGCCTGGCCGGACTTCCACTGCTGGTACGAGGCCGCCCATCCCGGAGGGACGTCGACCTTCTTCGGTTCGCCGCCCTTGGCGGGAATCAGGTAGTGATACGTCTGCTTGACGCTGGCGTCGCGATTGGCTTCGTAAGTCTGCAGGTAGATCTCGCTCTGGTCGGGAGACCATGCGAGCTGGCGCACGAGCGGCCCCTTGAGGCGCCGCAGGTCGAATTCCACGGCCGGCGCATCCGGCGTCACGACAACCGTCTGGGCCGATGCCTGAGGCATGGCCGAGACGGCCGCGATACCGGGCGCTGCCGCCGCGATGGCGAGCGACAACAGCAATCTGGTCATGTGCTGACTGTAACACTACGCCTTCGCGCAGGCCGCTCACCGTTGCAGAAGCGCACGGACCCTGGCGATATCGGCCGCAAACAGCGCGGGTGGCGCGGTGGCGAGAAACTGCTCGCCAAAGCGCCGGGCCTCGTTGGGCCGTCCTGCCTCATGCAACTCAAGGGTCAGGTTGAACAGGGCATTGACGTCGCGCGGATCAAGCGCTACGGCCCGTTCCCACGCGGCAATGGCTTCCGTGTGTTGCCCTCGCCGGGCGAGCACGACTCCGAGCCCGGTCCACGCACCGGCAAGCGTCGGGTCGGCGTCCAGTGACAGCCGCAGAGATCGCTCGGCGGCGTCCAGA
Organism: uncultured Acidimicrobiia bacterium; assembly: GCA_966252305.1. GTDB lineage: Bacteria > Acidobacteriota > Vicinamibacteria > Vicinamibacterales > SCN-69-37 > SYFT01. The sequence continues at coordinate 38,437 of CBINOO010000018.1, forward strand.
CGACCCGACCGCAGGTGCAGTGTTGCGATGTTCTGATGCGACAGGGCATTGGTGCCGTCGACCGCCAGTGCCCGTTCAAACGATCGGAGCGCGGCCGCTGTGTCTCCTGCAGTCCCGTACGCGATGCCCAGCGCATTCAGCACCTCGGCATCGTCTGCGGCAAGGCCCTCGAGAATGGAGATCGCGCGCGCAGGCTGCCCGGATTCGGCAAGATACAAGCCCAGTTTCATGCGGATGTCGCGTTGCGTCAGGCCTCGCGCCAGTGCCTGTTCGAGCGTGGTGATGGCGTCGGTCGGCCGTCCGGTCTGCCACAACACGAAGGCCAGGTAGCGATAGGCGTCGGCAGTGTCGGGACGACGCGTGATGACCGCACGGAAGCCGTCAATGGCCTCCTGCGCGCGTCCACGGGAGTACGCCTCGCCGGCGTCGTGCAGCATGCGGTCGAGGTCGATGAGTCGCTTCGGGTCATCCTGCTCGGTGAACTGCTCGCGCCGGGGCGCCGGGCTGCCGCCAATGTATCCCAGCGCGCGCAGGCGCTCGAGCACGACGCCGCTTTCTTCGCCCGGCTGACCGGGCGGCGCCATGTCGAAGGTGCGGAGCGTGTTGAGCAGCACCTCGGTCCGGCGGTCTCCTGATGTGGCGAGGTTGCGCAGCTCCGCCGGATCCGTCCCGAGGTCGTACCGCTCGGGGATCGGCAGGTCGATGTATTTGTCCCGGTCCACGAGAACGCCCCGCAGCGGTGCCCATCCGCGCGCCAGATGTGTCGTCATCGATTCGAAGTAGGACGGCCTCGGGGCGTCACCGGCGCCAGCGATGGCCGACCGCAGCGAGATGCCTGGCAGAGACGGGTCGGCGTCAGCCGCAACGGCGTCAAGGACCGTCGGCACGACATCGATGTGGCGCACCGGCGTGTTGACGACACGGCCGGCGATCTCGCCGCTCGTGCGGGGTTGCACCTCAGCGACGATCAGCGGCACACGCAACGTCGCATCGTAGGCGAAGATGCCGTGCGTCAGTTCGCCATGTTCCCCCAGGCTTTCTCCGTGGTCGGCAGTGACGATGACGAGTGTGGGCCTGGGCTGGGACTGCAGGCGACTCAGCAGCGGCGACAGCGCGTGGTCTGTCCATGCGACTTCTCCCGCATAGGCGTTATCGGCGTACTGCGAGAGGAAAGGTTCCGGCGCCCGGTACGGCGCGTGTGGATCAAAGACATGCACCCAGCTGAACCAGCGGCCCGGCTGCGCGTCGATCCATGTTGTTGCCGCGTCCACCACCTGATCGGCGGGGCGCTCCGGCAGCGCGAATTCCACCGTGGGTCCGGCTTCCGGCAGCCGATCGTCGTAGGTGTCGAAGCCCTGATTCAGTCCAAACCGTTGATCGAGCGGAAATGCGCCGACAAAGGCGCCGGTCGAAAAGCCCAGGGCTTTCAAGCGCGCAGCCAGCGTGGCCGTACCCCTGGCCACGCGATAGCCGTTGTTGTCGCGAACGCCGTGTTGATAGGGATAGGTGCCGGTGAGCAGGCTGGTGTGTGAGGGGAGCGTCACAACGGCGTGTGCGTGCGCGAACGTGAATCGCGCGCCCTGTGCGGCCAGCGCATCCAGCGTCGGCGTTGCCGCGCGCCCACCATAGGACCCGAGGGCATCGGCGCGGAGCGTGTCGATGGTGATCAGCAGAACGTTCCGATCGGGGGTCGTCGACACTTTGAACGCCGGCGGCTGTGTCCACCACCAGCCGGCCGCCGCCGTGGCTGCCACCAGGATGCCCGCCAGGCCCACCCATCGCGCGTTTCTCATCCGACTCTAGATTCTGTCATCTCGCCATCTCGTCACCTGCGAATGCCAAACATCCGCGCCAGATCGTCGGCCATGCGGATGCTCTCAGGTGACGGGGCGGCCTTGACCATGGCGTCGAGGGTTCGCTGGGCGTCGCCCGTACGTCCCGTTGCGGCCTGAAGCATGGCCAGGCCGGCCCATGCGCGCGAATTCTGGGGATACAGGCGCAGCTCTTCTCGCAGTATCGGTTCGGCTTCCGCGTACCGTTCGAGCCGCGCGAGCGCGTCGCCGAGGTAGTAGTGCAGGTCGGCGGCCTGGATGGGGCGCTGCGCAAATCGTGCGCGTGCGTCCTGCAGCAGCGGCACCGCTGCGGCAAAGTCGCCCTGCCTGTGGCGGATGATGCCGTCGACCATCGAGCGCATCGGTAGTGTCGGATCGGCTTGCTCCGCCGCCCCGGCGTGTTGCCGGGCCACGTCGAAGCGATCCTGGGAGAGGGCGATGGAGGCCAGCGCCTGATGTGCCGGTGCAGGAGCGTGAGGCACGGCGAGTTCGGCATAGGTACGGGCGTCGTCAAGTCGGTTGAGCGCGACGAGGACGGCGGCTGCGCCGAGCAGACCGGACGGCTCGTCTGGTTTGCGGGCGACGACTTCGCGCCACGCCAGGTAGGCGTCGTTGAGGCGTCCGAGACGGACCAGCGTCGAGGCGTACTGTGACCACACGTCGGTCATGTCGGGTTCGTCGTCGAGGATCGCGCGCAGGAGGCCTGCGCCTTCGTCGAAACGTTGCGCGCTGAGCGCGTCCACCGCCGCGCGGTACCGCTGAAGGACGGCGGCCTTGTCCTTCGGATCGGGAAGGTCGAGACCCGCGGACTGCGTGGGCGTTGACTGGGTGCCCACGTAGCCCAGAGCGGCAAGCCGCTGGCGGTCGGCGTCACTGACAGCGGACGGAGCGCTGATGGTGGTGCCTGCGGTCAAGGTCGTCAGCGCTGTGCGAAGCGCGGCTGTCACACCGGCGCGATCCGTGGCGAGGTTGACGCGTTCGTCGGGATCACGCTCAAGGTCGTACAGCTCTTCCCGAGGCGCGCGAATGTAGCGATACCGTTCGTCGGTGAGGGAGGTCAACTCGCTCCAGCCGAAGTGGTACCTCGCGTACAGCGCTTCTGCGTAGATGCCCTGCGGCGAGACGGTGCCGGAGCCCGACAACAGGGGGGCAAGGTCCCGCCCGGCGAGGTCGTGAGGCAGGGGCAGTCCGTTGGCGCTCAGCAGCGTGGGCACGAGGTCGACATGTTGCACCGGCGCCGTGACACGCGTGCCGGCACGTTCTCCTCGCGGCTGCTTGATCAGGAGCGGCACCCGGATGACTTCGTCGTACAGGAAGAGTCCGTGCTCCTCTTCTCCGTGGTCTCCGAGGCCTTCGCCGTGGTCGGCCGTGATGATGATTGTGGCGTCGTCGTACCAGCCCTTGTCTCGCAGGGTGTCGAGCAGGCGACCGACGATCTGGTCCGAGGCGGAGACCTCGCCGTCGTACGGATCGCCGGTACGGAACTCGGGCGGGGGCGCGTACGGCTTGTGCGGTTCGTAGATGTGAAAGAACACGAAGGCGCGAGATGAGGGAGCGCTTTCCAGCCAGCGCAACGTGGCGGCCAGTGTCTCGGTGCCTGGGCGCTGCACCTGCCCTGGCGAGCGGTCGGAGGCCGCCGCCGGGAGTTGCGCATCATATGTGTCGAATCCCTGCGCAATGCCTGTGTCTGGTCGCAGCACGTATGACGACACAAATCCTGCGGTCGCAAAACCCGCTGCCTTGAGACGCTCGGGCAGCGTCTGCGCGGCTTCGCCCAGCGTGAAGCCCAGGTTGTCTCGCACGCCGTGTGTGAAGGGCAGTTGTCCCGTGAGCATCGACGCGTGTGATGGCAGTGTCTGGGGGGCGTGTGCGTACGCGCGGTCAAACACGACGGACTCGCCGGCGAAACGATCGAGCGCAGGGGTGTGGCCTTGTGTGTATCCGTAGATGGGCAGGCGGTCGGCGCGCAGGGTATCGATGGAAATGAGGACGACGAGGCCGTCGGCGGAGGGCCGGGTCCACCAGCAGGTGGCGGCGAGTCCAGCCAGGAGGATGGCGACCACGCCAACCAGGGCATTGCGAGGCATGTCAGTGAGTATCCCTTAGGGCGAATTCCGGATGCGAACAGGCGACACCGGAGACATTTCTAGGTGGATCATTCTAGAACAGACATCCTGTAAATCATTGAAAACAAAAGCCGTTGACATAAACGTTAACTGGGGTAGAGTATGCGACACCTTAGAGTGCTGCCCTCTCCCGGACGTGGTGAACCCTGCATGACCGCGTCTGGAGCAGGTGGCGTGTTTCGGGCAACGAGGAATGGAGGAGAACCAGATGAAGAAGGCCACCTACGCGTTGGCGTTGGCGACACTGATGGTGTTCGCCGCTGCCGGCACGGCACGGGCCCAGGCGATTGGGTCCATTTTTGGCAAGGCCACAGACTCGTCCGGCGGCGTGCTGCCGGGCGTGACGGTGACGGTCACCGGCACCGGTTTGCAGCAGCCGCTCACGGGCGTCACGACCGCGTCGGGGGCGTATCAGTTTCCACGCGTGCCGATTGGCAACTACACGGTGACGTTCGAGCTCAGCGGATTCAAGAAGGTCACGCGGCAGAACGTGCCGGTCAGTTCCGGCTTCAACGCGGAGATCAATGCGGCAATGGAAGTCGGCTCACTGACGGAAGAAGTGACCGTCTCGGCCGCGGCTCCCGTCGTCGACACGAAGAAGACCTCAACGGGCGCCACTTTCACGGCGGACATCCTCGAGAAGATCCCGTCAGCGCGCGACCCGTGGCAGATCATCAACATGACGCCGGGCGTGCAGGCCGGCCTCAACGTTGGCGGCTCGTCCTCGGGTCAGCAGGTGGGCCTGCAGTCGCGCGGCACCGGCGGCTCCGTGCAGTGGAACCTGGAAGGCGGGTCGATGACCGACCTGTCGTCGAACTCGTCGGCGATGTATTACAACTTCGACTCGTTCGAGCAGATCTCGGTGACCAACGGCGGCGGCGACGTCTCGGTGCAGTCGTCGGGCCTGTCGATCAACATCGTGACCAAGTCGGGCAGCAACGTGTTCAAGGGCTCGGTGGTGGGCACGTTCCAGAACGACGCGATGCAGACCAACAACGTGTCGGAGGATCAGTTCTCCCGCGGGTCGGGCGGCTTCCTGTCCGGCGCGCCCGTCAAGCGCATTTACAACGTGTCGGGTGAATACGGCGGCCCGCTGGTGCGCAACCGCCTGTGGTGGTGGGTGGCGCTCGATCGCCAGGACATCAACGTCGGCGTCGTCAATTTCTTCGACCGTGCCAAGAGCGATCTCTGCAACTCCTACGCGGACGCGCAGCGCTCGGGTTCGCTGCTCGGATCCATCGCGTACGACGATCTGACCAAGGTGCAGGACTGCCTCAAGGCCGACACCACACTCATCAAGAACAAGCAGGGCAAGCTGAACTTCCAGCTCAACGCGGCGAACAAGTTCCAGTACCTGTTCATCTCCGACAACAAGTACCGCAACGCGCGCGGCGCGTCCGACAACACCGAGCTTGAAGCGGTGACCAAGCAGACATCGGACTTCTGGCTGAAGTACTTCCCGCTGCCGACGCATCAGCTCACGCACACGTGGATTGCCAACGATCGCCTGGTGTTCAACACGATGTACACCTACGTCAAGGGCGGCTTCTATCTGGACTACCAGGACGCGATCTCGCCGGACATCTGCGGTCTGACCAAGTACACGGGCGCGACCGAGATGTCGGGGTATCCACAGTCGGCCAACCCGGACTGCATGTTCAACATCCAGCAGCAGCTCATCCGCACCACGAGCAACCAGTCACGGTCGCTCAACAACACCTACCAGACGGTGCGTCCCTCGCACGAAGTGAAGACCGACGGCACGTACTTCCTCACCAACGTGCTGGGCGGCGATCACTCGCTGAAGTTCGGCGCGGGTTATCGCAACAACCCGATCCTGACGTACTCGCACTACAGCGGCGGCGGCCGGGCACTGGTCCAGTGTCGCGGCAATACGCTGGCCAACTGTGGTGACGGCAAGACGTACGTGCCGGTTGCCGGGTCGACGGCGCCGGGTCTGGTGCCCTACCGCGCCGAACTGCGACGCGCCAACCTGGTGAACAACAACTGGTGGATGTGGAGCGGCTACCTGCAGGATTCCTATTCACGCGGCCGCCTGCGCGTGAACGCAGGTCTGCGGTACGACTGGCAACAGTCGAAGTGGCTGGGTGGCTGCGTGCCGGCCAACCCCATCGTGCCGGATCTGCTGCCCTCGCAGTGTGAAGATGCGACCTCGTCCGGCGTGAGCCCGATTACCGGCCAGGTGGAAGAGATCCAGCCCTTCGGCAACTTCTCGCCGCGCATGTCGCTCACCTATGACCTGAGCGGCAACGGCAAGACGGTCCTGAAAGCCTCAGGTTCGTACTACTACTCCACCAAGATCACGCTGGCCAATGCGCTCAGCAGCCTCGGTGCGATCACCCTGACATGGGGTTCCAATCCCACCAGCGGTGCGTGTTCGACCAATGCCGGCGCCTCCTGCTGGAATGACGCGAACATGAATGGCTTCATCGAGCGCAACGAGTTGATCGGCGAGCCCAGCGCGAGCACCTCGGCCTATGACCCGGCGACCGGTCTGCGCACGTCGGCAGGCAGCAACGTCGACAAGAGCGCGAAGATTGGCCGCACGCGTGAGGTCACCCTCGGCCTTCAGCGTGAGCTCATCGCCAACATGGCGATTGGCGCTGACTTCATCTACCGGCGGTACGACAACGGCACCGCGTCATACACGCTCGGCTACCAGCCCGGCGCGGCGGGCTTCCCGCTGTCGCAGATCTACTCGGGGCCACTGCAGCATGTCGACGATGAGACGGGCAAGTCGGCGCCCTACTACGTCATTCAGGATGGCGCGAGCCGACCGTCCGGTGTGGGATCGATCGTGATGACCAACCTGGACTACCAGACGTATCGCGGTGTGGACCTCACGTTGTCCAAGCGGTACAGCGACCGCTGGCAGGCGAACCTCGCGATCACCCTCCAGACGCGCAACGACTACCAGCCGCTTGGCGGGTATGTGGATCCGACCGGGCTTGAGTTCACGGACGGGACGAACGGTATCGCCCGCTACCTGATCAAGTTCAACGGCAGTTATGACTTGCCGTGGGGCGTGATGGCGTCCACCAACCTGAACATCAATGACGGTGCGATCCGCACGATGGTGATCGATGGTCCCGGCCAGGTCTACGGCGGTGTGAACTCCTCCGGCAACGCGACGACGATCAATCGCAGCACGCTGACCTTCGAAGAGCGGGGCAGCACGCGGTACGAACGCACGGTGGTCTGGGACATGGGCGTCCACAAGACGTTCTCGTTCCGGGGTGGCCAGACCCGGGTGAAGCTGATGCTCGACGGGTTCAACATCCTCAACGCGGCGCCGGTGCTTGACTACTCCAGCGACAACATCAGCACGACGGGTTCGTCGAGCAACCCGGTGCCGCAGTGGCAGCGCATCAGCTCGATTCTGCCACCGCGCATCTTCCGCGTTGGCGCCACTATCTCGTTCTAAAAGAACGAGTTATCTCATACCGCGGCCCGGGGGTTTTACCCCCGGGCCGTTCGTTTGTACGCCCGCCGCGCCGGGCCTAGGGCATACCTACCACATACCCCAGTAGACGTATGCCAAATTGCAGTGCTTGACTCCCCTATAGTATCCAGCCTAGGATTTCGCCCACTCACCCCGTGTCCGGAACCGTTCGGCGTTTTGACCGCCAGCGGTGCACGTGCACGAAGGCGAGCCATCTACGGGGTCGTTCCCGTGGGTAACGGAGGAGGAGTCAAGGAATGACGCGAATGTTGCGAGGACTACTGCTCGGCACAGCCCTGATGGGGCTGACGGCGGGATCGGCCAACGCCCAGGCGATTGGGTCGATTTTTGGTAAGGCCACAGACTCGTCCGGCGGCGTGCTGCCGGGCGTGACGGTGACGGTTTCCGGCGGCGCCCTGCAGCAGCCGTTGACCCAGGTCACCACCGAATCAGGGGCGTATCAGTTCCCGGTGGTGCCGATCGGCAACTACACGGTGACGTTCGAGCTCAGCGGCTTCAAGCGCGTCGCGCGCCAGAACGTGCCGGTCACGTCAGGCTTCAACGCGGAAATCAACGCATTGATGGAAGTCGGTGCCATGACGGAAGAAGTGACGGTCTCGGCCGCCGCGCCGGTCGTCGACACGAAGAAGACCACGACGGGCGCCACCTTCACGGCGGACATCCTCGAGAAGATCCCGTCGGCGCGTGACCCGTGGCAGATCATCAACATGACGCCGGGCGTGCAGGCCGGCCTCA
>CBINOO010000019.1:0-46558 GCA_966252305.1 uncultured Acidimicrobiia bacterium
TCGCCGCCGCCGTGGATTTTCGGTATCTCGCCATTGAAGGACCAGTCGGACTCGGCAAATCGCTGCTCGCCGAGCGTCTCGGCGCGCGGCTCGATGCGACCGTCGTGCTCGACGACCGGGACAATCCGTTTCTGGCGGATGTCTACGCAGGGCGTCAGGGGGCCGCGTTCCAGGCGCAGTTGTTTTTTGCGCTCGCGCGTCATCGCCAGCAGCTCTCGCTGCGTCAAGGCGACCTGTTCAGTCAGGCGACGGTCTGCGACTACCTGTTTGATCGCGACCGCATCTACGCGCATCTCACGCTCGACGACAACGAGCTCTTCCTCTACCAGCGGCTGTACGACCTGCTCGTGGGTGACCTGCCGACGCCGGATCTGGTCATCTATCTGCAGTCGCCGACCGATGTGCTCAAGCGCCGCGTACGTGCGCTCGAACGCGACGAGGAGGCGCCCCCATTGCCCGGCGACGCCTACCTGGGCGAGGTCAACGAGGCGTACAACCACTTCTTCTTCCACTACACGGCGACGCCGCTGCTTGTCGTGGAAACCTCCCAGTGCGATCTGTCGTGGGGTGACGACACCCTGGACGATCTGCTCCGCCAGATCCGCACGATGGGACGCGGCACGCGCTACTACGTGCCCCGGGCCTGAGCCGCGCGGGCTGGTGTACAGTGACGGGGTATGGCGTGGTTCAAGAAAACCCGCAAACCCATCGAACCGCTGGGAGACAAAGCCAGCCGCGTTCCCGAGGGGCTCTGGGTCAAGTGTCCAACGTGCGGCGAGGTCATCTACAACAAGGAACTGACGGCCAATCTGCAGGTCTGTCCCAAGTGTGCCCACCACTTCCGGATGAATGCGGCAGACCGGCTGGCCATGCTCTTCGACGACGGCCGGTATGTCGAACACGATGCTGACCTGCGCTCAACCGATCCGCTGAAGTTCACCGACACCAAGCCGTATCGCAATCGTCTCGAGGCGAGCGTCAAGGCCACCGGACGCAACGACGCCCTTGTGCTGGCAACGGGCACCCTCGACGGCATGCCGATTGTGGTGGCCGCCATGGAGTACGCCTTCATTGGCGGCAGCATGGGCGTCGTCGTCGGTGAGAAGATCACTCGCGCGATTGAAATGGGTCTGGCGCAGCGCTGCCCCGTCATCGTCGTGTCCTGTTCGGGTGGAGCGCGCATGATGGAAGGCACGCTGTCGCTGATGCAGATGGCCAAGATCAGCGCGGCCCTCGGCCGGCTCGACCGTGCCGGCCTGCCCTACATCTCGGTCATGACCGATCCGACGACCGGCGGCGTCACCGCAAGTTTCGCGATGCTGGGCGATCTCAACATCGCCGAGCCAAAGGCGCTGATTGGCTTTGCCGGTCCCCGGGTCATCGAGCAGACCATCCGGCAGAAACTGCCCGAGGGCTTCCAGCGCAGCGAATTCCTGCTCGAAAAGGGCATGCTCGACCTGGTCGTGGACCGACGCGAAATGCGTGCGTCGCTCGCTCAGGCGTTGCGCGTGATGCTGGGCCTGCCGCCCGCCACCAAGGCCGTCAGCCCGGCGGGCGCTGCGGCTGTCGCGCCCGACGCGTGACGCCGGCCGGCGCGCGCGAGTGGGTCTTCTCGCTCGAAGCGATCGGTATCAAGCTGGGACTGTCGCAGATCCGCGGGCTGTTATCGGCCCTGGGACATCCGGAACGGTCGTTCCGCGCCATCACCGTCGCAGGCACCAACGGCAAGGGCTCGACCACAGCCATGATCGAACGTGGCCTGCGCGCGTCCGGGCGCCGAACGGGTCGATACACGTCTCCTCATCTGGTCCACATCGAAGAACGCATCGTGATTGACGGCGTTGCGATTGGTGCGGAAGCGTTCGACGCCTGCGCGGCACGCGTCCGCGCGGCAGCGGCCTCGCTGCCCCACCCGCCCAGTTTCTTCGAGGCCACGACAGCGCTGGCGTTGCTGGCGTTTGCCGAGGCGGGCATCGACACGGCGGTGCTCGAGGTCGGGCTTGGCGGGCGGCTCGATGCCACCAACGCCGTTGACGCGCCCGTGGCGGTGATCACACCCATCGCCCTCGATCATCAGGTCTATCTCGGCGACACCATCGCCGCCATCGCCCGCGAAAAGGCGGGCATCATCAAACACGGCGCAATCGTCTGCGTGGGTCCGCAGCCGCCCGATGCCCGGGACGTCATCTCGCAGGCAGCTGCGGCGCAGCGCGCCCGGATCGTCTGGTCCGAGGACGACGTGACGGTAGACTCGCGCATCGAGGTCCGTGGCTCCGACCTCACGTTGACCACGCCAATACGCCACTACCCATCCCTTCGACTTCGGCTGCCGGGCCGTCATCAGGTCGACAACGCGGTGCTCGCCGTGCGCGTGCTGGAGACACTGCCGCTGGCCGGCTGGCCCGAGGTGCCGCCATCGGCCATTGCTGACGCGCTCTCAGACGTCGACTGGCCCGCCCGGCTGGAGTGGCGGCGTTGTACCGGACTCGACCTCCTCATCGACGGCGCGCACAACCCGGCCGGGGCCCGGGCGCTTGCGTCTTTCATCTCGGAGGCGATCAATCGACCGGTGACGATGGTGTTCGGCGCGATGGCAGACAAGGCCGTTGAAGACGTCGTCGAGGCGCTGTCGCCGGTCGTCCACACGTGGGTCGTGACGGCAGCGGCGTCGGCGCGAGCCCTGGCGCCGGAGGCCGTCGCCTCGATCTGCCGTCGCCGCTCCGGCGCTCCGGTGCACGTCACGTCGACCGTGGCCGACGCGATGACTGCGGCCGTCCGCGTCGGCCGCAATCCGATGGTTGCGGCGGGTTCGCTGTACCTGGCTGGTGAGTTGCGCGCATGCCTCACAGAGGGGAGCCGTCCTGCGTGATACCTTGTCGAGAACCCATGCGCCGGCATGTATTTTTTTCGATGATTCTGGTGGGCCTGCCCCTGCTGCTCGCGCGGCCCGACGTCGCCGCCGCGCAGCAGACGATTGCCGGCTGCAAGGTGTGGCTGAGCAGCTCCCGGGAAGTCCCCGATCCCGCCCGTCCCGAACGCTCCCCCCGCGTCGAGTTTCGTCGCGACGACGGACTCCCGGTGGAGGTGTTGTGTGACACGTTGCAGGTCTTTGCGCGCGAGATCGACTGGGAGCCGGCCGATCATCGACTGTTTCTTCGCGGAGAGGTGGTCTTCCAGCAGGGCGGCACACGAATCGCGGCATTGCGTGGAGAAGTCGACACCGAGACGCAGGAGGGTGTGTTCGAGTCGGCAACGGGCACGCTGCAGTTGACCGACCGTCAGATCGACAGGACGCTGTTTGGCTCGCTTGAGCCCGAAGCGTTGTTCACGGCGGCACGCATTGAGAAGGTCGGCCCCCGCAAGTACGTGCTGACTGACGCCACGTTCACCACGTGCGTCCAGCCGAGCCGGCGCTGGCAGGTCATCTCGTCGAAGATATCGTTCACGGTGGATCGCTACGCGATCATGCGCAATGCCCGTCTCGAAGTGAAGGACGTGCCGTTGCTCTACATGCCGATCTTCTACTACCCCATTCAGGAGGACGACCGGGCGACGGGCTTCCTGATGCCCAGCTACGGCGCCGGCAATCGCCGGGGATTCACGCTGAGCAACGCGTTCTTCTGGGCCATCAATCGGAGTCAGGACCTGACGCTGTTTCACGACTGGTTCAGCAAGACCGGTCAGGGTGTCGGCGCCGAGTATCGGAACGTCAGCGAGCAGGGGCACACCGACCTGCGTGTGCACGTCATCAACGAAAAGGCCGTGTACGACGACCGCGATGGCACCACTCTCCTGACGCCGGCGCAGCGTTCCTATGAAATCCGCGGAAACCTGACCCGGCAGCTGCCGGGTCGCATCAGGCTCACCGGCAACGCCGATTTCGTCACCAACGCGGTCACGCAGCAGATCTACCAGACGGACTTCGACGTCTTCACGCGCCGGTCGCGGTACTTCCGGGCCGACGCGGTCGGCCAATGGGGACTGATCCGGATGTCGGCCACCGCGTCCCGCAACGACCTGTTCTACGGCAACATCATCACGAGCACGCGTACCATGCCGAGCCTGAACGTGACGGCGTCTCAGACGTCCATTGCGTCCCTCGGCCGGACGAGCCTGTACGTCGGCGGTTCGCTCGACGCCGCGCGCCTGACCACCATCCGCAACCTCGACGATCCGACGACCGGGCAATCCGTGAGCCGCGCGGACGGCCACCTGTATCTGCGGACGGCGATTTCCCTCGGTCCCGCCCTGAAAATCCGTCCAGACGTGTCCGTCCGTCGCACGGAGTGGAGCAAGCGTCTCGACCCCGATACGGGCCTCGTGGTCGACGAACCGATCTCGCGCACCCTGCTGACCGGTCAGGTCAGCATCACCGGTCCGACGTTCGTCCGGATCTTCGACACCACCGGCAACCGCTGGGTCGAGCGGGTCAAACATGTCATCGAGCCCTCGGCGACGTTCAAGAAGGTGTCTGCCTTCGACCAGTTCGATTCCGTCGTCATCAACGACTACGGCGTCGACGCCATCATTGGCGGGCTGACCCAGATTACGTACGGCCTCAGCAACCAGCTGCTGGGCCGCGTCCGGCAGCGCGAGGGCGAACCCGTGACGCGCGAGTTGCTCGCCCTGGACGTCTCGCAGAGCTACTACACGATTGAACGGGCCGCCTCCTACGACCAGCAGACCTCGTCGAGCCTCGGTCCGGACGGGTCGCTGCTGCCGCCGCCCACCAACTTCAGCCCCATCAACGTCACGTTGCGAATGACACCGATGCCGACGGCCGGGGCGACATTCGGCCTCGAGTACGACACACGATTCGATGCCGTCCGGCGCTACAACGCGTCGGTATCAGTGGCGCAGCCATGGCTGAACCTGAGCAGCACGTGGGCGAAGCAACAGGTCATCCCGGGCCTGCCGGGTTATACCAACCCGGCGCACACGCTTGTGTTCTCGACGCGGCTGAGTCGGCCGAGCGGCGGCGCCTCAATCGCGTATGCCACCGTGATCGACATCGCGAACGACAAATTCCTGCAGCATCGGTTCGGACTGACCTACAACGCCCAGTGCTGCGGCGTCGCCGTCGACTACTCGATGCGCAATCTGAGCCACTTCGGCCTGCGCAACGACAAGATCTTCAGCCTGTCGTTCAACCTCGCCGGAATCGGGTCGTTCGTCAACCCGCTTGGGGTCTTCGGCAATAATGGTCGCCAATGACGCGCGTGCTCGTGACCGGCGGGGCCGGATTCATCGGATCGAATTTCGTGCGCTGGGCGCATCGCGTCCACCCCGACTGGCACATCACCACCCTTGACAAGCTGACGTACGCCGGCCGGCTCGAGAACCTCGACGAGGTCATCAGCAGCCCGAGGCATACCTTCGTCAAGGGGGACATCGCGGACGCCGCAGTCGCCGCGCCGCTCGTGCGCGAATCGAACATCGTGGTGCACTTCGCGGCTGAGACCCACGTGGATCGCTCCATCCAGTCGGCTGCCGATTTCATCACCACCGACGTCATCGGCACGTTTGTCCTCCTCGAGGCCGCCCGGCAGGCTCCGGCGCTCACGAAGTTCGTCCAGATCTCGACGGACGAGGTGTATGGCTCGGTCCCCGAGGGCCACTCGCGCGAGACGGACGAACTGCGCCCACGCAATCCCTACTCGGCGAGCAAGGCCGGCGCCGACCGCCTCGCCTATAGCTACTGGGCGACGTATGGCGTCCCGGTGGTCATCACGCGTGCGTCCAACAACTACGGCCCGAATCAGTTCCCGGAGAAAGTCATCCCGCTGTTCATCACCAACCTGATCGAGGGCCAGCAGGTCCCGCTCTATGGTGATGGCCTCAACGTGCGGGACTGGCTGCACGTGGAGGATCATTGCCGCGGCATCCAGACCGTCATCGACCATGGCGTCAACGGCGAGGTCTACAACATCGGTGGCGGCAACGAGGTACGCAACGTCGATCTGACGCACCGTCTGCTGGAACTGATGCAGAAGCCAACGTCGATGATCCGACGAGTCGAGGATCGCCCCGGACACGACCGACGGTATGCGCTCGACACGGCGAAGCTGCGCGGCCTCGGCTGGGCGCCGCAGGCCTCATTCGAGCAGGGTCTGGCAGAAACGGTTCGCTGGTACCAGGAACACGAGTCGTGGTGGCGTCCGATCAAGGAGCAGGATCCCGCCTTCAAGGCGTATTACGCCGCGCAGTACGGCAGTCGTCCGGGAGCTTGACGTGACGCGCAGTGGCCCGGTGGTCGTCACCGGCGGCAGCGGCTTCGTCGGCTTGCATCTGCTGGAGGTATTGGCGGCGCAACCGGATGCGCCACTCATCGCGTGGGGCCGGTCGCGCACCGGAGTCAGGACAGACGTGGTGTGGCGCCAGGTCGACGTTCTGGACCGTGACGCAGTCAAGCAGGCGATTGCCCAGGACCAGCCTCGCGCGCTTTTCCATCTGGCGGGCGCCCCCCACGTTGGCCATTCCTGGCAGAACGCGCTGCCGACGTTACAGGTCAACGTCATGGGCACCCACCACGTTCTCGAGGCCGTCCGTACGCACGCCCCGGACTGTCGCACGCTCGTCGTGACGTCGGGCATGATCTACAAGCCTGGCCCGGAGGCGCTCACTGAGGACGCCCCGCTGGTGCCGACCAACCCGTACGGCCTCTCGAAACTCGCGCAGGATGAGCTGGCGCGTCTGGCCGTCACCTCGGACGGACTGGACGTCGTGGTCGCGCGTCCCTTCAACCACATCGGCCCGGGCCAGGATGCCTCCTTCGCGCTGTCGAGTTTCGCGCGACAGATCGCGCGCATCGAACACGGGGAGGCGCCGCCGGAGATCCACGTCGGCAACCTCGATGCGCAGCGGGACCTGACCGATGTCCGTGACGTGGTGGGCGCGTACGTCCGCCTGATGGAAGGCGCCGCGCGCGGCTCCGCGTACAACGTCTGCTCCGGTCGCGCGTCTCGCATCGGCGACCTGCTCGACGAACTCCTCGGCCTGACGTCGGCCTCCGTCCGCGTGGTTCCCGATCCGGAACGACTGCGCCCGGCCGACATCCCGTACCTCTGCGGCAGTCACGCGCGCCTGACGCGCGATCTCGGCTGGCAGCCGTCAACGCCCCTCGCGCGCACCCTGGCTGACACACTTGACTGGTGGCGGCGGTCTCCCACGCGCGCCACACCATGACGGCAGGCCGCGCCGGCGAGGTCGGACGACAGCTGCTCCACGTCGGTGTCGGCGCGATGGCCCTCCTGCTGCGCTGGCTCTCCTGGCGAGAGGCCGCCGCGATGGCCATCACGGCCATCGCCTTTAATCGCCTGCTGCTCCCCTCACTCTCACGCACGGTGTTCCGTCCGGCAGATCTGGCTCGCCCCTGGAGCACCGGTATCGTCCTGTACCCCACCGCGGTACTCGCGCTGATTCTGCTCTTCTGGGATCGGCTCGAGCTGGCGGCCGCGGGATGGGTCATCCTGGCCGCGGGTGACGGTGTCGCGACACTTGCCGGCACCACGATGCGGTCCCCGCGATGGCCCTGGAATGCCGACAAAACCGTGGCCGGCACGCTTGGATTCATCGTGGCCGCGACCATCGCCTCTGCAGCCGTCATCTGCTGGGTCAGCGGTCGACCGCCGGCGGCCGACATCGTGCTGCTGGCTGTCGCCGCGTCGCTGGCCGCCGGTTTCGCGGAAACGATCCCCATCGGGCTTGACGACAACGTCACGGTCGCAGCCGCGTCGGCGCTCATCCTCGGCACACTCGCAGCCGTCGACCTCACGACGATGACCTGGTACGTCTCCGGCCTCGGCACCACGGCCTGGCTGATGGCCGGAGCCAACGTGCTCGTCGCCGCCCTCGGCTTCATGGCGGGAACCGTCACGGTCGGTGGTGCCCTTGCCGGGTGTCTCATCGGCACGGCGATCGCGGTGGGCGGAGGCTGGGGCGCGTGGGGTGTGCTGCTGGCGATGTTCGTGACGATCTCGGTCACGACTCGACTGCGCGGGACACACAAGGCTGACGCCGGAATCGCGGAAGACCGCGGAGGCCGGCGTGGAGCGCCAAACGCCATCGCCAATACCGGGCTGGCCGCCTGGCTCTGTCTGCTCGCCGCAGGGGCCGTTGATCAGACCTGGTGGCTCGTCGCCGCGATGGCCGCACTCATCACGGCCGGCAGCGACACGGTCGCCAGCGAAGTCGGCAAGGCGTTTGGACGAACGACGTGGCTGCTCACGAGCCTGCGGCGGGTCGCACCTGGCACCACCGGCGCGGTCTCGCTTGAAGGCACGGCCGCCGGCGTGCTCAGCGCGCTCGCGCTGGCATCACTGGCCGCCGCGTGGCAGGTCCTTCCGTGGACGGCCGCGCCCATCATCACACTCGCGGCCACGGGGGCTTCACTGGTCGAGGGAGCGATCGGCGCAACTGCTGAGCGCAGCGGTATCCTCAACAACGACATGGTGAACTTCCTCAACGCCGCCATCGGCGCCGGCCTCGCGCTCGGTCTGTGGGGTTGGCTCGTATGAACCGGGTCGCACTCTACGCAGAGTTCGCGCGCCCGTTCACGCTCGTGGCTCCTGCGCTCGGGTTTTTTTCAGGCGCAGTCACCGCGATCGGCGCTGCCCCGGCCGAACCCTGGACGTGGACGGTGCTCGAACCCGGATTGATCGGCGCGGCGATGGCCGCGGTCTTTAATGCGGGCAGCAATGCGCTCAATCAGATCTACGACCTCGAGATCGACCGCATCAACAAGCCGAGACGGCCGCTGCCATCAGGCCGGATGTCGATGACCGACGCATGGACCTTCACGATCGTCGCCTATGTGTTGACGCTGGTCCTGGCGTGGATGGTCGCCCCGGACGGACGGCATGAGTGTTTCTGGATCGTGCTGATTGCCGTGGTGGCGACCATCATCTACTCGATGCCGCCGCTGCGCACCAAACAGCGTGGCATGTGGGCCAACATCACGATCGCCATTCCGCGCGGCGTGTTGTTGAAGGTGGCCGGCTGGTCGGCGGTGAAGACCATCGTGGGTGTCGAGCCGTGGTTCATCGGCAGCATCTTCGGCCTGTTCCTGCTTGGCGCCTCCACGACGAAGGACTTCGCCGACATGGAAGGTGACGCGCTCGGCGGCTGTCGTACGTTGCCCATCATCCATGGCGTGCGCAAGGCGGCATGGATGATTTCACCGTCGTTTGTGCTGCCGTTCCTGATGATCAACCTGGGCGTCTGGCTCGGCGTCCTCACGGGCAACGCCGCATTGCTCCACGCGCTTGGCCTGGGCATGACGGCGTACGGCAGCTACGTGTGTTACCTGATGCTGCGACGTCCGGAGGATCTGGCGACCGAGGAAAACCACGTCTCCTGGGCGCACATGTATCGAATGATGTTCGTGCTGCAGATCGGATTTGCCGCGGCCTACGTGTTGTAGGCCGCGGCGAGTCTGTGGCGCGTCAGGCGCCCATGCGCAGGCGCATGAGCGCGTCGACGCGGGCCTCTGTCGGCGGGTGCGTCGAGAAAAGGCGGCCCATGTTCACGCCCGCGAGCGGGGACTGAATGTACATGTGCGCCAGCGCCGGATTGGCGTCCATCGGAATCTGGCGCGCGGCGGCTTCGATCCGCCGCAGCGCCTGGGCCAATCCCATCGGGCTGCCGGCAATCTGCGCGCCGGTCCGGTCGGCCACGAACTCGCGCGACCGCGACACGGCCATCTGAATCAGGCCCGCCGCCATTGGTGCCAGGAACACCGTCGCCAGCAGCGCCACCGGATTCGACCCGCCGCGTTCATCACGGCTGCCGCCAAAAAACATCGCAAAGTGCGCCAGGGCGGTGATGGCGGACCCGATGGTCGCGGCGATGGTGCTGATCAGGATGTCGCGGTTCTTGATGTGCGCCAGTTCGTGCGCCATCACGCCTTCCAGCTCGGCATCCGACAACAGGCGCATGATGCCTTCAGTCGCGGCCACTGCCGCGTGCTGCGGGTTTCGGCCGGTCGCAAAGGCGTTGGGCGACATTTCCGGTGTCACGTACACCTTGGGCATCGGCAGGTTCGCGCGCTGCGCGAGCCTCGCGGTCATGTCATACAGGCGATGGCCCGGACCGACCTCGCGCGCGTGATTCATCCGCAGCACGATCTTGTCCGAGAACCAGTAGCCGCCGATATTCATGGCAATGGCAAACACCAACGCGATCACCAGGCCGCTCTGGCCGCCAACGACGCCACCCACCGTGACGAACAAGCCGCCCAACGCGGCCATCAATAGTGCTGTCTTGAGTCCGTTCATGATCGGTTCGAATCTCCTGCGATCTCTGACGCCGGGCGCGCCTCCGGTGTTTCATGGACGTCCGGAGCACTCTGGCTGTCGTCCTATAATACGGAAGGTCATGACGCTCAGATGGACCACGCTGATTCTGGTCGGTGCCTGGTGCGCCACTCCGGCGTTCGCGCAGACGCAGACGCCGCCGCCACGACCGCTGCCGTTTCCCGGTGCGGCGACCAGTGCTGCGCCGGCCACGGTTGAGGCGCCGCCAGAGCAACCCGTCGCCACCGCACTCGGCGCGCCGGTCTATCCAGCCGCTGTGTTCCTGGAGACGATTGACGCCGGCAAGGGCCAGCAGTACCACCTGTATGGCGTCCAGTCGCCGTATGCCGACATCGTCGCGTACTACAAAACGACCTTGAAAAACGGCGGGCGCGTCATCTTCCAGGCGCCGGCGATGCATCAGTTTGAACTGGGTCGCTTTCAGGAAGAGACGATGGCGTACCCGCCGAGTGTGGTGGTCAAGGACTACACGTGGAACGGGTCGGAAGGATACCCGCACGTGGACGGGTCAACCGTCACCCGCTACCGGACCATCATTCAGATCGTCCCGCCCTCGGGCGGACGATAGGCGTCCTCCAGGCGGCGCGCCACCTCGGCAAACGGCGCAAACCACGGCTCAAATCGAATGTAGATCCGCAGGCTCTTGCCGATCGCGTACAACCGCAGGCCGAACGCGTCAGGACGGCTCGCCGCCTCAAGGAGCGGCCGCTCCTCGGCAAGCGCGTCGACATCGGCGCCGAGAAACTCCATCGCCAGACTGATCCGCGGCGCCGACGAATCCACGGCGATCGAACTCCAATGCAGCACGTGAAACCGCCAGCTCAGCAGGCCACCGGCGGGACACGGCAACGCGCGCGCGGCTCTGAGCGTCGCACTCAGGTCTGACCAGTTGACCGACACCTCACCGCCCTCATTGCTGATCGACGCGGGCAACATGCCGTCGGGAACGACGTACATACAACCGTTGTCGAGCGTGGCGTCCGTCAGGGGAAACCACAGGGTCATCCGATTGGACTTTTCGGGACCGTCGAAATGTGGCGCCCAGCCGGAGGCGCCGGCCTTTGGCGCGACGTGAAAACACCACACCAGGCTGTCTTCACGGTAGCCGGCGCCAAGCACGGCGCGAAGCAACGCTTGTACGGACGGCGTCCGCGCGAGATCCCAGGCCTGGTCGTACACAAACAGGAATACGGGTGGCCACCCGGCGTCGCGTAACCGCTCGACACCCAGCCTGAGCGACGACACGACTGCGGGATCCACAAACGGCGCGGCCTGCAGGTAGCCCGCCCGGGCCATGTGCGCCACGCGCGCATCGAGCACGTCCTGCGGCCACGGGGCCGCCTCGGTGACCGAGACCGGCCTGGCATCACCAATGGAGAGCTGCGGATTGAGCTGCCGCCAGTACTCGATCGCGCCCGCCTGCGCTACCCGTTCGGCAGCGGCTGCGGCCGGCATCGCCAGCGAGGCCAAGCAGGCGCGCGCGCGGTCGCGGGGCGAGAGCGCCATCGAGATCAGGCGCGTGTGCGCCGGTACTCGTCGGCCTTGTCGGCGAGGCCCTTCGTGCGCGCCTCATCGAGCGAGACCTGTGTTTCCGCGGCGTAGTCACGAATCTGCTGCGTAATCTCCATGCTGCAGAACTTCGGACCGCACATCGAGCAGAAGTGCGCCAGTTTGGCGCCTTCGGCCGGCAACGTCTCATCGTGGAAGGCCCGCGCCGTCACGGGATCAAGCGACAGATTGAACTGGTCCTGCCACCGGAATTCGAAGCGCGCCTTCGACAACGCGTCATCCCACGCCTGCGCGCGTGGATGGCCCTTGGCGAGGTCGGCGGCATGCGCCGCGATCTTGTAGGCGATGACGCCGGCCTTGACATCGTCGCGATTGGGCAGGCCGAGGTGTTCCTTTGGCGTCACGTAACACAGCATCGCCGTGCCGTACCAGCCGATCATCGCCGCGCCGATGGCCGACGTGATGTGGTCGTAGCCCGGCGCGATGTCGGTGGTGAGCGGCCCCAGCGTGTAGAACGGCGCTTCCTTGCACCACTCGAGCTGCTTGTCCATGTTCTCGCGAATCAGGTGCATCGGCACGTGACCGGGCCCCTCATTCATCACCTGGACGTCGTATTCCCACGCGATCTGCGTGAGTTCTCCCTGCGTCTGCAGTTCTGCGAATTGCGCCTCGTCATTGGCGTCGGCGATGGAGCCTGGACGCAGGCCATCACCCAGCGAAAACGACACATCGTAGGCGCGCATGATCTCGCAGATCTCGCGGAAGTGTGTGTAGAGGAAGTTCTCCTTGTGATGCGCAAGGCACCACTTCGCGATGATGGAGCCGCCGCGGGACACGATGCCCGTGCGACGACGAGCCGTCATCGGAATGTAGCGGAGCAGCACGCCGGCGTGCACCGTGAAGTAGTCCACGCCCTGCTCGGCCTGCTCGATGATCGTGTCGCGATAAATCTCCCACGTCAGTTCTTCGGGCCGTCCGCCGACTTTCTCCAGCGCCTGATACAGCGGTACGGTGCCGATCGGCACCGGGCTGTTGCGCAGGATCCACTCGCGCGTTTCGTGGATGTTGGCGCCGGTGGACAGGTCCATGACCGTATCCGCGCCCCACAACGTCGCCCATCGCAGCTTGTCCACCTCCTCGGCAATCGACGAGGACACGGCAGAGTTGCCGATGTTGGCGTTGATCTTCACCAGGAAGTTGCGGCCGATGATCATCGGCTCCAGTTCCGGGTGATTGATGTTGGCGGGAATGATTGCGCGCCCACGCGCCACCTCATCGCGCACGAACTCGGCATCGAACCCCTCGCGCACGGCGATGAACTCCATCTCCGGGGTCACTTCACCGCGACGGGCGTAGTGCAACTGGGTGGGCGCGTTGCCGGCAGCGGCCTTCAGGATGGGCGCGCGCTGCCCACGGCCGGTGTCGGTGACGTCCTTGCGGCCCACGATCCAGTCGCGGCGCAACGCCGGCAGGCCGACGTGGAGGTCATAACCACGCGGGCCGCTCGTGTCATACACCCGGAGCGCCGGCTCGTCCCCAGACAGCGAGATCTCCCGCATCGGCACGTGTACGCCGAAGCGCCCCTCGGCATAGACCTTCCGCGATGCGGGATAGGCCTGATCAAAGTCGGCTTCAGTCAGCGGCGTGTAGGCAGTCTTGGCCATCACCGCGACTATACACCGCCCCCTGCCGCCGCTCAGCGTCCGAGGTTGATGCCCACGCCGAACTTGATGCTGGGGCTGTCGATCAGGCCGACCTTGACCTCGGCAAACACGCCTCGCGTGTGCTCAACGCCCAGCAGCAGGTTGAGGCCACCGCCAAAATCGCTGTCGTCTCCGAACCGGCTGTCAAACGAGTAGAAGTTGGCGGCAGGGCCCCCACCCGCCAGCAGGGTCCAGGACGACGACGGGAGGTCGTGGCGGTAGACAAACTCCAGGTTGACCCCGAGCGCCGTCACATGGTCGCCGAAGCCGACCTCGACATTGGGCCGAAAAGTGACGCGTTCGGCAATCGGACGCGTTTCCGCGTGAGCCCCGACATAAAACTGATCTGGATCACCACTGGCGCCGGCACGCACGCCGAACGTCTGCGCCGATGCAGCGGTCGCCGCCATCAGCATCATCGCGACCACCGCGAGTGCTCCCAGTCCGTGTGTGAACATCTTCATGCGTAGTTCCTTCCATCCGCTGAACATCATCGTGAGTGGTGCAGCAAAGGCCGTGCCGGGCCGGACCGCCGCGTTAGAGGCGCCGCAGCACCATTGCCTTGAGATACGACGTCTCCGGCACGCCAAGAAGTACCGGGTGGTCGCGAGACTGGAGTCGTTTTTCCATCAGTACCACAGCCGCCTGCGCATCGGCCGCCGCGGATTCGAGCACATCAAGAAACAGCGGCTCGGACACGTGGTACGAACACGTACACGTGATGAGGATCCCGCCCGACCGCAGCAGCTTCAGCGCGCGCAGGTTGATCTCCTTGTACCCACCCAGCGCCTTGGGGAGCGAGGCCTTGGTCTTGGCAAACGCGGGAGGGTCGAGCACGATCGTGTCGAAGCGGGCCTTGGCGATCTCCAGCTCTCGCAGTTCATCAAACACGTTGGCCACGCGGGCCTCGACGTTGGTGACGCCGTTGCGCGCGGCATTCTGCGTGAGCGCCTCCACGGCCGCGTCCGACCCGTCGATCGCCAGCACTGAGTCACATCGGCCCGCCATCTGCAGCGCGAATCCACCGTGATAGGCAAACGCATCCAACCCGGCGCCCCGTGCATACCGCCCGGCGGCCACGTGATTCTCCCGCTGATCGAGAAACAGGCCTGTCTTCTGTCCGTGACGCACGTCCACCTGGAACGTCACGCCGCCCTCACGAACAGCGATGGTGTCAGGCACGTCCCCGAACCTGACCTCGACAGTCAGCGGCAGCCCTTCCAGGCCCCGCACCTTGGGATCGTTGCGTGCGAGGATACCTCGCGGCTGGAGCAGCTCCGTCAAGAGCGAGACGAACAGGTCGAGGCGCCGGTCCGTCCCCTGCGACAACGTCTGAATGACCAGGACGTCTGCATACCGGTCGACAATCAACGACGGGAGACGATCCGCCTCACCATTCACCAGCCGATACGCTTCGGCGTCCCCCGCCACCTGGGAGCGGTACGCGATGGCCGCCTGCAGCCGCTCCCGAAACCACGTCCGCTCGTCATCGGGGCCCTCCCCAAGCATCCGGAGGGTGATCTGCGACGTGTCGCTGAAAAACGCCCGACCGAGTGGACGCCCCCGCTCGGTCCGCACCTCGACCACGTCGCCGGCGTCGGCCTCGACACTGAGCACATCGGAGCGATAAATCCAGGGGTGGCCGGCGCGCCAGCGCTCAGCTCCACGCGACGACACAACAACGGAAGGCACACACGATTGTAGCTGGTGACCCGCTATACTCAGGCGCATGCGGATTGCGATCGGTGCCGACCATGCGGGGGTGCACCTGAAAGATGCCCTGCGTGCCGCGCTGGATGCGCGTGGAATCCCCTACAAGGACTTCGGCACGACGGGTGACGCGTCAGTCGACTATCCGGACTTCGCCGAACAGGTGGCGCGGGCGGTGGCAGCCGGAGAATTCGACCGCGGCCTGCTCGTGTGCGGCTCCGGAATCGGCATGGCCATCGCCGCAAACAAGGTACCCGGCATCAGGGCTGCCGTGGCCACGGAAGTGGAGTCTGCGCGGCTCAGCCGCAGTCACAACGACGCAAACGTGCTCGCGCTGGGCGCGCGCCTGACGGCCGAGCCACTGGCCCGCGAGATCCTCGCGTCGTTTCTGGATACCCCGTACGAAGGTGGACGCCACCAGCGGCGCGTCGACAAGATCAACGCGCTGGACCACTCTCCCATCGGAAGGCACTCGTGAGCGCACTGTCCCGGATTGACCCCGCCATCGCCGACGTTCTCTCCCGTGAACTGCAGCGTCAGGATCACGGCCTCGAACTGATCGCCTCGGAAAACATCGTCAGTCGCGCCGTGCTGGAAGCCGTCGGCTCGGTACTGACCAACAAATACGCCGAGGGGTATCCTGGCAAACGGTACTACGGAGGCTGCGAGGTCGTTGACGTCGCGGAACAGCTGGCCATTGATCGGGCCAGGCAACTGTTCGGCGCCGACCACGCGAACGTACAGCCACACTCCGGCGCGCAGGCCAACATGGCCGTGTATCTCGCGATGTTGTCGCCGGGCGACACGATCCTCGGCATGAACCTCGCCCACGGTGGGCATCTCACCCACGGACATCCACTCAACTTCTCCGGCAAGTACTTCACCATCGTGCCGTACGGCGTCCGGCAGGACGACGAGCGGCTCGACTATGACGAACTCGAGTCGCAGGCGCGCACCCATCGCCCCAAGCTCATCGTCGTGGGGGCCAGTGCGTATCCACGTGTGATCGACTACGCGCGTGTCCGTGCGGTCGCCGACGAAGTCGGGGCCCTGGTCATGACCGACATGGCGCACATCGCGGGCCTGGTGGCGGCCGGCCTCCACCCCAACCCCGTGCCGCACTCGGACTTCGTGACAACGACGACGCACAAGACCCTGCGCGGTCCACGCGGCGGCCTCATCCTGTGTCGCGCCCAGTACGCAAAGGACATCGACCGCGCGCTCTTTCCCGGCGTCCAGGGTGGTCCCCTGATGCACGTGATCGCCGGTAAGGCCGTCGCGTTTCAGGAAGCGTTGTCGCAGGAATTCCGCGAGTATCAGGGGCGTGTCGTGGCCAACGCCGCGCGGCTGGCCTCGCGTCTGGCAGCCGCGGGATTCCGCCTGGTCAGCGGCGGCACCGACAATCACCTCGTGCTGGTCGACGTCTTTTCGAAGGGCATCACGGGCAAGGCCGCGGAAGCCGCGCTCGGTCGCGCCGGCATCACGGTCAACAAGAATGCCATCCCGTTCGATCAGAATCCGCCGATGGTGGCCTCCGGCATTCGTCTCGGATCACCGGCGGTCACCACTCGCGGCCTCACCGAAGCGGACATGGACGCGGTGGGCGACTTGATCGCTCGCGTGCTCGACGCGCCCGAGGACGAGGCCGTCCGGGCATCGGTGCGCGCCGACGTGGAAACGTTGTGCCGGAGATATCCCCTGTATCCGGATCTGGCGCGCTGACGCGCCTGGTCGCCGACCTCTTCGCCGACGACGGCCCCCTGTCGTCAGCGTTCGAGGCCTTTGAGGCGCGCCCGGGTCAGCGCGCGCTCGCCGAGGCCGTGGCGCGGCTGTTTGAACGCGGCGGCATCCTGCTCGCAGAGGCCGGGACGGGCACAGGCAAGACGCTCGCGTACCTGGCCGCGGCCGTACACGCCGGCCGGCGTGTCCTCATTTCCACCGGCACCAAGACCCTGCAGGACCAGGTCTTCTACAAGGACGTGCCGACGCTGGCACAAGCGCTGGGCCGTGAAATCCGCGCGTCCTACATGAAAGGCCGCACGAACTACCTCTGCCTGCATCGATACGAACGCCTGCACGAGATCGCCGCCACGCTGCCGGACCAGGAGCAGCACTGGATGGCGGCAATCGCGGACTGGCTGCCTGCCACGCAGACCGGCGACCGCGCCGAGCTGACGGACCTGCCCGATGCGTTGCCCTTCTGGCAGGAGGTGACGGCCACGAGCGATCAGTGCCTCGGCCGCGAATGCCCGCGCTTCAGCGAGTGCTTCATCACGAAGATGCGCGAACGCGCCGACGACTCCGACATCGTCGTGGTCAACCACCACCTGCTGTGCGCCGACGCCTCGGTGCGACAGGGCGACTACGGCGCAGTCATTCCGGCGAGTGACTTTGCCGTGATCGACGAGGCGCACCAGCTGGAAGACGTCGTCACGCAGTACTTCGGCGTGAGCCTCAGCGCCCATCGACTCGATGAGCTCGTGCGCGACGGAGAGCAGTCGGTCGCCGCCGTGCCGCCGACCGAGGGGAGGTTCGCCGTCGCGTGGCAACATGCCATTCACGACGTCGAGCGCGCAGGCCGGCGCCTGTTCGACAGCCTGCGCATGGAAGTGCGGATGGCCAACGGCGGCGAGCGCTTGACGCTGACCAGCGACATGGCCGCGCGTCTGGGGCCGGATGCGGACGCCCTCCGGCAGGAACTCGACCGGCTGCGCGATCAGTCGCGCGAGCTGACGCCCCTGCCCGATGATCTGGCGGCGATCGTGGCGCGCGCCGTCGGCATCCGCGAGGACCTCGCCATCCTGCTGGCTGCCGAGGATCCCTCGTTTGTCCACTTCCTGGAGAGCCGGGGCCGTCAGGTCGGGCTGCGCGCCGCCCCCATCGACGTCGCGGCGCTGGTGCGCGACAAGGTGATCGGGGAACGCCTCGCGACCGTGCTGACGTCGGCCACACTCACCGTGGACGGTCGATTCGACTACATGCAGGGCCGTCTGGGCATCCCCGATGCCGTGACGCTGCGACTGCCGTCAGAATTCGACTACGCCACGCAGGCGCTGCTCTACCTGCCGGCGACGATGCCCGACCCGCGGTCGCCCGACTTCAACGTCGCGGCGGCCGACGAGATCGTGGAACTGCTCGACCGTTCGGCCGGCCGCGCCTTCGTGTTGTTCACCTCGTATGCGGCGATGCGCGATGTGCGGGCGCGTGTGGAAAGCCGCGTGCCGTGGACGTGTTTCATGCAGGGCGATGCGCCACGAACGGCGCTGCTGCGTGACTTCCGGGCGACGCCCCACGCCGTGCTCTTCGCCACCGCGAGTTTCTGGCAGGGCGTGGACGTGGCGGGCGACGCGCTCAGTTGCGTCATCATCGACCGTCTGCCGTTTGCTTCGCCCGGCGATCCCCTCGTCGCCGCGCGCATTCAGGCCATCCAGACCGCCGGCGGCCACGCGTTTCACGACTACCAGGTGCCGTTGGCCACCCTGACACTCCTGCAGGGCCTCGGCCGGCTCATCCGCACGCGGTCAGACCGGGGCGTGATGGCCGTGCTGGATCCGCGGCTGACCCGGATGGGCTACGGTCGCCGGTTCCTCGACTCTTTTCCACCCGCACGGCGCACCCGGTCGCTCGACGATGTCTCGCGCCTGTTCGCCACGGAACCCGTCCGGTCGCCGGTATAAAATGGTGATGGAGGATTTTGTATGACCCGTCCCAGTCTTCTTCGCGTCGCGTATGTGGGTCTGCTTACCGTCGCGCTGCTCGGCACGTCGCTGCCGGCCCTGGCCCAGGGCATCGGCTCGGTGCGCGGCAAGATCGTGGATGCCGAGGGCAAGCCCGTGCCGGAAGCCGATATCGTGATGGAGTTCGTCGGCGACGTCCAGATTCAGGTGGCGTTCAAGACGAACACCCGCGGTGAGTTCGTGCGGTCCGGCCTGCGGACGGGCACCTGGAAACTCGAGGCGCGCAAGGGCGACTTCATCGGCCGGAACAATTCGGTCCAGATCACGATCTCGAACATGACCCAGCTCGAGCCCGTGACTCTGCGCACGGCAGCCGAGCTCGCGTCATCCGCGCCCTCGGGCATGACCTCCGAAGAGGTCGAAGCCCGGAACAAGCTGATGGAGGCGATGAAGGCGGAGTTTGAGGCGGGCATGGCCATCATCTCGACCGACCCGGCCGGCGCTGTCGTCAAGTTCACGGCGGTGGCTGAGAAGGTGCCGGGCTGCGGCGTCTGCTACACGCGCATTGGTGATGCGCACGTCAATGCGAAGGATGATGCCGCTGCCGAAGCGGCGTATCTCAAGGCGATTGAAGTCGACGAGAAAGGCGCTGAGGCCTACCAGGCCCTGGCCAACCTGTACAACCGGCAGCAGAAGTTTGCCGAGGCCGCCAAGATGGGCGCGAAGGCAGCGGAACTGGCCGGTGCCAGCAACCCCGCGGGTGGCGGAGCCGGGAACGCGGCCGATGTCCTGAACCTCGGCATCATCTCGTGGAACGCGGGCAACTATCCGGAAGCCAAGGGGCACTTCGAGCGCGCCGTGAAACTCGACCCGAAACTGGCGGATGCGCACTTCCGCCTCGGCATGGCGTACGTGAACCTCGGCCAGCTGCCTGATGCGATCAAGGCCTTTGAGGAATACCTCAAGCTGGCGCCGGAAGGCGAACACGCGGAGATGTCCAAGAGCCTGCTCAAGAGCCTGAAGGGCGGCACCTCGTCACCGCAGCTGTGACGTGTCGTCCCCGATCGCTGCCAACCTGACCGACGTGCGCCGCCGCCTCACCGCGGCGGCGCAACGCGGCGCTCACGCCGCCACCACTCCTTCCCTGATCGCGGTCTCCAAGACATTCCCCGTCGACGATGTGCGTGCCGCAGCGGCGGCCGGCCAGGTGGACTTCGGCGAAAATCGTGTGCAGGAGGGGCTCGACAAGATCGCCGCGACGGCTGATCTCGCGTTGACCTGGCACCTCATCGGCCATCTCCAGACCAACAAAGCTCGCAAGGCGGCCGCCGCCTTTGCCTGGATCCACTCGGTGGACAGCGTGGACGTGTTGCGCAAACTCGACGCCGGCGCCGGTGATGCCGGCACTCGTCCCAACGTCCTGCTCCAGGTGGACCTGGCGCAGGAAGCAACAAAGTTCGGAGTGCCTCCCGGGCAGCTGCGCCCGCTGATTGACACCGCGCTGGACTGCGCACACGTGCGGCTGCGCGGCCTGATGATCATTCCGCCCGCGGTGGACGACCCCAACGATGCGCGCCCGTGGTTCGTGCAGCTGCGCACGCTGCGCGATCAGCTGGTGGCCGATGGCATCCCCGCAGACGCGCTCGCGCACCTGTCGATGGGGATGAGCCACGATTTTGAAGTCGCCGTCGAAGAAGGCGCAACCTGGGTGCGCGTCGGATCCGCGATTTTTGGCGCGCGTCCGCCGCTGCAGGAGGTCCCGTCATGAGCAGCCGTGGGGCGGGGCTTCAGCCCCGCCAGCTCAGATCGGTCTCGCTGCTGATCGAGCATCTGGACCAGCTCTATACCGTTGCGGGCCCGGCCCCCCGGACCGGCAGCCGCCAGGGCGATGTGGCCCCCATCATCGACGGGGCCGTCGCGGTTGACGACGGAATCATCGTGGCAGCGGGTTCGACCGCGGAGGTCCGCGCACACGTGCAGGTGCACGCAGGCACGCGTATCGTGGACGGCCGAGGCAAGTCGTTGGTGCCGGGGTTTGTCGACGCCCATACACACGTCGTGTTCGCGGGTGACCGGCGCGACGAGTTGCGGATGCGTCTGGCCGGCGCGACGTACGCGGAGATTGCCGCCGCTGGTGGCGGCATCCTCTCGACTGTCCGGGCCACTCGCGACGCCTCGGAACAGGCGCTGATCGACGCCACGGCGCCACGACTCGCCGCGATGTTGCGCGCGGGCACCACCACCGCCGAGTCCAAGTCCGGGTACGGCCTCGATGTCGACACCGAGATGCGGATGCTGCGGGTGAGTCGCGCGCTCGAGCGCGCGCAACCCGTCGAACTCGTGCATACGTTCATGGGCGCACACGAGGTGCCGCCGGAATACCGTGGGCGCCAGGGTGAATACGTACGCCTCGTCATCGACGAGATGATTCCTGCGGCAGTTGGTCTTGCCGAGTGGTGCGACGTCTTCTGCGACCGTGGATTTTTCACGCCCGAAGAGTCGGAAGCCATCCTCGACGCCGGCCGCCGTGCGGGACTCAAGCCCCGAATCCATGCAGACGAGTTGGCCGCCAGCGGCGGCTCTCAGGTGGCCGCCCGTGTCGGCGCGCGCTCGGCCGACCATCTCGTGCATGTGCCTGCCGAGGGAATGGCCGCCATGGCGCGCGCAGGCGTCGTCGCCACCCTGCTGCCGTGCGCTGCGTTTTACCTCAAGCTCGGCCAGTACGCGCCGGCCCGGGCCCTGATCACCGCGGGTGTGCCTGTGGCGCTGGCGACCGACGTGAACCCGGGCGGCGGCTTCTCGCCGTCAATGCCGTTTGCGATGACCCTGGCGTGTTTCGGCATGGGCCTCACGTTTGAAGAGGCGCTCGTGGCTGCGACGATCAACGGCGCAGCCGCACTCGACCGGCAGGATCGCATCGGCAGCCTCGAACCCGGCAAACAATTCGACGCGGTGCTGGTGGAGGGACCGGCCGTGAATCTGTTGCGCATCAATGCAGCCCCGATCGTCGGGGTTTTCAAGAAAGGACTCTCATGCTGACCGAACACACGGTGCCCGCGCTGCTGGCGGCCTTCAGTTCGAATACGCCGACCCCAGGCGGGGGCTCCGCGGCGGCGCTGGCCGGTGCGGCCGGAGCCAGCCTGCTGGTCATGGTGGCGGGTATGCCCAAGACCCGCACCAACGCGCCGGAGGAACGCGCGGCGCTCAACGCCGCCCACGCGGCGCTCGTCCCGCTGCGCGACGTGTTGCAGGCCCTGATCGACCGTGATGCCGCGGCCTACGACCTCGTCGTGGCGGCCTTCAGACAGCCGAAGTCGACCGACGAGGAGAAAGCGGCACGCAGGGCGGCGATTCAGGACGCCACGCGCGTCGCCACCGAGGTGCCGCTGGAGACGATCCGTGCGTGCGTGGAGGCCATGCGACAGGGACACGCCGCCGTGGCCCATGGCAACCCGTCCGCATCCAGTGATGCCAAGGTGGGGTTCCGGTTGCTGATGGCTGCCGCTCAGGGCGCCAACGACAACGTGGACATCAACCTCAGCGGATTGACTGACGAAGCCGTACGCACGGCGATTGCCTCGGAGGCCGCGGCACTCATCGCGGAGGCCACCCGGCTCCATGCGGCAGTGGTCAGCTGAGGACGCCCCATTTCCACACTTCCCCATTTCCCCAGTCGCCCATTTCCACAATACTGATGAGCGAGGAGCGCACCCGATGAGCCTGAAAGACCTGATTCTTGGCGAGTTCATTGATGTCATCGAATGGACCGACGACTCGCGTGACACGTTGACGTGGCGGTTTCCGGACGAAGACAAGGCCATCAAAAACGGCGCGCAGCTCATCGTGCGCGAGTCGCAGGCCGTGCAGTTCATGTACCTCGGGGAGTTCGGCGACCTGTTCGGCCCGGGCAAACACACGCTCACGACCGACAACATCCCGGTCCTCACGAAACTCAAGTCGTGGAAATACGCGTTCAACGTACCGTTCAAGGCGGACGTGTTCTACGTCACGACACGCCTGTTCACCGGCAACAAGTGGGGCACGGCCAATCCGATCATGGTGCGCGACAACGACTTCGGCGTGGTCCGCCTCCGCGCCTTCGGCACCTACGACTTCAGGATCACGAACCCACCCGTGTTCATCAAGGAGGTGGCCGGCTCGGATCACCACTTCCGCCTGGATGAGTTTGCGGACACGATGCGCTCGCGGCTGATCAGCGTGTTCAGCGAGGCGCTGGCCGAATCCCGCGTGCCGGTGCTCGACGTGGCCACACGCTACTCGGAACTGGGCGAAGCGCTGCTGCCGATCATCAATCCCATCGTCTCGGCGAAATACGGTCTCGAGATCGCCAGCTTCATCGTCGAGAACGTGTCGGTGCCGCCGGAGGTCGAGCAGGCCATCGACAAGCGCTCGAGCATGACCGCCATCGGCAATCTCAACGACTACGTGAAATACCAGATGGCCCAGGGCATGGCGGCCGGCGGAGGGGGCGGCGCCGCCGGCACCGCGGCAGAACTCGCCGTGGGCTTCGGCATTGCCCAGCAGATGATGCAGCAGGGGTTCGCACCCGGCTCACCGGCGCCACAGACACCAGCCGCGCCCGCCACGGCGTTGCTGGCTCCCGCCGACGTCGCGGCAGCGCTTGGTGTGCCGGAGTCGGACGTGATGGCGATCCTCGAATCCGGCGAGTTGAAGGCCAAGAAGATCGGCGCCAGCTGGCGAGTGACCAGGGCAGCGCTCGACGCGTATCTGGCGGAGTAGGCGGGCCTGAAGGCCCGCCCCACCTGTTCAGGCCTGCCCTGTTGATGCAGCCATCATGACCGACGCGATCAGCGCACGCGACAAACACGCCTGCCCGGCGTGCGGCGCCCAGGCCGAGTGGAACCCGTCGAAACAGCTGCTGATCTGCGCGTTCTGCGGCACCGAGTCGCCGTACGACGGCCACAAGCACGGTGGCGACGTCGCCGAACTCGACCTGCTCGAGGCGCTCCGCGCGCTGCCCGATGAGGCCCGCGGGTGGAATGCGAACAGACGCAGCGTGCAGTGCCAGAGCTGCCGCGCCGTGATGGTGTTCGAGGCCGAGAAGGTCGGCCGCAACTGCGAGTTCTGCGGCTCTCCGGCGTTGGTCGACTACAACGACGTCGAGGCGCCCATCCGGCCACAGAGCCTTCTGCCGTTCACCGTGTCACAGACGGACGTTCGCGATCGCATGAAACGCTGGTACGCGAGCAAATGGTTCGCGCCGAATGCATTCAAGAAAAAGGCGCTCGTCGACCAGCTCCATGGCCTGTACATCCCGTACTGGACGTTCGACGCCCACGCGCACTGCACATGGACGGCCGACGCGGGCCACTACTACTACACGACAGAGACCTTCCGGGACGGCCAGGGCCGCATGCGCACACGGCAGGTCCGTCACACACGCTGGGTTCCCGCCGCCGGTGAACTTGAACACACCTTTGACGACGAGCTGGTGCCGGGCACGACGGGCATCCGGCAGGACCTGCTGCGCCGGGTCGAGCCATTCCCGACACAGCAGGTGGTCCCGTACGACACCGCGTACCTTTCCGGCTTCGTCGTGGAGCGCTACCAGGTCGACCTGACGGAAGCCACAAAAGCCGCTGCGCACCAGATGCACGACACACTGATGGGCCTGTGCGGCGCGCAGGTCCCCGGCGACACCTATCGGAACCTGGTGATCCACCCGACGTTCTCTCGCCGAACCTTCAAGCACACGCTCGTGCCGATCTGGGTCTTGACGTACATCTATGGACGCAAGACCTATCAGGTGCTGGCCAACGGCATCACCGGCAACATCGCCGGCGACTATCCGAAGTCGTTCTGGAAGATCGCGTTCGTCGTGCTCGTCGTGGCGATCATCGTCGGCATCATCGCGGCCTCACAATAGGCGGCACACGCACCACGAGTTCACGGTCAACCACCGGCGGGAGACAGCCGTGGGCGCTGCAGCCCATGTAGCCGATGGTCACTCGCGCATCGCGCGCCACGGCCGACGGGGTCAACGTGACGGGCATACGCAGCGTGACCGCGCCGGCCGGGTAGACCGGGACGGCGAGGTCGAGCGCCTCGATGCGGTCAAGTGTCTCGGCTCGGTCGGCAATCAGCTGACCGCGCGAACTCCCGAAGGCGTCGGACACGCGCAACACAGTCGGACGGCCAAGCCCGTCGATTCCTCCGGGCGGCATGCTGGCGCCGTAGAGGTGGACGCCGGGATCCAGCGGCGAGTACGTGGCCGCGACAAAATGCCGTCCTGCGCGATCAGCCTCAAGCACGATGTCCACGGATACGCCGTGCTGACGATGGGTGCCCAGGCGGGCGATACGTCGCTTCGGCGACCATCGCTCGAGCACGGCCAGGAGTTCCGCCGCGGTCGTGTGCCGGCTCACGCGCAGGTCGGCGTCAGTGCGACCGACAACCCGTCCGCGTCCGTCGAGGGCGACCAGTGCGGGAATCCACTCACCAGAGGTCGCGCCATACTTCTCCACCACCGTGCCGTTCCGGTCGCGGCGACCGACGTCGATGCGTACCACATGGAAGTTGCTGTCAAGGTATGCGGCCACGGGTGGCGCCGTGAACAACGCGTCGAGCACACGGCAATCCGGGCACCAGTCCGCGCCGAAATCCAGCAACACATGTCTGCCATCGCCGGTGGCGTTCGCCAATGCGCTCGCGATTGCCACGTCCGGATCGGTTCCCACGGGATACACCGGGTGCTGGGTGACGGCGCCGGTGATTGCCAACAGCCCCGCCAACCCTGTTACTGCCAACTTCATGTCGCTCCATCCTTGGTTCAGGTGTGATGAAGCCGCCCGCCGAAAGCACAAAGGCCCGGACGGCTTCTGCCATCCGGGCCTCGTTGCGGAACTGGGTGTCTGTTCGCTGCGATTAAGTCACAGCCGCGACGTCCTCAGGCACACGCATCGTCGGCCGGCGGCTGCCGGACGCGAAACAACACGCGCAACAACAAAGGAACATCTGCGGGCAGCTTAACACAACCCGGTACAATGCCTGCCGTGCCACCGATTCGACTGACATTTCTCGGGTGCGGATACATCACCCGTGTGCACAGCCGGAATCTGCGATCGTTGTCCGGCGACATCGTCTGCAGCTACGCGAGCAGGGACCTGTCGAAGGCCGAGGCCTTCCGCAGGCAGTATCAGGGTCAAGCCGCTTACGGCAGTTACGACGCGGCGATTCACAGTGATCAGACCGATGCCGTCGTCGTCGCGGTCCCCCCGCGTTATCACCTCGCGCTGACGAAGGAAGCGCTGGCCGCGGGCAAACACGTGGTCGTCGAAAAACCGGCCTTCATGAGCATGGCGGAATACCAGGAGGCGCTCGCGGCACGAGACGCCGCCGGGCGGGTGGTCATCGTCGGCGAAAACGATCACTACAAACCTCTCGCCGTTCGCCTGCGTCGGCTGCTCGCGGACGAGACGATTGGCGACATGTTGTTTGGCCACTTCACCACGCTGGCGCGACTGCCGAAAAAGGCGGACGACTGGCGCAACGACGAGACGATGGCCGGCGGCGATGCCTTCTTTGAAGAGGGGATCCACTGGTTGCACATCGCCGGGAGCCTCGGCCCACGCATCGTGCGAATCCAGGCGTATCGGCCACCGCCGAGACTGGACGGACCGGACCGTCGGATTCGGAGCATGCTCGTGGCGTTCCAATACGACAACGGAGCTGCGGGATCGCTGTACTACTCGCGAGAGGTGCCGTCGTTGTTGAAGGGACTTCGCTGGTCGAAGCTGTTTGGTCGTGACGGAATCATCACATTCGAGTCCAACGGCGTGTTCATGCTCATCCGCGGGCGGCACGGCCTGCCGAGGCTGGTGTTCCCCGGGTTCAGGGATATCCGTGGCTACCAGGCCATGTATCGGGATTTTGCCAGGGCCATTCGGAGCGGCACGCAGCCGGAGATGAGCCTGGAGCGAGCGATCGAAGACCAGCAGCTCATGGACATGGTGTACGCCAGCCTGTAGCGGGCAGCCACTCCCGCAGGCTGTTGATGAACCAGACGCGTGACGCGCGTGCCAGATCGTCGACGAGCACCACCTGTTCTCGGACCACACCCGCATCGAGCAGGTGCTGGCGGAAGACTCCGTTGAGCAACCCGCTGTCACGAGACGGGGTGACCAGCGTTTCGTCCAGCTCAATCACCAGGTTTCCCCGCGTGCATTCGGTGACCTCCCGGCGTTCGTTCCACAGAATCGTGTCGAAGGCGTCGGCACGTCGGGAGGCGACGTGTTCATAGACAGAGCGATCGGTGGTCTTGTGGCACAGACGGCGATCGCCGGAGTCGACCGGCGTCTCGGCAACCACCAGCATGACGGCTCCGTCTGTTGGCGTGTGCGGCTCGGCCGTGATCGTGAACACTCCATCAGGCTGCACCACCACACGAACCCGATGTGCCAGCGTGCGCGACAGGGACCGCAACTGCGCTCGAACGGCTTCGCGGATTGCTGCAGTGTCACAGGGGACACCCAGGAAGGCGGCAGAGGCTGACAACCGTGCCAGGTGGGCGTCAAGGCGGACGGCGACTCCGGCCTCGACGCGGAACGTCTCGATGAGTCCCAGCGGATTCGGAGGATCCAGGCACGCGGCTTTCTGCATCGCCTCCGCGAACTCATCTCCCGCGCGGGAGTCCCAGGTGATGCCGCCACCAACGCTGTACGTGCCGCGGGCTGCGCCTCGGTCGACCGTCATCGTGCGAATCGCGACGTTGAAGGTGGCACTCCCGTCCGGAGAGGCGAAGCCGACCGCGCCGCAATAGACACCTCGGGCTGCGGTTTCAAGCGCGGCGATGAGTCGCATGCTGCTGGTCTTTGGCGCTCCGGTGATCGACCCCGCAGGAAACACGGCGCTGAAGATGTCGGCCAGGACGCACCCCGTGCGCAGCTGACCACGTACAGTCGAGACCATCTGCCACACGGTGGGATAGCGCTCGACCTCGCAGAGCGCAGTCACCTCGACGGTCCCCCAGCGGCACACCCGGCTCAGGTCGTTGCGACAGAGGTCGACGATCATCACGTTTTCGGCCCGGTTTTTTTCAGACCGACGCAGATCCTCCGCGACGATCAGGTCCTCTTCCGCCCAGCGCCCTGGCCGCGCCGTGCCCTTCATCGGACGCGTGACGATCGAGGTGCCGTCGGTGTGAAAGAGCAGCTCGGGCGAGAGCGACAGCACGGCCCACTCATCCACCTCGATACAGGCGGCATACGACGCCCGGGCCGAGGCGGCAAGATGCTGGTAGAGCGCTGCGATGTCGACACCAGAGGGCACCTCCGCCTGCAGCGGAAACGTGTAGTTGATCTGGTATGTGTCGCCACTCGCGATCGCCTCGCGGATGGCTGAGACGCCATCGGCGTGTGCAGGTGCATCGACGAGCGAACGCCACCGTGGAAGCGACGCGGCCGGCTTGCCCTGCCTCAGCGCCGTCGCCGCCCGTCTCTCTCGAAACACCCCGAAACATACGAGCGGCACTCGCCCGGGCCCGCGTGTCTGGAGGGCGGCGTCAAATGCCGGCGCGGCTTCGTACGCGATCCACCCTGCGACGTGTCGGCCAGAGGCAAGCGCGGCTTCTGCCTCCGCAAACGCGGGCAGGACCTCTTCAACCGTGCGCGCGACGATCACGGCTTCTGGGGACGCAAAGCTGACCGGTTCCGGGATGGATCCGGTGAAGTCGAAACGGGCGCGCACGGAGACAGTGTACGGCGGGCCTGAAGGCCCGCCCCACATCTACCCTCGCCATCTCGCCATCTCGGCATCTCGCCATCTAGAATCTTGCGAGTGGACGACAACGACCAGACACGACTGGCCGACACCGGTGTTCCCGCGACCGGTGCCGGCACAGCCACATCAAGTTCCGGGTGGCTGAGCACTTCGGGTTCGATCAGTCACGGTCGCTTCGAGCCCGGCGCAGTGGTGGATGGGCGTTACCGCATCATTGGCCTGCTCGGACGCGGAGGCATGGGCGAGGTCTATCGCGCCGACGATCTCCGCCTCGGTCAGCCCGTGGCCATCAAGCTGCTGCCCGAGTCGCTCGCCAACGACCCGCAACGGCTGGTGCAGTTCCACAACGAAGTCCGCACGGCCCGTCAGGTCTCGCACCCCAACGTGTGCCGTGTCTACGACATCGGAGACATGGTCTCGACGTCAGGCAGTACAGCCCAACACCAGCTGTATTTGACGATGGAGTATGTGGACGGCGAGGATCTCGCCTCCCTGCTCAAGCGGATCGGCCGCCTGCCTGAGGACAAGGCGCTCGACATCGCGAGACAGATTTGCGCGGGCCTGGGCGCTGCTCACGCGCGCGGCATCATCCACCGTGATCTCAAGCCCGCCAACGTCATGCTCGACGGCGAAGGCCAGGCGCGATTGATGGATTTCGGCCTCGCGTCGATCGGCGCCACCAACGACGTACGTGCAGGCACGCCGGCGTACATGGCGCCAGAGCAACTGAGCGGCACGGCCGTCACGGCGCAAAGTGACGTGTACGCGCTTGG
This sequence comes from uncultured Acidimicrobiia bacterium, assembly GCA_966252305.1. Taxonomy (GTDB): domain Bacteria; phylum Acidobacteriota; class Vicinamibacteria; order Vicinamibacterales; family SCN-69-37; genus SYFT01. The sequence continues at coordinate 29,445 of CBINOO010000019.1, forward strand.
ACTGGTGTTGTACGAACTGTTCACGGGACGCCGCGCCTTTCAGGCCAAGACGCTTGGAGAGTTGGTCGAACTGCAGCAGAGCGGCACCATCCCACCGCCCTCCACGCTGGTGAGCGGCCTGGCCCCGTCGGTTGAGCGTGTCATCCTGCGCTGCCTCGCAGTGGATCCGTCAGCGCGTCCGGCCTCGGCCCTGGCCGTGGCCGCCGCGCTCCCGGGTGGGGATCCCCTCGCCGCTGCGCTTGCCGCAGGCGAGACACCGTCGCCGCAGATGGTCGCGGCCGCGGGTGATCAGGCCGCACCGATGTCCGGCCGGCGCGGTGCCGTCTGGCTGGCGGCGACACTGGTAGCCTTGGCTGCCACGCTGCTGCTGGCCGACCGGCTCCTGCTCTACAGCATGATTCCCTTCGATCGCGCGCCCGCGACGTTGTTCGACCGCGCTCGCGACATCGAGGCGCTGGCCGGTGTCACCTCCGTGCAGGATCGTGCGTCGGGCTTCACGCCGAGAACCGCGACGATCGGCTGGCTGCGAAGACGAGCGGCCGCCCCGTTGGAGGAGGAGCTGGGTCGAGGCGAGCCGGCCGCCCTGGTGTTCTGGTATCGCTCGAGTCCGCGCTGGCTGGTGCCGAGGGACGCGAAGGTCGATGTCGACGACCCACCACTCGTCGCCGGGCAGTCCATCGTCGTGCTCGACATGCGAGGCCGGCTGTTGACCTTCGAACGGCTGCCGGCGTCGTTCAGGCAGAGCGAACCTGGAGCGCCGGAGCCCGACATCAACTGGCAGCCCTTTTTCGACGCGGCGGGGATCGACCCATCCCGGCTGTCGCCCACAACGCCGATCTACAACCCGAATGCGCACACCGCAGTCCGGCAGGCCTGGCTCGGCGCGTGGCCCGGACTCCCCGGTGTTGAGCTTCGCGTTGAAGCCGGCGGGCAGCACGGACAGGTGGCGTACTTCCGCACCTTTGGCCCCTGGAACTTCGACGCGGCCGCAGGCTCGGATCCCGGGCTTCCGCGTCTTGTCGGTATCGCCGCGATGTTGATCGGACCGGCGCTGATTGTGGTCAGCGCGCTGGTGGTGCGGTCGAATCTGCGCGCGGGCCGAGGCGACCGCATCGGGGCGCGGCGGCTGGCCCTGGCGTCGTTCATCGCGATGATGGTGAGCTGGATGCTCGCGGCACATCACGTGTTCGATATCGGCGCCGAGCAGTCGCGCATCAGTGAGGCCGCTGCCCAGGCCCTGCTGGCGGCGGGCGTGATGTGGTCCTTGTACATCGCCGCAGAGCCATACGTGCGGCGCACGTGGCCGCACATCCTGATCACGTGGGGGCGTCTGCTCGCCGGCCGCGTGCGGGATCCCCTCGTCGGGCGCGACCTGCTGGTCGGCTGCGCTGCCGGCTTGTTGATGACCGTGCTGACGTACGGATTTCACGCCGCGCCTCTGCTCCTCGACCAGCCTCGATTTTTCCCGCACTTTCCGGAGCTGGTGCTTGGCACACGCGACCTCGGCGCGCGACTGTTCGTCGTGGCCAACAACGCGATCGGCAATGCCATGCTCGGCGTGCTCGGCCTGGCCCTGCTGCGCAGCGGGCTGCAACGCGCGTGGGCGCCGCTTGGCCGAACGGAGGTGGCCTTTGCCATCGCTGCCGTGCTGTTCACGCCCCTGGCAGCACGCGGCCAGTTCCAGTCGGGCAACCCCGCACTCGACCTGACGTTTGGCCTCATCCTCGTCGTCATCATCCTTGGCGTCTTGTTCCGCTACGGATTGTTCGCGGGCATGGTTGGTTTCTTCGCACACTTCTGGACGTGGGGAGCCACGGTATCCCTCGACGCGGGCAAGCCGTACTTTGAGACAGGGCTCGTCGCGTTGACACTGGTGGCGGCATTGGCCGTGACCGGCTTCATCTGGAGGGCCGGGCCCGCCGGCGACTGATGCTGACACTGGCCGTGGTCGTCGCGCTCGTCCTGGTGTTCGCGATGCAGTCGCTCGTCGGCATTCCAGAATCCGTTGCCGCGGCTGGATTGATCAAACCGCTCAACCTCGCGTCCGACTGGTGGCGCCTCGGTACAGCGACGGCCCTGCATGGCAATCTCCTCCACATCGTCGCCAACTGCACGGTGTTGTGGACGTTCGGGAACACCCTGGAAGAGCGCGCCGGATGGCGCACGCTGGCCTTCGTGTACAGCGTCTCCGGCATCATGGGCAGCCTGGCAAGCGTCTGGCTGCTGGACGCCACGTCCATTGGTGCCTCCGGTGCGGTCCTTGGCGTCGTCGCGTGTGCCGGGCTGGTCGACTATCGGGATCCCGCTGACGAACGGGCCAGCATCGCGGTCGCTGCGGGTCGCACGCTCGCCCTGACGGCTTTGCTCGGCGGCGTGCTCCATCGGGTTGTCGATAACGCTGCACACGCCGGTGGCGTGCTCGCGGGCGTGCTTGCCGGCTTTCTCCTCACCCGGGGCCCTGTCTCGTTGCCGCTCGCGACCGCGGCCCTTGCCGTCATCGTTGCGGGCACGAGCCTGGCTGGCGTCCGTGTCTTCCGGGCAGCGCCCGCGGCTGCGTCTCGTGTGTCACAAGTCGCCGACCACGTCGACGTCCAGGAGGCTCGCGTGACCTTACGCGTCTCCCCGGGACTTGAGGGTGTGGAATACGCGATCACGAACATCGGCACGCGTCCCCTCACCGCGTGGGAGGTGGGCTTCTACGCCGACGATGGCATACGACGAGTGGGCAGCATCGTCGGTGATACGTGTCGTCCCGTGGAGGGCGTCGCCGGATGGCTTCGCCCCGGCCAGACGTTTGGCGGCGGTTTCCGCTCCATCCGCGGCACGTCGCGTCGAGGGCTGACCGCGCGCGCGGACGTGGTGCTGATTGACGGCGCCGGCTTCAGCGGATCACCGGCGCGATACCAGGCCATGCTTGATGGTCGCGCCCATCGTCTGGAGGAGTTGCGCGCCACCGCGGAGTCGCTGCTGCAGGCGATGGAGATGCCCGATGAGGAGGCAGACCGCTTTCTCACGGCACGAATCGACGAACGGGCCCGCGCCGCGGAAGAGCGACGGCAGCCGTTGCTGATTTCTCCGCTGCTCGCTGCCAGGCGAAATGCCGGACAGAAACACGGACGATGGCGCGAGTCCGCCGGCAGCGCGGCCGAGGCCGCCGGAAACGCCGCCGAGACCCTCGCGCGATGCGACGTGCGCTGAAGCCCGGGCAAGTCGTTTGACACTATAGCCACACTGGATATAGCCTCAGGGAATGCAGCCACTCCCCGTCGCCACCTTCCACATCCTCATGGCGCTGGCCGACGAGGATCGTCACGGATACGCGGTCATTCAGGAAGTCGCGTCGCGCACCAACGGACGGGTCACACTCGGCGCCGGCACCCTGTACCGCTCGATACAGCGCATGATCGAACAAGGCCTCATCGAAGAGGTCGATGAGCGGCCGGCTCCCGAATTTGATGACGAACGCCGGCGTTACTACCGGATCACCACGGAAGGCCGCCGGGCTGCGCAGGCGGAAGCCGCTCGACTCACGGATCTGGTCAAGCTTGCACGCGCCTCCGGTTTTGTTCCCCGAAAGGCCTGAGTGATGTTGCCCACATCCTTGCGCTGGCTCCTCCGTCTGTATCCACGGTCTTTCCGCAACGAATTTGGCCGGGAGCTGGCCGGGGTGCTGGCAATTCGCCGGCGAAGCGCGCAGTCACCCCTGGCACGCCTGACCTTGACGCTGAGCGTCGTCTTCGACACGCTGACCAACGCCGGCAGACTGCACGCTGAAATTTTCAGGTACGACCTGCGCCTGGCCATGCGGTCATGGCGGCGCTCACCGGCCTTCGCCGTCACCGTCGTGCTGGTGGCGGGCCTGGGAATCGGCGCGACGACCGCGGTCTTTTCCATCCTCGACCATCTGTTCCTGCGACCACTCCCCTATCGAGACGCAGGCCGCATCGTGCAGTTCGTGCAGGACCAGACGCCGCTGGGCTATCCCGACATGGAGTTGTCGCCGTCGATGTACCGCGACTGGGCGGACCAGGCCACGTCGTTTGCCGCCATGGCTGCCTACTCATCGCGAGCGATGAACCTGGTGGGCTCAGGGGAACCCGCGCGACTGCGCGGCTATTCGGTCACCGCGTCGTTTTTTGATGTCATGGGTGTGGACGCGGCGCTCGGCCGTGTCCTGCGCCCCGACGATGACGTGCAGGGGGCCGCAGGCACGGTGGTCCTCGGCTACGAGCTGTGGCAGTCCCACTTTGGCGCAGACGAGCACATCATCGGCCGCAGTATCGATCTCGATGGCGAACAACACATGGTCGTGGGCGTGATGCCAGCCGACTTCGAGTTCCCAGGACGAGATGCAGACTTCTTCCGCCCGTTCCGCTTCCAGGCGAGCCACTTCGAGGATCCGACCAACTACTATCTGCACGGCGTCGGCCGACTCGCGGAGGGGGTCAGTGCCGCGCAGGCGGATGCAGAACTGGACGCGATCACGGCTCGGCTCGATGCCGCCGAGGCCGCCATCCCTGACGGCACCCGAGCAACCGTGTGGCAGCTGCGCGACGACATCGGGCGCACCGACCGGCTGCTGCTGGCCGGCGCGGCGGGCGCCGCGCTCTGTGTGCTGCTCATCGGCTGCGCCAACCTCGCGTCGTTGCTGCTGACTCGCGCGGCATCACGTGAGCGGGAACTCGCGATACGGACGGCGTTGGGCGCCGGTCGTGAGCGGCTGGTCCGGCAACTCCTCACTGAAAATGCCACACTCGCCGCCATTGGCGGCCTGCTTGGCGTGGGCGGCGCGGTACTTGCCATCCCGGCGTTGACGGCGCTCATACCGTCGCACCTGCCGCTGGCGGCATCTCCGCAGCTGGATGCCCGTGTGTTGCTGCTCGCCGGGGTGCTGACCGCCGTGACCGGGATCACCTTTGGGATCTTCCCTGCCTACCGTACCTCGCGCGCGCACGTGACACACCTGCGAGATGGTGAACGCGCCGGCGCCGGCCCGCGATCCGAGCGGCTGCGTGCGGTGTTCGTCTTTGCACAGGTGGCCACGTCGGTGGCGTTGCTGGTGACCGCCGGCCTTCTGATGCGCTCGCTCTGGGCCGTGCAGCAGATCGATCCGGGCTTCTCCTCCCGAAATGTCATCTCGCTGCAGACGCCGCTGCCCCTGCCGCAATACGGCGGTGTGGAGGCGCGTCGGCGGTTCTACGGGGACGTCCTTGGACGCGTGCGCGCAATCCCCGGTGTCGTGTCGGCGGCGTACACCAGCTTTCTCCCCATCGACTTTGGCGGAGGCATCTGGCCTGTCGAGATGCCGGGCCAGGACGCGGGAGCCGGCGCGCGACACTTCGCCAGCCTCCGGTACATCACCTCAGACTTCTTTCGAACGATGGACGTAGCCCTGGTGTCGGGCCGTGACGTGGCCGAATCAGACACGCTGGACCGCGAAGCGGTCGCCGTCGTGAGCCGCTCATTCGCGCAACGGCACTGGCCCGACCAGTCACCGCTGGGACGCCGTTTCACCATGGCGTTCATGGACCGTGTCGTTGTCGGCGTGGTCGATGACATTCGCGTGCGTGGACTTGAGCGCGAAGACTCCGAGCCGCAGGTGTACCTGCCGTACGGGCAGGTGCCGGACGGCGGAGTGATCTTCTACACGCCCAAGGAACTGGTTGTGCGGACGTCCGGCGCTCCCGGCGCGGTGATTCCGGATGTGCGTCGGGCCATCCGGTCGGCCGACGCATACCTCCCCATCGCGGCGGTGCGCAGTCTCGACGATGTGCTCGGCGAAGACACCGCGCCGCGACGGGTCCAGGCGAGCCTGCTGGCGGCGTTTGCGGCGCTTGCCGTATTGCTGACCGCCGTCGGCATTCACGGCCTCATCGCGTTTACGGTGTCGCTGCAGGAGCGGGAACTCGGCGTGCGGATGGCGCTTGGCGCGACGCCCGCTCGTATCCTGGGCCTCGTGCTTGGCCGAAGTGTCGCGCTCGCCGGCGCAGGAGCCGCGGCAGGCCTACTCGTGGCCTGGGGTGCGTCAGCGTGGCTGCGGTCGTTGTTGTACGGGGTGTCACAGGCCGACCCTGCCACCTTTGCCACCAGCGCCGCCATCTGCATCGTCATGACGCTGGCCGGCACACTGGCACCTGCGCTTCGCGCGGTCCGCATCGATCCCGTCCGCGTCATCCGGAGCTGAACCAGGAACAAAAAAGGGCGGTGAGAGTCTCCCCTCACCGCCCGTGAACCCGGAACCGATACGGTTCTTAGTACCGGTAGTGATCCGGCTTGTACGGACCGTCGACCGACACGCCGATGTACTTCGCCTGCTCGGGCGAGAGCTTCGTCAGCTTCACGCCGAGCTTGTCGAGGTGCAGCCGCGCGACCTTCTCGTCCAGGTGCTTCGGCAGGACGTAGACCTTCTTCTCGTACTTGCCCGTGTTGTTGAAGAGCTCGATCTGCGCGATGACCTGGTTGCTGAAGGACGCCGACATCACGAAGCTCGGGTGACCCGTCGCACAACCGAGGTTGAGCAGGCGGCCTTCCGCGAGGATCAACACGCTGTGGCCGTCCGGGAACACGAACTCGTCGAACTGGGGCTTGATGTTGACGCGTTCGATGCCCTTCTTCTTGAGACCGGCCATGTCGATCTCGTTGTCGAAGTGACCGATGTTGCCGACGATGGCCTTGTCCTTCATCTGGGCCATGTGGTCGACCGTGATGATGTTCATGTTGCCGGTCGCGGTGATGAAGATGTCCGCCGTCTTCACCACTTCGTCGAGCGTCGTCACCTGGTAACCTTCCATCGCCGCCTGCAGCGCGCAGATCGGATCGATTTCGGTGATGATGACGCGCGCGCCCTGGCCCTTGAGCGCCTGCGCGCAGCCCTTGCCCACGTCGCCGTAACCGAGCACCACGGCCACCTTGCCGGCCAGCATGACGTCGCTGGCGCGCAGGATGCCGTCGGTCAGCGAGTGACGGCAGCCGTAGAGGTTGTCGAACTTCGACTTGGTGACCGAGTCATTGACGTTGATCGCCGGGAACGCCAGCGTGCCCGCGTTCATCATCTCGTAGAGCCGATGCACGCCCGTGGTCGTCTCTTCGGTGACGCCCTTGATGTCAGCCGCCACCTTCGTCCAGCGGCCGGGGTTCTTCGCCTGCTGTTCGACGAGCAGGTTGAGGATCACGCCCCACTCCTCGGGATCGCTGTCCGGGTTGAAGGCGGGGATCTTGCCGGCCTTTTCGTATTCGGCGCCCTTGTGCACGAGCAGCGTGGCGTCGCCGCCGTCGTCGAGGAGCATGTTCGGGCCCGAGCCATCCGGCCACATCAGGGCCTGCTCGGTGCACCACCAGTATTCGTCGAGCGTCTCACCCTTCCACGCGAACACCGGGACGCCGTTGGGCGCATCAACCGTACCGGTCTTGCCGACGACGACGCCGGCGGCGGCGTGATCCTGCGTCGAGAAGATGTTGCACGAGACCCAGCGCACATCGGCGCCCAGTTCCACGAGTGTCTCGATGAGCACCGCGGTCTGGATGGTCATGTGCAGCGAGCCCATGATCTTCGCGCCCTTGAGCGGCGCCTTGCCCTTGTATTCGGCGCGGATCGCCATCAGGCCGGGCATTTCCTGTTCGGCCAGGCGGATTTCCTTGCGGCCCCATTCGGCCAGGCCCAGGTCGCGCACCTTGAACGGCTCGCGGCCTGCCGCCTTCGCCTGTTCAAATGCATGTGCAGTCATCGTTGCAGTCGTCATCGTTTCTCCCTTTGCGTGTGTGTCACCAAACCAACAGGAGACACTTTCTTCCCTGTTGCTACAAACAATCCGGGGCCTTTGGCCACGGGGTCTTCCGGCAGCGGCGTCACGCGTGCCTGCGTGAATCCGGCCTGCGCCAGGAACTTCCGTATCTGGTCATCACCGAAGCCGAGCCACACATGGCCCATCTGCTGACGATACTCTTCGCGGCCGTGTGTCGCCATGTCGACCAGCAGCAGGCGGCCACCCGGCTTGAGCACACGGTGCGCTTCGGTAAGCGCGGCCACCGGCGACGGCAGGTGATGCAGCACGAGCATCATGACTGCGGCATCAAGCGACGCGTCCTCGATCGGCAACTGCTCAAGTGAGCCCGCGCGCCATTCGACGTTGCGCAACGAGGCCAGACGCGTCCGCGCTCCCTGCAGCATTTCCTCAGAGGCATCGACGCCGACGACACGCCCGACATGGGGCGCCAGCGCGGCGGTGGCGATGCCGGTTCCACACCCGAGGTCACCAACAGTCCAGTGGTCGTCGAGCAGGCTCAGTAGCGCCGTGGACAGGAAATCGCGACCGAAGAGTTCGTCACGGACGAGATCCCATTGCCCAGCGGTCGTCGCAAAGAACCGCTGCGACGTGGTACTGCGCAATTTGAGCACCCGTTCCAGTCGACGCTGGTCCTGCGTGGCGGCATGATGGCCGATGACCTGTTCGCGGGTGAGCTGCCACAACTGCGCGCGGGCATCGTCACTTTTCGCGAGCGTGTAGTAGCGACTCGTGCCTTCCCGACGGGATGACAGCCACCCGGCGTCCGCCAGCACCTTCAGCTGCCGGCTCATTGTCGACTGCGGTAGTTGGAGAACCGTGCACAACTCCGACACCGTCAGCTCGTGATCCTCGACCACGGCCAGCATGCGGCAGCGCGTGGCGTCGGCAAGGGCCGAGAGCGAGTCGAGGAGGGGGGGAGCGGTGATGGCCATCAATAATCCGTAAATCCGGATTTAAGGATACGAAACAACGAGATTGGCGTCAACCCCAAGCCCGGGCTGGTGGGTTGGCGGGTTGGTGGGCTTAGTTCGAATCAGATAAGCATTAAGCCTCACAATTTTGTGCTAAATTTGCTTGTCTTTATTCTTAGCCAGGAGCCAGAGATGCCAAGTGTTGCCCCCCTCCGCGACTTTCTTGAAATTCCGTACGACAAACTCGAAGAAATGAATCTGGCCACCAAGGAGGCGCGCACCAAGCGTGTCTCGGCCGACAAGCTTCGCGAGAAGCACACGAAGTACTTGACCGACGAAAAGCGGATCAAGGCCGTGACCGTGTGTTTTGCCGACCTGGAGGGCCGGCTGCACATGCTCGACTACGACAAGAAGTTCCTGCTCAAGTCGGCCGACAACCTGACGTTTGACGGGTCGTCGATCCGGGGCTTCTCGCAGCAGGCCGAGTCGGACCTCCGCCTGTCGATCGACTGGCCGGCGTTTTATCACCTGCCGTCGGACGTGTTTGGCCCCGGCAAGGTGCTGGTGTTTGCCGACGTCCTGGAAAAGGACGGCACGCCGTATGTCGCCGACCTGCGGTCGCGGCTCAAGGCGTGGACCGATCAGAAGTTCAAGAAGGACGGCGTGACGTTCAACGCCGCGAACGAGATTGAGGGTTTCCTGTTCAAGGGGCGGGATGCCGAGCGGCACTACCACGAGACCGGCGCGTTCGAGTTCATCAGCACGGGCGGCTACTACCACTCGCTGCCGGGTGATCCCCTGCGCATGTTCATCGATTCGGCGGCCGAAGTGCAGCGCGCGCTGGGCTTTGCCAACGAAAAGGATCATCCCGAGGTGGCGCCGTCGCAGTTCGAGATGAACTACTCGTACACCGAGGTCAACATCGCGGCCGACCAGGTGCTGCTCTACAAGCTGGCGTGCCGGCAGGTGGCCGCCCGGATGGAACTCACCGCGTCGTTTCTGCCCAAGCCCGTGACCGGCGTCAACGGCAACGGCATGCACACCAACCTGTCGATCTCCAAGGCCGGCAAGAACATCTTCTTCGACGCGAAGGGGCAGGACTCCATGTCGAAGCCGGCGTGGAGCTTCATCGATCGCATCCTGGCGAGCGGCCAGGAACTCTGTCTCGCGCTCAACCCCAGCGTCAACGCCTACCGCCGCCTCGATCCGCACTACGAGGCGCCGAATCAGATCAAGGCGTCGGCGGTCAACCGTGGCGCGATGGTGCGTATCCCGATCGGCAACGAGAAGTCGGCCCGTGTGGAAGTCCGCTCGATCGCGCCGGATGCCAACCCGTACCTCGCGCTGTATCTCCTGCTGCGCACGGGCCTGGAAGGGCCGATCGAGGAAGGTGACGCTGATGCGCGCCGGTCACGCACGCGGTTCCTGCCCGACAACATCTACGACGGCATCCGCCTCTTCAAGGGCAGCAAGCTCATGGGCGAACTGCTCGGCGCGGACGTGCACCAGCGCTTCGTGGACCTCAAGCAGGCACAGGCAGACCGGTGCCCGAAGGCGCTCGGCACTCGCATCAAGACCGCCGAGGTCCAGTTCCACCACGAGGTGACGAACCAGTACCTCTGGAGCCAGTTCTAGTCACGGGGCGGGACGCCGTGGGGCGGGCCTTCAGGCCCGCCGATCGGTCAGATGGCGGCAAGATAGAACGGTGAAGCACAATCCGTTTGCCGGCCTTCGCGCACAGCTCGGCCTCCCCGACTCGCCCACCTCGGAACCTCGGGACTCCGGGACTTCGCAACCCCGGGACTCCGGCACTCCGGAACCCCGGGACCTCGGCACTTCGGAACCTCGGCACTCCGGCACCTCGCCTCGCGCCGTCGTCCGCTACGAGCGCGCCGGCCGCGGCGGCAAGGAAGTCACCGTCGTCGAGCAACTCAACTTGAGCCAGGCAGAACTGTCTGCCTGGCTCAAGTCATTCAAGGCCGCGCTCGGATGTGGCGGCGTCATTGAAGGCACGAACCTCGTGCTGCAGGGTGATCATCGCAAGCGGCTGCCCGCGCTACTCACCGCAAAAGGCGTCAAGCGCATCTCGGGATAGAGACGCCGCGCCACCGGGAGTCGTGGCGATGTGCGCTCACGGCAACGGCACCAGCAGCCGCGTCCGGCGCACGTAGGCCTGATAGTCCGGGTTGTTGCCCCACTTCTTCGCGGCGGATTTCTCAAGCGGCGGAATCCCCGTGACCTTCAGGAGAATGTAGGTGATGCTCACCGGCCCGAGAACGCCGAGCGCGGCCCACACGCCGAGGTCCGGCGCGACAAAGACAAAGACACCCCACCAGCACAACATCTCGCCGAAGTAGTTCGGGTAGCGCGCATATTTCCAGAGACCGACGTCCACCCAGCGGCTGCCGCCAACCGGCACGCGCTTGACCGCGAACTTCTGCGCGTCAGCGATGGTCTCGATGCCCAGACCGAGTGCCCAGACAAGCAGGCCGATGGTCATCGCAGGATTCCACGCGCCCGGCCGCGTGAACCAGAGTGTGACGGGCAACATGATCACCCACACGGCAATGCCCTGGCCGGCCCAGAACTTGAAGAAGGGCCAGAAGTGTTCGCGGATGCCGTCAAAGCGCGCATCCCGGCCAATCGACAGGATTCGGTAGAAGAGATATCCCGCCAGCCGCACACCCCACAGCACGACCATCAGCGCCAGGGCAAGTTGTGGCGCAGCGAAGTCAGCGCCGCGCCACAGCAACCACAGCGCAATCAGGATGAACGTCAGGCCGTACGACAGGTCGGTGACCTTGTCGGTCTTGAGCGTTGCCGCAAACGCAAACAACACGGCCTGGATTGCCAGGCTGATGCCAAGAGTGATGAGCAGTGCTTCCGTCATATACGCCCCACGCCGAGTTTACGGCGCGGCGCACCTGACGGATGCCGGGCGGTCTGGCAGGGCTGAAGCCCTGCCCCACGACAGTCCTGCCCCGCCGGACTACTGACAGCTGAAGCCGGGCGTGTATCGGTCGTACCCTGAGGGGCCGGACACAATCAGCCACTGCAGTTCCAGGGTGCGGCTCGTGTCGTCGTAGCCAACGCCGATGTCCACCACTTCGTCGCGTCCGTTCACCCGCCACGCGAGCGCGTCGATGCTGTGCGGGCCGACGCCACGCTTGAGGTTCCATGCGGTATCCAGGCTCCGGCAGCGAGACTGCTCGATGATGCGGTCGCGCAGGAACTCCATGTTGGCCACACGTTCATCGTGGCTCACGCCGGCACGCAGGCGGTCAGGATAGCGGGCCGCCACACACTCCACGACCGAGTCGCCGTCGCCGCGGCCACAGGCGGCAATCGTCGGCGTCGGGTTCGGGGTCAGTGCTGATCTGGCCAGAAATGATGTGCCGGAGTAGTCACCCGCACACGTCGTCGCCGTGTACGGAAACCTGATCATGCTGCCTTCGACGACGCCGTTGCTGGAAATCGTGAAGGCGCACGGGCTGCCCTGGTACTGCCCCGAGCCCGTTGCCGTAATGCTGGCCGTGTCTCCGCTCAGGTTGCCTGTGGCCGTGCCGGCCAGTTGAATGCCGTTGGTGCACGACGCCGTAAACGGCCCCTGCACGGTGCCGTCGTTCTGCTGGTCGACGGCGTTCCAGACGATGTTGGTGCAGACCAGGCGGCCAAGGTCCGCCGGCGTCACATCAGACGTCGAGGCCATAAGGCCTGCGGCGCCGTCGGTGGACGTCCAGCGGCCCACCAGTGGACTGGCGGCAAATGAGCCAGCCCCCGCTGGGGAGGTAGGCAACGAGGACGAGCTGGTGCGCTCATACGAACAGGCCGAAACCAGCAGCAGGGAAAGCAGTGCAAAAGCGGTGTTTTTCATAGGGTCGTGCTGAAGTGCGAGATTGCGTCGCCCGTCGTATCGGCACGCTCCCGGAAAGTACTTAGGGCCTCGTGGGGCGGGGCTTCAGCCCCGCCGGATCACGCCTGCAGCCAGGCAACCATCAGCGCCACGTACCCCGCCAGGTACAGCCGGAACGTCCGCGCCATCCGCCGCTCGTCCTCAGTGTGAAAGTAGCGGTTGGTGAACAGGGCCGCGATGTCATGCCCAAACCACGGCAGGACGTTGATTTTCCAGTCGTTCCGCCTGTAGACCGTTGACCGCCAGCGATACCGCAGCTTGAACAACGGCAGGCCGTACAACAGGAAGGCGACGAGGAGCCAGGATCGGGTGGACACGCGCGATCAGCGCAGGAAGTTGCGGACGATGTCGTCAAGCGGGCCGATGTCGGGCAGGTCGGCCGGCACCTGGCCCTGCGGGGTCAGGCGGTCGACCACCTGCGGCAGCAGCTGTGACAACTGGCCAGCAACGGCGTCCGGCGCAATCCCGAACTGCCGAGCGAGGTCCTGAATCTGCGTCGTGCCGAGTGCCCGAACGAGCTGATCGGGGCTGACTGGCAGATTCTGCCCGGTGCTCACCCAGGAACGGGCGACGTCCCCCAGCCCCGCGCTGGCAAACTGTCCCAGCAGGTGATTGAGTCCCTGGCCGTTGCTGCCAATCAGGCTCATCGCCAGATCCAGTAGCGGACCACCGCCACGCGATCCTCCCAGCGCGGCACCAACGACGTGATCGAGCAAACCCATCAGTTCGCCCCCTTGAGCCGTTCCGGTCGCATGATGAGGTTCTCGATGAAGAACTCCATCATGCGGCCCTGGTTCACGCCGGTGTGACCAAGGTCCGGGCCCACCTGCACCTCGAATGACTTGCCGGCGGCCTGCAGCGCCTTGATGAGCTGCATGGAGTTGTTCGGGTGCACGTTGTTGTCGGCGGTGCCGTAGTAGATGAGCAGCCGGCCCTGCAGGTTCTTCGCGAAGTTCATCGCGTTGCCGGCTTCGTAACCGGCCTTGTTCTCCTGCGGAATCCACATGTACCGCTCGGTGTAGATCGAATCGTAGTGGTGCCAGCTGGTGACGGCCGACGACGCAGAGGCGGCGGCGTAGACATCCGGGTACCGCAGCAGCGACAGCGCCGAGCTGTAGCCGCCGTAGGAGGTGCCGAAGATGCCGACACGGTCCTTGTCGAACCACGGCTTGCTCCACAGCGCCTTCACGCCGAGCGCCATGTCGTCCATCTCGGTGACGCCAAGGTTGAGATACGCGGCATCAAGCACACGCTTGCCCTGCCCGGGCGCCGATCGCGAGCTGAGCTGCAGCATCAGGAACCCGTAGTTCGCCATCAGGTTCGGCGACGCGAAGTTTTCGTTGGTGACTGCGGACCCGGGTCCGCCATACACCGAAGCCAGCGCCGGGTACTTCTTCGACGGATCAAAGTTCGCCGGGAACGAGACCATCCCGTACAACGTGGTCTTGCCGTCTGCCGCGAGATACGTGAACTGTTCGCTCTTGCGGAGGCCGAACTGCTCGAACTTCGCGAGGTCACTGGCCGCAATCTGCTTGAGCACCTTTCCGGCCCCATCAAGCAGCTGCGTTGCCGGCGCATCCTTGTGCGTCTGATAGGTATCGACGATGAACGCGTTGTCGGGAGAGAGCGAGACGGTGTGTGTGAACTTCGGGTCGGTGAGCCGCACGTCGCCCTTGCCGTCCAGGCCAACCTTGTGGAGCTGCACCTTCATCCAGTTGTCGCCCGATCGCGCGGTGTAATACAAGACGCCGGCCTGTTCGTCGACTTTCGTGATGCCCACCACCTCAAACGAGGTGTGCTGCGTCAACGGCGCGATGAGGCGCCCGCCCCGATCGTACAGGTAGATGTTGCGCCAGCCGTTGCGCTCGGAGATCCAGAGGAAGCGCTGGTTGTCGCTGAGCCACTGCATCGGCGGGGAGTTCACAACCCAGCCGGTCGGCCACTCTTCCGAGAGGATCACGCGGCACTCGCCGGACGCGGCGGCACACCCGGCCATCTCGAGTTTGTTCTGACGACGGTTGGTGCGATTCATGTAGAGCTCCGCGCCGTCGTGTGACCAGTTCACACGGTAGACGTAGTGCCCCACCTGGTCATTGGCAAACACCGACCCGTCTTCGGGAATGTCGGTGAACGGCCGGCCATCACGCACATCCACCTTGGTTGCCGTGCCCGACTTCACGTCGTAGATGAAGATGTCGGCCATCGGATTCGGCGCGCCGGACTTGGGATACGCCTCGATGTCGAGCGAGCTCTGGATGTCGGTCTGCGTCATCTGCAGGTAGAAGTCCTTCACCTTGCTCTCGTCGAAGCGATAGAACGCGACCTTCGTGCTGTCCGGTGACCACCAGATCGCCGATGTCTGTCCAAGTTCCTCGCCGTAGACCCAGCTCGCCGTGCCGTACTTGATGCGTTTCTCTTCCGAGCCGTCGGTCGTCAGCGCCTTCTCGCCGGATCCGTCCGCATTGGCAATCCAGATGTTGCGGTCCTTGTAGAACGCGCGCATCGATCCGTCTGGCGCTCCCACACACGCCGCCTGGCGTCCACGTTCGACCTGTGCGGGAGGACAGCCACCCAGCGTGGCGTTCCCGCCACGGCCGGCTCGGCCTCCCGGCGCACCACCCGCGCGGCCCCCGCGCGCGATATCACCGGTCGGCACCGCCCCCTCGCTCACGGCCGCCATCGATGCGAGATCAAAGCGATACCGCATCCCGTTGTGGGTGTAGGTGAATGCCTTGCCGTCGGGCGTCCACGACGGCGTCACTGCGCCGGACACAAACGTGCCGCCCTGCGCCGGCGACAACGCTGCCTGCAAACGCCGGTACTCGGCCACGCCCGGCATCTTCTCGAGCCGGTCCTGCGCCTGAAACGACGTGGAAAACGCGGCAGCCACCAGGACCGCCAGAACGCCAGCCTTCACAAACAACTTCATGGGTCTCACTCCGCGTGAAAGTGTATCTTCCATTTCCCCATTTCCCCATTTCCAGACTTACACTGCCTGTATGCCCGTACCTGCCGTTCGGATACGAGCGGTCAATCAGCACGACACCCGTCCGGGCGGGTCGTTTGTCCTGTACTGGATGGTGGGCTCGCGGCGGCTCACCGCCAACTTCGCCCTGCAGCACGCGGTGGATTCGGCCCGCGCGTGGGGCAAACCCCTCGTCATTCTTGAAGCCCTTCGGTGCGACTATCCCTGGGCCAGCGAGCGGCTGCATCACTTCGTGATCGACGGCATGGCGGATCACGCGGCCGCGTTGACGGGCACTCCCGTGGCGTATTACCCCTACGTCGAACCGGAGCGCGGTGCGGCCAAAGGTCTGCTGTCGTCGCTGGCGTCGCGCGCGTGCCTGGTGGTCACCGACGACTTCCCCTCGTTTTTCCTGCCGCGGATGATCGCGGCCGCCGGCCACACGCTCGACGTCCGGCTGGACGCCGTGGACGCCAACGGCCTCATGCCGATGCGCGGCACCGAGAAGGTGTTCCTGACGGCGTTCAACTTCAGGCAACACCTGCAGGGCACCTTCCGCGACACGCTGACACAGTGGGTGGAACCGATCACGTTCGCGGATCTGCCTGCGGCCACCCTGCCGGCAGACGTCGTGTCGCGCTGGCCACCGACACCGCTCGATGACCTCCGCCACCCGCTGCGTTGGCTGCCGGAACTGCCGATCGACCATTCCGTCGGCGCGGTCGACACGCGAGGCGGGCCGGTCGCCGCGCACCGCGCGTTGAAGCGATTCATCGATCACCGTTTGTCACGTTACGTCGAGGACCACTCCCATCCTGATGCGGACGTGACCAGCGGACTCTCGCCGTACCTGCACTTCGGCCACATCGGCGCACACGAAGTCTTTGAGGCGCTCATGACCGCAGAGCGATGGACCAGTCGCAAACTCGGCGCGGGTCGCAAGGGTCAGCGCGAAGGCTGGTGGGGCGCGTCCGCCAACGCCGAGGCCTTTCTCGATCAGCTGATCACCTGGCGCGAACTCGGGTACAACATGTGCGCGCTGCAGCCGGACGATTACGACGCGTTCGACTCGCTTCCCGTGTGGGCACGCGCGACACTCGACGCCCACTCCATTGACACACGCAAGACGCTGTACACCCGCGACCAGTTCATGGCGGCCGAGACCCACGACGACGTCTGGAATGCCGCGCAGCGGCAACTCGCGGCGACGGGCACCTGCCACAACTACCTGCGCATGTTGTGGGGCAAGAAGATCCTTGAGTGGACCTCATCAGCCGACGAAGCGCTCGAGACGATGATCGACGTCATGAACCGGTTGTCGCTCGACGGCCGCAATCCCAACTCATACACGGGGTACTGCTGGACGCTTGGACGGTACGACCGCCCGTGGGCGCCTGAGCGCCCGATCTTCGGCACGATCCGCTACATGAGCTCGGACAACACGGTCCGCAAGCTCAAGATGAAGAAATATCTGGCGACGTGGGGCCGAGCTCGGTCCCGCATGCGGCCTCGATGGCGCGGGCCATCTCGCGGCCCGAGGC
>CBINOO010000020.1:0-45038 GCA_966252305.1 uncultured Acidimicrobiia bacterium
TCGCCGGACGACATCGCCCTGGCGGACAAGATGAATGCTGCCCGCGGGCAGATCATCACCGAGCTCAAGAAGTTGATCGTCGGCCAGGACGAGACGGTCAACCTGATCCTGCTGTCGCTGTTTGTCGGCGGCAACAGCCTGATCGTCGGCGTGCCGGGGCTGGCCAAGACGCTGCTCATCCGCACACTGGCGCAGGTGCTGGATCTCAAGTTCAACCGCATTCAGTTCACGCCCGACCTGATGCCGTCCGACATCACCGGCACCGACATCATCCAGGAAGACCCCGAGACCGGGCGGCGCCAGATGACGTTTTCTCCTGGGCCGATTTTCGCGAACATCGTGCTCGCGGACGAGATCAACCGCACGCCGCCCAAGACGCAGGCCGCGTTGCTCGAGGCGATGCAGGAGCACCGCGTCACGATTCAGGGGCGCACCTACGACCTCACCGAACCGTTTTTTGTGTTCGCCACCCAGAATCCGATCGAGCTGGAGGGCACGTATCCGCTTCCAGAGGCCCAGCTGGATCGCTTCATGTTCCACATCATCATCGAGCACCCGCCCGAAGACGAGGAATACGACGTCGTCCGTACGACGACCGCGATTCTCGACCCGAAGTTCAATCGTCCGGTGACCGGCCCCGAGCTGATCGCGTTCCAGAAACTCGTGCGACGTGTGCCGGTGTCCGAGGCGGTGATGCGATACGCCCTGCGCCTGGTCCGCACCAGCCGGCCCAAGTCTGCTGACGCGCCCGAGTCGGTGCGCAAGTACGCCGCGTTTGGCGCCAGCGTCCGCGCGGCGCAGTTCCTCATCCTCGGCGCCAAGGCGCGCGCGTTGACCAGCGGCCGGTACCACGTGAGCTTCGACGACATCAAGGCGCTGGCACATCCGGTGTTGCGGCACCGCGTGCTGACGAATTTCCGGGCAGAGTCGGAAGGCATCACCAGCGATCAGCTGATCGACGATCTGCTCAAGGTGGTGCCGCTGCCGCGCTCGGGCATGTAGGGCGGACCGGCACAACGGACCACGTAGGGCGGACCTTCAGGTCCGCCGGGAGACTGAATGGGAATGGAACGCCGGGAACACGCGGGAGCGATGGCCGGGGCGCGGTTTGTCGACCCGACGGTCCTCTCGCGTCTGGGCAACCTGGATCTCATCGCGCGCAACGTCGTTGACGGCTTCATCAACGGCCTCCACCGCGCGCCGCACTTTGGCGCGTCCATCGACTTTGCCGAGCATCGCGGGTACGTGCCGGGCGACGACATCCGTCGTCTCGACTGGCGCCTGTTCGCCCGCACCGACAAGTTCTATCTGAAACAGTACGAAGCCGACACGAACACGAACTTCGCCGTCCTGCTCGATATCTCGAAGTCGATGTCGTTTGGCAGCGAAGGCGCGGTCACCAAGATCGAATACGCGCGCTACCTCGCGGCGTGTATGGCCTACATGGCTCATCGGCAGCGCGACCGCGTCGGCATCGTGACGTTTGACGAAGACATCGTGACCTACGTGCCTCCATCCGCGAAGCACTTCGACGTCATGCTGCATACGCTCGACCGGTCCGAGCCGCAGCGGGCCGGCCGGCTTCGGGCGCCGCTCGACAAGATTGCCGAGCACTTCAAACGCCGCAGTGTCGTGGCCCTGATTTCGGATCTCTACGAAGAACCGGACGAAATCATCGAGGCCATCAAGCCCTACCGCTTCCTCGGCAATGACCTGATGGTCTTTCACGTGCTTGATCGCGCGGAGCTCGAGTTTCCGTACAGGGATGCCTCGCGTTTTCAGGACCTCGAGACCGGTGAGGAAATTCCGGTGGTGCCCGAGTCGCTGCTCAAGCAGTATCGCGAGCTCATTCAGGGACACATCGACGCCCTGCGCACACGCTTCTCGGAGATTCGCGTCGACTACACGCTCGTCGACACGTCTCGTCCGCTCGATGACGCGTTGTTCAGCTACCTGGCGCATCGCGAGCGCACGATGAGGGTGAGATAACGCCATGTCGATGTTGGCCCCGCTGTTCCTGCTCGGGCTGGCTGCACTGGCCGTGCCCGTGCTCGTGCATCTGATTCAGCGGGAGCGGAAGAATCCGATCGCGTTTCCCTCGCTGATGTTCGTGAGCCGCATTCCGTACCAGTCGGTGCGGCGCCGACGCATCACGAACTGGCCCCTGTTCCTGCTGCGATGCCTCGCGGTCATTCTGATAGTCCTGGCGTTCTCGCGGCCGTTTTTCTCGCAGACGCCGGTGCAGGCCGCCGCGGCGCTGTCCGGCTCTCGTGAGGTCGTCATCCTCCTCGATCGATCGGCCAGCATGGGGTATGGCGACACATGGCAGCGCGCAAAGGACGCGGCCAAGGGTGTCATCGCCGACCTCAATGGCGGGGACCAGGCGACGCTGGTGTTGTTTGACCGGAACGCCGAGGAGCACGTCCGCGCGACCGGTGACCGCACGCGCCTGAGTGCCGCGGTCGACGCCGCGGACTTGTCGTCCGGGTCCACACGATATGCGCCGGCGCTTCGACTGGCGCAGAGCCTGCTCTCGAGGTCAACACTGGGGCGGTTTGAGGTCGTGGCCATCTCTGACATGCAGCGCACAGGATGGGAACGGCCCGAGCAGATTGAGTTTCCCGAAGGCACGACGTTCACGCCGATCTCCGTGGCGCCGGCCGATCCGGCCAACATCTCCGTCTCGTCGGTGACCTTTGGCCGCACACGATTCGAGACGGAGGAACGGGTTGTCGTGACTGCCGCCGTCACCAACCGCGGTGCCGAGCCCGTCAACAACGTGCCGGTGTTGCTGCAGGTCGACGGCATCCAGACCGGCAAGGCGAACGTGTCATTGCCGGCCGGGGTGACGACACCCGTGGTCTTCCCGGCGTTTACGCTCACACAGGCGTTCGTGCGGGGCGTGGTCACCGCCGGCGACGATCTCCTCAAGTCCGACAATACGTTCAACTTCGTGTTGTCACCGTCACGTCCGGCGCCGGTGGTCGTGGTGACCCGTGACGGCGCCACGCAGACGGATGGTCTGTACGTGTCTTCGGCCCTGACCGTCGGCCGGCCGCCGTCGTTTGCGGTCGATACGCTGCCGGTGTCGAAGGTGACGTCAACGACGTTGTCTCGCGCGTCGGTGGTGATCCTGGCAGACGTGCAGGTGCCGTCCACCCTGGGAGCCGACCTGCGGCGGTTCGTCGAACGCGGCGGTGGCCTGCTCGCCGTGCTCGGCGGGCGTGCGACCGCGCTCGACAGCGAAGGCGCGCTGCTTCCGGGTACGCTCGCCGCGCCGAAGGATGCGGTGGGCGGACGATTCGAGACGCTGGGCGTCATTGACTTCAGCCATCAGGCTCTCGAGATGTTCAAAGTCCCGGGCAGCGGCGACTTCTCCAACGTCCGGTTCTTCCGATATCGCCCGATCCAGCCGACCGATGATGCGAAGGTCCTCGCGAGATTCGCAGACGGCTCGGTGGCGATCGCCGAACGCCGCGTGGCCGGTGGGCGTGTCATCAGTCTGGGTTCCACCCTCGACGGCGATTGGAACGACCTGGTGCTCAAGCCCGTGTTTGTCCCCCTGCTGCATCAGCTCGCGCGGTATCTCGGCCAGGTCGAGGCGCCGCCTGAATGGCAGACGGCGGGGCAGGTGGTCGATGTGACGCAGCGGGTTGCCGCGCTCACCGCCGCGGGGGCTGACGCCAGGGCCACGTCGGCCATGGTGGTCTCCCCATCCGGGCGCAGGACTTCGGCAGGTGAACAGGGCGCCACAAGTTCGGTAGAGTTGACTGAACAGGGTTTCTACGAGATTCGACCCGGCAGCGGAGGGGCCTCAGGCCGTCCGTTCACGCTTGCGGTCAACCTGGAGGCCGGCGAATCGGATCTGGCCTCCATGGATACGCAGGAATTCACGGCCGGCGCGACCGGCCGTGCATCCCTGATCGCGTCGTCCGCGCCACCCGACATCCTGCCCGAGGAAACCGAGCGGCGGCAGTCGGTATGGTGGTTTCTCCTGCTCGTCGGGTTCGTCCTGTTCGTCGCAGAAAGTGTGTTGGCCAATCGTCTCTCGCAGAACGCGGGCGGCGTGATCCGGCCGGCGTAGTCCGGTCCAGGATTGAGGTTCGATCATGTCTGATCCAAGAACGCAGTTGACCGAGGTCATCGCGGACGTTCGCAAGCGCTGGCGCATGAAACTCGCGCTGCGTGGCGCCGCGCTCGTCGTGCTCGGCACCGGCATCGTGTTGCTGGGGTCGGCGCTGGGTATCGACGCCCTGCGATTTTCCCCCGGGGCCATCATCGGCTTCCGGATCGCCGCGCTTGTTGCCGTGATCGCGCTGGTCTCGTTGTGGCTGGTGCGCCCGCTGCGTCGGCGTGTCACTGACGGCCAGGTGGCCCTGTACGTCGAGGAACACGAACCGACCCTCGAAGCCTCCATCCTGTCCGCGGTCGAGACGGTGCAGACCGCGAGTCCCACCGCATCGCCCGCCTTGCTTGAGAAGCTGGTGGAACAGGCGGTGGAGCGGTGTCGCGCGCTGCGCACGGCTGACACGATCGATCGCGACGCGCGTCGTCGCTTCGCCGCGGCGCTCATCATGGTTTTTGCCGTGCTGGGTGGGGCCGTGTCGTTCGGACCCGAGTCGATGCGTCACGGGCTCTCGGCCCTGCTGGTGATGACGCGCGCGGAAGCGGCCAGCCCGTATGCGATCGAAGTGCTGCCCGGCAACGTCAAGGCGCCGCGGGGATCCGATCAGAACATCAAGGCGCGGCTGATGAACTTCAGTTCGGACGAAGTCGTGCTCATGATGCGCGCAGGCACCGAGGGTGACTACGTGCGCGTGCCGCTCGTCCCTGGTCTCGAAGACGGCATGTTCGAGGGCATCCTCTTCGACGTCATGCTCGACACCGAATACTTCGTCGAGTCCGATGGCGTGCGCTCCGACACGTTCCGGATGACGATGGTCGACCTGCCGGCCGTGAAGACGATGGATCACGAGTATCGTTTCCCGGCGTACACCAGACTGCCGGCGCAGACGATCGAAGGCGCCGGCGACATCGCCTCGCTGAAGGGGACGGTCGTCCGGCTGCACATCGAGTCGACGATGGCGACGACCGGCGGACGGATCGTATTCGGTGACGACTCGTCCGTCCCGCTGCAGGTCGCGGAGGACGGCACACTCGCCGGCGAATTCACGATCAAGGACAAGGGCATCTACCGGATTGAGCTCGAAGGTCCCAACAAGGAAGGGATTGCCGCCTCCCCGTCGTACACCATTGACGCGCTCGAAGACCTCGCGCCCACCGTCAAGTTCGTGAAGCCGGGTCGAGACACGTCCGCGACGGCGGTCGAAGAGGTGTTTCTCGAGGCGACGGCGCAGGACGACTACGGCGTGGCCGCGCTCGACCTCGTGTATTCGGTCAACGGCGGGGAAGAAAAGACCGTGCGGATGTACGGGGCGGCGACCCGCAATGAGGTGTCTGCGGGGCACACGATCTACCTCGAAGAGCTTGACGTGAAGGTCGGGGACTCGGTCTCGTACTACGCCAAGGCGGTCGATAACGATGGCGTGGCCGGCGCCAAGACGACGCTGAGCGACATCTACTTCGTGAAGATTCGTCCGTTCCAGATGGCGTTCCGACCCGGGCAGTCGCAGGCGGGCGGCGGTGGCGGTGGTGGCGGCGGCCAGCAGAACGAAGCCGGCGCGCTCTCAGAGAAACAGCGGGAAGTGATTTCCGCGACCTTCAATCTCAATCGCGACAAGCCGAAGTTGTCGGCGCAGCAGTTCAAGGAGGACGCCGTCGTCATCGCGCTCTCGCAGTCGAAGCTGCGTGACGAGGTGACGGCGCTGATGCAGCAGATGGCGCAGCGTCTGGGCGGGGACGCCGATTTCCAGACCATCCTCCAGAGCCTGAAGCAGGCGGCCGAGGCCATGGAGGCCGCGGAGAAGCAGCTGCGGTCGGAGAAGGTGACTGAAGCGTTGTCGCCGGAAAACACGGCGCTCAAACATCTGCAGGATGCCGAGACGGCGTACGAAGTCGAAGTGCAGGAGCGCAACCAGCAGCAGGGTGGCGGCGGTGGCGGCGGTGGTGGCCAGGCGATGGCCGAAGAGCTGGCCGACCTGTTCGAGCTTGAGCGCGACCGTCTCGCAAATCAGTACGAGCTGCAGCAGAGCGCGGCCCAGAGCGCTCAGGCGCAGGCGGAAGCCAATCAGGAAGTGGACGAGGTTGCGCAGCGCCTGAAGGAACTCGCCGAACGGCAGCTGCAGGAAGCCGAACGTCAGCGTCGTCAGGCGGCGGCGCAGCAGAGTGCGGGTGGTGCCTCATCCGGGCAGCGCGCGCTGGCGCAGGAACTCGAAGAGCTTGCGCGGCAGTTGGAACGACTGAGCCGCGATCAGGAGCGCGATCAGCAGCAGCGTCAGCAGCTAGCCAACGAAGCGCGTCAAATGCAGGAGACGGCGAACCAGATGCGTCGCGCCGCCGCGAGCGGGCAGCAGGAAGCCGGCAGCCAGGCGTCTGCGGCCGCGCAGCAACTGCAGGAGGCGCAGCGGCGCCTGCAGAACGCGATGCAGTCCGGCAATCCGCAGCAGTCGGTGCAGGACGCGCAGAGGCGCGCGCAGGAGCTGGTGAATCAGCAGAAGCAGATCCAGTCGCAGGCGGCCAACCTGCCGCAACTCGGGCAGCAGGGGCGCGACGAACAGCTGCGCCAGCTCGGTCAGCGCAAGGACGACATGGTGCGCCAGTTGAATGAGCTGGAACAGCAGCTCAATCAGACTGCCGGCCAGATGCGCGGCGAACAGCGGGAAGCGGGGAACCGGCTGCGTGATGCCGCCGGCAGCATTCGTGACCAGCAGCTGCGCGAAATGGTCGAGTACTCAAAGGGCGCCCTTGCCGGGTCGCAGCAGTTCTCGCGCGACTTCGAGCAGCAGATCGGCAACGCGCTGCAGAACGTCCAGAACAACATCAATCAGGCGGCGCAGAGCATGGCGGCTGCTGATCGCCAGAACGCGCAGTCGGAAGCCCTTGAGCGTGCGCGCAATGCCCTGCGTGGCCTCGAGTCCCTGAATGAACGCATGCAGGAAGGGCAGGGGCAACAGGGTCAGCAAGGCCAGCAGGGTCAACAAGGCCAGCAGGGCCAGCAAGGGCAGCAGGGTCAGGGCCAGCAGGGCCAGCAGGGCCAGCAAGGTCAACAAGGCCAACAAGGTCAGCAGGGCCAAGGCGGCCAACAAGGTCAGCAGGGCCAAGGCGGCCAAGGCCAGCAAGGTCAACAGGGGCAGCAGGGCCAGCAAGGCCAGGGCCGGCAGGGCCAGGGTGGCGGCGGCCAGCAAGGCCAGCAGATGACGGATGGGCGCTCGGGTAACCCCAACGGCGGGTTGCAGCGTGGCCCGTCGATGGCTGGTGGCGCCTACGGAGATGCGCGCAGCGGTGGGCAGCAGTTTTCGCCGGACCAGATGCGCCAGTTCCAGCGTGAGTTTGCCGAGCGTGCCACCGACCTCCAGGGCCTCCGTCGTCAGTTGCAGCAGGCGGGCGTGCAGGCCGACGACCTTGAGGATGTTGTGGCGCTGCTCCAGCGATTGGCCGCCGACAATGCGCGCGGCAACCCGCAGGGCATGCAGGAGCTGACTGCTGAAGCGCTGCAGACCTTGAAGAAGTTCGAGTTCGAGCTTCGAAAGAAACTCGACCAGTCGAACAACGCCATCTACCTGAACGGCAATGAAGAAATCCCGGCCAGCTTCCGCAGCCTGGTCGAGGAGTATTACCGGTCGCTCGCCAAGAAGGGCGGCCGGTAAGCCCGTGCTTCGCCGCATCGGTGTGGAGCTGGTGCTCTGGCTGCGGACACTTGTGTCGGCGGCCATCTACGCCACGCTGATCGTCACGTTCGGTTTTCAGGTGGCCAGGGTTGAAGGCCACAGCATGGAGCCGACCCTGCACGACCGCGATCGGCTCGTCATCAACAAGCTTGCCTACCAACTCGACGATCCCCAGGTGGGCGACGTCCGCTCCTCGTGCCCGAGGGGTACTACTTCGTCCTGGGGGATCACCGCACCAACAGCTCGGACAGCCGGTTCTTCGGCCCCGTCCCCAAGAAGTACATCCTGGGGCGAATCCAGGTCCGGTGGTGGCCGGCCGCGGATGTGAGGTCCTTCTCCCCGTAGAGTCCGGCCCTTGATTGATGTCTTGCATTATGTAAGACTGCGTGTTCGATGGCCGACCTGAACAGTACAAACCGTCGTGCCCGAGGCCGTGGGCTTCGGAGTGCCGCCTGGCTCCTCCACAGACTGTCCGATGATCCCGCCTCGCGGCGGGTGTTTGACGAAACGCTGGCGGACTGGCATCGCGAGGGGAGGACTGCCAAAGGGCTCGCCGCCGTTGCTCGAGTCATCGCCGCGTGCACCTGGCGCGAGACCCTGTCGAGCACCGCGGTCGGCGCGCTGCTTCGGGTCGGCTTCGCGCTCGGAATGCTGCTGATGGTCTGGCTGACCGCTCTGGTCGTGACGTGGGCCCCTCCGGTCACTCTGCTGACCGGGCAGGGGCTCGCATCTCTGGCATCTGTGAGCACAGTGGTCTTGCCGCTGGCGGTGTTGCTTGCACTTGGCGGCCTCCCTGTCAGCCGGCAGTCACGCCTCGGCATCAGTGCCGCCATCCTGGCAGCCTCCGTTGTGCTCGTGTTCATCGTGACGCCGCACGCGAACTCATTCCTCGCCGCCGTGCCAACGGACGGCGCCGCTCCTCAACCGACAGCCGATTGGCGGATGGTTGCTCGAAACGTGTGGCCTACGTCTCCCTTCGAAATCATGCGACTTGAGCCGATCTCGGTAGCGGTCTCGAACCTCTCTCATCCGTATGGCAGAGGCTGGAGCGCGATCTTCCAGGTCAACAGGCAGCTGGCATATGTGGCCGCGTGCCTCGTCGCAGTGTGGCTCGGCTGCGCGATGGGACGCACGCACCGCGGCGTTCGACTGTCGATTCTGCTGCTGCTGACGCTCCTGGTGCTCTACCAGGACCGCCTTGCTGACACGTTGACTCGGATGTGGTGGCCGTCGATCTTCCTGGCGACCTGGGTCCCAACGTTGGCGTGTGCGCTGTTCTACTTGACGATTTCCAGCAGGGCCGACTCGGCGACCTCGTCGACCGCGCTGGTGCCAACGGTGAAGTGATTCGCGATCATCGAGAACACAAAACGTTCACCTGACGGCGCGTCCACGAATCCCGAGAGCGACCTCACGTTGGAAATCGTGCCGGTCTTTGCCTGCACCCGTCCTGCGAGCGCCGTGTTGCGCATGCGGCTGCCAAGGGTGCCGTCCTGGCCGCCTACTGACAACGCTGCCATGAAGGGCGCGCGCAGCGTGTCGTCCTGCCACACGGCTTTGAGCAGCATCACGATGGCGTCGGACGAGACGTAGTTGTATCGCGAGAGCCCCGACCCGTCGTACATGACGTACGCGTCGGCGGGAATGCCCATCCGGGTGAGAGTCTCGCGTGCCACCGTTCGACCGGCTGTGGTGGAGCCTGCGCGGCCGAAGCGAGCGCCCAGTGTCTTGAGGAACGTTTCTCCGTAAAAGTTGCGGCTGGACTTCATGAAGTACGCGCCCAGCGACGACAGCGGCTGCGACCGCCTGGTGGCGATGCGTCGGCGTGATCCCGAGGTGGGCCCGTCGGTGTGGTCGATGTCCACCGCGTCACCGCGAACCGGAATGCCGCGGTCGGCAAGCGCCGCTTTCAGGCCCGCGACAAAAAACCGGGTGGGATTCTGAATTGATGCGGTGATGGTCAGTGGTGTCGTGCGACCGGCGGGAATGGTGCCCGACAGCCGCACGTCGGTGCCGTACAGTTCCCGCACCTGATTTACTTCGGCTTCCGATCCGGCCGCCGTCGTGGTGACGCTGCTGGTGACGGTCAATCCGTGCCCGGCCGGGGAGACCTCAACGCGAGCAGGGAGACCCGCCGACGCGCCCGGCCACACGCGAATGATCGCGATGTTTTCGTTGTAGTTGAGCGCGCTGGACGGTGCCGCGTATCCGTCGTTCAGGTAATCCCATGCCCACCCAGGGCCGATGTCTTCGTCAGCAAACAGGCTGTCGTCGCCAATGAGACGGCCGTTGACCCTGTGGATTCCGGCGGCAGCCAATGCCGATGCCCATTCTTCGAATACGGGCGCGGGACCAAACGCCACCGAGTCGATCGATGGATCTCCACCGCCGACCACGATCAGGTCGCCGTTGAGTGTGCCGTCGACGACATCGCCGACGGCATCGAGGTGTGTCTCAAAGGTGAAATCCCATCCCAGGCGCCTCGCCATGGCGGCCATGGTGAACAACTTCATGTTCGAGGCGGGAATGACCAGCTTGTCGCTGTTGCGCGTGTAGATGACCCGCCCGTCGCGGAGCGATTCCACGCGCACCGCCCATGTCGCCCGCGCAAACCGCTGGTCGTTGAAGATGGCGTCAATGCGTGCGGCCAGCTCCGGCTGCGCAGCGACTGCTGACTCAACTGTCCCACGAGGAGGCGCGAGAGGGGTCGCTGCGCGGGCCGCACACCCGGCAGCAACCAGCGCCGCCGCTCCAATGAACCATCGCGCGCTGCTTCGCACTCGCCGCTACCCGCCGCTACCCGCGAGTTCCTTCACCAGCGCCACGACTTTGTCGAAGTCGATGGTCGACACGATCGCCGAGCCCGGTTCGCCCTCGCGCATGGCATGCACCGTGGTGCCGACCTTGCGGAACGTGACTGACTCACCGATGGCGCCAGGGCCTTCGTTGATCTGCGCCGTGATGGTGACCGGCGACCCACCCGATGGCGCGGTGGCGGCGAAACTCTCGGCCCGAAGGTTGGATGCCGTCGTGAGCAGGTCGGTCATCTTGGTCGCATCGACGGTCTTGCTCGAGGGGGACGTCAGTGTCCATACGTCCGCTGCGTTGGTCCCCTCTCCAGCCTTCTTCGCAAAACGATACGTTGCGCCGTCCATCGTGACTTCAAACGACGAAGCGTTGAAGGACCGGAAGTCGAAGAGGTCCTTCGAGCGCATGTCGGCTGCCGACTTCTTCAGGTCGTCCAGCAGCGTCTTTTCGACGGTGAAAACCATCGGCCTGGCGAGGTCTCTCGCATACAGGTTGGCATCGCCCTCTGCGCCGCCGATGGCGAGCTCCGCTCTTGACGACCCCGCGCCGACGGTGACCACCGCTTGCGGCCGCGTCAGGCCGTACTTCGCCAACTCCGCGGTGCCGTCGGTCGCCACGAGGCTGGCCATCCGCGCCTGGAACAGCCTGCTGACCAGCGCATCCACCGCAGCCGCGTCGGCTTTGGCGTTCACCGGCGCTGACAGCCGCCACGTGTCTCCGGTCTTTGTGAAGCCCAGCTGCGTGGATCCATGGGTGATCGAGATGCTGTCGGCCGCCTCACGCGCGAACTTCAACACGCTCTTGTCGCGGAGGGTGAAGGGCGACTTGTTGAAGGTGTCCTCCAGGTAGCCCGGAATCAGCACCACCTTTGAGGAATCACCCGTGGTGGCATACAGGTCGCCGCCGGTGGGCGTCTTGTTGCCGATTTTCAGGGTGTGTGACGTCTCTCCGACCTTGAACGTCAGCGTGATGCGTGCTGGAGACAGCCCGAACTGGCCGAGGTCTGACGCATTTTCAGCGACCACCCGCGATTGTTCGAGTGTCTCGATGGACGACACCACTTGCGACACCTCGACGGTGTCGGCCTCGGCCGGCTCCGGCTGGGTGATCTGCCAGTTCGTGTCCTGCTTCACGACAGTGGCCTGGTCACCACTGGCGTTGTTGATCTGCACCTGCTGAATCGATCCGGGCGTCAGGTCAAAGACCTTCGTGCGCGTGGATTCGGTTGTGGAGGCTGGATCCCGCTGGAGCTCAACGAAGTAGATGTACCCGCCGAGCCCCAGGGCAACGACCAGCAACAACAGGAATGATCGTCCACTTCGCATCGCCGTTACCGCCTCACCCACCAGACCCGCACGGCCATCGCGATGAAGGCCATCGGGAAGATCAGCAGCACCAGCCACGAGATGCGGCTCGACTGGTCTTCGGTCAACTGCACCCGGCGATCAGCCGGATCCACCGGTCGAATGGCAATCAGGTTTTCCTGCTGCGCCAGCCAGTTGGCCATGTTGAGGAACAGGTCGCGGTTGCCCTGAATCCCGAGCGCGCCGTTACTGGCGAAGTCGGAGTCACCCACGACGATCATGCGGGCTTCGGGCTTGGGCGCGTCCGGCGTCTCTGCCGCGGGCGCGTTGGGCGCGGCGGCGGACACGGCGGCCGCCAGCGAGATGGGGCCTGTCTTGTCGGCCTTCGGATCCGGCGTCGATGAACCCGAGGCGTAGAGTCCGGTGATGTCGGTCTCGGCCCAGCTCTGCGGGCTTGTCTCGACAATCGACTGCGGGAACTTCCCGTCGGCGCCACCCTCAATCGCATCGACTGAGCGTGCCAGCGGGAATGCGGTCATCACGCGGAAGCCCTGCGTCACCGGATGCGACGGGTAACTCATCGCCAGCGGCACCTGCGGGCCCGCGCCCAGTGCGCGGCCAAGGCCGGTGGCGTCGAGCACGATGTTCGTGCCGACATCGAACCCCCAGGCGCGCGCCAGCCCCGTGATGTTCGGCAGGGCCGGACCCCCGCTCTTGTCCGGCGCGTCAATCATCAACATGACCTTGCCGCCCTTGTTGAGGAACGTGGTGAGCGCCTCAACTTCACCGGGGAGGAAGTCCGAGGTCGGACCCGCGACGATGACGACGGAGGCGTCATCGGGCACGGCACCCTGCTGCGCCAGGGCAAGCGGGGCCGACTCGAAGTTGTCGCTCTGCAGCGCCTGTGCGATCTGGCTGTAGCTGCGCGAGTCGCCGCCGGCGGTGTCCTTTTCGCCGTGACCCTGCGTGAAGTACAGCTTCTTGGCCTTGCCCTCGACGACCTTGATGATCGCGTTGGTGATGTCCTGCTCGGCGCTCTGCGTCGTCCGCTCCGAGCGTCCGCCGTATTCGAACACCAGCGTGCCGTATTGCTGGATTTCGTATTTCTGCGCTTCCAGCGGTGAGGCATCGATGTCGAAGTATTCCGTCTTCACCTGGCTCGACGTGTACTGATACTCGGCAAGCCGGTCTTCGAAGCGCGCCCGATCACCGGCCGCGTGGAAGATCTTGATTGTGACCGGTTCCCGCAGCTCGCTGACGACCTTGCGAGACTGTTCCGACAGCGTGAACTGCTGGGTCTCGGTGAAGTCCCAGCGTTTGTTCTGCCGGTTGCTGAGCCAGTTCACCGCGACGAGGATGCCGAGCACGAGCAACACGCTGCCGGCGGTCAGTGAACCGTAACGCACGTTGCGGCCCTGGAACGATCGGCCGATTTCGCGCCACTGTCCAAGTGTGTAGAGCAGCGTGGTCACCAGACCCGCGATGGCGAGTCGCTGCGACCAGACCATCTGCTCGGGCATGGTGAAGCGCACGAGCACGGCGCCGGCCACGAGGGCCACGCCCACCCATCCGAGAATTGCCAGTAGTTGCTTCACGATCAACCTCTCCACCGCTCGGTGTCGACGGACTTCACGGTCAGGAACAGTCCGAACCCGATCACACTGAGGTAATAGATCACGTGTTTGGTGTCGATCACACCCTTGCTGAAGTCATCGAAGTGTTCGGTGATCGACAGATATGACAACACGGCAGCCATCGTCGGTCCCGCGCTCGACGCCATCCAGCTGATGATCCACAGCAGCAGCGCCACGACAAACGTCGCGGCGCCCGCGACCACCTGATTCTTGGTCGTGCTCGAGACGAAGAGGCCAATCGACAGGAAGCAGCTGCCCATCAGCAGCAGACCGAGGTAGCCGGTGAACACCGGTTTCCACTCCGGATTGCCGAAGATGAACACGATGGCCATGTCGAGCATGGTCACGCCCAGCAGCGCCGCGTAGAAGCCCAGCGCGCCGAGGAACTTCCCAAGGACGATCTGGACGTCGGTCACCGGTGCGGTGAGCAGCAGTTCAATCGTGCCCGACCGCTTCTCTTCGGCGTAGGTGCGCATCGTGATCATGGGCAGCAGGAACAGGATGATCACGCTGGCATTGCTCAGGGCGCCGCGAATCATGCCCTGGTTGACGTTGACCGGCGCGCCGCCCATGGACGACTGCATGCTCTGCCGCACGAAATAGTCGAGGTGGGCGAGGAAGAAGTAGCCGAAGAGCAGGGCGAACAGGCCCATGACGACCCAGCCCATCGGCGAGACGAAATAGCCGCGCAACTCCTTGCCGGCAATCGTGAACACGTTACGCATTGGGCACCTCACTCGAATCGGCCGGGTCGGCCGGCGCGGCGTCGGCCGCCGCCTGTTCGGGCGCCTTCGCCGTCTCATCCGTGGTGAGCTGCAGGAAGATGTCCTCCAGGCTCATCCGCATCGGCCGCAGTTCCAGCAGGCCCCAGCCCTTGTCGACGACCGCGCGGGAGACGTCACGCCGAATGTCGCGATCGGTCTCGGCGGACAACTCGAAACCCACGACCGACTCGTGGCGGTCAAACTCCGTCACGCCGCGCACGCCGGGCACGGTCGACAGCACCGCTGCGGCATCACCGCCTGCGGCGTCCACCTGCACGTAGAGCGTCGCCGCGCCCTTGAGCTGCCTGGTGAGGTTGTCAGGGGTATCGATGGCGACGACCTTCCCCTTGTTGATGATGACGACGCGCGAGCAGGTCTGCGAGACCTCGGGAAGGATGTGTGTGCTCAGCACGATCGTGTGATTGCCGGCGAGACTGCGAATCAGGTCACGCGTCTCGATGATCTGCTTCGGGTCGAGGCCCGCGGTCGGTTCGTCGAGAATCAGGACCTCGGGGTCGTGGATCAGCGCCTGCGCCAGTCCGACGCGCTGCTTGTAGCCCTTGGAGAGCTTGCCGCAGTGCCGGCGGGCCATGTCGGCCACGTGTGTGCGCGCCATGACGCCGTCGATGCGGGCTTCACGCTCCGCTTTGCCCATGGTGGCCGGCAGCTTCAACTTGGCGACGAAGGTCAGGTACTCGCGGACCGTCATCTCCGGGTACAGCGGCGGCGTTTCCGGCAGGTAGCCGATACGTCGCTTGGCCTCGACCGGGCTCGCGAAGACGTCGTACCCGGCGACGGTGGCCGTGCCTTCGGTGGCCGGCATGTACCCGGTCAGCACACGCATCGTGGAGGTCTTGCCCGCGCCGTTGGGACCGAGAAAACCGAGGATCTCGCCTTTCTCAACGCGAAAGCTCACGTCGTTGACCGCAGTGAATGGACCGTAGCGTTTGGTGAGGTGTTGGACCTCAATCACAGATCGCTCTCCTTGGAAAACGCGCCCGTTTGTGTGAAGGCGGGGCCCGTCTGGGCCTGAATAGACTTCGGATCGTAGTCGGGTACGCCCGAGCATTCAATATTTCCGGCCCTGGCGGGGTGGATTGGGATGGATTTTACAATTGCATATATGAGCATGTATTCATATGATGGCCTCGGTGCTCATGGTTCAGCCTCTTATCACCGGCCCTGTGCTTGACACGGTCACCGAGATCTTTCAGCTGCTGGGTGATCCCACCCGTGTGCGCATTCTCGATGCCTTGAGCCGCGGCGAACGCTGCGTGTCCGAGCTGTCCTCGGAGATCGGCATGTCCGAATCCGCCACGTCACACCAGTTGCGGCTCCTGCGCACGGCGCGGCTTGTACGGGTGCGACGCGACGGGCGCCAGGCCTACTACGCACTCGACGATCACCACGTCATCGGACTGCTGCGCGACGCGCGTCGTCACGCCGAGGAGGCGAAGTGAGCGACGAGTGTTGCACGCCGAAGGTCCCGGCGAGGGCGGAGCGCGTTACGACCGAGCGCGTGCTCCAGGTCTCCGGCGTCTTGATTGGCGTCGGTGGTGCCCTGAGCCTGGCAGGTCAGTGGCCGTGGATCGCTGCGATCGTCTATCTGGCGGCAGCCGCGGTGGCGGCCCGCGATCCCATTCGTCATGCCCGCCGCTCCCTGCGAGCCCGCGCCCTCGACATCAACGTCCTGATGGTCATTGCCGTGGTCGGCGCCGTTGGCCTCGGGGAGTTCTTTGAAGCCGCCATGGTGGTCTGGCTGTTCGGGATTTCCGAGTGGCTCGAAGGGCGGACGGTCGCGAGGGCGAGGCGCGCGATT
The DNA here is from genome assembly GCA_966252305.1 of uncultured Acidimicrobiia bacterium. Classification (GTDB taxonomy): domain Bacteria; phylum Acidobacteriota; class Vicinamibacteria; order Vicinamibacterales; family SCN-69-37; genus SYFT01. The sequence continues at coordinate 16,117 of CBINOO010000020.1, forward strand.
CGCGACTTGATGACCGCCGCACCAGCGCAGGCGACCGTTCGACGGGATGGAATCCTGGCCACCGTCCCCGTCAGCGAACTGAGGGTTGGTGATGTCGTACTGGTCCGGCCCGGTGACCGGCTGCCGGTTGACGGTACCGTGGTTGTCGGGGCGTCCGCGGTCAATCAGGCTCCGCTCACGGGAGAGTCGTGGCCGGTGGAGCGCACCGTGGGTGATCCCGTCTTGGCCGGTTCCATCAACGGTGCAGGCGCGCTGGACGTACGCGTGGATCGCCGGGCGGATGACAGCGCCCTGGCTCGTATCATTCATCAGGTCGAGCAGGCCCAGACCCGCCGCGCGCCGGTCCAGACGCTGGTGGATCGATTTGCGCGTCGATACACGCCGGCGGTCGTGGTGCTGGCCGCCGCAGTGGCGATCGTGCCGCCCACGCTGGCGTCGGTCGACGCGTTGTCGCTCGCGGCCGGGCAGTGGGATACCTGGTTCTACCGGGCGCTGGTGCTGCTGGTCGTCTCGTGCCCCTGCGCGCTCGTCATTGCGACGCCCGTCTCGCTTGTCGCAGCGTTGACTGCGGCCGCACGTGTGGGCGTGTTGATCAAAGGCGGCGCCGCACTCGAGCGGCTCGCCGCCGTACGAGCCATCGCGCTCGACAAGACCGGCACACTCACAGAGGGACGTGTCCGCGTCACCGACGTGCTCGGCGTTGGCCACACCTCTCCGGACGACGTGCTGAGAGTGGCGGCGTCTCTGGAGGCGAGGTCGGAGCATCCCATCGCGCAGGCCATCCTCGACCGCGCACGTGCCGTCGGCCTGGCCATCGTCGAGGGCACCGGTTTTCGCGCGTTGCCGGGCCTCGGCGCTGAAGCACAACTGGGCGCCGCGATGGCCGTCATCGGCAGCCATCGCTTCTTTGAATCCCGCGCCCTGTGCACCGACGCACTCCACCAGCGAATGGCGACGATTGAATCGGCCGGCGCCACGCCGGTGTTTGTCGCGCAGGATGGCACGCCGCTTGGCGTGATTGGCCTCGCTGACGACCTCCGGCCTGAGTCCGGGCGGGTCGTGCGCGACATGCGACGCGCGGGCATCGAACGTGTGATCCTGCTCACGGGTGACTCGCGCCGGTCAGCGGAGTCTGTCCGCCGGGCATCGGGTGTGGACGAGGTCTATGCGGACCTCATGCCCGAGGACAAAGTCGCGTTGCTGGAGGGCCTGCGACGGGAACACGAGGTCGTGGCGATGGTGGGCGACGGCATCAACGATGCGCCGGCGCTGGCCGCTGCCGACGTAGGCATTGCGATGGGCGCGGGTTCCGGCGTGGCTCTCGAGACGGCCGACGTCGCGCTGGCGGGAGACGACCTGACGCGTCTGCCCTTCGTCGTGCGCCTGGCGCGTCGAACGCTCGGCACCATTCACGGCAACATCGCGATCGCCCTCGGTCTCAAGGCCGCGTTTGTCGTGCTCACGTTCACCGGTCACGCCACGTTGTGGATGGCGGTGCTGGCCGATACCGGCGCATCACTGATCGTCGTGGCGAACAGTGCGCGGTTGGCCTACACGTCAATTTCACCGTCGAACTGAATCCCCATCCCCACTCGTCCGTCCGACCAGACGACGTGACCACGACGTTCCACTTCCGCTGACCAGGACGGCAGACGGAACCGCAGCAACAACGCGGTGCCTGCCGGCAGGGGGCTCAACGTGCGGATGGCGAGTCCGCCGCGGCTGACATTCAACGTCAGTGCCCCCGCCGTCACGCCGCCGCTCTGATAGGACACGGGCACGCTCATCGTCATTCGTGGCGCCAGTCGGCGATCAAAGCTGGAGGGAAACAGGTGCGGCGCCAGTGCCGGCAGAATCGCCGCTGTTGCTGCGAAATCGTTGACATAACCCGCCACGCCGAGGGCGGTGAGGTCTCGCGCCTGCGCCGCATCCCGCAGGCTGCCGGCAAATGCGAGTACCGGCAACGCCGGCTGGGACAATTCCCGCAGGCGGCGCACGAAGTCGGCGGCATCGTCGCACAGCCGCAGGTCGATCAGTGCAAGACTGATCGGTGGCCGTTGCCGCGCCGCGGTCAGCGCGTCCGCTTCCGATGCGGCCGTGGCTGCCTTGTGGCGGGCATCGGCAAGTGCGGCGACGAAACGGTCGCGCACATCACTGTCCTGGTGGGCAACCAGCAGGACTTTGACAGCGTCTGTGATCATGCGGATGCGTTCACACGAATGTGATGGATTGCGGCGGTCGGAACCACGTGTCTATAATCGCCGTCTCGGAGGAGTGTATGGCGAGCTGCCCGGAATGTGACATCGAAATCGAGATCGACGAAGACGACCTCGAAGAAATGGAAGTCGGCGACCCCTGGGTCTGCGACGGCTGCGCCAGCAACCTCCGGATTGCGGCGATCGACCCGCTCGAATTCGAAGTGGACGACGAAGACGAGGATGAGGACGACGACGAAGAGTCCGAGGAAATCGGTGACGACGACGCCGGCGACCTCGACGAGGAAGACGACGACGACGGCGACGACTGGGACGAATAGTCCCGGCGTGATCGTGTGAGCACACTGCATCGACGACTGCTCGTGCTGGCAGGCGTCGTCATTGCCTGCCTGCATCTGGTCGCACTGCCGCCCGCACTGGAAGACCTCGACTCGGTCAATTTCGCACTCGGCATCGAACGTTTTGATGTCGCCCGTCATCGGCCACACCCTCCCGGGTACCCCGTGTACCTTGCTGCGGGATCGGTGGCGAGCCGCGCGCTGGAGGCCGTTGCGCCCCGCTGGTCCCGAGAACGGCGCGCCGTGGTCAGTCTGGCCGCGTGGGGCGCGCTGGCTTCTGGCGCGGCGCTGTGGGTGTTCGCGGCATTCTGGCGTGCCGTTGGGCTGCCCCCGGTGCAGGCGTCGCTGGCCGCGTTGCTCGCCGTCGTCTCTCCGTTGTTCTGGTTGACTGCCAGTCGGCCGCTCTCCGACGTTCCGGGACTGGTGGGCGGTGTCGCAGTGCAGGTGGCCCTGATCCACGGATTGCGTCACCGTCGTGAACAGTTGCACGCGGGCGTGCCCCGCGCGTGGTGGATGGCCGCGCTCGCCGCCGGCGTCCTGATCGGCGTGCGGTCACAGACCATGTGGCTGACGGGGCCACTGCTGTGCTGGTGCGCCGGTGACCTCGCAGGCCAGCGGCAATGGCGCCAGGCCGCGGGCCTGTTCGCGGCCGCCGCGGCAGGGGTGCTGGTGTGGCTCGTGCCGATGGTGGTGATGACGGGCGGCGTCTCCGCGTATCTGGAGGCGCTGGGCTCGCAGGGCGCTGACGACTTCACCGATGTGCGCATGCTGGCCACGCATCCGTCCCTCGCGTTGCTGACCGAGGCGCTGGTGGCGACGTTGCGCACGCCGTGGCTGCATCCCACGCTGTCTGCCGTCGTGCTGTCGCTGGCAGGTATCGGCGCAGTACGTCTGGGGTTGCGCGGTCATCGCATGCTGGCGCTCGTGCTCCTGGCGTTCTGGCCGTATTTCGTGTTCCACGTGACGTTTCAGGAAACAGAGACGATCCGCTATGCGTTGCCGGTGGTCGTTCCCGTCGCCGGACTGCTGATCGTGGCGTTGTGGTGGATGCCCCGCCGCCTTGCACTCGCATTCGCGCTGGTCATCGTCGCTGCGTCCGCCGGCATTGCCGGACCACCACTCCGGGCTTACGCAGGAGCGCCGTCGCCGATCTTCCGGGCATTCGAGGTGATGGCGACCGCCCCGGGAGCCTCCGGGGACGAGCCTGGGGTCGTTGCCATCCATCATCGAATCGGATCCGAGTCGGCGCAGGCGCGCGTGTGGATGGCCGGGCACTGGTCGTATCGATTCCTGCCGTACGCGCAGCCCGACGAACTTGAAGAGGCAGTCAATTACTGGCGTTCAGGGGCCGCGTCCTCGGTCTGGCTGATCGCCGATCCGCTGCGACACGATCTGGCCCTGGTTGATCCCCGTGCCCGGGAGCAGGTCGGCGCGTACCGGTGGGACTCGCGTACGCGGACGCTGGTGGCGTTCGCGCGTCCCACCGATGTCGATTTGTGGCGATTGCAGCGGCCACGCTGGATGCTCGGTCGGGGGTGGGCGGTGACACCGGAAATCGGCGGCGTGACCGCGGCGAGAAATCTCGGGCCTCACCGCGCTCCGGCGGTTGCCTACCTGCAGCGCGACCGGGCCCCGTTGTGGATCGTCATCGGCGGACGTCACCTGGGTGATGACGGTGACGGGGCCGTGCGATTGTCTGCGGCGCTTGATGGCCAATCCGTGGCGGAGTGGACGGTGACGCCATCCTCCCGACAGTTCTCGCAGTGGATTGAATTGCCTGCGGGCATTCCTGCAGGCAACGATGCCTACGCGACCCTGTCCGTTCGTGCCTCCGGAATCGACGGTGCTGCCACACCAGCGGTCGGGCTCGAGTACTTCGATGCCGCACCGTCCGACGCCGTGATTTGGGGATACGCCGAGGGGTGGCACGAGCCGGAACAGAATCCGGCCCTGGGCACGTTCTGGCGCTGGATGCAGCGCGAAGCGAACCTGCTCGTTGAGGCGCCATCGGGCCCGCTGACGCTGCGGATCGCAGGGGAGGCCCCGCTCGCCGAACTGGGTGGAGCCGCCGTCCTGCGCGTGTTGATGAATGGCGTCGAAGTGGCGCGGCGTTCCCTTGTCCGCAACTTTGATGAGACGTTCACGATTGACGCGTCGGCCCGGCGTGGCAGCCACGACCGCGTCACGCTCGCGGTGGATCGCGACTTCTCGCCGTCAGAGATCGAAGGCAGCCCCGATCGACGCCGGCTTTCGTTGCGGGTGGCGTCGGTGACGTTGGGCCGGGCGGCTGATACCGCCCCGCGGCGTTGAAGCTGCGCCCTGCCGGTGCACGCCCTGCCTCAGGCCGGGCGTCGCGCGATACACAGCAACGACGAGCCGATGGGCAGGTTCATGCGCGTCGCGAGGACTGTCTCCAGTCGCATGGCGAGATCAAGCGCCGCGTTCACCGGCGCGGCCGGGACACTGAGGTCTGCGGTCGATGACGTGTTGACGCGGCTGGTGACCTGATCCAGCAGCCGGGACGCCAGCACGAGCGGGAATGTCACGAAGTTCGTGAACGTCATCCGCTCCACAGCGAGTCCCGCGTCGATCAGGCGCGCGCGCAGCATTCCCGGCGTGTATCGCCGCAGTTCGTGCGTCAAGGTGGAATGTGATCCACGAAGCAGGTCAAGCGCCGCAACGTTGAAGACCGCGATGCCGCCGGGCTTGAGGATGCGGTGGATCTCCTGGAGGGCTGCTCGTTCGACGTCCTCCGGCAGGCAATACAGGACATCAAACATGGTCGCGACGTCTGCGGCAGCGTCGGCCACGGGCAGGTGGTCGACCGACCCCTGGGCGACCGGTCGGCCGAACCGTCGCGCGACGGCAAGACCGGTCGGCGACAACTCCACGCCGACGGCGGGGCCCAGTTCACGCAGCCATTCCAGGTTGCGTCCGGTGCCGGCGCCGCAGTCCACGATCAGGGAAGGCTGATGGCCCGCGAGTGCGTGCGTCAGCAGGGCGCGGGCCGTGCGCCGCAATCCGAGGAACCAGAAGTGCCGCTCTTCGGCATCGGCCGTGGCGGCCAGCATCTCTTCCATACGCGTCAGCACATGATGACACCGTCGCGTCGCGTCAGCAGAAACCGTCGCTCCGGTTCCGACAGCGGGCAGGCCAGCGCCCGGTCAAACGCGATGCGCGCGGCAGCGTGTTTGCCGGCCGTTGCGAGAAAGTGTCCTCGCGTCGCGTGCAGCAGGTGGTAATCGGCAAGCTGGTTCTCCGGGTCGACATTCTCGAGTGCATCGAGACCCGCGCCGGGACCGTCCCGCATGCCGATCGCCACGGCCCGATTGAGGCGAACAACGGCCGTTGGGCGCAGGTGAAGGAGGTCGTCGTACATCGTGACGATGTGTGACCACGGTGTGGCGGCAACGCTCGGGGCGGTCATGTGGACGGCCGCAATGCCTGCCTGAAGGTGCCAGACCGACAGGTGGTCGCCACGCGAGGCCAGGTCGAGGTGTCGCAGCCCCAGCGCGATCAGCGGCTCGAGCCAGCGGCTGCGATCCTGTTCGGCGAATATCGCCAACTCCCCGGCGTCGGTCAGCCGCGCCGGGAGTCGTGCGGACTGCAGGAGCAGCAGGGCGAGCAGCGCGTGAGACTCCGGCACCGCCGTCCTTGGATGTTGCGTCAGCAGGCGCGCGAGCCGTACGGCTTCCGCACACAGGTCTTCACGAATGAGCGCGTCGCCGTCACGAGTGCCGTAGCCGGCCGTGAACAGGAGCGCCACCACTTCCAGCACGGTCTCGAGTCGAACCCGCAGGTCGTCATCTGACGGCAGGGCGATGTCGCATCCGGTGTCCCGCAACTGCCGCTTGGCGCGGACGATGCGTTGCGCCGCCGCGCGCGGATCGATCAGGAGCGCACGGCTGATTTCGTGGATGTCGAGGCCGCTCGCGACCTTCAGGGTCAAGGCCAGCCGCGATGCCTGCGGCAACGTTGGATGGCACGTCATGAACATCAGCGCCAGCGTGTCGTCGAGCGCCAGCGCTTCGTTCGCGGCGACCGCGTCCAGGTGTCGGGCGAGGGCCGGCTCGACGCGATCGGTCCAGGTGCGGCTGCGGCGCAGGTGGTCGATCGCTTTCCGGCGGGCGACCTGAAGGAGCCATGCCGGCGGATTGTCGGGCACGCCGTGCACCGGCCAGAGCCGCAGCGCCGAGACGAGGGCATCCTGCACGGCGTCTTCGGCAAGCGCGAGATGTGTTGCGCCAAGCGCGCGGGTGAGCACCGCCACCAGGCGTCCGGCCTGGTGGCGGAAGAGGTGGGCAACGAGGGCGGGCACCACCTCGGTGGGCATCGGATCAGCCCAGCTCCTCGATTTGCCGGATCTCGATGGAGCCGAAACGCAGGTGTGGCGAGTCGCTGAGCAACTGCCTGGCCTGCTCGTAGTCGTGTGCCTGGAGGATGTAGACGCCGCCCACGATTTCACGGGACTCGGCAAACGGACCATCACTGGAGACCGGGCTGACACCTCGCAACACGCGTCCCGTGCCGTCCACGAGCTTCTCTCCCATGATCAGATGGCCCTGCTGGCGCAGTCGCTCGGACCAGGCGATGTATTTCTCGATGACCGCCTGCATCTCGGCGGCGCTCAGACTGGCGAAGCCGGAGGGCTCGTCTCTCAGCAGCACAAGGAATCGGGACATTCGGTTACTCCTCTGTGACGCCATTGTGACCCGTGGCCGGGATGGCTGCGGGTACGTCACGAGAGGATGACGAACGACCATCGGGGATATCGACACGCGGTATTCGTTGACACGTCCCGGTTTGGTTTATAAGCTCCCACTCATGCCCCGAGCAATCCAACGCGTCGTAACCTTGTCGCTTCTGGCCGGCGCGCTGGCCGTGACCGTGGCGTGCGGTAAGAAAGTGCCGCCCCCGGCGCCCGAGCCACCGCCTCCTCCGGTCGCGGTCACGCCCGAACCGCCGCCACCGCCGCCGCCACCTCCACCGCCACCGCCGCCACCACCACCGCCCGCGCCCCGCACGTTGACGGCCGAAGAGGAATTCGCGCGGTGGACGCTTGAAGACCTCAACCAGCGCAAACCGCTGACCGACGTGTTCTTCCTGTACGACTCGGCCGAGTTGTCGGACACGGCGCGCGCGGCGCTGCAGACAAATGCGGAATGGCTGCGACGCTGGGTGTCGACCTCGATCACGATCGAAGGTCACGCCGATTCGCGAGGCACCAACGAATACAACCTGGCGCTGGCCGAGCGTCGCGCGGCTTCCGTGCGCGACTACCTGGCGAGCCTCGGAGTGCCGACCTCGCGCATGGCCATTGTCAGCAAGGGTGAAGAGCAGCCGTTCTGCACGGAAGAAGTCGAGACGTGCTGGTCGCAGAACCGGCGCGGACACTTCATCTTCACGGCGAAGTAACCACGCTCGAACCAACCTCAACGGATCGGGGAGCCGCACGGCGGCTCCCCGGTCCGTTTTTTTTGTGTCAGCCCAGTTCCTGCGCGATCAGGGTGGCGGCGTGTCTGGGGTCCGGTGAGGCTGTGATGGGGCGTCCCACCACAAGGTAGCTGGCGCCGGCGCGCATGGCGTCGCCGGGACTCATCGTGCGCGCCTGGTCCTGCGTGGCCGCACCAGCCGCACCGCCGCGGATTCCCGGCGTCACGATCAGAAAATCAGGTCCGCACGCGGCCCGAATCGCCGCGGTTTCCAGCGGAGAGGCGACGACGCCGTCCAGGCCGGCCTCCTGCGTCATTCGCGCGAGATGCACGACCTGGTCGAGCGGGGACTGCGGCACACCGACCATGTTCAGAGTGGCGGCATCCATGCTGGTCAGCACGGTGACGGCAATCACCAGCGGTCGGCGGCCTGACGTGTCGGCGGCGCGATGTGCGGCTTCCCGGGCGGCGTGCATCATCGCCGGGCCACCGGCCGCATGGACGTTCATCATCCACGCGCCAAGGGCACTCGCCGAACTGATCGCTCCGGCGACGGTGTTGGGAATGTCGTGAAACTTCAAATCCAGGAACACGCGATCGCCGCGTTCGGTCAGCGCGCGTACGATGTCCGGGCCTTCAGCGGTGAACAACTGCAGGCCAATCTTGTAGCCGCCGACGGTGCCCCGCAGCCGATCAGCCAGAGTGAGCGCCTCTGCGCGACCGGGCACATCCAGGGCGACCAGAATCGGGTTGTTCGTCATCGTTCCACCTGCCCTACCAGGTCGTCGACCGAGGCGTACCCGTGCCGGTCGAGATAGTCGTTGATGCCGGAAATGATGCCGCTCCACAGGAACGGGTCGACGAAGTTGGCCGTGCCGATCTGCACGGCGTTGGCGCCTGCAATGATGAACTCGAGCGCGTCGGTCACGTTCTGAATGCCGCCCATGCCGATGATCGGGATGCGGACGGCCCGTCGGCACTCCCACACCATGCGGACAGCGATGGGCCGGATCGCCGGCCCACTCAGGCCGCCCAGCACGTTGGTGAGTTTCGGGCGCCTGGTTTCGACATCGATGGCCATGGCCAGGAATGTATTGACCAGGGAGATCGCATCAGCGCCGGCCTCTTCCGAGGCGCGCGCAAACGAGGACGGATCGGTCACGTTGGGCGTGAGTTTGGGGATGACGGGAAGTGACGTGACCTTGCGGACCGCCGACACCACGTCGTGAGTGCCGGTCAGCGAACATCCGAACTGGATCCCGCCCTCCTTGATATTGGGGCACGAGATGTTCAGCTCGAGGGCGCCGACGCCTTCGTGATCGGACAACACCCGCGCCACTTCACAGTATTCATCCAGCGTTGAACCGCAGATATTGACGATCGTGGTGGCGCCGAGGCGTCGGAGTTCGGGCAGCTTCTCAGCCACGAATGTGTGGACGCCGATCCCCTGCAGCCCGATGGCGTTGAGCATGCCGGCCGGCGTCTCGACGATGCGTGGGGGGGCGTGTCCGTCGCGCGGCTGAAGGAAGAGGCCCTTGACCGCGACGCCCCCGAGTGTGGCGATGTCGAAGGCGCCGGCGTATTCCACGCCGTACCCGAAGCACCCCGATGCGGCAATGACCGGGTTCTTGAGCGTGAGCGAGCCGATGCGGACCGAGAGGTCAGCCATCAGTGGCCTCCCTTCAAGGCGTCCCACACCAGCCGGGAGGCTTCAAACACGGGGCCCTCGATGCAGGAACGCACAAAGTGACTCGCGTCAGAGGCATCGCGTTCGGTGACGCGCACGACGCAGCTGTAGCAGCCGCCCATGCCGCAACCCATCACCGGCTCGAGCGAGACAAAGGTGGGGCAGCCATGATGTCGGCCAAGATCGGCGACCGCGCGCATCATCGGCGTGGGGCCGCAGGCGTAGAGTGTCACCGCGGCGCCGGAGGCGCGCGCTTCCAGCGCCCGGCTCAACGGCGCCGTCACGCGGCCGCGTTCACCGGCGGATCCGTCTTCACTGGTCAGCACCATCCGGGCGCCCTGCGCGGCGAACCAATCGGCGTAATAGAGATCGCGCGCGCTGCGGCCGCCGTAGAAGAGCGTCATCGACGTACCCTTCGCGCGCAGCGCTTCGGCCAGCGTGACGAAGGGCGCCAGCCCGACGCCGCCGGCCACCATCCAGGCTTCCGCCGGCGGATCCACTGGGACAAAGGGTTGCCCCAGCGGGCCGAGACAGCTGACCGTGTCGCCCGGGCGCGCATCAAACAACAGGCCGGTCCCCACGCCGACGCGTTTGTTGAGCAGACTCAGCCCGGTGGTGCGCCCGTCGGCATCGCGGAGGATTTCGAAAATCGAAAACGGGCGTCGCAGCAGCGGATCGAGTCCGCGGGCGGTGCGAATCATCACGAATTGTCCTGGGGCGGCGGCGGTGGCGACTTCAGGCGCGTCGAGCGCCAGGACGTTGTAGTCGGAAGAGAGCCGCGTGTTGCTGATCACGACGGCCGGCACGTCGACGGGCATCCACGCAAGTGTATACGACGTACCATGAGGGCCATGCGCTTCCTGCGGCTGCTCACCAACGCCATCGCCGGCGGTGTGCTTGGCGCGCTGTATCTGCTGGTCATCGTGTTGTTGATCAACCCGCAGGTGCCGGCGTTGTCGGCCACGACTGCGCGGTGGTTTGGCGCGCTGTTGTCGTTTTACGGGGTCCACCTTTCGATCGGGCTGCTGCTTGGCCTGCTGCTGCTCGAGGTGTCGCTGGGGCGCGCCCTGCGCCCGGGCTGGCTCAGTGTGCGACTGCTCGCGTGGGTTGGCGCCGCGCTGGCCGCAGCGTCCGCCGTCATCACGTGGGGCAATTTCCAGGGGTTTCGCGCGGTACTCGGCAACTCGGCTGCGCAGACCATGCAACTGGCGGCGGTCGCCGCCACGATCTGCGCCCTCACCCTCGTCGTCATTGCCGTCGTCCGGTATTCGTTTGGACGCAAGGGCAGTCGACCCGCCGGAGTCCTGCTGGCGATCACGCTGCTCGCCTCGGTGGTGGCGCCGCTGTGGATTCGAGGGCCGGGCCAGCCGCCTGTGCCGGTCGTGCCGCCCTCGCCGCAGCCGACGGAGGCGTCAGCCCAGCAGTCAGGTGTGCTCGCGTCCGTGGCCCCGCGTGTGCGGATCGTTGCGGTTGACGGCGCCAGCCTCGGCGTCATTCGCGAGCAGGTGGCGGCAGGCCGCCTCCCCAATATCGGCCGCGTGCTCGACCGTGGCGCCGTCATCAACCTGGCGACCCTCAAGCCGACGCAGGCCGAGCCGGTGTGGACCGCCGCGGCGACCGGGCGATATCCCGCCGGAAACGGCGTCCGGTCGAACGCCGAATTTCGCGTGTCACCCGACGATGCCGACGCGGTTGACCTGTTGCCCGACTACTGCTTCGCGTACGCGTTGGTCTACCAGCAATACGTCACCGCGGTGCGGCGCACGCGGGATGACGTGCGCGCGCGTCCGTTCTGGCAGATCGCCGCCGACTATGGCCTGGCGTCCGGAATCGTGCGCTGGCCGCTGACGTTTCCGGCCGAGCTCTCTCGTGGCTACCTGATCAGCGGTCAGTTCCACGCGGGTCTCAGTTCGCCCTTGCGCCTGACCGAATCGGCAGCGGGTGTGCCAACCAGCGCGGTCGAGATTGCGCGCGAGGTCTTCGAGCGGGATACCGAAGCCGCGGGTGATCCGGTCGGCGCGGCCGCGCCTGCGGAATTGACCTTTGATGATGACCTGCGGGCCGGCTGGGATCGACGGTACCAGGAGGTCGCGGCGCGGCTCGACGCGTTTTTTTCGCCGCACGTGTCGGCGCTGCGCCTGACCGGCGTGGACGTGGTCTCGCATCCACATTGGAACGCCGTGGATCCCGTCAGGCCCGCCGGCGGTCGAGTCGGTGATGCCGCCATCGTCGACGCCGCCTATCAGCAGCTGGACGCGAGCGTTGGGCGTGCCCGCGACCAGTTGCGGCCGGGCGACCTGCTGCTGGTCATGTCCGGGTTCGGCATGGAAGCGGTGAGCGCGCCGAAGCGGCTGCTCGCCCGCCTGCTGCAACAACCGGACCTGACCGGGTCCCACGAAGGCGCGCCCGATGGATTCCTCATCGCGTACGGCCGAGACGTCGTGCATACCGACCTTCCCCGTGGATCGGTTGTCGATCTGGCGCCGACCGTCCTGTATTTCCTCGGCATTCCTGTCGGACGCGACATGGATGGGTATGCGCGCACCGACCTGTTCACGCGCGCCTTCAGGCGCGAGCACCCCCTGACGTTCATTTCGTCGCACGAGCGCTGATCGGGCGGCGCGTACGCTACACTGGCTCGGCCCTTTAACGCGGTCCTGCGAGGCCGCAAAGGAGACACACATGCCCGTCGTCATGGACGCCGATCGCATCGGGCGAAGCCTGATGCGCATCGCGCACGAAATCCTCGAACGTAATCGCGGTACCGACAATCTGGCCTTGGTGGGCATTCGCGCCCGCGGAGTGCCGCTGGCCGAACGGCTGGCTGCCAACCTCCGGGACGCTGGTGGCCTGACCGTACCCACCGGCTCGCTCGATATCACCCTCTATCGTGATGACCTGATGAAACATCAGGTTGGTCCTCAGCCGATCCTTCGGCGCACCGACATCCCGTTCTCGCTCGACGGCCGCGTGATCATCCTGGTCGACGATGTGCTGTATACCGGGAGGACGATTCGAGCGGCGCTCGATGCGCTGATCGACTTCGGCAGGCCCAACGCCATCCAGCTCGTGGCGCTTGTCGACCGCGGACACCGCGAGTTGCCGATTCGCGCCGACTATGTCGGCCGCAACGTGCCGACGTCACGACAGCAGACCGTGCAGGTGCATCTGGCCGAGATCGATGGCCGGGATGAAGTGGAAGTGCACGACCTGGAGGTGGTGTCATGACGACCGCACCCGCCACGCGACTGCGCAGCCGACACCTGCTCGGGATCGCGGACCTGGACCCTGCCGAGATCGACCTCATCCTCAGCACGGCGGAGGCCATGAAGGAGATCGGCACACGCACCATCAAGAAGGTGCCGGCGTTGCGCGGCCGGACGGTGGTGAATCTCTTTTTTGAAGCCAGCACGCGCACCCGCCTCTCGTTCGAACTGGCCGAGAAGCGATTGTCGGCAGATACCATGGGCATCACGGCCGTCGGGTCGAGTGTGTCGAAGGGGGAGACGCTCGCCGACACCGCCCGGACACTTGAAGCGATGTCGCCGGACCTGATCGTCATCCGGCACGCGTCCTCGGGCGCGCCGCATCTGTTGTCGAAGATCTGCCGGGCCGGCATCGTGAACGCCGGCGACGGCACGCACGAACACCCGACGCAGGCCCTGCTCGATGCGCTCACGATTCGCGAACGGAAAGGCCGGCTGGCCGGCCTGAAAGTGGCGATCATCGGCGACCTGCTGCACAGCCGCGTCTTGCGTTCCAACGTGCTGCTGCTGACGCGGATGGGCGCCGAGGTGCGGACGTGTGGGCCGTCGACGCTGATTCCCGCGGGGCTGTCGTCGCTTGGCGTTCACGTCACGACGTCGATCGATGATGCGGTGTCCGGCGCCGATGTCGTGATGATGCTGCGTGTGCAGCATGAACGGATGCACGGGTTGTTCCTGCCGTCGGTGCGTGAGTACTTCACGTTGTTCGGATTGACGCCGAAACGTCTCGAACGCGCGGCGCCCGACGTCATCGTCATGCACCCCGGCCCGATGAACCGCGGCGTGGAGATTGATTCGGCCGTGGCGGATGGGCCGTGGTCGGTGATTCTGGATCAGGTCGCCAACGGCGTTGCCGTGCGGATGGCCGTGTTGTACCTGCTGGCAGGTGAGGACGTCGCGTGAGCACACAGAACTTGTTGCTGAAAAACGCCCGGGTGATTGATCCCGCGGCAGGTCGGGACGGGCACTTCGACGTGCTCATCGTTGACGGCCGGATTGGCCGGATCGACAAGGGCATACCTGCGGGCGATGCGAAGGTCGTCGAAGTGCCGGCAGGGTGGGTGGTGACTCCCGGCCTGATCGACATCCACGTGCACCTGCGTGAACCAGGGCAGGAGCACAAGGAGACGATTGCCACGGGCACGTGGTCCGCGGTCGTGGGCGGGTTCACCGGCGTGGCCTGCATGCCGAACACCAGCCCGGTCAACGACTCGGCGTCGGTCACCCAGTTCATGCTCAAGCGCGCCGCTGAAGCCAATCTGGCGCGCGTCTACCCGATTGGCGCGGTGTCGATGGGGCAGAAAGGCGAGCAGATGACCGAGATGGGCGATCTGCACGCGGCCGGCTGCGTCGCCTTCACCGACGATGGGCATCCCGTGCGGACGGCGCTCCTCATGCGGCGGGCACTCGAGTACGCCTCGATGTTTGATGCGCCGATCATCGAGCACTGCGAGGATCCGTCGCTCAAGGGCGAAGGTGTGGCGCACGAAGGGCGCGTCTCCGGACTGCTGGGACTGCGCGGCATCCCCGGCGCCGCCGAGTCGATCATGGCTGAGCGCGACATCAGCCTGGCGGAGCTGACCGGGGGCCGCGTGCACATCGCGCACATGAGCGCCCGGCAGACCCTGCGGGCGGTGCGTGACGGCAAGTCGCGCGACATCAAGGTCACCTGTGAAGTGGCGCCGCATCATTTCGTCCTCAACGACGAGGCGCTGATGCAGGGCACCGGGTATGACACCAACTTCAAGATGAATCCGCCCCTGCGTGAGGAGGCGGACCGCGCCGCGATGATTGAGGGGCTGCGGGACGGCTCGGTTGACGTCATCGCCACCGACCACGCGCCACACCACGCGGACGAGAAGGCGCTGGAATTCGATCGCGCGCCGTTCGGCATTGTCGGCCTCGAGACCTGCGTGCCGTTGTGCCTTGATCGGCTCGTGCATGCGGGAATCATCTCGTTGCCGCGGATGGTGGCGTTGTTGACCTGCAACCCCGCGCAGTTGTTGCGTCTGCCCGGCGGAACGTTGCGTGAAGGTGACCCGGCCGACATCACCATCCTCGCGCCGGACACGGAGGTCACCATTCACGCGTCCGAGCTGGTGTCGAAGTCGAAGAACTCCCCGTTTGATGGATGGACCCTCCGCGGCGCCACCGCCGCCACCATCGTCGGCGGCCGCGTGCTTTACGTGAACCCCGGCGTCCCCGGCACAGCAGCGTTAAGCGCTTGAACCGTAGAACCATTGAACCCTCGAACCCAAGCACCAGGAACCAGGAACCCCAAACCCCGAACCACGATGGCTGCTTTCGATCTGCTCACCTCCGCCGGCGTCCTGATGGTCAATGGCCACTTCGACTACGGCAATGGCTTTCACGGCAGCGCGTATCTCAATCCGCACCGGCTGTTTCAGCATCCGTCGACGATCTGGCGTGTGGCGCAGGAGCTGATTGATGCCATTCCTGGTGACGTGATCGCGTCGACCGAGGTGGTATCTGGTCCGGTGATGGGCGGCGCGCTGCTGGCGCATACGATGGCCGGCCTCATCGACGGACGTCGTCCGCTCAGTCACCCGCAGTCCTACTTCGCGCCGCTGTCGATTGATGATCGCGGCACCCTCGTGCTTCGGGACTTCTACCGCGGTGTGGTGAAGGGGCGCCGGGTCCTGCTCGTCGACGATGTGCGCAATACCGGCAAGACGTTCGAACGTGCGAAGGCGCTGATAGAGGAGGCCGGCGGCTCCGTAATCGCGACGGCGCAGATCTGCGACCGTCTCGAGGCCCTGGTGGACCTCGGCGTGCCGAACGTCGCCCTGGCCGAGTACCCAGCGCCCGAGAACTTCGCCGCCGAGCGATGTCCGCTCTGCGAGTCGGGCACGCCGATCACCCGGTTCTGATGCCGCTCGACAGGGCGCGGCTCGACGTTCTGTACGAGTCCTTTAATCATCCTGAATCGGCGTTTGACCCGATTCAGGTGGTGCGTCGGTACTCCCGTCTCGACGATCGTGAACTCATCGCGTTTGTGGCTGCCGGCCTTGCCTTCGGCAGGGTGACGTCGGTCGTCAATTCCATTGAAACCGTCTGCCGGGTCCTCGGTCCGGAACCCGCGGCATTCGTGCGCGCGTTTGATCCCGGCCGTCATGCGGCACCGTTGCTGCCGCTGGTGCATCGATGGATTCGCGGACGCGATCTCGTGGCGTTGCTCTGGATGTTGCGACAGATGCTGGAGCAGAGCGGTTCGCTCGAGGCGTACTACGCGAGTGGGCATGACCCTGCCGCTCCTGACGTCACGGCATCGCTCGAGTCGTTTTCCACGCGCGCGCGCGGCATCGACCTTCGTCCGGCGTATGGGCGAGTGGTGCCGGCGGCGCCGCCCGTGTACTTCTTCTTCAGTCGTCCGTCATCAGGCGGCGCGTGCAAGCGGCTGAACCTGTTTCTGCGCTGGATGGTCCGGACGGACGGTGTTGATCCAGGTGGGTGGTCGTCGCCCTCGCCCGGGCAGCTGGTCATTCCCCTCGACACACACACGATACGCACCGGCAAGTGTCTGCGCCTGACGCGTCGTGTCACGCCGGGATGGAAGATGGCGGTGGACATCACCGCGGCCCTCCGGCGACTGGACCCCGCCGATCCGGTGCGCTACGACTTTGCGTTGTGCCACCTGTCGATGATGGGCAACTGCGGCTATCAGACGAAGCAGGGCGACTCGCAGTGTCCTCTCAGAGGGTTGTGCAAACCCCTCGCTCAGACGCGTCGCGCGGCGAGGCGGCTCTGATAGACGGCGAGCGTCCCTTCCACCATCCGTTCGACGCTGAATGACCGCTCGACGCTGGCCCTGGCGGCGGCGCCGAGGTCGCGGCGCAGCGCCGGGTCGTTGAGCAGCCGGACAATGGCGGCAGCAAGTTCATCAGGATGGTGTGGCTTGACGAGCAGGCCCGTACGGCCGTCTTCGATCGCTTCCGGAATGCCGCCGGCGATGGTGCCCACGATCGGCGTGCCGCATGCCATGGCATCGAGCATCGCCGAGCCGAGGCCCTCGGTCAGGGAACTCATCACGAAGATGTCGAAACTCTTCTGAAGGCCGAGGACATCGTGCCGGAAGCCGGGCAGGAACACATGGCGTTCAAGTCCCAGCGTCTTGACCTGATGTTCCAGCGCGGGGCGAAGCTCGCCTTCTCCGAGAATCACGAATCGGGCGTCGGGGACGGCGCGCACGACCTTGGCGGCCGCGGCGATCAGGTCTTTCTGCCCCTTGTGCGGCACCAGCGCGGCGACGTTGCCGATCACCGGGCTGCCGTGCGGGAGCCACAGTTCCTTGTGCACGTCCAGGGCTTCGACCTTGTCGATTGCGCCAATTGGTATGCCGTCGTGCACGACCTCGATGCGATCCTCGGGGATGCCGTCTTCGATTAACATCTTGCGGATCACGTTCGAGACCGCGATGAATACGTCGATGTGACGGTACTTCCAGCGCGAGAGGGCGTTGCGTTTGAGGTGGAAGTCGACGCGTCGTGAGGCCACAACCAGCGGACGCGGCCGAAGACGAGGCTGGAACGTCAACGCCATCGCCATCATGGCGACGCCGATGGGATCGTGCAGGTGCACGACGTCCGGCTTGAACGACCGCAGCAGTCTGTGCAGTTGCCAGGCGGCCTGAATGTCGAATTCGCCTGAAGGACTCAGCTCAGCGGTCCGGAGTCCCTCGGCCGCCCGTCGGCGCAGTTCGCCGCTGCCGTGTGCGATGAGGATGGCCGGATGGCCGATGCCCGACAGACCGGTGACCGTCAACAGGACCTGATGTTGGCCGCCGCGCCAGGTGCGAGCCGTGTCGACGTGAACGGATGTCACTCGGCGGCCGCGCTCCGGTGCGTGGACTGCAGTGCCCACAGCTTGGCGAACTTCAGGAAGACGTAGTGTGCGTTCATGGCGGAAATGATCAGGCCCGGTGCCCCGTCGAGAAAACCTCGCTTCAACACGTAATTCCGCAGGAAGGCGAACGGGGGATGCAACAACAGCGCGCCAAGTCCCGCGCGGCGTCCCTGCTCGTACATCTGCTCGGCCGCCAGCGTCGTGTAGCGCTGCATCGTTTCGAAGTGGTGCGCGATGTCACGGTAGGCGAAGTGCTGGAGGTCGTGCTGCAGGCGGCCAACCGGCCCCTCGGCCGTCACCGACTCGTGCACCTTGCGGGCCGCCCAGCGCGCGCGCCGGCGGTCGTACAGGCGCAGCTGGTAGTCGGGGTACCAGTCGGTGGTGCGGATCCAGCGGCCCAGGTGGAATGTGACCCGTGGCAGGCGGAAGCCGGCCTGGTCCCCCGGCGCGGCGACCGTCCGTTGGACTTCCTCGGCCAGGGCCGGAGTGACGCGTTCGTCGGCATCAATCGAGAGGATCCAGTCATGGCTCGCCTGACTGGCGGCAAAATCTTTCTGAGCGGAATACCCCGGCCAGGCACGCTCGATCACCCGGGCGCCGGCCTGCCGCGCCAGCTCCGGCGTTCCGTCCGTGCTGCCGCTGTCGACAACGATGACCTCGTCGGCAAACGCCAGCGAGGCGAGGCAATCCTGAATGTGCCGGGCTTCGTTGAGGGTGATGACCGTGGCCGTCAGGGGCACGCGGACATTCTACGGGGTTCCGGAGTGCCGGAGTGCCGGAGTGCCGAAGGGTTGACCTCGGTACTTCGGGACCTCGGAACTCCGGAACTTCGGCAGACCCTATCTGACGGGCGCCTTCTGGATCGCCTCGAATTCGATCAAGGAGCGGTTGTAGTCCATGGTCGCGCTGACTTCGGCGTTGCGGGCAGTCGCGAGGTCACGCTGACGCTGCTGAAGTGTGAACGTCGAGGAAAGACCAACGGCGTATTTCTTTTGCTCCGCCTGCAGCTGTGCTTCGGCGCGTTCACGCGCCTTCTGTGTGACGAGTACGCGCCGGTAGTTGGTCTGCACGTCTCGGCCGACGGCGCGAACACTGGTCACCACACGTAGTTCCTGTGCGCGCAGAGTCGTCTCCTGCTGCTGTCGCGCGATGCGTTGCCGGGCCAGGTTGGCTTCGGTGCTGCTCTTGCCGATGGGATAGGACACCGAGAGGCCGAGGCTCCACGTCGGGAGGTTGTTCCGGAACGCGTCGCCCGCGACCGTCCAGAATCCGCGTGTGGTCGAACCGATGAGCACCGGGTTCGCCGGATTCGTCAGGTCCCACTGATTCTGTGTGCCACCCGTGCCGCTGGCCGAGTAGTTGAACGACAGGTTCGCCTGCGGCAGGATGCTGTTCTTCGTCACGCGGATGTTGAGGTCGGTGTTTTCCATCGTGCGTCGTGCCACGACGAGGTCTGTTCTCTCACGCAGGGCCACAGCGACCGCTGCTTCGACGTCCACCTCCTGCGGAGTGAGTGTCGGCGTGTCGGTGGGTTCAAAACGCACCTGCCAGTAGTCGGGACGGCTGGGGTCGAGCAGTTGCGCTCGCAGCTGGTCCTCGCTGGACGCGATCAGCGCCTCCGCGCGGATGACCGCTTCCTCATTGCGTGCGACCTCGGCTTCTCCTTCGATGATATCGATCGGCGCCATCGTGCCGACTTCAACTCTGGCCTGATTGTCCTTGAGCTGCTGACGCGCTATGTCGAGGTTGATCTGCGCCACGTCACGCTGGTTCCGCGCCGCGATGAGATTCATATAGGCGAGCTGCGCTTGGAAGCGGGTAATGACGATCCGCTCGTCCAACTGGAGGTCGGCAATCGTCCGGTTTCGCATTGCGGTTTCGAGGCTCGCCCGGTTGCCGTCAATCAGGAAGCCGGCCAACAGCGGCTGCGTGATGTTCAGTGAGAGGTTCGAACGCAGTCTCGGGTCGAACGGGTTGGCAGCCACGTCGCTGGTCGAGCGGCCTGCGTTCCATGAAAGCCGGTAGGAAGAGCCGTACCACGGCAGGGCCTGCTGGACCGTCATCGATCCTCCAAGGTCACTGCTTGTGATAGTGCTTCGGCCCTCATATGCACTGTTCGGCGTCGACTGCGAGGAGCTCCGAGTGAACGATGCCGCCAGGCTGGGATTAAACGCTGCGCGCACTTGGGCCAGGTTTTCGTCGGCGATGGCGGGGTCGAGGCGGTCAGCCTTGAGCGACAGATTGTTCTCCAGCGCCATCTGCTCGGCTTCGGCCATGGTCAACTGGATGACCGGACCGGTGGGCGCCGGCGGGGCCTGCGGCGTCTGCGCGCTGACGGCGTCCGGCCGAATGATCACGGTGAGGGCCAGCAGGCCCGGGAGGAAAGTCGTTCGGATAGTGCGCATCATCGTTGCTGTCTCCAGATCACGTGTTCTTTCGCGGACGAGGTCCCGTAGTAGGACGCTCCGGATGCCGGTCCGGTTCGCAAACGTTCTATACTACGCGCCCGAGGGTTGATCCCGCTTCCGGGACGCGTCTGTCCCGGTTTGTGGAGCATCCACGAGCCCTACGCTCAGGATTCCCAGACGTTCATGAAGAGAATGCAAACCATGCGCCGACTTTTCCTTGTCCTGGCCTCCGGCCTTGTCGCCACCTCGGTCCTGGTGGCCCAGTCCCGTCCAGCCCCCGCCGCGCGCCCGGCGGCGATGACCCTGACCATCGACTCGATCATGCGGGGACCGGCGCTGGTCGGCAATTCCCCGAGCAACGTCCGCTGGTCGAAAGACTCCTCGAAAATCTACTTCTCCTGGCAGAAGGCCGGAGAGGAGCGCTCGGGCACGTTTGTCGTGAACCGTGACGGCACGGGACTCCGCGAACTCACGCAAGGGGAGGCTGCGGATCTGGACACCCCCCAGACCGGCCGTCCGGACATGGCCGGACGACGCCTGCTCACCGTCGAGGGGGGCGACGTCGTCATTTACGAAGTCGGCTCGGGCGCGCGGCGCCAGCTGACGCGCACGGCAGCCGCCGAGTCCAATCCGCGATGGGTGCGTCGTGACACGGCAGTCACCTTCACCCGCGACGGCAACCTGTATCTGATGTCACTTGAGGCCACCGGCGATGGCCCGTCGTTTGTGCAACTCACCGACATCGTGTCTGCCGATGCGGCACCGGCGACAGGCGCCGCCGGCGGGCGTGGCGCCGGTGGGCGCGGGGCCGGGGGGCGCCAGGGCGGTGCCCAGGAAACCGAGGCGCAGCGGCTGCTGCGACTCGAAGAGGCCCGGCTGATCGAGTTCATCCGCCAGCAACAGGGCCGTGGCGGCGGCCAGGGCGGCCGCGGAGGCCGTGGTGGTCGTGGCGGCGCGCAGGGTGGTGACGCGCAGGAACCGATCGCCAGGTTCCAACTGGCCGCGCGTCAGTCGGTGATCGACCTGCAGCTGTCCGGAGATGAGGGCTTCGTCTGGATCACGGTGAACGAACAGCCCGAGGTGCCGGCCCGCGGTCAGGACACGCCCAACTACGTCACGGCCTCCGCGTATCCGGAGATGATCCCAGGCCGGCCGAACGTCGGCGACAACCTCGCCGTGCGCAAGCTCGCGGTCCTGAATCTGAAGGAGAACCGTTCGGTCTGGGCGGACGCCGCGTCGTTTGCCGGCACCGACTACACGGCCGTGGCTGATGCGAAGCCGACCGGCCGCACGGTCAACTGGGGCTCGCCGGATCAATCCGCCGACGGCAACTTCACCGTGGTCCCGTTGACAGCCCAGGACAACAAGAACCGCTGGCTCGTGAAGGTCGACCCGGCGACCGGTGCGGCCACGCCGATCTACACGCTGCGCGACGATGCCTGGGTGCGGCAGCAGTCGATTGGCGGCGCCCAGGGAAGCGCGGGTATTGCCTGGTTGCCCGACAACCGGCGCTTCGTGTTCTTCTCGGAAGAATCCGGCTACAACCACCTCTATCTGATGGACGCGTCCGCCGCGCAACCGCAGGCGACCGCGCTGACGTCGGGCAACTGGGAAGTCACCTCGGCTGAACTCTCGAAGGACCGCAGCCGCATCTTCCTGACGACCAATGAGGTCCACCCCGGCGAGCGGCACTTCTACACGATGCCGGTCACCGGAGGCGCGCGCACCAAAGTCACCTCGATGACCGGTGACAATCAGGTCACCCTGTCGCCCGACGAACAGCACATCGCGCTGGTGCATTCGTACAGCACCAAGCCGCCCGAGTTGCACGTGATGCCGATGACGCCTGGCGCCGCCGCGCAGCAGGTGACGACCACCCCCACCGACGAATGGCGGTCGTTCAAGTGGATCGACCCGAAGGTGATCACCTACAAGGCCCGTGATGGGCAGGACGTCTACGCGCGTCTGTTCACGCCGGAGATGATTGGGGCGAAGCGCGATCCGAAGAAACCGGCCGTCATCTTCGTGCATGGCGCCGGTTACCTGCAGAACGCGCACAAGTACTGGTCGACCTACTTCCGCGAGTACATGTTCCACAACCTGCTCGCGTCGAAGGGGTACGTGGTGCTCGATCCCGACTACCGGGCGAGCTCGGGGTACGGCCGTGACTGGCGCACCGGGATCTATCGGCACATGGGCGGCAAGGACCTCGAAGACGTGGTCGACGGAGCGAAGTACCTCGCGACGGCCGAAAAAGTCGACCCGAAGCGGATTGGCGTCTATGGCGGCAGCTACGGCGGGTTCATCACGTTGATGGCGATGTTCACGACGCCGGACGTCTTCAAGGCCGGCGCAGCGCTGCGACCGGTCACCGACTGGGCGCACTACAACCACGGCTACACATCGAACATCCTCAACACACCCGCAACCGACCCGGAGGCGTATCGCCGCAGCTCGCCCATCTACTTTGCGGAGGGGCTCAAGGGACGGCTGGTCATGTTGCACGGCATGGTCGATACCAACGTGTTCTTCCAGGATTCGGTGCGCCTCGCGCAGCGCCTGATCGAACTGCGCAAGGAGAACTGGGATCTGGTGGGATACCCGGTTGAGAACCACGGCTTCACGGAAGAGACCAGCTGGGCCGACGAATACAAGCGCATCCTGAAGTTGTTCGAGACGGAACTGCGAGAGGTGCGCTGAGTGGACGTCCTCGGGCTCTTTCGTGAATCCGGCGCCCTGCACGAAGGACACTTCCGTCTGTCGTCGGGGCTCCACAGCTCCGGCTATCTGCAGTGCGCGCTCGTGCTGCAGCATCCACGTCATGCGGAAACGCTCGGTCGCGCGCTGGCTGACGCCCTCCGGGATCTACAACCGACCGTCGTCCTGTCGCCGGCCATGGGCGGCCTGATCATCGGCCACGAGGTGGGACGCGCCCTGGGCGTCCGCGCGATCTTCGCCGAACGTCAGGACGGCACGCTCACGTTGCGCCGCGGCTTCACGTTGTCACCCGACGACCGGGTCGTCATCATTGAAGATGTCGTGACGACCGGCAAGTCCACACGCGAGACGGTGGTGGTGGCCCAACCGAGCGGGGCCACCGTCGTGGGCGCCGGCAGCATCATCGATCGCAGCGACGGGACGTCCGACCTGGGTGTGCCGTATCGCTCGCTCGTGCAGTTGTCTCTGCCGACCTACGAACCCGACGCCTGCCCTCTGTGCCAGGCGGGGCAGCCGATCGTGAAACCCGGTTCACGCGCCTGACGGCCGTTATAGAGTAGCGGCATGGCGAAACAGGAAATCCTGTACCCCAGCTGCAACCTGTTGACGCTCAGCGATGGCCGTGGCGGCATCTTCACCTGGCTGCCCCAGGACGCCATCGTGGAGTTCAACATGCTCTACTTCCAGCCCGGGAAGACCCGCGGCAACCACTACCACCCGGAGTTCCACGAGTATTTCCTCATCGTGGAAGGGCAAGGCGCGATGGTCAGCCGCGACCCCGATTCGCCGGACGGTCAGCGCCTGATTCACATGGGCAAAGGCATGTGTGTGCGGACGCCGATGGGCGTGTCTCACGCGTTCTACGCGATCACACCCGTGACCGCCATCGCGATGTTGTCGAAGCGATGGGATGACTGCAATCCCCCCATCGTCCGCGAAGATCTCATCCCGACCTGAGGCCGATGGGACTCCGTATTGCCGTGGTCGGCGCTGCCGGGTTCTTCGGTACCGCGCTGGTCGCGGCGCTCACGCGCGCTGGGCATGACGTTGCCGGGGTGACCCGCGCCGGCTACGGCTCGGCCAAACACGACACCTGGGATGTGGTGGTGAACTCCGCGATGCCGTCACGGCGATTCTGGGCGCGTACCCATCCAGCCGACGACTTCACCGAGACGGTGGGCAAGACGGCGGATCTGGTCTACGGATGGCGATACGGCGCCTTCGTCCAGATCAGCAGCCTCTCGGCGCGCACCGAACGCGACACCGTCTACGGCCGCCACAAGGCCGCCGCCGAGGTGTTGTGTGAGCGTCCTGACGCGCTGGTCGTGCGCCTGACAGCCCTCTACGGCGAGACCATGGGCAAGGGCGCGATCATCGACATTGTCAACGATGCGCCGGTGTACGTGGATGGCGCCAGTCGGTATGCGTTCACGCCGGTGGAGTTTGCGGCGCAGTGGGTCGCCGCACATCTCGATGCCCGCGGCCTGGTGGAAGTCGGCGCGCGCGACACCATCAGCCTCGCCGACGTCGCCTGCGCCCTGGGGCGCCAGACGATGTTTGATGGGCCGGTGGAGAACCAGACCGTGGTGACGCCCGACCCGTCCTGGCCGTCAGCGGCCGACGTCATCCCGTTCGCCCAGCGCCTGATGGAGGCTCGCCTCACGCCATGATTGCCGACGCTCCCCGTACGACCCGCTGCCGCGTGTGCGGCAACACCGCCCTGGAGCCGTGTCTCGATCTCGGCGCGCAGTACCTGTCCTCGATCTTTCCGACCGACCTCAACTACCGCGACACGCTGCAGCGGTACCCCATGGACCTCGTCGTGTGCCGGCAGGAGTCCGACGCGCATTGTGGACTGTTGCAGATGGGGCACCATCTCGACCTGAGCGAGATGTACGCCGCCTATCCGTATCAGAGCTCGACCAACAGCGGCATGCGCGCGGTCCTGGCCGACGTGGCGGCCGACGGCGATCGCGTCGGTGACCTTTCGCCCGGCGATGTCGTGCTCGACATCGGGTGCAACGACGGCACGTTGCTGTCGATGTTCGCCGGTCGCGGACTGGTGCTGGCGGGCATCGATGCGGCGAAGAACATCCAGCTCGTCTTCGCGGATCCGGCTCTGCACCATGCCCGGGGCTACTTCACGCGGGATCGGTATGAGTCGTTTGGCCTTCCGAAGGCGCGACTGATCTTCAGCATCGCGATGTTCTACCACCTCGATGATCCGGTCACGTTTGCCCGTGACGCCGCGGCTGTCCTCGCGCCCGACGGCACCTGGATCATCCAGATGGCCTACGCCGGCGCGATGCTCGACACGAACATGTACGACAACATCGTGCATGAGCACGCGGGCTACTACGGCATCGAGACGCTCGAGCGTGTCCTGACCCAGGCGGGACTTGCGATCGTTGACGCGTCGCTGAATGACGTGTACGGCGGCAGCTATCGCGTGTTCGTGCGGCATCAGGCGCAGGCGACAGGTCGAACCGTCCGCCTCGAACAGTTGCTGGCCACCGAACGCGCCCAACGCCTGACCGATGCGGAGACCTGGCGGCAGTTTGGAGTGCGTGTGGCGGAGACGCGTGACGCGCTGCGCGCTGAAGTGGATCGCGTCCGGGCCGCAGGGCAGTCCATCTGGGTCTACGGCGCCTCCACCAAGGGCAACACGATCCTGCAGTATTGCGAATTGTCCTCGCGTGAGTTGCCCTACGCGGCCGATGCCAATCCCTTCAAGCTGGGCAAGTTCCTGATCGGCAGCGACATCCCCATCGTGGATGAGGCGACGTTGCGCGCCGCCAGGCCGGATGCCCTGCTCGTGTTGCCGTACAGCTTCGTGGACGGTTTCATCGCCCGGGAGACCGCGTTGATCGAGGGAGGCACGCGTTTTCTCGTGCCGCTGCCGTCGGTGCACTGGAAACCGTGAGCGAGCCGCGCGCGATCCGGCGGGTCGGCCTGGTGATGCCGACCTCGTTTGACACTGATTCGGTGATCGCCGGCGGAGAACGGTACGCCTTTGAGCTGGCCAAGGCACTGGCGGAGCAGGTCGACACCACACTCTTCACGTTTGCGAGACAGCCGAAGACCACCACGGTTGGGCCACTCACCCTTCGATACTGCCGCGTGCTCGCGTACCCGGGTGGTGTCGTGAATCCGCTGAGCGTGGCGCATCTTCCCGGCTTGAGCCGATGTGATGTCGTGCACGTCCTGCAGCCGCGCACGATCGTCACGGACTTCGCGATGTTGTGGGGCGCGCTGCTGGGCAAGCGCACGTTTCTGACCGACCTGGCCGGGGGGGCCGGCCTGCGCCCGTCCCGATACATCCCGATGTCGAACCTGATGACCGGGTTCCTGCCGATTTCGGAATTTAATCGCGCGCTCAGCCCGTGGATCACGCGACCGGTGACCGTGATCTCGAGCGGTGTGGATGCCGTCGCGTTTCGTCCGGATCCTGCCGTGGCGCGCGTGCCCGGACGGGTGCTGTACGTGGGGCGCCTCTTTGAAGGCAAGGGGCTTCACCTGCTCATCGAGGCGTTGCCCGACCACGCAACGCTTGAAGTGGTGGGGAATGGTGAGCCCGCCTACGTCGAGCGTGTGCGGACGATGGCGGCCGGCAAGCGGGTCACATTTCACGGCGGCCTGCCCGATGCGGATGTCGTGAGGTTGTATCAATCCGCCGCGGTCATTGCCTTGCCGTCGCTCGTCGACAGCGGCGTGACCTCGTCGCTGGAAGCGATGGCGTGTGGCACTCCGGTGGTGGGAGCGAGGCTCGGCACCCTGCCCGAGATCGTCGACGAGCAGACCGGCTGGCTCGTGCCGCCCGGTGACGTGCCCGCGCTTCGCGCGGCGCTGGCCGGCGCGCTGGCCGATGAGGACGGGCTGCGGCGCAAGGGCGCGGCATCGCGCGCGAAAGTCGAACGCGACTTCACGTGGCCCGCGGTGGCGTCCAGGTGTCTTCGCGCGTATCGAGGGGAATCGTGAGTGAGCGCACGCTCAAGTGTGTGATCGCCTACGACGGCACCGCGTATCAGGGATGGCAACGTCAGGCCGGCGGCCCCACCATTCAGGCAGCGCTTGAAGACGCGTTTGTGCCGCTGCTGGGCGTCGCCCCCGTTGTGACCGGCGCGGGGCGGACCGATGCCGGTGTGCACGCCCAGGGCCAGGTGGCGTCCGTGCGCGTCAACTGCGCGCACGACGCGGCGGCGGTCGGGCGCGCGTTGAACGCCCGCCTGCCGCTCGACATTCGTGTGTTGTCGGTGACCGATGCCGCGCCTGAGTTTCACGCAAGATTTGCCGCCACCGGCAAGACCTACCGGTATCAGATCGTGACCGGACCCGTGGCGAGTCCGTTTCATCGATGGTTTCAGTGGCATCTTCCCGGGCGGCTCGACGTCGATGCCATGCGCGCCGCAGCGGACGCCGTGGTCGGCACACACGACTTCTCGTCGTTCCAGGCGACCGGCACCGAGGTGGTTGACTGTGAGCGTACGGTCACCCGTCTCAGCGTGGTGTCGGCTGGGGACGAAGTCGTCTTTGATGTACATGGCACCGGGTTCCTGCGGCACATGGTTCGGATTCTCGTGGGCACGCTGGTGGATGTCGGGGCCGGCCGGCGTCCCGCGTCCGCAATGTCCGACATCATCGCCGCCAGGGACCGCCGCGCGGCGGGTGACACCGCCCCTCCACACGGGCTCACGCTCGTGTCGGTGGACTATCCGCCCGGGTGCTAGACTTCCGATATGGCCCTCGCAGACGTGCTGGCCGCGGTGCCGCCCGGATCCGCTGACGAGGCACTCGCCAGGAAAATCGACTTCGACCGGCTGCCTCGCCACGTGGCCGTCATCATGGACGGCAACGGCCGGTGGGCGGCCGCGCGTCACCTGCCGCGTGTGGAAGGCCACCGAGCCGGGATCGAGGCCGTGCGCGACACGGTGGAGACGTCGGCGCGTCTGGGGCTGTCGGTGCTGACGCTGTACGCGTTTTCGATGGAGAACTGGAAGCGCCCGGTGACCGAGGTGACCGCGCTCATGAGCCTGCTCCGTCACTACCTGCGCGCCGAGCTGCGGACACTGTTGCGCAACAACATCCGGTTTCATGTGATCGGCCAGCTCGATCGCCTCAACGCTGACGTGCGCGAGGAGCTGCAGGCCGCCGAGGCGCGCACCGCAGGCAACACCGGGATGATCTTCAACATCGCGCTGTCGTACGGGGGACGCGCTGAGATCGTCGAAGCCGCGCGCGCCGCACTGCGTGAGGGCGTTGCCCCCGAGGCGCTCGATGAAGATCGCTTTGCCGGATATCTGTCCACCGCCGGGCAACCCGACCCGGACCTGCTCATCCGCACCAGCGGCGAAATGCGCGTCAGCAATTTCCTGCTCTGGCAGATTGCGTATGCGGAGATCTGGGTCACCGATACGCTCTGGCCCGACTTTCGTGCGCGACACCTGCTCGAGGCCGTCACCGAGTATCAGAAACGCGATCGCCGGTATGGCGCGGTGAGTTCCGACGCGGTCGGAGCGCTCAAGTAACACGTGGCTCGTGTCCTGAGCGCCCTCGTGCTGGTGGCGATCCTCGTCGCCGCACTGTTTGCCGCACCGTGGTGGGGCGGCATCGCGCTGGCCGCCTTGGCCACGGCCGTGGCCGCTGCCGAACTGACCGGCCTCTCGCGCGCGCTGGGAGCTCCGGTCTCGACGCCTGTCACGGTCACTGGTGCTGTGGTCCTCTGTGTGGCCATGGCGCTTTCGCACGAGACACTCACCGGTGGACCACTGGGGCCGATGGTGCTCGCGGTCATCCTGGGCTCCGGCCTTGTTGCGCTGGCCTCCGGCGCGCCCTCTCCAGCCACACTGACGCGCGCGGGCGTGATGTTCATGGCGCCCGTGTATGTCGGCGTGCCGCTGGGCGCGCTGGGCTGGGTGCATGTCATCTACGGGCCCTACACGTTGCTGTGCCTGATCGTGTTGGTGTCGCTCAGCGACTCCGCCCAGTACTTCTGCG